>JBAZGO010000047.1:0-50216 GCA_041652995.1 Prolixibacteraceae bacterium
GAGAGGGGCAGAGCACCGCCGGTGCGACGGGGTGAGTCAAAAAACCTCGACAATGCATATATCTTTTATTTTATTCGTATTCGATATGCCGGGCATCTGATAATATTTACTAAATGCCTAATTCAATTATATTAATTGATTTCGATAATAGCAACAGGAGATTATTTATTACCCTCCAATTCAACCCAATTCTTCACTTCTTTCTGGTTGCGGAAAATAACCATTCCGGTGTTTGCCCCGATCACTGACATTCGGGCTTCCAACAAATCACGGAGTTTATTTACTTGTTTATCATTTAAACCCAAGATCACATCGTTGGCTTGCAAGAACCTGGATGCAAACGATCCAGCGGCAACTTCCACTACCAATACTCCTCTGGTATCGTCCATTCCTGTTGCCGAACGTTCGCCCAAAGTGGTAAGATTCTTCACTTTAGCTCCCATAAAGTCAATCATTTCGCTATTATTTACTTGATCGAGCCTAATAACGGCAGGTAGCGGAACTTTTTTGGCCAAAGCTTTTAACCTCGGCGAAACGACTCCGAAACTGTCCATCGCAAAGTTTTTAAACCCGACAGCAAAGGCAGCAGAGCCATCTTTCAAACGAAAATCGCCGCCCTGTGGATTAACAAAATTCAGCTCGCCACATACCGAATTTTTATCCGTCCCCCTATCCCTGGCCGCATTTAATGAAACCGAATCAGGAAAAGCATTGTAATCGGTTTCCTTGCCCCAAACCGGAACCCTGATGGGCAGGTATCCGCTTGAAACAATGTTGTGCCGGAAAACGTCGTTGCTGTTTTTAAACCACACATGCGGATGGAAGGTGTTGTTTATCATGATGTTGTTTTCGACTACACGGTTAACCCCTTCGCGCAGCTTTATGCCGCCATTCAGGCACAGGTTGTTGTATATTTGATAGTTACTCGAACCATCGTCCAGATCGATGTCCCAACCATGGTCGCAACGCATACGGTTGTTTCTGAGAATAATAGGCTTCACTACATCGAGCATAGTTAGGTCGAAGTTGGTCTCTACTATCGAATCGAGAATTTTCTTATCGGGATGCCAGTATCGATCGCGCCCCCAGGAATTGAATGAGCCGTGGTCGCCACTTTCTTTCACTGTATTGAACACATCGTTGTATTCGATGATATGGCCGCCCCAGGTACCTTCACTCACGTTTATCCCGGCACGCGGCACATCGTAGATGGTATTGTGGCTCACCGTGATACTCTGGCACATAGACAACTCCACTCCTGCCGATTGTTTTTCTACTTTTCCGAGGTTAAACATCAGGTTATCATCCACCTGGCATTCAGCCGGATAGTTGTTTGTTTTAGATCCAGGGGTGCGGTCTATCTGAGCCAAAGGCACAAATTGCCCATACTCGAAACTGGGGGAACGTACCGCATTTGGGTCGCCAACGAAGCAAAAGGCGCTGGCCCCGATTTCAGAAATCAGGCATCCCGACACTTCGCAATTGCGGTTGTAATTATTGAAAAAGACGGCATTGCCTCCCAGATTGGTGAGCGTGCAATTTTTAAGCGAACAATTTACAGCACCGTCGTACAGTACCGCGCCACCACGGTAAATGGTCCAGTCGCTACGCAGCAACGGTTCTTTATTGTCCATAAAAGTGCGAAGGGTTTCCGTAATCGTAAGCCCCTCGATCCTGATATTTTTTACCGGTTTGGTTTCCGAACCTTTAAATTCGAATAAATGGGCAATTTGCGGGGTTTCGAACTTCGCCGTTTTGAGGTTCATTCCTTTAGGAGGAAAATAATACAATGTACTGGTTTTCTTATCGTAGAACCATTCGTTTGCGGTATCCAGTTCTTCGAAAACATTCTCAACAAAGCGGTATTTTTTGTGCATACCCATACGGCGGTTGTTTTGCCAGCCGCCTTCGAGGGTAAGTTCGCCTTTGTCGTTTTTGCCTGTAATGATGTAATGGAAATCACCCCATTCACTTTGGTGCAAGGCGTGAACATAGCCACCTTTGGGTGAAGACCAGTTGACTGCCCGCTCCTTGCTTATTGCATCTTCCGAAGTTCCGCCCAGAAAATGGGCTGTTGAGTCGTAATTCGGATAACGGGCCATTCGCTGCAATTGCCCGTCGACAAACAACTGATCGAAGACAAGATCCTGTGTGACTTTCGCTTGCCAGATACCGTTTTTGTACGGGCTCCATTTCAGATTTAGAACCACACTTCCACTGACGACAACTTCCTGTTTTTGAAAATTTGTTATTGTAAGCGTTTCGCTTTCTTTCCGGGAATCTTCAGGAGTAAAAACTACCGGTTGGCTTAAATAATAAGTACCCTCCAACAGGTTTATCTTAACTTCTCCCGATAACTTACGGGCTTCGGTCACTGCCTTTTTTATTGTAGCAAATGGCTTAGCTTGTGTTCCCCCGTTGGAATCATCACCGACAGGGGAAACAAAGAAGATTGTTTGTGCCTGAACGTTAATGCTAAACAAAAACGCAACAAAAGCTATGTATAATATATTTTTTACCACTTCCTGACTCTCAATTATTCTGTAATTACATCCATTTCGGCATATCCTGCTACATCATCGTTCGAAGTGTTTTTGACAGCCTTCAGCTTAATATACCGGGCATTTACAGGCGAAAAATTCTTGATTTGCCATACAGGATTATTTTTAATGTTCGAAAATTCACCTTCGCTTACCAATTTCCATTTTTTATTGTCATCAGATACATAAAACTGGTAAGTGGTGATGATACCGGAACTCCACCGACCCTGATCGGGAAGATATTTAAAGCCGGAAACATTATAAGTTGCCCCTAAATCGACAACCAAATCGATGGGCATTTTGTCGCTTCTTTGATGCCAAACACTGGATGGGTTTCCGTCCAGAATTTTACCGGCGTTTTCATCACTTATCCCGACTACTTTCCAATCCTTTTTAGAAATATCAAAGCTTTCGTGGCTCACCGGGCTACTTTTGCCCGAGGCAGGATCGTTGGCAATGGCCTTCACTTCCACTTTCCCATCTGTCAAAAAAGGACCGGTGTATCGTATTGATTCAGGAGTTGGTTCGGTACCGTCAAGCGTGTAATAAAAAATCGGGCCGATATCATTGGTATTTATGGTTACTTCACCGGATTGATTTCTGGCAATGGACGGCGCGTTCAGGAATACCGGCGCATTATAAATCCCAATATTGGAAATCACCGGGCAACTTTTTGAACCGGTAATATTGAAACGGACTTTTGTTGCCTCAACACTTGGGAAACGCAGGATGCGTTTATAACCGATAGTCGTGGCCTTTGCTACCTCTTTCCAGTTCCCATCCACAAGAGCTTCGACCGTGAAAGCTTTCACTCGCTGCCCTAAACGGATGTATTCCTGAGCCATGAAACGGTTGAAAAGGGTTGGTTTGCCAAAATCGATAGTCAAGGATGCTGTTGTAACACTATCGTCGGTTGCCCAATAGGTCTCTTTATCACCATCTATTGCTTTAGCCGCCTCAAATTCTTTTGCGTAACCGCGAACATTCGACGCTTCTACGTTTGCTTTTTCAGCTAAGTTTACGGCAAACGATTCTTTCACGGCTTGCCCAAATTCAAGCGCCATTTTTTCGTCTGTTGGATGGATCAATCCGTTTGGCATGATTGGGAAGTTGAGAAGCAAAGTTGCATTGTGCCCTATGGAGTTGTAATAGGTTTCCATCAATTTGGGCACCGATTTCACTTTGTCATCTTCGCTCGGATGGTAGAACCACTCCGGACGAATGGATGTATTTACTTCGGCCGGCACCCACGAATCCCCATCTTCAACTCCGTAATGCAACATATTCCACGGCACATCTCCGGTAGCATTCAGCAGACTCCAGTTGGTTTCGCCAACATAGCCATCCTCGGTTCCAACCCATCGTAAATCGGCGCGATCGCCCCCATCGTTCCATATTACAATGTTTGGTTGCAGTTCGCGAACGAGCTTATAGGTATTCTGCCAGTCGTAATAGGTTCTGCGGTCAATTTTACGGACTTCGTTGGCTCCGCCGTAATAGCCGTCGCCCCCGTTAGCACCATCAAACCATACTTCAAATATTTCGCCGTAATTGGTCAGGAGTTCGGTGAGTTGATTCCGAAAATAAGTGATGTATTCAGGTTTCCCGTAATCAGGATGGTTTCTGTCCCATGGCGACAAATAAACACCGAATTTCAGTCCGTATTCTTTACAGGCATCGGCCATTTCGCGAACCATATCGCCTTTGCCGTTTTTCCATGGGGCGTTTTTTACCGAATATTCAGTATATTCAGATGGCCAAAGACAAAATCCACAATGGTGTTTAGCTGTAAGGATGATCCCTTTCATCCCTGCTTCTTTGCAGATACGCGCCCACTGGCGGCAATCAGCTTTTTCAGGATTAAACAACTTAACATCTTCATTTCCGTAGCCCCACGACTGGTCGGTATAAGTATTTAAAGAGAAATGGATAAAAGCATAGTATTCCATTTCCTGCCAACGCAATTGGTTTTCTGATGGAACCGGGCCAATAGGTTCCGGGGCTTTGATTTGCTTGCAACTAAAGTTTATGAAACTTATCAATGCAATAATTCCCAAAAATAATAATCTATTCATTGTGTTCAAATTTAGTTGGTTATCGATTTAATGTTTATTTCATCACTTACCAATGCATCCGAAATAGCTGTTAGTTTTATCTGCCCGGCTTTTCTATCCGACTGAACAAGCACCAGACAATACCCGTTAAAAGCCATACGCTGACTGGCTTTATCAGGTTCATGACTGGTTGGGTTTCCGTTTCCAGTACCGATTATTTTACCAGTACCTTCAATAGTGAACTTCACCAGATTATTGGCAGTTGGCACCACCCTGCCCTTAGAGTCTTTAATAGCAATCCTGATAACAGCCACATCGCAGCCATCGGCCTTCAGGGTGGTAACATCACTATTTAAAGCTACTTGTGCAGGAGAGGTGGTTGTTTCAACAATATCTTTGGTCATCAGTTTTCCGGCTTTATAGCCTCTGGCTTCCAGTTTTCCGGGTTTATAAATAACCGGCCAGATTATTTTTTTGAAAGGCTCGGCTTTTTTCTTTCCCTGACTTTTACCATTCAGGAATAATTCTACTTCGTCACAATTGGTGTAACAGTGTATTTTAATGCTGTCGCCTTCTTTGCCTGGCCAATTCCAGTGTGGAAAAATATGTACAGTCGGGATGTCAGTCCAGGCAGCTTTATAAGCATAATAGCCGTCTTTCGGAAAACCGCAGATATCCATAAACCCGAAATGTGAAGTCACACAAGGCCATCTGTAAGGCGTTGGTTCGCCCCGGTAATCGAAACCTGTCCAAACGAAGGTGCCGCCCAGGTATGGATATTTCACAATGTCGGCCCAGTCTTCTCCCGGATATGGCCCCCAGGTTGGTGACCATTTGGAGGTATTCGACACGTAGCCTTTTTCCCAATCGTTTTGGTATTCACCACGGGTAGAAATAAAACTTGTAGATTCGGTACAAAACACCACCCGATTGGGAAAATTCTCGTGATCTTTCACATAAGCCAGTTGCTTATCACCGTAATTATAACCCACCACATCCAGCACATCGCTGTACCCGCCATCGTTGCGCCCGTGGTTCATGGCGGCGGTAACAGGGCGGGTAGGGTCAATTTTACGGGTGGTATTAACCATCGTTTCCAGAATTCGGGTTCCGGTTACAGTTCCCTGAATCCACTCTTCGTTCTCCATGCTCCAGATAAATACAGAGGGATGGTTTCTGCCCCTGTACAGCAAGGTTTTTAGCTCATCCAATCCTTCTTCAGAACTGGACAGATGGCGGTTTTCAGCTAAAACCAGCATCCCCATGCTATCACACATATTGAGCAGTTCCGGCGTTGAAGGGTGATGGGTACGATAGCCATTGCAACCTACATCTTTTAGCAACTTCAATTTATACCAGTTTATTTTGTCGGGTAGCGCAACGCCTATGCCAGCAAAATCCTGGTGGTTGCTGGTGCCTTTAACGGGGTAAAGCTTTCCGTTGAGTAAAAAACCGTTTCGATTGAATTCGATTGTCCTTATACCAAATGTAGTTTCGTAAGTATCTAAAACGTTCCCGTTTTCAGAAACTTCGGTCAGTACTTTATACAAATTGGGAGTTTCGGGCGACCACAGTTTTGGCTTTTGGATGGAGCCCACCTGAGCCAATTCAACAGAACTATAAGGTTCAATTGCCTGAGTGGAGGTTTTCGAGTCGAGTACAGTTCCTTTATTATCCACAATTTTTGAGACAAGTGTTACGTTCTTAGCCACCTTATATTCGTTTTTCAATTTTGTTTTTATGCTTACGGCAGCTTTTTCGGAAGAAACCGAAGGCGTTGTGACATAAGAGCCGAACCTTTCTACGTGCAGTCTGTCGGTTTTTACAAGCCAAACGTGCCTGTAAATACCTGCACCTTCGTACCACCATCCTTCGTATTCGCTGGCATCGACCTTCACCAATAGGACATTTTTGCCTTCGTTGCCATAGCGTAAAAAATCTGTCAAATCGTAATTTGATGGGGTATATCCGCTTTTGTGGCTTCCGATACGGTGTCCGTTCACCCAAATGGTGCTGTTCCGGAAAATCCCGTCAAACTCAATGGATATTTTCCGCCCTTTATCGGTTTCGGGGATTTCAAATTCCTTGCGGTAAAAGCCAATGCCAGTGGGCAAATAACCGCTGACAGCAGGCTGACTACCCATCGAATTATCGTGTACAAATGTACCCTCCACCGCCCAATCGTGCGGAAGGTTCACTTCTTTCCAGTCTGCGGGATAGAGTATTTTTGAGCTTTCCGGGTTGGTGTAATCAATGATGGTATCTTTCGTGGAAATAATCTTCACATTAACATCTGTCAATCCCCCCTGACCACCTGCCTGGACCACACGTTTTATGGCTATATCTCCTTTGTGGAACTGCCAGTTGAAATCGAAATTATCTTTGGTTCTATGACCTGATGCGATAGATTGTTGGGTTTGAGTGTTTCCATCTGTTGAGGATAACAACAGGACAAACGCTATACTCCAAAAAATTAGATTCCGTTTAAATCTCATAATCCATCTTTTAAAAATTACTTTATTTCTATAAATTCCGGTTCATAAGGCGCAACAGTAAAATTGCCTGTATAATCCTTATCGAACAGGATGCTGCGCGACTTTCCGTTTATTTTGATCTCTTTGGTTTCGCCGCTCACATTCAAATATAGAAAGTGCTTTTCATCAATTTGCCGAGCCATTACTCCCGACGGAACATCGGGGCCTTTTTTCATACCCAATTCGGTAATCAGTTCGTCGATCAAACCGCCAAGGACTTCGCCTTTAGCGGGCAAACCAACATAAATTGCCCGGCCTTTGCCGTATTTGTTCGAAGTCATAATTGGGTAGTCCTTGTCGAGGCTGGTAAGCGTGCCAATAACTTCGGCGCCTTTCGGTTCTACAATGTCGAACCTTGCCGATTCGGTATTAATTGCTTTGCCTTTGTAGGTAAATTCGAGTTTCTTGCCTTTGTACGATTTTCTTGATATTTCATTCATTGGTTCGGTTTCTTCGAAACTGCCTACACGAATGCCAAATACATCGCTCAACATGCCCGGATGGGTGGTGGCAAATACCTGCCCGGTGGTGTCAACCATGGCCGAATTCGCCGTCATAATAACTGTTCCGCCGTTTTTTACAAAGTCACGGATTTTAGTTGCAGTGATCTTATCCATAACGGCAACTCCCGGAACGATGAGCAACTTGTAATCCAACGAGCTCTTGCTTATTTCGAGCATTCGGGAATCCATGTTGCGGTAGTAAAACATGTCCCAACAAGCTTGAATCTGGCTATCATGTTGTTCAGGAAAACTGGCACTGGCAATTTGGCTTGGAAAAGAAAAAGCCAGACCAACTTCAGCCTGAAGCTGATACGGGAAGAATTTTTCAATTTTTTTGAATTCGGTGGCTATCTGCTTGTATTCATCGTATTTGCGGTTTGGGATTCCGTCCCAATCGATCATCCCTTCGAGGTACTGTTCTTCGCCCGCCCACATGCTTTGCCAGGTCCACCCGCAAACCATCTGGTTGCCATAAAATAAAGTTGCATAAGCCGATTTCCGGATTGAATTTGGCACCGATGTCATGGTGTTAAACTCGCTACACCAGAATGGGTTTTCGCTTTCGAACTGTATCCTTGCTATCCCAAACGCAGCGTTCATAACACCCCAATTGGTTATTAGCGAATTACCCGGATAGAACCCGCAACCATGACGTGTCATTTTACCGGAATAAGCTATTTGGGAATAGTCGAAATATTTCATCCAACTGTAGTACCACGCATTTGTATTGGTTAAGGCGTTGGGTGCATTGGTATTCACCACATCGAGTACTTTAAATAAGCTTCCATTGACTTGGGCGGAAACAAAACGGCGAAAATCCAATATTTTTTCAGGAGCGCCGTTTTTAGAACCCTCGACAGGTAATCCAATTTCTTCAAATTGGTTGATTCGGCGCGACCAACGTTGGGTTGCCCAGGCTTTGTTTAAATTGTCAAGGTTTGAATATTTGTTTTTTAACCAGGTGATGAACCTTTGACGAACGGTTTCTGAATACGAAATCGGCCCATCGCCCGATTCGTTGTCGATCCCAAATGCTAGCAGTGCAGGGTGGTTGGCATACCGTTTTGATATAGCGTCGGTAAAGCGCAGAGCATATTTCTGATAATTGGGGTCGCCCACATCGTCCATGTAACGGTGGTTGGGGTACTTAATATCGCCATTTGCATCAACAATATCAATAGATGGATATTTATGATGCAGCCAAATTGGCGCCGGGCGGATGGCAATATCGAGGATAACCTTAATGCCGGCCTCGTTCAACTGGTCCATCACGGCATCGAACCACTCAAAATCGAAAACCCCGTCCGATGGTTCGTAACTGTCCCAAGCCAAATGCCCCAAACGAACAACATTAAGCCCGGCAGCTTTCATCAACTGAATGTCTTTCTTTATTTTTTCGGGGTTTTTATCGTCGTGCGGATGGTAGTTGGCGCCTACATAAAGTTGTGCGTTTCCGTTTAAAAAAGAAAAAGAAAAAATTACAAACACTACAACTAAACATCTGATTTTATGCTTCATTGATTTAGGATTAATTTAGGACTTAAAAGAATTATCTGGGTCACTAATTTCAGTAAAAAATAAAGGACATAAGGGGCTTTATGTGTCGAAGAGGGTATTGCGATGTACTAATTTAGTCCCGACTTCCATCTCTAGCGTTTAGATGCTGGAAGTTTTAGACGGTGTATTCATAAACTAAATAAATACACCGTCTAAAAACAAAACAGTTTACCAACCTGGATTCTGTTCCAAATTTGGATTCAGGGTTAGCTGATCGGTCGGGAGCGGATCGAGATATAATTTATCATTCCAAGTACGATTCATACTGGAATAAACCTGCAACAAGTTTTTGGATTTACCATCCCAGTCATTCAGGTTATATAGCATTCTGGTGCTAAAAGGATTTGTACCACCATTATACTTCGTATATCGGGCTATAACTCCATTAGTTACAGTAAGCCCAAGCATCGTTTTCGGATTTTCAATCAGGCTACCCGCATTCCATCGGCATATATCGTTCCATCGGAAACCTTCAAAAGCCAGTTCAATGCGTCGTTCTCTCCTTATTTCATAAATAATCGGAGAAACAGGATAACCATACCGTGGACTTCCATTGACACTGGCCAAAGGATCTGCCGGAGGATTGATACCTAATCTTCCCATTTCAAATTTACCTGGTTCATCCAAACGTGCACGAAGTTTATTGATCGAATTGTCAAGATCGGTCTGGGTGAGTGTTCCCAGTTCAGCCTTCGCTTCAGCAAAAATGATCAATGTTTCGGCATACCTGAAAACATACCAATCATAAGTTGTATGGAGCGCTTCGTTTTGATCAGGTTCAGGAGTTCGAAATTTAAATGCCATGTAACCCGTCGGGCATTGATTAACGCCGATAGGGGTAACGGGATAGCTGATTGGTTTGATGCCATCAAGATAGTAAGGCATGAACTTATTATCAACCATATTCCGCAGACGTGGGTCACGATTGGTCATTTCCATTTGAAGTGAGTCGTCGCCTAAATATAACGGGCTTGTCGCTATTGGATTACCATCGATACATAAAAAGTCTTCAATAAAATCCTTGCTGATCCCAGTTCCTGTTTCGTTTACCGTCCGGGATAAATAATGCATGAGCAAATCTTTTTTATAAACCCGGGGCATTACACATTCTTTATTGGAAGTTAAATCTTCCTGAATAAATTGTTGTTTATAATACAACGGATAGTCATCGAACAGATATAAAGCGTTGCCTTTTTCGATATCATAATTACCTGAATTCATGACTGCTGTTGCCGCTTCAACGGCCTTCGTCAAATAGACTTCCCACCCAGATAAGTTGCGGTATTTTAACCACGTTCCTTCGTACAAGCATACCCGGGCCAACATCTGAAGCGCAGCATATTTATGCAACCGTCCTGTCTCTACTTCGGATGGATCTTTTAGATTGTTGACAGCAAATTCAAGATCTTCGATTATCTTATCGATGACATCCTTTTGGGGATCTCGTGCTTTTTGCAGAAGTTCGTTATCAGTTGTTGACAAATCTTTTTCGATCCAAGGGACATCGCCAAAACGTTTTACTTTATTAAAATATTCGTTCGCCCTGAAAAAACGTATTTCTCCAACGTATTGATTAATCTCCGCAGCATCTCCTTCAACAGTCTGGTAATGCGTCATGAAGTAATTTGCATTTCGAATATTAGTCCAGTCAGCGGAGCTCCAACCACCTCCACTCCCCGGAACAGTCATGTTATTGAACAACCTGTTGTCAGGAGAATTTGGTACCATATTATCGCTGGTCACGTCCAACGTTGCGTCAGGAGAAGACAAAGTTGGGTAGAAATTGTTGGCAAAAAGTTTCAGGTCATCCGTCTTTTTCCAGTAATTCAGATCGGTGATAGCGTCTTCCGGCATCGTATCGGTAACATTGCATGAATAAAATGCAGTTAGCAAGAAGACAAAAATGATATATATTTTTATTTTCATTTTATTTAAAATTTAGAAAGTGAGGTTTAATCCAACAGAATATGATTTCGGAACGGGATAATTCATAATATTCAGACTTTCCGGATCATACAACTCGCTAAGTTTAGTCAGGGTCATTACATTCTGTCCAGTAAAATAAATTCGGGCTTTACTCAATGCCGCTTTTTTCGTCCATCTTTCAGGAAGAGTATAGCCTAACGAGATTTGCTTCAGACGAAGGTAGGCGCCATTTTGCAAATAAAGTGTTGAAGCTTCCCTATTTCCATGTCCTCCGTTGATGTATGGACGTGGCAGAAAGGCTCCCTTGTTATCTTCAGTCCAATAATCCAGTGCAGCCTTCATTGGTACATCCCATTCGCTGCCTATACCGAAAAAGCGACCGTCATTTGTCCATAAATCGCGTTTGGCGGCACCCTGAAAAAACAGGCTTAAATCAAACCCTTTCCATGAAGCATTTGTCTGTAAACCGTATTGATACCGGGGCGTATTGTTTCCTATTATTTTCTTATCGCCATGATCTGAAAGCGTATTGTTCCCCCAATCAATTACGTCATCATCGTTAAGATTGACATATTTTACATCTCCGGGATTCCATGTCCCTCCATAGAGTGCTGATTGTGACGGAGAACTATTAATTTCATCCGTACTTTGGAAAAGACCTGATGCTTCATAACCCCAGATTTCCCCAATTTTTTGTCCTACATAATAGGTGCCCAAATCGCCTGTAGGATTGTCGAATTTCGTAATTTCAGATTGGGCATCAGAAATATTAAATGAGACAGAGTAAGAGAAATCTTTAATTTTATCTTTCCATGTAATAATTGATTCCCATCCGTAGGTCTTCAAATCAGCAGCATTTTCATTCGGAACACCAGTTCCCAACACTGCAGGAAGGGGCGCTCCGGTAGTTAACATACCAATGGTATTGCGTTGAAATACATCTACCGAAAAGTTTAGCCTATTTTTTGCGAAACCTAAATCAAGTCCTACATTTCCCTGGTTTACTTTTTCCCATGTAAATGAAGGACTGATTAATGAACCGGAGGCAATACCAACAGGCAAGACCCCTCCAAGCACATATTGCGTTGATGAAGTAATGTTGTAATTTGAGATGTAAGGGAAATTGCCGGGAACATTCTGATTTCCCAATGAACCATAAGAAGCTCTCAGTTTTGCGTCGTTGAAAATGTGCTTAATACCTGTCCAGAAATTTTCCTCAGACATACGCCAGGCACCTGAAACAGAAGGGAAGAAAGCATAACGATCATTTTTCGGAAACTTGGAAGAGCTATCGTATCGTCCATTCACTTCGAAAAGATATTTTCCTGCAAAATCATAATTTAAGCGCGAAAAAATACCCTGTGTCCCCCAGCTTGTGATACTTCCGTCAACATAATCTTCGCCTGTCGCCCTGTTTATTGCCGGCAGATCATTATTAATCAGGTTCTCCCTCTTCGCTGAATACCATTGGTAATTTTTCTCTTCCTGGTTATAACCTACCAACAGTTTCAAGTTGTGTTTTCCAAAACTCTTCGCATAATCTACATAAGCATTAACCGCGGTGTAATAATCGTTGCTGTTTTCTAATGTCACCGAATTCGGATTTACCCAGGGATAGATGTTGGATTTTCCCGGTTCTGCCCAGTATTCAGTAAACAGACGTACAGTTTTTTCCCTGTTCCACGAATACGGATTGTAGGTAAAATCGCCTTTAATAGAAAGTCCTTCGAAAGGGCGGATATCAA
The DNA here is from genome assembly GCA_041652995.1 of Prolixibacteraceae bacterium. Taxonomy (GTDB): domain Bacteria; phylum Bacteroidota; class Bacteroidia; order Bacteroidales; family Prolixibacteraceae; genus Aquipluma. The sequence continues at coordinate 12,860 of JBAZGO010000047.1, forward strand.
TATTGCCGGTTAACCAAAGATCGTTCACTTTTCGTTGGTCATGCCCTCCCTCGGCAGAAACCGCGAAAGGATTTGTAAAACTCCCCTGACCCGCCCAATTCCCGTCAGGGTGTCTGATGGGCATTAGCGGACGAAGATCTCCCTTGAGTTGACCAGAATATGCAGAAATACCGGACCAACCAGTACTTCCGTCGGAAGGATGGTCTTCAAAAGAATGGGTGTATTTCACCCGCGTTGAAAGAGTAAGCCATTTCAAAACATCGGTATCAAGAGCCATATTGACATTGTGTCTGTTATATTGGTCGTCGTAAGACGAAAGAAGCCCCTCCTGTTGCATATATCCATAGGAAATATAGTACCTGGACTTCTCTGTTCCTCCTGAAAGACTGGAATTAATTTGCTTCAATGCCCCACGTTTATATAATTCCTTAGCCCAGTTAGTGTTACCGCAATATCTGTATTTACCATCTGTATCAATGGCCGGGTCGTAGAAAACCGGTTGGTTATTTTCGGGATCATCGTAATACTTTTTTGCATATTCCATTAACCGGTCATCAAAATAGTTACTCCCTCCCGCATTAACACTGGCTGTATTCATGTAAGTAATATATTGCCAGCTATCGGCGTACTCAGGTATATTTGTTGCCTCAGTAGTTGTTAAAGAGGTTGAAACAGTTAAGGTTGGGCGCTGTTCCTTTTTACCTTTTTTAGTAGTAATCAATACGACTCCATAAGCAGCCCGGGCACCATAAATGGCTGCCGATGCAGCATCTTTTAATACGGATACACTTTCTACATCGTCGGGATTTAATAAATTGGGATCCTGGACAACACCATCCACAAGGATTAATGGATCTCCGCCGTTTAACGAAGTATATCCCCTAATATTAAAAGTAGCTCCTTGCCCCGGGGCATAGTTTGATTGTGTCACTTGCAGGTTAGGTATAACACCCTGAAGTCCTTGCCCAATGTTTGTAATCGGACGGTTTTCAAGAACATCCCCCTTAACCGCCGAAACAGCGCCTGTTAGATTTTCCTTACGCTGTGTTCCGTAGCCAATAGCCACTACTTCTTCAATTCCAACGGTTTCTTCTTCCATCTCTACATTGATGGTTGCTTTACCAGCTACGTTCACTTCAATGGTTCTCATTCCAATAAAAGAGAATTGCAATGTGGCATCACCGGTAACATCCAATATGGTATAATTACCATTTGCATCGGTAATAATACCTGTAGTGGTTCCTTTTACCATTACGGTTACTCCAACCAACGGTGCTCCGGATGTATCGGTAACTTTACCGGAAACTGATTTAGTAGACTGAGGCAACCCTTTTTGTTCGGAAATTGAAAGTAATATCTGTTTGCCCAATACTTTGTATTCCATATTTGATCCTTCAAAAATAGTCTGGAGAATTTCGTCAACTGACTTGTTATTAAAATCAACGTTGACTTTTTTCTCCACGTCGATTTTAGAATCGCTATACAGAAACCGAAAATCGGAGAGTTCCTCGATTTTACCAAGAACCTGCTTGATTGACACATTTTGCATGTTCATGCTCAATTTGGTATTCTGCGAATACGACCGCGCAGAAACATGCATTACAATAGCAAACATGAGAAAAGATAATACTTTCATAATTTTTAAAATTTTGCGAATGGGCACAATACCCTCCCCTCCAAATGAGGAGACATGGATTTTTTTCATAATTTTGTTTTAAGGTTTAATACTTGACTTACCAGATTCGACAATGGGAAGTCTTGTTGATAATTCATTGGCAGGGATATGTTCCATCATATTCCTGCTTTTTTAATTCCCGTCAGAATAATTTCATAGGCAAATTAATTTGTATAATATTTTAGATTTACATTTTCTCCATCGATTTTGTACTTGACTGGAGTCACAAAGTTCATCATTTCAAGCATTTCCTTAAGGCTTTCTGTTTTTATGGTTAAGGTATATCTCAAATCCCTGACCCGTTCAAATTGGTCTACATGAATTTGAACGCCATACCAATGTTCCATTCGAACGACCAAATCCTCTAACTTTTCATTGTCAATTTTTAAGACATTGTCTTTCCAGCTTATAAAAAGGTCAGGATTAACTTTCGATAAGGAATACGTTTTTTGGTTGTTAAGGGTAAACTGCTGCTCGGGCAATACTTTAATTTCATCCTGAGTATTTGTAATAATAGAGATTGAACCTTCCTTTAAAGTTGTTTGGCTCGAAACTGAATTATCGTAAGAACAAACATTAAATTTTGTGCCGTAAACTTTTACAGTGTAGTCTTTGGTTTCAACAAGGAATGGAGCCTGTTTGTCTTTAACTACTTCAAAATAAGCTTCACCAGATAATTTCACTTTTCGGATATCGGCAGGGCTATTTGCATCAACAGTCAGAGTACTTCCTGAATTTAGCCAGACGCTTGTACCATCGGCCAATATCACATTGCTTTTTTGACCTTCAGGTACAATATACTTTATAGTTTGAGTTGCAGTTTGGTCATATCTATTGTTCAGTAAATAGTAAATATTTACAGCCAGGATGGGAATTAGCAAAATGGCTGCAATTTTGGAAAAACGAATAAATATGCCTGAACCTGAATTCTTTCGTTCAGAACTTTTTCGTTGATAATTTTTGAGCGAATCCAACGAGTCTTTGTATTCTTCTCTGCCAATCTTAGTTTCATCAAAATGTAGTGCATTTACAATTCTCCGGGCTAGTTCTATTGACTCGCTTTTATCAGGATACTCTTTTTGGAAGTTTAACCAAAAACCATCAGTAACTTCGTTCGGAGAAACAATCCAACTAATGAAGTCTTTATCCTGAACAAATTCTTCGACGGTGAAATCTTTATATATAGAATCTTTAATCATTGGGTAGTATAATCATTCATTTCTATTCATACTAACAGGTAATGATGAAATGAATAAATTTATACTACCTCTAATACATGTTGCAAAACACATATTTAAAACTAAGAATAAGGGAAAGATTTTGAAAGGTTGAAAACACTTAAATAGAAAGACCTAAAACGAATAAAATCAATTGCTTGTTAATTCCAGTGGCTACAAATTCGTTCTTTAATGATTTGATGGCTCGGCTGATTAAATTTCGTACCGTTTGAATTTCGACATTAAACAAAACAGCAATTTCCTGATATGATAAGTCATTGTAGAATCGGAGGTAAATGATTTCCTGTTGCTTAACAGATATCTTTTTAATGGCCCCAAGTATGCTATTCCTGCTCTCTTCACTAATTTCTTCATTAATCAGTTTGTTTTCAACCGACTCAATTATATTGAAACTGGAAGATTCCGGGCTACTATCCGTAAATATCGATTTTTTTGAAAGTTGTTTTAGCAGTTTGTTTCGCAACGCCTTTAACAAGTAAAACCGTATATTATTGGTTTTGGACAATTTGCGACCTGAATCGATAAGTTCAATGAATAATTCGTGAATCAGGTCTTTAATCAGATCATTGTCTTTGGTAAACTTGTTGCCATAATAATACAATGCGGAATAATTGTCCTCGTAAATAAATTCTAAAGCAGCTTGACTACCATTCAAAAATTCATCCCAGATAATCTGATCCTTTACTTTTTCAGCCAACTTTAATCGTTTTAAATCCTTGGCAAATATGGAACAAATAACAAAATACGCAAAGCTAAACAGTATTTTGTGTTTTCGGTTCACCATATCCCAAAAGGACTTCGCAAAGAAACAAGATCAACCTTAATTTTGATTTTTCTTTTAGCTGAATCAATCAGAAAGTCTTTACAAAAACATTGGCATTCTGATTTCGCTGTACCATTTTCCTTGTTTTCGAATACCTTTCATGCTTAATTCAATCCACCTTTCTCCCAGTACAATTTAATGGGATTTTCCAGTTTTACGTTCAAAAAAAATGTACATCGTACCGTTCGCCCGGGTCGCGCCGAAGATCATCCTTATGGGATATGGCCCGAATTTTATAAATTTTGGGCTTCACCAAACTGCAAATTTCACTCCTGAACGTTTAGTTCTGAGCGGCATCCGGCGCAAAGATGCTGCTCTTTTTGGTCAATGTCTTCGACGTAAGTACTCGAACGCATAACGCAGGTTGGATTTTGGCAATGGATTAAACCAAAGGTGTGCCCGAGTTCGTGAATGACTTCTTTTTTAAATCGTTCAAGCATCAGTCTGTCGTCGGGTAACATGCCATAGCGTTCGTTATTCAGCCGATAAATTGAGGCCATGCCGGTTGAGCCGCCTAAAAAAGCCTGTCCAAAAATGAAGGTAAGAATCGGAATAAACAGATCGACATTGAAAATTCCGATTGTTTTAAATGATTCAGGCAAACGGGTAGAATCAATCAGTTTCAGCAAAGCATTCGCGTTATACTGACGACGGGCCGAATCGTAATATTCGCCCAGATCGATGTGGCCATCCCTGACATTTACCGGACAATGAAATTCAGCATTCACCGCCTCAGCAGTTTTTTCAAGAAGTTCCTTCTCAAAATAGCCAAATGAAATTAAAGTAATATTTTGCAAACTCATTCCAAAGACTTAATGTTCGGCGAGCTTCAAATCGTATTTCCTGATTTTGTTGTAAAGTGTGACCCTGTCGACTTTTAAAGCTCTTGCAGTACGCGAAATATTCCAGTCATATTTATTGAGAATCTGAAGTATAAACGCTTTTTCAAAATCATCCAGACTTTCAGCGGTAGTGTTAACCATATTTTTTTCAAGCGGAAGATCTTTTAACGTTATTTTTTTCCCGTTGCCAACCACAATGGCCCGCTCAATCATATTTTCGAGTTCACGGATATTTCCCGGAAAGTTAAATTCCTGAATGCGTTTTAAAACTGTTTGTTCAATCGAAACGGCTGGCTTGTTCATTGAAGTACAATACTTTTTAATAAAATAATCAACCAGCAACGGAATGTCTTCTTTTCTTTCGCGCAATGGCGGAAGCTGAATATTTACCACATTTAAACGGTAAAACAAATCTTCGCGAAAAAGACCTTTCTCAACCAAACCTCTTAAATCGCGGTTTGTGGCACAAATCACCCTGAAATCGGAACTGATTTCCTTGTTGCCACCCACGCGTATAAATGTTTTTGATTCGAGAACACGCAACAATTCAACCTGCATTTTAGTCGAAATTGTGGCTATTTCATCCAGAAAGATTGAGCCGCTGTCTGCCATTTCAAAACGGCCTTTGCGGTTGTACATGGCTCCAGTAAAAGCACCTTTTTCGTGTCCGAACAATTCACTTTCGAGCAAACTTTCGGTTAACGCACCGCAATGAACACTCACAAACGGGAAAAATTTCCGGGGTGAATTGGAATGAATAGCCCTCGCAACCAGCTCTTTGCCTGTACCACTTTCGCCGGTTATTATTACCGACGAATTGGTTTGAGCTACGCTTTCAACCTCCCGGAGCACATTTTTCATCGCTTCGCTGTTTCCAATTAAATCTTCCACATTTTCCAGCGAAATGACCTTTTTCTTCAGGTTTTCATTTTCATCGATCAGCGAAACCTGCCGGGTGGCATTCCGGATTAAATGAGTTAAATCGTCGGGATCGAAAGGCTTGGTCACATAATCGTAAGCGCCGTCCTTCAAGGCTTTCACAGCAGTATCGACAGTGGCAAATGCAGTCATTACAATAACTATCGAATCTTTTTTCAGTGCTTTTATCCTTCGGAGCATTTCCAGCCCGTCCATTCCAGGCATTTTTATATCCGCCAGAATAATGTCAAACTGGTCGGACTCCAACAGGGTGAGCGCCTTTTTTGCATTCTCAGCGCATTCCACCCGAAACCCATCTTCGATGAACCAACTGTGTAATGAATCCCGAACCGATTCTTCATCATCGACAATTAATATGGATATTTTTTTCGCCATAAGTTGATCTCCTTAACTTTTAATCAAAGGTATAGTTACTATGAGTGATGTTCCGGCTCCCAGTTCAGACTTTACGTGAATTTTTCCTTTATGATTTTGTATAATTCCATGTACGATAGCTAAACCAAGGCCAATACCACTGGCATCTTGTTTGGTCGAAAAGAAAGGTTCGAAAATGTGCGGAATATCCTCCTCCGCAATTCCCAATCCGTTATCGGTTATTTCGAAACACACTGTTTCATCATCAGGATTTTTGGTTCTAATTGTAATTTCGCCATTTTCAAGTACCGATTCCGAAGCATTTACTAAAATCGCAATGCATGCCTGTTTGATCTGGTTTGGATTGCAATAAATCAAATCCGATTTAGCCGAAAAATCGTTAAAAAACCTAATGTTCGCAATTTTTATCGGATGTGTCATTAAATCATACGTTTCCTGAAGTATTTCGTGCAAATGTTTGGGCTCAAAATCGTTCTGGTCTTTTCTGGAAAAATCGAGCAACCCTTTCACAATATCGCCGCACCGCTTGGTTTCTGTCTCAATAAACTTCAGATTTTTGAGCATCGTCTCCTTTTTGGCTGGACTTAAATCAGGATTGCTCAGTTGTTTTTGCAGTAGTTTGGTGTAAACCAGTATTCCCGACAACGGATTATTTATTTCGTGGGCAACCGACGATGACAATTTCCCAAGCGATGCCAATCGTTCAACATGCATCAGTTCGTTTTGCGCTGCCCCAAGCTCTTCCGATTTCTTCTGAACCTTGTATTCCAACTGCTGCGACCAGTTTTCCAGTTCATCAGTCGCTGTGTGCAAATTATCGAGCATTTCATTAAAAGCCTTCGACACCATCATCATGTCGTCCAAATGATTGGGCTTTATTTCAACGCGGGTACTTTTATCACCATTGGCCACTGCAATGCTAACTCTTAATAACTCATTCAACGGATGCTTAATATTTTTACGCGTAAACATCAACAAAAAGGAAACGAGTAAAAGTGTGGCCAAAACTGCCAAAAGAAAAAATTCGGTTGATGATTTCTGAATCGCTGCGTCTTGTGTTTTGAGTGGAATTTTTATTACAAGCGACCCGAGCAAAGTATCGGTTTGGAGATGTGCATGACATGAACTGACATAGCACGAAGGCTCGTTCAATATGGGAGACCTGATCAGCAGATGTCGGCTGCCATTGTCATTCTGGTTCATCAGGCAATCGCTGTTGACGTCGATTATTTTGTACGATTTCTCTTTGCCCGGGAACATGTTTGCAATGCTCGTGTGACAACTTATGCAGTTTGGATCACTGTGGCTGTTATCCAAATCGGTTGAAAATGACGAATAAACCAGGTTATCCTGATTATCATACATATTCACTTCATCAATACCAGGTAAAGTATTGATAACATCCAGCGTATTCCGGAGCGAACTTTTGTCGTTTTCGAGCATCGAATGATACAGCGCTCCTTCAACGATCGACCCTATATTGTTGCCGCTCTGACGAATTACAGTATTCAGGTACTGTTCGTTAACCGACTGAAAGATAACATTGAACGAAACAAACAGAAACAGCGACATTGCAGAAATGATAAGCACAACCCGACCGTAAATTGACGACCTGAACTTCACATACTTTTTAATGATTCTCTGCCCTGTGTTTGGATTATTTTTATTCCTGAAAAGCATTTTTCAAGGTATAAAGTATTGTTTAACTAAAAAGCAACTGTTCTCAATACGAATTCTTCATCTAAAATTTAATTTTCCCAACTCTCTACAATCAATGTTTTATGATACATTCATCAGGCGCAAATGGATAAGTCCTGATTTACACCACTGAAATACAATTATTTGATACAGAATTTACAGGTAAAACAGACTTTCTGACAGGTTGCAAAATACAAAAAAACTGGTGGACTGCCACCAGTTTTCCGAATATTCTTTTTTGCTATTCAGTAACATAAAGTTCGTTCATGAATAGATTTTCTTAGTTCAGTTCTCTGGTGTTCCGAGTCTCTCCGGATTTAAAAATTCTTTTTGAAAATCCTTCCAGACTACGTCATTCATTGCCGAAAGCGAATGATCCAAAATTTCACCTCCGTCCTGCATTACAATCATCGCGTTTTCAGGCAAAGAATTTTTCATACTTCGAGCCAGAAAGTCTTTGAATCGTTCCAGTTCCCTGCTGATCCAATCAGTTGCCTCATCAGCAAAATGGCAGTGACTTGTTTCAGCAATCCAATTTGTTGGTTTAATTTTATAAATCCAGCCACGTCCGTAAGGGTCTCCATTCAGAGCTCCAACTTCGTTTTTCAGCAAAGAATTGGTATCCGCAATTATTCCTGAAACCGGCGAAAATATGTGCAGCAACTTTCCATCCTGATCAATTTCCGTCAGTAATTCGCCTTTATTAATTTTTTCTCCCGGATTTTTCAGTATAGTGAATTTTACTTTACCGGTTAGGTGAAGCAGCAAATCGTCTAGCCCAATTTTGGCAGACCCGCTCTTTTCCATATACATCCAGGTATGATTTCCGGCGAAAAGCAAGCCCTGCGGAACTTTCAGGATTTTGGCCGAAAGCACTCCGAACGCACGTTGAATCTCTTGTCTTAAGACCGACTGTTTGTTCAGCACAATCCAAAATGGAATGAGCAAGATCAAAAAAGCAATGATAACCAGATATTCCAACCCTTTGGTTGCGAAAATGTCGTGATAGCTAAATCCGTCCATTTGATTATTTTTTGTGCAAACACCCATTACAATGCCTGCGGTTTAATTCATTTGTTTTCTTTTGCCCATGATGGCGAATCACGCAAAACTGGCATGCGGTTAATTACCCATCTGAAAATCCAGATTTCAGTAAAAATCACGGCAAGCGTAACTACGAATTCCATCCACGACGGAATGTAATGTATAGCGGCGTCCCATTTAAACCCGATTACGGTAACATTGAGCCGATTTAATATTACGCCCAGCATAGTTAAAATGGCAGCAATTTTTACAACAGTTATGTTATTGCGCCGGTAACTGTAGTAAAAAAGTAACATCGGAATAAACACAAAACCAATCATTTCCAGAATAAACCAGTAGCCCATGGGTGTGTTTAGTAAATCCCATTCCTGACTGTGAATAAAGACCAAAACTTTCAGGAAGAAATAGGCAAACATGGTAGCCGCACATATTTTTGATAAACCACGAATAATTCCATTTTGCGCATGATGATCTTTTTCGCTGATTTGTCCTGAAAACACTCTGTGACTTATCGAGCCTTCGAAAATGACCATTGAAAGTCCGGCAAAAACGCTGGAAACAAAAAACATAATTGGAATAAATTCGGAATACCACAACGGATGAATTTTGTCTTTTGCCATGAGGAAAAGCGCGCCAAGTCCCGACTGATGTAAAGTTGACAGTGTGATTCCAAAGATGACAGCGGCGATGGTCATTCCTGACAAGATTTTATGGATTCTTCGTGCTCCCAGCCATTCGGCAATGGCCGGCGAAAATTCGATCAATTGTGCAATCATATAAAGAAGGAAGTGCCAGGCCACCAAAAATAAAACAGAACTAACTCCAAAACCATTTCCGATAATCGGGTTCACTACATGCCACGGACGGCCCAGATCGAGCAACAAAGCACCGGCATAAAATACATACGCCAAAAATCCGTTCAACACGGTTACGCGAACAATCGAATGGTATTTTTGCATATTCAGGATATACACCATGAACGTTAAAACATAAGCGCCTCCGGCAAAAGCGACGCCAGTTACCACGTCGAATCCGATCCACAAACCCCATGGAGTTTCCTGCGAAAGATTTGTTATTGAGCCAATTCCGTATATGAAACGGTATACAATCAGGCCAAGGCCCAAAAGCATAATGGGGATTGAGATGATGTTAAAAGGCGTAAAGAATTTGCCTTTGGGCTTCATTTCACTTTTCAGAAATCTCCAGATGGATTTTCCGTCGCGATCAATTGTTAGTTGAATATCATTACTCATCATGATCATTATCTTTTGCGTTGTTACTTTTTGTTGCCTGATGAATACCCAGCAATAAAGTAGGCAGCATCACAAATACGGTTGGCACACTATACAAAAAACCTTTTGTCAGTTCAGGATAAGACGATTGCTGAAGGTTTGTTTTCATTCCAAGTTCTTCGAAAGGAACGGCTGAAAGATAGAGCCAACCGGTTCCGCCGGCTTCATGCTCACCATAAATATGATCGACATACAGTTCAGGGTTTTCGTAAATTCTCCTTCGAGCTTCAGGAATCAGGTCTCTGCGTTTTCCAAACATTAATGCTTCATTCGGACAATTGGCCACACAGGTTGGTAACTCACCTGTTTTCCGTTTTTCAAAACACATGTCGCATTTCTGAATTTTGGGATTTGCACTGTGATATTCAAATTTTGGCATATCAAACGGACAAGACACCATACAATAGCGGCATCCCATACATTTGTCGCCGTTCCAGGTTACAGGGCCTAATACATTTTTGTGCATTGCCTGGGTTAAACAGGCTGCTGCGCAAGCAGGCTCGTTGCAATGCATGCACTGTCTTTTAATAAATGCTTCGCCTTTTGACGTTTGAAAAGTATTTACAACTGTGTTGCATGTATCATCTGTTGTACGCACTGCCACAATTTCATCTTTAGGTTCGGGCAAGCCATGTGCCGCAGCGCATTCATATTCACAGGTTCTGCAACCTACACACCTGGTCGAATCATATAACACTCCGAAGAATTCAACATCTGTTCCGCTTTTCGGCGAGGCAACCGTCTTTCTACCAACCGCCAGTGTCACTCCGGTAACCGCCAGCAGATTGAAAAAGCCTCTTCGATTTAAGCTCATAGTTTCAATATTTAGTAAGGATTTACAATTTAGTTAGCATGCTGTATCGATAAATTTTGTTTGAAAATCTTCCCACGCTTCAGGCCCCAGATCGGCCAGAAGATTGTCTTTCAGAGCACCACCATCCTGTAGCACAACTGTAGGCATTTGCGCATCAATTAAACCAGTGAAAAATTCTTTAAGCCTGATAAATTCATTCTTCAACCAGGCTCTGTATTTCTGTTCCATCGACAAAAACTGGATTTCGAGTTGCCAGTTGAGAGGTTCAACTGAATAAATCCAGCCTTCTTCGTAAGGATCAGTATTTATTATTCCGGAATTGGTGATAAGCGATTTATTTTGTGCCGTAATTACTCCTGAAACCGGTGAATAAATTGTGAGTTGTTTGCCTTTCCTGATCAGGGTTAGTAATCGTTCACCTTTTTTAATTTTGTCGCCAACTTTCCGCATCTCAATGCGAGTGAGTTTTCCGGTTACGTGCTGGATAAAATCATCGACACCAATTCGTACCAGGCCATCTTTTTTCATAAATGCCCAGGTATGTGTTTTGTCGAAATAAAGACCGCGTGGAATTTTCAGCGAATATTCGTCAAATGATCCGGATTTAAGGAAAGCAACTTCAGGTTCTGAATTTTTATGGGTTCTTTTCTGTCTAAATGCCAAATCAATAAAAAGACCCGCTATCCCAAGTCCAATCAAAAACCATATAACAATTTTACCAATAGCATATTTTTTGTTTACATCGGCCTGAAGGATTACCGGTTCGTTGATTTTTTCGAGCTGCGACAATCGTTCGTTGGCAACCAAATCGTTGTAGCCGTTTGCATTTAAATACTTCTGTCCGTCTTTGAGAACCCAACTCAGGAATGCAAGTTCATTTTCGGTCTGTGGCTTTTTGGTCGAAACCAAATAAATATTTTCAGTTAACACATTCGGATATTTACCGATCCAAACCGCACGCGAAAACACTTGAAGATTATCATAAATCGATTCCATGTAATCAATTTTCCCGTTGCCATTCTTATCTATGGGCAACAGTTTTATATTTTCGGCCAGACTATGATTTTCGAAATCGGTAACCTGAGTCAATTTGCAAAAGCCCATTGAATTTGGATCTTTCTGAATTGCTTCGAGCATTTCATCGCTGTTAACGACAGTCATCCTATTCGAAATGAGGAGATTATTATTCAGGAATTGATTAACAGCATTCAACACACTGGCGTCGTTTACTATATAAAAATGTACAGGTGTTTCTTTTTCTGTTCCTGAAAGAATTGCCCAATTCGGATTTTGTGTGTTTTCGAGCGTGCGAAGCAAGCTTTGTGCGGTAAACCCATTTTGGCAGATTTCATTGAGGCTTGAATTTTTAGCATTCAAAACCGGCACAACAAGCGTGCGGCCGACAATTGTTTTAAGGATTTCCGGGTTATTCATTTCGCGGATTTGCGACTCAGAAACAAAAGCAAGTCCCTTATTTTGTATTTCATCAGAGGCAAAATCTGTGGCCTCTTTTATTTCAATTGTTATCTCCGGAAACAAAGTTTTGTATTCATTTGCCCACTGTGTAGTTAATGCATTTAAATCGGGTGATGTGAATATGTTTATTGTGTCTTTGGATGTTATTCCTTCCAGTTGTGGCTGACCTTTACTAGTTGCAATGTTGCTGATTAGTAAGACGAATACGGTAAATAAGATGATCCTGGTTTTCATGATTTTCTCCCTTTTAATATAGTTGAAAGGGGGAATTCAAAACCAGTGCCAACAATAAATACCAACAATAACAATCATATTATCAGCACAATAAGCAAATTCGTATTGAAATATTAAACACAGCTAGTGTTTATTTATTCAACACACGAGTTTAAGACAGCATACAAACCACTTGATACAAGTAACTTAGCTGAACTGTAAGTATTTTCAACACCTGTTGATGTTTTCATCACATTTTTTACGCTCAAGAGTGATTCATTCAGAAATGGCTGATATTAGTATTAAAAAACATGAAAAAAGTATACATTCCGAAAATTTGGATAATTATTTCAACCCCAAATAGGATACAAAAAAAAACCTGCCGGAGTCCGACAGGTTTTAAATCTGAATTCGGGAAATTATCCCCGATTTGCCTTTTGAACCATTTCATTAAATATCTTCTTCTGTTCAATCAACGCAGCAATTTTATCGGCAGGATCGGTTCTTGCCTCCAGCAAAATCCAACCGGCATAATTTATTCCGGCAAACAAATTCATCAACTCCTGATAGGGATAATCGCCCACATTGAATTCACGGACATGAACAGTGTCTCCAAAATATTTTTTCACAGAATTGAAATTGTCTTCCAACCCAGGTGGTAGCAAATCCTGATCGTTGCAGTTCCAGCACATTTTTACATTTTTTTCGGTAACCTGTTCAAAAATTGCCCTGATATTTGGAATTTCCTGAGTCAAATTTCCATGTACCTCGATCCTGATCAATTGCCCATAATCCTGTGCATATTTTCCTATTTCGTTGAATGAGGCCGCAATTTGAGCTATAGTTTTCTCGCGGGACACCTCTGTTGGTAAATTATTCGGTTTCACTTTAATTCCACTGGCACCAATATCTTTACACAGTTTGATGTATTCCTTTGTTTCTTCTATGTTTTTGCGCAATTCAGCAGGATTGGGACTATGATATTCAAAATTGGAGCCGTATCCCAAACAGGTTACCGGGCTATCAGCAAAACGCTTATTTACTTCAGCCCGCTGAGCAGCATTCAAACTTATTTCAACCCCATGAGCGTGTCCGGTACGCAACTCAACACCCAGATAACCAGTTTTTTCACAATTGGCTATCACTGTCGGAAGATCCCAGTCTTTGGCCCATTGGTAGGTCACTAAACCAAGTTTCATTCCTGACTTTTTTGAACTGGCAAGTATAGACAACGGATTAGCAAGTGAAAGTCCAATTCCGGCAACCATGCTTCTTTGAAGAAAAATACGACGAGAAAGATTGTTTTCCATAGATTAGATTTTTAGTTGATTTATTGCAGGTTAGTGCAAAATATGAAGCTAAATATACGGAAAGTCCGTTATCTTTTTGTAACTTTTCATACAATTGTGCAAACCCAAAACTAGCCACCATGAACGATCAAAAAACCTCTTTCACGCAAGTTTCAAAACAAAATCAAAACAAAAAGCCGACAGCCACCCAACTCAACCGCCGGAAATTTATTGAAGATATTTCCACTGCTGCACTGGCGTTAACCATTGTACCACGGCATGTTCTCGGCGGGAATGGTTTTATTGCGCCGAGCGACAAAATTACACTGGCATACATTGGCACCGGAACTCAGGGATTGCGGGAGCTGCTGCCGATTCTTTCGATCCCAGAACTTCAAATTGTTGCCGTTTGTGATCCGCAAAAGTATGCTGCCGGGTACCTCGACTGGAGTAAAAACGGACTTCGTGATGAAATCCGGTCCACGCTGAAAATGCCCGGATGGACTTCGGGTGGTGACAACACTATTCCCGGAGGCCGCGACAATGCAAAAGAAATTGTAGATACATATTATACCAAATTCAGGAAAGTTGAAAAATTTGGAAGTTGCCCGGCTTATGCTGATTTCCGCGAATTATTTGAAAAAGAGAAAGATCTTGATGCCGTCAAAATAATGACTCCCGACCATTTGCACGGCCTCATTGCCATGGCTGCTATGAAACGAGGAATTCATGTAACCATGCACAAACCTATTTCGAACCGGCTAACAGAAGGATTTGACGTTATTGAAATGGCAGGTAAATCAAAAGTAACCACTCACCTGATTGCATGGGATTCGAATGGATCAATGGATCAGGTGATGAACTGGATTAATTCAGGAGAAATCGGAACGCTCAAAGAAGTTCACAATTGGTCGAACCGTCCGGTTTGGCCGCAATACCCCACCCTTCCGCTTGATAAACCTGCTGTTCCGGAAGGAATGGACTGGGATCTTTGGTTAGGCCCTGAAGCTGATCGCCCGTATCATCCACAGTACACCAATATGGTTTTCAGGGGTTGGTACGATTTCGGCGGAGGTTCTATGGCCGACATGGGTCATTACAGTTTATGGACTGTTTTCAAAGCTCTGCAGCTCGAATCGTCATCAATTGTTGAGCCCAATCTCAGCCATGTCTGCGGAATTCGAGACTCAACCGCATTCCAGGTAAAAAACGATTTTTCATTTCCAATGGCCAGCTCTGTCCGGTTTAAATATCCGGCCAAAGGTACCCGGCCCGCTGTAGATTTAATCTGGTACGACGGAGGAATGCGTCCTCCTGTTCCTGGAGCAATCTATGAAGACAACAAGGAACTTACTCCGGAAGGAATGATGTTCGTTGGTGACAAAGGGAAAATTATGGCCGGTTTCCACGTTGATAATCCACAGCTTATTCCTAAAAAAAGAATGAAAGGAAAGGCCGTTGAGGAACAAAAAGAAAGTGACAGGAATTTAGGAATTCAAAAATTTATTGACGCCATAAAGGTAGGAAAAGAATGCCCGGGAAGTTTTACTGAAGCCAGTGGAATTACCGAAGCTGTTAATCTTTATGCCGTTGCGCTTCGTTCAGGTCGGATATTAAAATATGATTCAGACAAGCGGCAAATTCTGAATGATAAAGATTCCAATAAGTATTTGTCGCGCGAATACAGAAAAGGATGGAATCCGGAATCAATCTAAAAAGTCTGAAAATACATTCAGCAACAGTCGGTCATTTCACAAATAAATTAAAACGAAAATCATGATAAACAGAAGGCAGTTTTTTCATAAAAGCATACTAGGCCTGGGTTCAGTTGTGCTAGCCAGCCAAATGCCAGGCAAGTTAATGGCAAATTCCACGTCAAAAGCATTAAAAAAACCATTAGGTTTTCAGGTTTGGACCATAAAAGACCAATTGATAAAAGACTTTTCAGGAACTTTGAAAATGATGGCTGGATTGGGTTACCAAACTGTTGAAATGTGCTCACCACCCGGATATGAGAGTTCAGGTTTTGGGCCACTAATGAGCCTGAAGCCTAAAGAAATGCAGAATTTAGTGGAGGATACCGGACTGGCACTGGAAAGTACTCACTACGGGATGCAGGAACTCAGGAATAATCTTGCCGAACGCATGAATTTTGCATTGGAATCGGGACAAAAACAAATGATTTGTTCCAGCTTCGGCCTTCCTGAAAAAGCAGGAATTAGCGATTGGATGAAAGCTGCGGATGACCTCAACGAAATAGGGGCAAAAGCAAAAAAAGCCGGTATTCAGATTGGTTACCACAATCACCATACGGAATTCGAAAAGTTTGACGGCAAATTAATCTACGATCTATTAATGGAAAATTTTGATGCTGATTTGGTTAAAATGCAATTTCAGGTGGCTGTAATCAGCGTTGATTATAAAGCAGCCGATTATTTCAAAAAATATCCCGGAAGGTTTATTTCTGCCCATCTGGCCGATTGGTCACCTGCCGAAAACAAGCAAGTGCCCATTGGGAAAGGGATTGTTGACTGGCAAGATTTTTTTTCTGCCGCTGAACAATGTGGTATAAAAAATTACTTTGTTGAAATGGCGCCAGAGACTTTCAGTGAAAGTGAAAAATACATTCACAACCTTTAATGGAATAGGCAACAAAACGGAAAATCATTTACAAGCTTTCTTATATCCTTTTGGAAAACAAATCGATAATGGGTTTATTTGAAATTAAAACTTTAATAAAAATTCTATGAAAAGCAAGATTTTACTTATTTCAATCGCTGTATTGATCCTGTCTTTTTCAGGATGTATTAAAAAAGATGACCTCCAGATTCAGGACATTGCAGTTCCTGACAGTTCACTAACGCTGAAAAGCGTTACATTATCAGGCAAATACATTGTTGTATTAAATGATGATGCTAATCTTAAAAAGTCTGATTTTCAATCACGAAATGCTGGTGTTAAAGCCAAAGCGTATGGATTATTGAAAAAATATACTATTTCAGGAGACCCTGAAGAAGTGTATGAAACTGCTTTACAGGGATTCTCTATTAAAATGACTCCCGGTCAGGCAAAAAAATTAGCGACAGATTCTGATATAAAGTTTGTGGAACCAGATCAGATGGTGACTTTATCACCGATTGTAATTAAAAAAAAGCCGGGAGGCGATGACGGGGGATCTGTCAGTCAAACCACTCCTTGGGGAATTACACGTGTTGGTGGAGGAATCAGTGGTATTGGTAAAAAAGTCTGGATTATTGACACGGGTGTCGATTTAACGCACCCTGATCTGACAGTGGATGCCAGTCTTGGAAAAAGTTTTGTTCCAAGAGTCACTTCACCTAATGACGACAATGGCCATGGTTCGCATGTGGCTGGAACTATTGCTGCAAAAAACAATACAATTGGTGTTATTGGTGTAGCTGCCGGCGCTACAGTTGTGCCTGTAAAAGTTCTCGATCGCAAGGGAAGCGGCGCATATTCTATTGTTATTTCCGGAGTAAATTACGTGGCTACTGTGGCTGCTTCAGGAGATGTGGCCAACATGAGCTTGGGTGGCCCGGTTTCAGACGCACTCGATTTGGCAATTATCAATGCTGCCGCAAAAGGGATTAAGTTTGCTCTTGCCGCCGGAAACGAAGCCAGCGACGCAAACTTAAATTCACCGGCACGGATTAATGGTACAACTATTTATACTGTTTCTGCCATGGACAATTCTGATGTCTTTGCTTATTTTTCAAACTACGGAAATCCACCAATTGATTTCGCTGCACCCGGAGTATCCATTTATTCAACCTACAAAGCTGGTGGTTATGCCACACTTTCTGGAACATCAATGGCGGCGCCTCATGTTGCCGGGTTGCTATTGTTGAGTATTGTTCAGAACGATGGGAATGTTTTAAATGATCCGGATGGAAATGCCGATCCAATTGCCCATCATTAAGTTAACAAATAAAATTCATAAAAAAGCTGCTCGTTTTGGGCAGCTTTTTTTGTGATAACTTATTGCGAATTATTCCCTTATCCTCTTTTCCCGATCTCAACCAAAGCTTCTCTATTCAATATCTTGATGTCTTTTTCTTCGAGTGCAATTAATCCGTCCTTTTCAAAATTCTTCAGCAATTTCACTGCGCTTTCAGTCGAAATTCCTGCGAAATCGGCCATATCCTTTCGGGCAAGTAGTTGAAAAATTTCAGGATTTTCAGGTTTAAAATTATTGATATACAATAAAGTATCGGCCATACGGCCATTCATTTGCTTATAAACAATGGTGCGAACCGTGTCGAACAGGTTTGAGTTTTGTTCGCAGTAGCGTTTGATGATATTAAACCCGAACATTCCGTTTTGCTTTACAACCTGGGCAATGGCTTCACGTTCAACCAAAAAAACCTGGCAATCGGTTAATGCAACCGATGAATAGTTAAATGTATTTTTTGCAAAAACTGCAGAAAGCCCAACAAATTCACCTGGCCTGATCAATCGCAGGTTGTAGTTTCTTGAGCTGTCGCCTTCAACGTATTGCTTGGCAAGTCCATTCATTACAAACAAAACGTACGAAGCAAAAGCGCCCTGTTTGGTTAGGTTATCACCTTTGCGAAAAAGAACCTGCGTTTTACTCGCTTTTACCAGATCAACTTCTTCAGGAGAAAGCATTTGGAAACATGGGGCCTGAATGTCGCAAATAAATTCGCTGTCGGTTTCTATGATTGTTTTCATTCGACTAATTTCATTTTGGAATGCCAAAGTTAATTTAATTCAATAAAAAAGTTGTCCAAATTCAACGACAGAGTTGTTTCGTTCGCAGCCAAAATGTTTTACTACTGAAATGTGGCAATGTAACTTTGCGGCATAACATTTAACAGAACAAATCATGTTATACACCAATTTAAAACACATCGAAAGCGCTGCAGCCCACCAGCAAATAATTAACGAAAACGAAAACGTGATGATTATTTGCGGACGGATGGGACCAATGTGCATTCCGGTATATCGTATCGCTGAAGAATTGGAAAACGAATACAAACAAGTTAAGTTTTACGACATGGAGTTTGACAATCCGGAATCACATGTCATCAGAATCTTACCCGAAGTTCGTGATTTCATGAAAATCCCTTTTACTATTTACTATCGAAACGGGGAAATTGTTGAAGCCACTGCCGGAATCCAGACAAAAGAAGAAATATCAGCGATTCTGAACAAGGAATTTTCTATCGCTGCAACCGCATAATTTTTCAGAATTATAAAAAAGACAAACTTTAAAACAATCTAAAAATGCAAACAACATTGATAATAATCGGAGTTTTAATCGTAGCATTTCTGGTACTCCGTTTTATGGCTATGGGCAAAATAAAAAATACACCGCTAGTGGCCGATCACGAAAAAGTACTGACGCTTACAGAACAAAATTTCACGCAGAAGACAAAAGGCAAAGTGGTTTTGGTTGATTTCTGGGCCAGTTGGTGTGCTCCGTGCCGGATGATGGCTCCGGTTTTGAATGATGTGGCTACCGAGCTAAACGGTAACTTACATGTGGGCAAAGTAGATATCGAAAAATTTCAGGCATTGGCCGGAAAATATAAAGTACGAAGCATTCCGACCATGATCCTGTTTAAAGACGGCAAGGAAATTAACCGTTTCGTGGGTATTAAATCCAAAGATTTTTTACTGAAAGAGATTGCCAAAGTTGGGTAGCCAGAAGAAATTATTAAGAATCATTCAGTTGTCATTATTTGTCATTCGATTGTTCAGCGCGAGGCAACTGAGAACCACCAATGACATAATGCCAATGACCACCAATGACACGAAGTAAATGACTACAAAAGACAAAATAATATGATACTAGATTTTTTAAATAGAAACAAAAAAACTCAGAACATGGAAAAGATTTTAATTATAGGGGGAGTTGCAGCCGGCGCTACCGCTGCTGCCAAAGCGCGTCGCATTTCCCCTTCCGCTAAAATTACAATGCTTGAAGCCGGACCAGACATCTCGTTCGCCAATTGTGGCCTCCCATATTACATTGGAGGCGATATAAAAAGTCGTTCGAAGCTTATTCTGCAGAGTCCTGAAAGTTTCAACGAACAATATGGTGTTGAAGTACATACACACACCATTGTTTCTTCGATCGACAAATCTGCTCACCAGGTAAAAACTGTTGACAGTCGTAGTGGTGAACAAAAAACATTTGAATACACCAAATTAATTTTGGCGCAAGGTGGTCGTCCAATAAAACCAACTTTGCCCGGAGCCGATTACGATCATGTTTTCACTCTTTGGACGCTCGAAGACATGGACAAGATTTCCAATTATATGGAAGAGAAGAAACCTAAGACTGCAGTTGTTGTTGGAGGTGGATTTATTGGACTTGAAATGGTAGAAGCATTGGTTAAAAGAGGATTACATGTAAATGTTGTGGAAATGATGCCACATGTGATGGCCATTATGGAAGCGGAGACAGCAGGATTCATCGAAACCGAAATGTTATCTTACGGCGTTGGAATTCACACAGGTGCCGGTGTTACGGAAATCAGGCCGCGCGCTGTAAAACTGGACAATGGCAAAATGCTTGATGCCGATATGGTTTTGTTGTCGATTGGAGTACGCCCTACCCTTCAACTGGCCAAAGATACCGGCCTTGAAATTGGTGAGGTAGGCGGCTTGCTGGTCAATGCAAAACTGCAAACATCAGATCCTGATATTTTTGCAGCAGGCGATATGGTTGAGATTGAACATCGTGTCAATGGTAAAAAGGTTCGCATTCCACTTGCTGGTCCGGCCAACCGGCAGGGACGAATTGCTGCGGAAAATGCTTTGGGCGGAAATCACATTTACAAAGGCGCAATCGGAACTTCGGTGGTTCGTGTATTTGAAGCTGTTGCCGGAACAACCGGACTTTCACTGAAACAAGCCCGTGCTGCCGGAATTGATGCCGACGCAGTTGTGGTGCATAAAGAACATCACACATCATATTATCCGGGAGCCGAAACGGTAACCACGATGTTGATTTACGACCGTGAAACAGGTGTTATTTTGGGCGGACAAACAGCAGGTTACAAAGGCGCCGATAAACGGTTGGATGTAATTGCTACTTCAACGGCTGCAAAACTGACCGTAGGTGATATTGCTGACATTGATTTCGCTTATTCACCACCAATCGGTACAGCTAACGATGCAATCAACATGGCAGCATACACTGCTGAAAACAGAATTTCAGGATTTAGCCCTTCGGTTACTGTTTCTGAACTCGATGCATTTATAGAAGGTAAAAACCCAATTATTATTGATGTTCGCGATGTTTTTGCATTCGAAAAAAGCCACGTAAAAGGTGCTCTCAATATTCCGCTGGAAGTTCTGTCTCAACAACTGAGTTCAATCCCGGAAAACCGCACGATAATTGTTTATGATGAAACCGGGAAAAAAGGACATCAGGCGCTTCGCACCTTGCTTGGAGCAGGCTTTGAAGATGTAACCAACATTTCAGGAGGACATACTTCGTTGCAACGTCAGGCCAGAACAACTGGATTCAGGCACATTGACATCAATCTTTTGCCATTGGAATCGAAGTCGCTTGAAAAGGAAACTGAAAAAGCAGAAGAAAAATCAACAGCAAAACCAGTTGATGTAAATTCGCCAATCGTGGTTGATGTGCGCACTGTTGAAGAATTTGAGGACGGAGCTTATCCGGATGCAATAAATATTCCGGTTGATGAACTCATGTACCGTTTCGAAGAATTGGGCGACAACCCATCGCGCGAAATTGTTGTTTACTGTGCCTCAGGAGCCCGCTCGGCCTACGCTCAGCGCATGTTGATGCAAATGGGTTATGCAAATGTGAAAAACGGGGGCGGAATTGCCACTATGATGGCACACCGAAATACAAAACCAGTATCATCAGCACCGGCCAACGAATCAGTAGTAATCGATGTACGCACTCCGGAAGAATTCCGCTCAGGCGCTTATCCTGGTGCAATAAATATTCCTTTGGATGAATTACAGACCCGGATGAACGAACTAGGCAGTCATTCCAGAGACATTACACTTTACTGTGCATCGGGCGCACGTTCTGCTTACGGCCAACGGTTTTTGATGCAACAGGGTTTTACAAACGTAAAAAATGGTGGTGGTATCATGCAAATGATGCGTCGCCGGTAACCGCCACCCCTTAACATCCGAAGTAATGCTAAATGTAGTTTCGTTAACCGATTTTAATCAGAAAGCAGGCGCGCACGAACGTGTGGCTCTGCTTTTATACAAACCTGCAAATGAATCCTGTGAATGCGCTTTACAAAACATTCAAACTGCTGATTCTGGTAAAAATCCGACTGCCGTTTTTGTGGCTGATGTGAGCCAGGTACGTGATATTCATCCTGAATATCAAATCACAAGCGTACCATCCCTGCTTATTTTCGAGAAGGGCAAATTGCTCAATATAGTTAAAGGCTGCCACGAAAGTATGTTTTTCAAAGCTTTGCTAAAAAAAGATTTCTCTGGAAGTATTCCTTCCGGAGAAACTAAAAAACTGAAGCAGGTTACCGTATATTCAACGCCAACCTGTTCGTGGTGTAACACGCTGAAAAGCTGGCTAAAACACAACAACATAAATTTCAGGGATGTGGATATTTCGCGCGATGAAAAAGCTGCTCAGGACTTAATCCGGCGATCGGGACAACAAGGCGTTCCACAAACCGACATTAACGGCCAAATAGTTGTTGGGTTTGATCAGGCCAGATTAAAAAGCCTTCTTGAACTAAATTAAATTTCGAAAAAAGAAACCAAAAATACTACCCGATGAAGAAAGTGTTAATTCTTGGCGGTGGATTTGCCGGCATTCAAACAGCAATTGCATTGCAGAAAAAAGGAAACTTTGAAGTAACCCTCGTTTCCGACCGCGATTATTTGTATTTGTACCCCATTTCAATATGGGTACCTGTTCGTCTAAAAGAGTTCAACGATGTAAAAGTCCCGTTATCAAAAATTCAAAAAAAGTATTCTTTTAAAGTAATTATTGATTCGGTTAAAGAAATTCATGCTGCTGATCACCAGGTAATTTGCGAGAAGCAGGTTCTCAACTACGATTATCTGGTTGTAGCGATTGGAGCCGACAAAATGAAACACAAAGGCATTGAAAATACGCTGTCGATTTGTGGTAAACCCGAGGTTTCTTTGGCTATTCGCGATGAAATTGACAAACTGATAAAAAAAGGTAGCGGAAAAATCGCGGTTGGTTTTGGAGGAAATCCGAAAGATAAATCTGCTGTTCGCGGCGGTCCTGCTTTCGAAATGATTTTTAATATTCACAATATTCTTAAAAAGAAGAAAATCAGGCAGAATTTTGAGTTGACCTTCTTTGCTCCTATGGCAGAACCTGGCTCTAAAATGGGACCTAATGCACTGCCCATGCTGACCAAAATGTTCAAAAGATATCAGGTAGGACAACGATTGGGTAAGAAAATTACTGAATTTGAACCTGGATCTGTTGTGTTTGAAGATGGTTCGAAGTTGGATACAGACCTTACTTTGTTTATTCCGGCATCGGCTGGTCACCATGTTTTACAAGCCAGCGATTTGCCGTTAACTGAAGCTGGTTTCATTCAGATCGATACGCATTGTCAGGTTCGTGGCCATGAACATGTATATGCCATTGGCGACATTTCAGCCATGGAAGGACCCGAATGGATTGCCAAACAAGGGCACGTTGCTGAATTGATGGGGCGAACTGCTGCACATAACATTATTGCAACAGAAGATCAAACAAATGATAAAAAACACTATCACGAATCCCCGAATATTCTTTGTGTGATGGATACTGGTGATGGAGCAGCATTTATTTTCAGAAATACCAATAAATCATTTATTATTCCGCTGCCATTCCTGGGCCACTACATGAAACGCGGCTGGGGAACTTATTCCAAAATAACAAAAATAGGTATTCTCAGACATTTTTCGGGCTTCATATTTTCCAACTAAAATTTGATGAGAAAAGTACTAAAAGTGTTGGTGAGCAACCGGATGATAATTCTTTCAGGTTTGGGAATTTTCCTTTATCTCGCAATCACTCAGTATCACATATCGCTGTGGTATATTGTGCTGGCCGGTTCACTATTGGGAGTAGTTTTTGGCAAAGTTTTTTGCCGCTGGATTTGCCCCATGGGCCTGATCATGGAAATCATGATGGGTATGGCCGGAAGCGATGTAAAAATCAAGCAAATGTACAATTACCACAAAATATGATGCCCAATTGCCTGGATTTCAGGAGTCCTGAATAAGTATTCAATTTTCAGGATTAAACTGAACGAAGATAGCTGTAAAAATTGCGGAATTTGCGATAAGCAATGCTACATTGTTGAAATGGAGCCTGTAAAATACAGTTTATACAAACCCGAAAAGGAAAAGCCCGGCTACAGTTATACCTGTTCAAAATGTTTGAAATGTGTTGCTTCCTGTCCGAACGGAAGCTTACAATATAAAATTTAATTCACTAAAAATAAGTTATGAGAGAGTTACAACCTGTCAATCAAAATGTGGTGCTCGACATCACCGAATCAAATCAGGAAAGACGGACAGCTTCAGGCCTAATTATTCCTGATTCTGCCAAAGAGAAATCCAACCATGCCCCGATCGTTTGGATGGGAGTTATTGAAAATGCCGAAGTAAAACCCGGCGATGTAGTATTGTTTAAACCTTACAGCGGAAATGAAATCGACTTTGAAGGTAAAAAATACCTGATTTTACCTTATGCCGATGTACTGAGCAAAGTTATTGAAACAGAAGCAATTTAGTTAAAAAAATATGAGTTTCCGGTATTTTTCCTAATGCCAGTAGATTGCGTCATTCCGCGGCCATTAATTATCATTCTGTTGTTTACGAAACAATGAGTGACCATCCACATTTAGGAAAGTAAACGGATATTCATAAAAAAATAAAGGGCAGTATTAATACACTGCCCTTTACTTTTTTATTTAAGGGTTTAGAATTCAATTCTTTTTAATGACCTGAGAACAAACCTGACCGGAACTTGTCAATTTGAGAATATAAACTCCTGTTTTAGCAAATGAAAGATCCAGTTTCAACTGCTGGTCTCCGGTAGAAATGTATTTAGGTTGCCATTTCTTGATTTGGGCGCCTAAAATATTAAACAAAACAATCTCTACCTGTCCTGAATTCTGAGATTGCAAATCGACAGTAACAAAATCCTTAACCGGGTTTGGATAAACTTTATTGATTGAGAAAACCTGTGGGTCAACATTAATTCCGGCATAGAGAGTGCCGGATTTTGCATTTAGTGCGGCTGGCTTTTGAGAATAGCCACTCAGAAAAACAACGAGTGAAAATATTATTGTAAAGATTAACTTCATGCCTTTGTAATTTCGTTACAAATATAAAGACAAAAATCAGACCACAAGGTTGCATGAAAATAAATAAAAAAAAGAAGCTAATCTTAGTTGATTAGCTTCTTTTAGCTTTATGTCGACCGGGAATTACTCAGCAACAGAAATTGCATCAACCGGACAAACTTCGGCACATGAACCGCAATCGGTACATAAATCAGCATCAATTTTATAAATATCTCCCTCAGAAATAGCTTCTACAGGACATTCGTCGATGCATGTACCACAAGCAATACATTCTTCTGAAATTTTATAAGCCATAATTCTTAATTTATATTGGATTTATATGCAGCAAATGTACAAAGTTTGACAAAAAATCAAAAAATTAACAAAAGTAATTTCCTGAGCAAGGTGAACATTTAATATTAAACTCGAACCAAGTCGTTTAAACGTTTAACTGTACAAAAGCAGGATTAACTTAAGTTATTGTTTTTATAGAACTTACACACATCAGTCAATCCACATTTTGTACATTTGGGCGAACGCGCTAAGCAAACATATCGTCCATGCAAAATCAGCCAATGATGTGCAAGTGGCAACAATTCTTCCGGGAAATATTCTACGAGTTGTTTCTCGGTTTCCAACGGTGTTTTCGAATTCACACTCAGGCCAATTCGCGCGGCCACTCTAAAAACATGAGTATCAACCGCCATTGCCGGTTTATTGAATACGACTGATGCGATTACATTGGCCGTTTTGCGCCCAACTCCGGGGAGCTTTTGCAATTCATCGATATCTTCCGGAACCTGGCCACCAAAATCATTCAGCAGCATTTGCGCCATTCCGACTAAATGTTTAGCCTTATTATTGGGATACGAACACGATCGGATGTATTCGAAAACTTCAGCCGAATCGACTTCTGCAAGCTTGTCAACCGTCGGGAAACGCTTAAATAATTCAGGCGTAATCTGGTTCACTCGCTTGTCGGTGCATTGTGCCGAAAGAATTACAGCCACCAGAAGCTGGTATGGATCTTTGTATTCCAGTTCAGTTTCAGCAATTGGCATTTCCTTTTGAAAATAGTTGATAACCCGTTCAAATAATTCTTTCTTCTGCATTTCAGTATAATTTTATGCGTTTCAAACTTAAGTAAAATTGGCCATTCTACAAGTAAGCAACTTTAGAAATACCACAGAGTTTTGTTCTTTCAGATCATCATTCCTGAAATGAAAATCATCCTCAGCTCTTCATCGGTTTTCATTTACTTAGGCCGAAAATGTTATTTTTGCAGAAAAAAATATGATTCCGTTTCTTCAGGCTGAAAATTTATCGAAGCGCTTTGGCGATCAGCTTCTCTTCGAAAATATTTCATTTACCATATTTGAGCATCAAAAAATCGCACTCATAGCGCGAAATGGCACAGGAAAAACCACGCTTATGGAAATTCTGGCCGGTAACGACACACCAGAATCCGGACTGATTACCAAAACCGGAGACATTAAAATTGGCTACCTGAAACAAATTCCCGATCTGGATGAAAATCTGACTGTTTTTGAAACCGTATTCCAATCGGGCGACGAGTTGGTTGAAACGATCAGAAATTTCGAAGATGCGGTTTTGCACAACCGGAAAGAAGACATTTCCAAATACACCGAATTGATGGAGCGCCATCAGGCATGGGACTACGAGGTGAAAGTGAAACAGATTCTTAGCCAGCTTAAAATTGAAGACTACGATCAACCCATTTCGCAGCTTTCAGGAGGACAGAAAAAAAGGGTGGCCATGGCTAATGTGCTGATAAATGAACCTGATTTACTGATGCTTGACGAACCAACCAACCACCTTGATCTGGAAATGATTGAGTGGCTTGAGAATTACCTCGAAAAGACAAAAATCACACTGTTTATGGTGACGCACGACCGCTATTTTTTGGATCGCGTGTGCAACGAAATTCTGGAAATGGAGGGAAATACCATTTACAGGCATCGGGGCAACTATTCGTATTTTCTTGAAAAACGACAGGAGCGAATGGAATCGACCGCAACTAGTGTTGAACGTGCTAAAAATTTGCTTCGAACCGAACTCGAATGGTCGCGAAGGATGCCGCAGGCACGGGGACACAAATCGAAATACCGGATGGAACGAGTAGATGACCTGAAGGTAAAAGCGTCGCAAAATCTTTCGGAGAACAACATCGAACTTAGTATGAATTCGTCGCGAATTGGGAATAAAATTCTCGATTTGGGAAAAATCAGTAAATCGTATGGCGATCTTTGCCTCATAAATGATTTTTCGTACAAATTTCAGCGCGGCGAAAAAATTGGTATTGTCGGAAAGAATGGTTCAGGTAAATCAACTTTCCTGAATATTATTACCGGAAATATTCCCGCAGACAATGGCTCAATTGAAATTGGCCAAACCATCCGATTTGGTTATTATCAGCAAGCCGGAATTGAATTTAATCCGGGCGACAAGGTTCTTGATGCCGTACAGAAAATTGCAGAAGTAATTAATTTCGACGACGGAAGGAAACTGACGGCTTCGCAATTACTGACCACTTTCCTGTTTCCACCTGATACGCAATATTCGTTCATCGAAAAATTATCGGGCGGCGAAAAACGCAGGCTCTATTTATGCACCATCCTGATGCAAAATCCTAATTTTCTGATTCTGGATGAGCCAACAAATGATCTGGATATTATGACTTTATCGGTTCTGGAAGAATATTTACGCGTTTTTCAGGGATGTGTAATTATTGTTTCGCACGACCGGTATTTCATGGATAAAATTGTCGATCACCTTTTTGTGTTTAACGGTGACGGAACGGTTAAGGATTTTCCGGGCAGCTACACCATTTGGCGCAACAAGCAACTGGAAGACGAAGAACAGGAGAAAAAACTGAGAAAACCGGAACCAAAAGCGCAACCAAAACCAGCCAAAGAAAAGGAGCGGAAGTTGACTTTCAACGAAAAAAAGGAGCTCGAACAACTTGAAACTGATATTGCATTGCTTGAAAACCAAAAAGCAGAGCTAAACGAAGAGTTAAATTCCGGAGCTTTAACCAACATCCAATTGCAGGAGAAATCGATGCGTTTTGCCGAAATCACTGATTTGCTCGATGCGAAAGAAATGCGCTGGCTGGAGTTAAGCGAACTGGCATAGTTGACTCCATAGTGTTGCGGATTACGAGTTACAGGTTACAAGTTAATTGAGGCAGGTAATTTGAGATTGTATCTGGAATTTAAAACTTGAATCTCTCTAAATATGAAAACATACGGATTGATCGGACACCGGCTTGGGCATTCGTTTTCGAAAAGCTTTTTTACCGAAAAGTTTAAAAACGAGAACCTTCCGGAACACGAATACCTCAATTTTGAACTGGATTCCATTCAGGATTTCTCCGGAATTTTTGAACAGGGAAAAGAAATTTCGGGTTTGAATTGCACCATTCCGTATAAACGGGAAATCATGCAGTTTATGGACGAAATTGATGCCGAAGCCGCAGCGATTGGCGCTGTAAATACAGTTAAAATTATCAGGCAAAATGGAACGAAAATCCTGAAAGGATTCAACACCGATTTGTACGGGTTCGAAAATTCGCTATGCCCAATGCTGGAAGAAAAACACAGGAAAGCGCTCATTCTTGGCACCGGCGGCGCATCAAAAGCCATTACATTTTTGTTCGACAAAATTGGAATCGATTATCTTTCGGCAACCACGAAAGAATATCTTAGGGAAAATGAAATCCGTTACAATCAGTTGACCAAAGAGTTGATGAATGAGTACCTGATTGTGATCAATGCTACGCCGCTCGGCACTTTTCCAAAGGTTGACACTTGTCCTGAAATTCCATATCAATTTCTGACTTCCGATCATGTTCTGTTCGATTTGGTTTACAATCCGTCCGAAACATTGTTCCTGAAAAAAGGAAAAGAGCAGGGCGCCAAAACAAAAAACGGCTTGGAAATGCTGCATCTTCAGGCCTTAAAATCGTGGGAAATCTGGAATGCGTAATCGAATCAAGAGTTTAAAATAATAGGATAATAATGCCGAAGGCATGATAAGATTATAGCTAAATCGGATAAAAAAGAGTTAAAATGCCGAAGGCATGACAGATTTATGTCACCACTTCGTGGTTGAAAGCAGTTTTCTACAACGTTTTCTACAACGTTTTCTACAATCATTACAACCCTTCGGGTTTAAAAATATAACCCTTGATTTACACGCGTAATAAAATTTCAGGTTTCAGGTTTCAAATTCCAAAATAATATCATATCCTGTTCTCATATCCGGTCCGCTTTCTTCGATCCTTCATACAGTTCATATTTCCGGAAACTACATTCCAGCGAACCATTCAGGATTGGAATTTTACGGGATGGCCGTAACCCGATTGATTTCAAACACTGCGGTGTACTGATTATCCATACGGTTGCATTGCTGTAGTGGTGCTTGAGGCGCTCTCCAATCATGCCGTAGAAATTGGTATCTTCCGGAGTTAGTCGCTCTCCATAAGGTGGATTAAATAAAAGAAAAGGTTTTTCGTCCACCGATTCCAACACTTTAAAATCAGAAATTTTAAAGTCGATTAAAGCGCTGACACCAGCCGTTTCTGCATTCTTGTAAGCAATATCAATATTTCGCCGCAATATATCGGATGCCGAAATTTTTACAGAATTATTCAGGTCTGGCATTGATTCATTTTCAACCTGTGCTAATAATCCGGGATTGAAATCTCGCCAGTTTTTGAAGGCAAAGTTTTGACGAATTTTTCCAGGGTAAATTCCATTGGCGAGCATCGCCGCTTCAATGGCAATTGTTCCCGACCCGCACATCGGATCGGTCAGGCTGCTTTTGCGATCCCACTCCGAAAGACGAATGAGGCCTGCCGCAAGAACTTCGCTCATCGGAGCTTCATTCTGTCCAACGCGGTACCCACGCTTGTGCAGCGACTCGCCGCTGCTGTCGAGCGAAATGGTGCAAAAATCGTTGCTGATGTGCAGATTTATCAGGATATCCGGATTCTTTGGACTAACCGACGGGCGTTCCCCGAATTTATACCTGAAACGATCGACAATGGCGTCTTTCAGCTTTAGCGACGCAAACATCGAGTTGTTAAATAAATCGCTGAATACTGTGCTTTGAATGGCAAATGTCTGTTCGCAACCAAAAAGTTCCTCCCACTTGAAATTCTTTCCGCGTTGGTACAAATCGTCAGCCGAATGAATTTTGTAGGAATCAATCGGCACCAAAATCCGGAGCGCAGTACGCAAACAATAATTGGCTTTATAAAGCATTTTTAAATCGCCGCTAAAGAAAACCGAACGGCGGCCCAACTGCACATCGTCGGCTCCGATTTCAATAAGTTCCTGAGCCAGGACTTCTTCAAGTCCGGCAAGTGTTGTTGCGGTGTAAGATTGGTTTTTCAATGTCTTTTTATTGGTGAACTTTTCTATCAAATCTGAATTTTCAGGATTTAAATTCCTGCACCATCACTAAAATCGGCTTCCTTAGCTTTAAACTGAACCAGCCTGGTATTTGGCGGAATGCTGTTGGTTACCCATACGTTACCACCGATTACCGAATTCGCTCCAATACGGATACGACCCAAAATGGTGGCCTGAGCATAAATAATCACATTGTCTTCCACAATCGGATGGCGTGGAATTCCTTTAATCGGATTTCCTTCAGCATCGAGCGGGAAACTTTTGGCGCCCAAAGTAACACCCTGGTATAGTTTTACATTGTTTCCGATAATACTGGTTGAGCCAATAACCACGCCGGTTCCGTGATCGATTGTAAACGATTCGCCGATTTGCGCTCCCGGGTGAATATCGATGCCGGTTTCGGAATGGCCCATTTCTGAAATGATTCGTGGAATGAGCGGAACTCCCAAATTAAGCAACTGGTGCCCAACCCTGTGATTGATAATTGCCCGAACAGTAGGATAGCAATAAATAACTTCGCTGCGGTTGTTTGCAGCCGGGTCGCCTAAATAAGCGGCCTCAACATCGGTAACCAACAAGCGGCGAATTTCAGGTAAAAACGAAATAAAATCGGCAGCCAAACCCTGCGCGTGCTTCGATCGCTCCTGCATATCTACCATTTCAGGATTTTCGCAGGTAAAACACAATCCGGCTAAAATCTGCTCCGACAAAATTTCGAATAATTCGTCGATGTATACTCCCACGTAATGTTTAATCGTATTCGAGCGTAAACTTGTATTTCCAAAATATCCGGGAAATAAAATTTCGCGAATTAGTCCCACCACTTTGGTTAGCTTTTCGATAGATGGCAAAGGTTCGCCCATGCGGTGTTCGTGGCAAACCAGATTGTATGATTGCGGATCAGCCAGCTTTTCAACAGCATTGCGCATTTTGTGTTCTATATTTTCAGCAGGCATATTTGGTGTGTTTTAAGAAATTATTCAATGCAACTAAAATTTGGTACTAAAGACTGTAAGCTTTCTGAATTGCGCTGACTGCATTGTGCAGCCGAACGTCATCAGTCCCGCCAATTTCAACAAATGCAAAACCATAATGTTTCAGTTCCGAAAGGTACAATTCAAACAACCTGATTCGGTTTTCACCACCATTTTCACGCACCGGATCAGCTTCCCAGGGTAAGTCAGGCTGGCAAACCAAAAACAGGTCAACCGGGCAATTCACAATCATTTCGTCGAGCCAGTCCGGAATTTTCTGATATACCCAATTGAACCACACTTTCGTAATAATTAGCCAGGTATCAAAAAAGACAATCTTTTCTGAACTCGTTTTTGTCGAATTGTACTGTTCAACCTGGGCTTTTGCAATGTTTTCCACATCTTCAAAGCTATAATGGCCAGGCAAATTCTCCACATACCCGCGGGCATATTCAGGAATAAACAAACCATGAAAATGATCAGCAAGTTGCATGGCCAAAGTTGTTTTTCCGGTCGACTCGGGCCCGGTAACTGCAATTCGTATCTTTCCTGAAGAAGTATTCATAAATCGTAAACAAAAATACACCAGCCCGCGAAAAATCAGGGCATTCTGTTCGTATTATTTCTGAAAATTAAGATTCGGAAGCAGATTTTGAAATTTATCGTTGGACTTTATTTCATTTTTCTCCGGATTTGAATTCTTTTTTCCACTCAATAAATCCAACGACAGCCATGATCGTGTAAACCACAAACAGAATAACTGTCGGCATTAAATCCTTGTACCAGAATAACCCGATTGAAAATGCGTCGACAAAAATCCAAACCAACCAATGTTCCAGAATCTTTCGGGCCAACATCCAGGTAGCAACAATACTGAGCGAAGTAGCCAGCGCATCAGCCATTGGAACCGGTGAATCGGTGTAATTTTTCAGTATAAACCAAATGAAACCGAACAGAAGTAAACTGACTCCGGAAAGCGTTAAACCGAGCCGAAACGACATCCGGCTAATGGCCAATGTCTGGCTTTTATCAGACCGATTTCCCCGAAGCCATTCATACCATCCATAAATACTTATGAATACGTAATAGACTTGCAAACCCATGTCGGCGTACAATTTCGATACAAAGAAAACCCAGACATAAAGGACCGAAGTGAGTAGGCCGACAGGCCATGTCAGAATACTTTGGCGAATGGAAAAGAAAATATAGGCTATACCTAAAATGGCTCCCAGGAGTTCGATGTAATTTCCTGAAAGCCATTTGAGTAAGAGATCAAACATAGCGGGAATTTGATGCGTATTTTAGTTCTATTAAAAGCTGAGGCAAAGACTATTGTCCGCTCAAGATTTTTTCGTATGCCCCTTTTTGCGTGATAACATCAACAGCTTTATTAATGGCTTCATCATCAGCATTCATAATCTGAAAATACTGACTCGTCGAAAACAGGTCACGCGCAATTAACGCTTTCATTTGCCTTTTCATTAATGGACGTGCAAACTCAATGCTTTTTTCATCGCCTTTAATTTCTTCTTTTTCCGCTGCTGCGATTATCCTACCAATCATATCATCGCTAACCTCAAAATTATCTGCAAAAGTTTTAAAATCAGGATATTTCTGTGTAAAATTTTCGCGCGACTCATCCATTATATTTAATACTTCGCTGTATAAAATTCCTTTACGGTTAACACTGTTATAGTATACATAGTATTTCGAAGTATCCAGCGGAATAAAAATATCAGGCATAATTCCACCGCCGCCATACACCAAACGTTTACTTATTTTGGTATAGTACTTTTCCGATTTATCCTGAACAATGCTGTCTTTCGAAAACAATTCGCCCTTTTCAATCCGGTTGAAATAATCTCTTTGGTATTCTTCAACTCCGGCGGTGTAAGGCTTTTGAATGCAACGGCCACTTGGCGTATAGTAATGCGCTGTGGTCAGACGAATCATGGAGCCATCGGTCAGCGGGAAAGGCTGCTGTACAAGTCCTTTTCCAAACGAACGGCGACCAATTAAAATCCCCCTGTCCCAGTCCTGTATGGCTCCCGAAACAATTTCGCTGGCCGAAGCAGAGCCTTCGTCGATTAAAACAACCAATTTCCCTTGTTCCAGTTCACCAAGAGGAGTGGCATCGTACTCTTTCTTCTCGACATGAAGTCCCTGGGTGTATACAACAAGTTTATAGGCAGTAAGAAACTGGTCGGCCAGTTCAATGGCTGCTGTAAGATATCCACCACCGTTGCCACGTAAATCAAGCACGAGACTATTTAGTTTCGAAGTTTCTTTCAGTGCTTTGATGGCATCGAAAAACTCGCTGGTTGTGGTTGCTGAAAATTTGTTCAGCTTAATGTAGCCTGTGGTTTCATTCAACATGTATGAAGCATCGAGGCTGGTAATCGGAATTTTGTCGCGAATAACTGTAAAATCCAGAAGGCTGACATCACCCCGGCGTTTAACTTTGAGTTCGACTTTTGTGCCCTTTTTACCACGCAGCAAATCGTAAACATCTGTATTTTTCAACCCGATTCCGGCGATATTTTTACCATCAACATTTACGATACGGTCCCCGGCCCGAAGCCCGACTTTTTCGGAAGGGCCACCGGCGATGGTTGTTACCACCATTAAACTATCGTGAAAAACATTGAATGAAATTCCAACTCCTTCAAAGTTACCAAGAAGCGGTTCGTTCATTTTCTCTACTTCTTCCTTCGAAATGTAAACGGAATGAGGATCAAGATTTCGCAATACTTCAACAATCGCTTTTTCGGTCAGGTCGTTAATTTTAGTCGAATCGACATAGTAACTATCGATTAAACGCAACAGACGGCCAAATTTCATGGCATTATTTTGTACATCCTGGGCTTTCAATCCGGCCCCACCCGACAACATTAAAACCCCCAACAAAACAAAAAATCCTACATTCCTGATTCTACTATTCATATTCAAAAATTTTATTCGATCTGGCCTCCTTCCAAAAATCGTGCAAAAACCAGAATCAAATTTATTGATTAGCAAAGATAACGGATTAAACCGGCAACATGAAGCGGTCAATCTTAATATAAGTTAACATTCAGGAAAAATTTGTGTTCATAAATAATGTTCATCCAAAAATTATGCACAACTGATTACGTATGTTTCGTATATTTAAGAACATAACAATTTTGCTCAGGTTAAATTACCAATCATGCAAAAATTAATACTTTTTGTCATTAGTGACCGACTAAAATATTTACAAACCCTTATTTGTCCTTATTTTGTTGAACCTCTACGAGGTATACCTTTCTTGGGTGCTTGTTTTTTCTACAATACAAAATCTCCTACGGAGAATTTTCCGCGTAGCGGATAAAGTGTTGTAGTACAGCAATAAGAGAATGTCCTGATTCCGCGTAGCGGATAAACTTAGTTTTATTTCGGTTACTAATGACTTTTTATGCTGTGTTTCCTTTCGCTTCATGCGATTTCGCAGCAGAAGTACGAAATTGGCGTATCGTTCATGAGTGGCAAAATGGCAGGAATCGGGTTAAAATACGATTTCAAATCAGGACTAACTATTTCTGCAAATCCATGTGCCCGGCTGCATTCGCTGATCGCTTTTTCGAATGATGGAATTCATTATCGCCTTTTGGAATCAGGAATAAAATTTGGAATTGGCTATAAATTCTAAATTTCAAGGCACCCCTCGATGCATCTGCTATTTCCGGTTCATGGATAATTGTTAACTTTATAACTTTCAAACAAATCAAATAAAAAACAATGAACCAACTTAACTTAACCACAAAAAATTACTTCACAAAAATCGTCACACTTTTGATTTGCGCAGGTTTTCTGTCCATTTCGGGAGTTGCAGCACCCCGCAGTTTTTACCAGATCCAGGTTTTCCGGATTAATGGAAAAGTTCAGGAAGAAAAAGTCGATCAATTCCTGAAAGCGGCCTATTTGCCAGCTTTGCACAAATTGGGTATTTCGAAAGTCGGCGTTTTTAAACCCATTGAAAGCGATACGACTTCAGGCAAACGGATTTATGTTTGGGTGCCATTCAAATCGCTTGACGATTTTACGACAATTCAGGATGAACTTGCAAACGACCAGGATTTTCAGGCAAAAGGAATTGGTTTTCTGGGCGCTCCGTTTGACAAAGTTCCATTTCTCCGGAAAGAATCCATTCTACTCAGAGCTTTTCCGGATGCACCGGTGCCATTTATTCCTGAATTTAAAACCGCTCCATCCAAACGCATCTACGAACTTCGTAGCTACGAGGGCCCGACCGAAAATTTATTCAGGCAAAAAGTAAAAATGTTTAACCAGGGCGGCGAAATTAAACTTTTTAAAAGCCTCGAATTTAATGCAGTTTTTTACGCCGAAGTGGTTTCGGGAAGCACCATGCCAAACCTGATGTACCTGACAACTTTTTCGGACATGGCATCGCACGATGCACACTGGGAGGCCTTCAGGGCTCACCCCGACTGGAAAGCGCTTTCGGCCTTGCCTGAATATCAACATACTGTTTCGAAATCGGTAAAAATTCTATTGCATCCGACAGATTATTCTGATTTTTAATTTCAGTAAAATAAAAAGCTAAAAATGCTCGAAGAAAAAGTGCTTGTCCAACTATTTCCACAGGTTCAGCCCGAATTGCTGACCGAAATCAATCGAAACTCAATCCTGAAAACCATTCCCGAAGGAACTGAAATTCTCAGGGAAGGTCAGTATATTAAGGTTATACCGGTTGTCATCAGTGGATTGATAAAAGTTTTTACGAGGTACGAAGACAAGGAGCTTTTGCTTTATTACATCAAGCCAAACGAGAGTTGCATCATGTCGTTTTCGGCCAGCCTGAAAAACCAACCCAGCAAAATTTTTGCAGTGACCGAAGAAGACACGCAGGCGCTTTTGCTTCCGGTTGACAAAGTTGTTGGATGGACCAAACAATTTCCGGATATTAATTCACTGTTTTTTCAGCAGTTCAACATGCGATACAGCGAATTGCTCGATACCATCAATCATTTGTTGTTCGACCAAATGGACAAACGCCTGTATGATTATCTCGTCAAAAAATCGAATTTATCTGTTTCGAGCCGGTTAAAAATATCGCACCGGCAAATTGCCAGCGAACTCGGAACGGCACGCGAAGTAATCAGTCGCGTAATGAAGAAGCTTGAAAACGAAGGAAAAGTAAAACAAAGCAACAGTTTTATTGAAATATTTTAGCGTGGTGACCCAGGTCACTGTGTTTTAGGCGATGGGGCGCTAATTTTGACTTGTGAGTGAAACAATTAAATGTCGTATTATTCTCTTTGACTCACCCCAGGCCCGCCAGAGGACGTCACCCCTCTACATGTGTGGGGCAAAGCGAGCACTGCGACCTTGGGGTGAGTTAAATGTAAACTAACTTTTAATGCGAATCAAGAGTTGGATTTTGAAACCTGAAGGGTTGAAATGATTATAGAGAACGGTAAAATAAATGCCCCAAAACCACGAAGTGGTGACATAATTCTGTCATGCTTTCGGCATTACACCCAATTTCTATTTCAACCCTTGATTCGCATTTTTAAATAAAATTTAATAACCTGAGTTCGATATAAAAGTATCTAAAAATCAGAGATATGATCAGATACACTTTAGTGGGCTGCCCCCTAATCCCCCAAACGGGGGACTTTCGCATCGTCACAATACGGAACGGTTGCCCTTTAATGATCAAACCAACAGAATCGCTATGACCTGTCCCCTTCCCAATTTTGGGGAAGGGTTAGGGATGGGGTAATTCAGAGTTTTATTGTAGCGTGAAAAACCACCGTCTATGACGGTGGTAATGATTAATAGGCTTTGCCTGAATAGCTTTGCCCATGAATATTAAAAATTATTAATCATGGGTAAATTTAGGCAATTATCACATG
>JBAZGO010000048.1:0-48973 GCA_041652995.1 Prolixibacteraceae bacterium
CAGCTTATTCAGGAATTAAAAGACCAAAACATTGGGGTTGCTTTTAAATACAAGGGGAGATCGAAAGAAATTCAGGGGGTGATATTCGATAAGAACGGGTATTCCATTACCGGGTCAAAAGTGGACAGGCGGTTTAGTTATTCCACGATAGACCGCCAGCTAAGAGTGAATGGGCAACAGTTGCACAGCAGCGAAGTACATCATAGACAAACTCAGTCCGGAAGCATTCCTTCAGGGAGTTTAGTCAACGATTTTTTGTACCAACTGAAATCATCCAATGAAGAAAACAGAAAGAAAAAAGAAAATATCCCTCATATCAAAAGGAGGAAGGGTATAAGAAGATAACCTGATAACCAATAAAATCAACTAAAACAGATCAACTATGGGAAACAATAATCCGATGATCAGTATGATGTTCGAGGAGATCAAAACCTTAATTGCCTCGATTGATAAGAAATTGGAAGAAAGAGCCCCGGTGAAAGAAAATCCTTCGATTAGGGAAAACTCAGAAGAACCAAACCCTGAGGATCAAACCAAGATGATCAAACCAGAACAGCTAATCCGTTTGATCGCAGTACATTTGCAGAACGCTGAACAAAAAATCGGCCATGTTTCCGGAACCGTAAGGGAATCAGAAAAGCAGGTTCTTTTTCAAATGGAAGAGCTCAAACGAATAACTGTCAGTCAAAAGCCGGATTCAAATGTTCACCATCACCACATCATTGAGCTGAGATCATCAAAAGTGGTGGTTGCAATTATTTCCCTTTCTGTTTTGCTCCTGGCTTCCTTGTTTGGTAACATCCGCCTGCTGGATGTAAAATCACGAATGTCTGATAATGACCTCAAATACCGGCATATCCAGTCAACTAAAGGTATTAACAGGGAAGGCCTAAACAAACTTGAAGATGTTTTTCAGTATCACCGGGATAAGAAAAAAATCCGGGAAATACGCGATCATGTAGGAGATTATGAAAGAAAGGTTAGGGAGGCTACCGAAAAAAATGGAAAAACAAACGGAGAAATAAAAGGCAAATGTTCGGAATGAATTTAATTCGTTTTGTATCGAATCCGAATATTTTTTATCTTTGAAAACTAGAAAACGTTCTTCAATTTCGATGCAGAGTATTTATCGAGATCACGAAAATTACAACCTAGTAACTTACTGAATTTAAGCAAATTACGTTTTAAGATATTTCCTTGTTCTGGGCACGGATGGAAATATCAAAATGTATCAAAAGCGCTTAAATTCAATGATTTAAGCGCTTTTATTTTTCGGGGAATAAACCAAGGATTCCCTACAACAATATCATTGATCATATAGGCAACATTAAAATGAACTACCTTGCAGCAAAATTATTGAGGTAGTTCATTATCTATATTCGATATTATTAAGTCATCATATTTATTGACACAATGACATTAATGTTCTGCATTATTGTATGGCTCAATAGTCAGAAGAGGTTCTTCACCTTTCGCTAAAATTGAGGCGTCAAATTCAACCTGGATTTCCTTGCTTTCACCCTTCATCAAAGTGAAATAATTATCACTCACCACAGCGGGAAGTATCTGCTCTTTTGTCTGAGAATTGATGGCCTGCACCCAAACAGCAAAAGCTACCGCGGGTGATGACGCAGGATTGGTAATGGTAGCATTGACATAGCATTTCCCATCCTTCCAGGCCACCTTCGATTTAACCTTCAGTTTTACTTTGGGGAGGCTGTTCAATGCAGTGAAGTCATTTCGCTTGATGCCCCTCCAGTACCGGTTATCACTGATCACATTACCTTTTCTGTCTTTCAGTTGAAGTTTAATGAAATGCACATCACTCAGTCCATTGTTATCGGAGCTGGCCCCGTACACTTTAAAGTCGTACAGCGAATAGCCCCAGCTTGTGCCGCGTTCCACGCCCAACATGCGCACGTAACGGGCAGCAACGTTATCAAACACAAAGGTTGCAGGGCCTGCTTTTCCCTGTTTTTCTTCAGCTACGTCTGTCCAATTCAACTCATCACTGGTAACCTGAATCTTGTAT
Organism: Prolixibacteraceae bacterium; assembly: GCA_041652995.1. Lineage (GTDB taxonomy): Bacteria > Bacteroidota > Bacteroidia > Bacteroidales > Prolixibacteraceae > Aquipluma. The sequence goes on from JBAZGO010000048.1 coordinate 2,033, forward strand.
TCTTTCCCATATGCATTTTCCCAGTTCAGCACCACGCGATTGACATTGGTTGTTTTTCCAAGATCGACATAGATCCACTGATTGTCCGAGTAATCACTTGACCAGCGGCTACTCTTATCCCCGTCGGTAACATTCATGGATTGGCTCCCTCCACCGGAAGATGCCACCACTTTTTTACTCAGGGCCAGGTCACTTTGATTCGCATAAAAGGGAATGACAAAGGCTTGTGCGACCGTATTGGAAAGTGATGTCAACTGAGTCGACTGGTGAAATTTCTCCACTTCTTCCCCGTTGGAATTAAACACACTTATTTCGGCTGTCAGGTTGTGCACATCCTGAGCACTGGTGTTGCAGACATCTACCGAATTGTCCACCGGGTTCCATAAAATATGAACCGGTTCGCAGGCGCTTTTTGCGCCGAAGTAAGCACCTGTCAAATCATAATAATAATCGTATGTCTGCCAGACCATGGATGGATAAGCCGACTGGCTCATCCAGATCATGACCCCGGAGGCATCGTCCCACATGTGCGCCAGCCAGCCTTCGTACATCGCCTTGTTGACTTCCAGGTTGAGAAGCTGTGCCTTACGACAATAATCCCCAATATTATCAGGCTTGCCGTACAACTGGTTCATGGTTTGGTTGTACTTGTCGGGTGTGGCATTGAAAGCTTTCGGGCCAAAGAAGTGTTTGTCCCACATTTCGTTTTGCGGCCACCAGTCTTTTTCCGGAATAAATTTCTTGAAGCTGGCAACGTTAGGGAACACTGCTGTCCCGATCTCTGACCTCAATCCCCATCCAGGTTCTGGGTCTCCGGTGCCTTGATAAGGTAGCGGGTATTTGGTAAAATAGAACTCTGGGGAGTGGTTCCCCCACAGCCCGCTCCCTGTCAGGTTCCCTGTGTTGGAACAAGACTGATAGTAGCGGTCGTTACCATCGAAAGTCTTTATGTTCTCTCGCAGCCAGCCGCTCAGTGGTGGTTGCGGAAACCCTTCATTGTCGCCACACCAAATGGCTACCGACGGGTGGTTCCGTACGCGTTTGATCTTTTCTACCGCATTGGAATTAAAGGCATTGATATCACTTGGGAGATTCGGGTTAGCATTCAGCCAGAAGTCGTCCCAGACCATAATCCCGTACTTGTCACACGCTTCGTAAAACTCTTCATCGGTGGTCGATCCCAGCCAGTTCCGGATAACATTAAAGTTCAGTTCTTTGTGAAAACGGACTTTGGTATCGTACTCATCGCCTCGGCAACGAAGCATATATTCGGACATACCCCAGTTACCGCCTTTCAGGAACACCCGTTTCCCGTTGATCCAAACATGCAGGTCACCCCCGTTGGTATCGTATGAATATTGCTTAATCCCAAACTTAATGGTCTTGCTGTCCGAAACCTGGTCACCCATCTTCACTTTGAACTTACAGGTGTACAGGTTGGGTTCGCCATAGCCGTTGGGCCACCACAATTTTGGGTTGTGGACAACCAACTGGGGAAACTGTTCCCTGTCAAAACTGACTTCGGTTGTCCTGCCTGCATCGAGGCTTACCCACCTGGTAAATGAAATATCTCCAGGTTGAATGATCCCGCTAAGTTCAGCCTGCTTGTGTTCTGAAGAAGTGTTTTCAATGTTTACCTTTACCGAAAGATAAGCCTGCGCATTGCTTGGCAATGCAGTCCTGATCCACGGGTCTTCAATGACCATAGGCCCTGTGTTGATGAGGTAAACATCGTCGGTAATCCCTGAATTTAGCCCTGGCACGTAAGGCATCCAGTCCCAACCTGCGCTGGAAAGGTAGGTGGGGCTTCCATAATTGTTCAATGGCATTTTAGGAATAGAGACCAGAACGGCCAGCACATTTTTCTCATTGCGCCTGGCCAGCGGGGTAATATCAAACTTTCCCCGTTGCATCATGCCACTGAGCGTAGCCAGATGTTTGCCATTCAGGAAAACTTCCCCCAACCGGTTAATGCCTTCAAAGTTCAGCCAGATTTTTTCCTGTCTGAAACTTCCAGGGATTTCGAACTCAGTGCGGTACCAGAAGCTCCGGTCGTACTTTGATTTGTCAACCTGATAGATGTTATCGCCATAGTTGGGGTCTTTTTCGAGTCCTGCTTCAACATAGGAAGAAAATACGGTTCCCGGCACTACGGCGTTGACCCAGTCACCTGTGCCGTAGCCAGGTTTGAAAACATTCAGACTGTCGCTCCCAACCTCAACCTGTGGTTTTACTTTCCACAAAACAAAACGGGAAGAACTGTCTAGGGATACTTTTGTTTGTGCATAAGAATAAGAAAGGCCAGTACCCATCAAGAGCAACAAAAGAATTTTAAGAAATAGAAATGTAGATTTTCTAAACGTCATGATTTTTTTTTAATAAGTCAATAATTAATTTCCTAATCGGGCAAAGCGGGAGCTCCATTTGTCAGAACCTTTATTTGAAAGTAATTTTCCATCGGCCATCCAGAAAACCATCGAACAGATTTTATTAATGACTAGCCAATTTTAATAAAAGACAATTTTGCTATTATTGCGACAACGATTATTAGGTGGACAAAAGGGTGTTGCCTATACCTCACACGAAGTATGACCTGATTTATTTAGGGGAAGGCTTGTGAAAATGCTTGCATCCAACAATAGGGATCCAGTTGCATCCGAACAAGTCACATCATCAAAATAAATGCGACACCTACCATTAGCCCAGTGATAGTATTTCATCTTTTCCACAGCTTTTGTGATATAGTCAGTGCAAATCTATCGTTCAAGGGTTTCAAAAAGAATGAACAATATTTAAAAGGGGATGGATTATCTTCTTATTTCAAAGGAATCAAGACAAGTGACATTGCAGTAGGTTTTTTACAATAAATTATCCTGTCAACCTTAATAGGAGCGTTTTGGGTTCTGAATGAAATATTCTATCCAACTTTGAGAAAATCTGTTTGGTTCTGGCTTTTTCAGGCAAGGATTACCAAAAATACCTTGGCTTGAAATCCTGCTTCATTGCCTGATCAGTTATGCATGAGAAATCCTTCAGTCGAATCCTGTTTTCAGTAATTTATCGGCTTTTCCCTCGTTTCTTCGGCATGATACAGCTTGCCGAATTCGCCGTGTAGGTACTCTTGGGAATCAACCAGCGATGTGCATAAAATTTCTTTCTCTCACGAGGGAATTCAATTTTTATAACTGACAAGCAATAGTGTTTTGACCTTGTTTTCCAGTATTTCCTTGTTGGATGCGGTGACGATGAAACGTTGGCATTCCGAACAAGGGCTCCTGAATGGCAATTCCCTTTGGGCAATTCATACCAAAATCCTATGCAGGTAGGAAAAGGAATTCCCTGCTGTAAAAAAGACAGAGATCACTACCCTTGCCCGTATCCCTGACCTCAGTTTAGATCGAACTCAATATTATTACGCCTTGTCCAAAAATAAAAAGATAATCTATTGTGTTTTATGGATTGTTCATTCTTTTTAAAAACGTTGAACGATAAATTTGCACTGACTAAATTTCATAAGCAGTGGAAAAGAGTATGTACAATCATCGGTTCATTTTGGGTATTACACTGGTTTCAGCAATGGGTGGCCTTTTGTTTGGTTACGATTGGGTGGTGATCGGTGGAGCCAAACCTTTTTACGAACGTTTCTTCGATATCGCCAATTCTCCTTATTTACAAGGTTGGGCAATGAGCAGCGCACTAATTGGCTGTTTAATCGGGGCAATGGTTTCCGGCTGGTTTAGTGATCGGTATGGACGTAAATTTCCCCTGATCCTGGCCGCGGCGATGTTTACCATTTCAGCTATAGGAACTGGGATGGCTCATCAGTTTACACCATTCATTATTTATCGTTTAATTGGAGGATTGGGTATTGGAATGGCTTCGGCGATCTCACCCATGTATATTGCCGAAATTTCTCCGGCGCCGATCCGGGGACGATTGGTTTCAGTCAACCAACTTACGATTGTGATTGGTATTTTAGCAGCACAACTGATCAATTTTCTGATCGCTGAGAAGATACCGGAAGGAACAACAGATTTGGAAATCCTGCAATCGTGGAATGGTCAGATGGGCTGGCGTTGGATGTTCTGGGCTGAAACAGTACCTGCACTTGCTTTTTTTATACTTGCATTTGTAATTCCTGAAAGTCCACGTTTTCTGGCCAAGTCAGGAAAATGGGACGGCTCCCTGAGGATACTGGAGCGCATTGGTGGACGTGATTATGCCCTTGAGGAACAAAAAAATATTGCAGGAACCCTGAAGGAGTCACATGCCAAGGTGGATTGGAAAGCGCTTACTACCCGGAAAGTCCGACCGATGCTGATCCTGGGAATTGTATTGGCTGTCTTTCAACAATGGTGTGGTATTAATGTAATATTTAATTATGCCGAGGAGATTTTCACCTCGGCGGGCTATTCGGTTGGAGATATGCTGTTTAATATTGTGATAACCGGAACGGTCAATCTCGTTTTTACCGTGTTGGCCATGCGGATGGTCGATAGTTGGGGACGCCGCAAACTGATGTTGCTGGGCTCGATTGGTCTGGCTGTTATTTATTTCCTTTTAGGCGGAAGTTATTTTTTCGAAGTAAAAGGGTTTGCCATTCTGGTGTTGGTTTTGCTTGCCATTGCTACTTACGCCATGACCCTTGCCCCGGTGACCTGGGTGGTGCTTTCTGAGATATTTCCCAACAAAATCCGTGGAGCCGCGATGGCTGTTGCAACTACCGCGTTGTGGATTGCCTGCTTTGTGCTCACCTATACATTCCCCATCCTGAATCGATTACTGAATGCCAGCGGAACTTTCTGGTTGTATGGGTTTATCTGCCTTTCAGGTTTCTTATTTATCCTGAAGAAATTACCTGAAACCAAAGGAAAATCTTTGGAAGAGATTGAAAACCAGAAATAAATAATATTTTCAGGGAACATGGATTTTAATTTCCGAAATGAATTGAATAAACAAATAAAAATGACTGTAAAAGCCTGGTACGAAAAAGTAATAATCCCGACTTATGGGATCGGGAAACCGGAAAAGAATCCGATGTTTTTGGAGAAACGTGTTTATCAGGGGAGTAGTGGTGTGGTTTACCCTCACCCCGTGATAGAAAAGATCCTGGACGAAAAGAAAGACAAGGAATGGAATGCCATTTATCTGGAAAATAAGTACCTGAAGATTATGATTTTGCCTGAATTGGGCGGACGAATTCAGATGGCTTACGATAAATCCAAGCAGCGCCATTTTGTATATTACAACCAGGTAATTAAGCCAGCCCTGGTCGGATTGACCGGTCCATGGATTTCAGGAGGAATTGAATTCAACTGGCCGCAACATCACCGCCCTTCTACTTTCGAAGCGGTCGATCATTGCATCGAAGAAAATGCCGATGGCAGTATTACGGTTTGGTGCAGCGAGGTGGAACGCATGTTCCGCACGCGGGGAATGGCAGGCTTCACGCTTCATCCCGATAAAGCCTATCTGGAGATCAAAGTAAAACTATACAACCGTACCAATAATCCCCAATCCTTCCTTTGGTGGGCCAATCCTGCAGTGAAGGTAAATGATAATTACCAATCGGTGTTTCCACCCGATGTTCATGCCGTATTCGACCATGGGAAGCGTGACGTGTCGGAATTCCCCATTGCCAAAGGGACATATTATAAGGTTGATTATTCGCCGGGAACTGACATTTCACGGTATAAAAATATTCCGGTTCCCACTTCTTACATGGCAGTAAATTCAGAATACAATTTTGTGGGGGGCTACGAAAATGACAGCAAAGGCGGGCTATTGCATGTTGCGAATCACCACGTATCACCCGGTAAAAAGCAATGGACCTGGGGGCATGGTGATTTTGGACAAGCCTGGGATCGTAACCTGACCGATGAGGATGGACCGTATATTGAGTTGATGTGTGGTGTTTACACTGACAACCAGCCTGATTTTTCATGGATTATGCCAGGAGAAGAGAAAACCTTTAGCCAGTATTTTATGCCTTACCGCGATTTGGGGGTGTTAAAGAATGCGACCAATGAGGCAATGGTTAATTTGGAAGTTGAGGACACAAAAATAATAATAAAAGCCTACACCCTGGCTTCTTATTGTGGTGGCAAAGTTATTCTGAAAGCCGGATCAGAAATACTTTTGGAAGAAATCTTTGATTTCCATCCTGGAACATCCTACGAAAAAGTAGTTGTGCCCCGGTTGGGATTCGAACCCAAAGACCTTGAAATTTCAATACTTTCTTCGGAAGGAATAACTTTGGTGGACTGGAAACCTGAATCAGGTGAAGAAAAAGCAATTCCTGAACCTGCCAAAGCTGCCTTAGTACCTTTTGCCATTCAGAGCAACGAGCAGTTGTACCTTACCGGCCTGCACCTGGAACAATACCGCCATGCCACCTATGATGCATGCGACTACTACCGGGAAGCCCTGAAAAGGGATGAAAAGGACAGCCGTTGCAACAATGCCCTCGGCTTATGGTATTTGCGTAAAGGTCAGTTTCAAGCGGCAGAAGACTATTTTCGGAAAGCCATTGAAACCCTTACGGAAAGAAATCCCAATCCTATTGAAGGCGAGCCGTACTACAATCTTGGGTTGACATTGAGGTACAAAGGACTTGAGAAAGAGGCCTGGGATGTGTTTTACAAGTCTGTATGGAATGCTGCCTGGATGGACAGTGGATATTTTCAGTTGGCACGTATTGCTACAAAAAGGAAAAACTGGGACGAGGCATTGGAGTTAATCGACCGTTCATTGATAAGAAACTGGCACAATCACAAAGCACGACAATTAAAAGTGAGCATTCTTCGCAAGCAAGGGAAAGTTACTGAAGCTGAAAAATTGGCCGAAGAATCGCTCGCACTCGACCCATTCAATTTTGGGGTTTTATATGAGCTGTGTGTTCTTCAGCCAGACCGATTGAAAAAATTGACGACCCTTATTCGTGGCAATATCCACACCTACATTGAATTTGCGCTTGACTTTGCATTTGCCGGGCTGTTTGACGAAGCCATTGAACTGGTCAGTATCGGAATCGGAGAGCAAAAAGATCAGCCGGTTTACCCCATGGCTTGGTATTACAAAGCATGGTTCGAAGCTCAGAAAGGTGATCTGGAAATTTCAATGAAGACTTTGATCGCAGCCGCATCAGCTTGTCCCGATTATTGTTTTCCAAACCAGACAGAAGCGGTGGTAGTTCTTCAGTGGGCTACCGCTTTGAATCAGGTCGATTCAAAAGCCTCCTATTATTTGGGCAATTACTGGTACAATGTTCAGAACTTTGATGAGGCCATTGCCTGTTGGGAAAAATCCTGCCAGTTGGACGACAGCTTCCCAACGGCGCACCGGAACCTGGCGCTGGGCTATTTCAATAAGCGGCATGATGCCCCCAAAGCATTGGCTGAACTTGAGAAAGCATTTTCACTCGACCCAACAGATTCACGGATTCTGATGGAACTGGATCAGTTGTATAAGCGGCTGAATCATGAACCGGCAAAACGTCTGAACTTCATGGAGATGCATCTTTCATTGGTAGCACAACGCGATGATTTGTATCTGGAGCGGATTGCATTGTACAACTTTACAGGCAAACACAACGAAGCCTTTAATTTGCTCATGGCCCATGAATTTCATCCATGGGAAGGGGGCGAAGGAAAAGTGACTGAACAGTATGTCTGGAGTCTGACAGAAATGGCCAAACAGGCCATTATGGATGGGGATTGCCAGCTTGCCATACAATTGCTGCACAAAGCAGAGGTGTATCCTGAAAATTTAGGTGAAGGAAAATTAATCGGAGCCCAGGAAAATGACCTGCACTTTTGGTTGGGTTTAGGCTATAGGTGCCTGGGAGAAGATGACAAAGCGAAAGAATATTTTCAGAAAGCAGCAATAGGTATAACAGAACCTTCGTCAGCCATGTTTTACAACGACCAGCAACCGGACACCATTTTTTACCAGGGCCTGGCACTTTTACAATCAGGAGAAAAGATCGAAGCAGTAAAACGGTTTGATAAGCTAATCAGCTATGGTACAGAACATTTAAACGATGTGGTAAAAATCGATTATTTTGCCGTGTCCTTACCCGACTTGCTGATTTGGGACGACGAAATGGATGTGCGTAACCATCAGCTCTGCCAATACCTGATAGGTCTAGGTGAACTTGGGAAAGGCAACCGTTCAGAGGCAAATATTCTGTTTAGTGAAGTGCTGAAAACCAACCGTGTTCACAAAGGAGCCCATATTCATTTTTATGACCGTATTCTTGAACGTCAGAAAAATACATATAGTTACTTGTAACCATTAAACTCAATGATTCAATGAATTACTCATTTAAACTTTTATCTGTAACACTTCTGATCCTTGTTGTTGCCACCTCTTTGTCAGGACAATCCAAGGACGTGATTGCCATCAGGACGCAAAACAGTGACCTGGTTTTTAGGGTGGGAGATAATAAAAAGCTATATCAGTGCTATTTTGGTAAAAGCTTAAAAAGCACAGACCTTGATGGTATCATTCAGACCAAGGCGGATGCGTATCCAGGCGCCGGTACTTCCTACATCAATGAAACAGCCATGAGGGCTGTACATGCCGACGGAAATACTTCAACGGAGCTATTGTATGTGGGGCATACCGAACAGAAACTGCCGGGGGATGTCACCCTTACGATAATTGAGACCAAAGATGCCTATTTCCCTTTTCATGTAAAATTGTGTTTTAAAGCCTATGAAAAGGAAAATATCATTGAGCAATGGGCTGAAATTTCTCACAGCGAGAAAAAAGAGGTTATTCTTTACGAGTACTCCTCGTCGCATCTTTATTTCTCGGAAACTTCTTATTATTTAACGCAGTTTTCCGGAAATTGGGCCGATGAAATGAATATGACTGAAGTGCCGCTGACCAGAGGGCAGAAGGTGCTGGATTCAAAACTGGGTGTACGATCGAACCAGTTTGCCCATGCCTGCTTTTTACTTTCACTCAATGGCCCGGCCCGGGAAAATTCAGGTAATGTAATCGGTGGTACACTGGCCTGGCCTGGAAGTTGGAAGATGACTTTTGATGTGGACGAACTCAATAACCTGCATGTCATTTCAGGAATTAACCCGTATGCTTCGCAGTATAAGCTTGCAGCCGGTGAAATTTTTAAAACTCCCTCCATGCTATACTCTTTTTCAGCAGCAGGAACCGGCGAAGTGACCCGGAACTTTCATAAGTGGGCCAAAACCCATGGAGTTTACAAAGGGGACCGTACCAGGACAACGTTGCTGAATAACTGGGAGGCTACCTATTTTAACTTCAATGAAGAGATACTTAAAGGAATTATTCATGATGCTTCTGAGATGGGATTTGAGCTTTTCCTTCTCGATGATGGTTGGTTTGGGGATAAATATCCACGCAACAGCGACAATGCCGGGTTGGGCGACTGGATGGTGAACAAGAAAAAATTACCTAACGGAATTGGTGAGCTGGTCAAAGAAGCGAATAACAATCACATTAAGTTTGGCATCTGGTTGGAACCGGAAATGGTGAATCCAAAGAGTGAGCTCTATGAAAAACATCCGGACTGGGTGATAGGACAGCCCAATCGACCGCTTGATCTGAGCAGGAACCAATTGGTGTTGGATTTGTCCAATCCAAAAGTAAGGGATTTCGTGTATAATGTTGTTGACCAGACCCTTACTGAGAATCCCGGAATTTCCTATATCAAATGGGACTGTAACCGGTTTGTAACCAATGGGGGTTCCTATTACCTGTCACCTGACAAACAATCCCACCTGGGCATCGAATATGTGCGCGGCCTGTTTACGGTCTTGGATCATGTCAGGGCTAAATACAAGGACTTGTCCATGATGGTTTGCTCGGGTGGTGGCGGAAGGATTGACTATTCAACCTTGCCTTATTTCGATGAGTTCTGGATCAGCGACAATACCGATGCCCTTGACCGGATTTTTATCCAGTGGGGAACGACTTATTTCTTTCCGGCAATGGCCCTGGCAAGCCACGTTTCGGTGGTTCCCAATCATATTACCGGAAGGATTGTTCCCTTGAAATTTCGTTTCGACGTTGCCATGTCTGCAAAGTTGGGAATGGATTTGCAGCCGAAGGATATGACTGTTGCAGAAAAAGACTTTTCAAAAAAGGCCATTCAGGCTTATTATGGCATTCGAGAGATTGTTCAGTTTGGAAATCTCTACAGGCTTTTATCGCCATACCAAAATGAAAGAACAGCCATGATGTACGTTAGTGAAGACAAAGAGGAAGCCGTTGTTTTTTCCTATTTGCTGAAAAAATCAATCAACGGAAATACCCAACCTTTGATTATGAATGGATTGGATGAGAAAAAGATGTATAAAGTTACGGAGATCAATAAGGATCCCAATTCCTATTCGTGGGTTACACCCTTGGAGGGGAAGGTTTTTTCGGGTGATTTTTTAATGAAATACGGGCTCCGTTTTACCATGTACAATGAGTTCGACAGCAAGATTATTGGATTGAAAGCACAACCATAAAATAAGTAAATGTGCATTTAACTTTAATGGCCTTTTGGAAGGTTTGAAAAACAGCCCGACCAAAGGGTTGCTTGAAATTGATAGTCAACCTGATTAAAAGATGACCTTTTAAACAAAGCACATTCGGACGTTTAAACAAAGTAGCCTCAATACTTCCTATCTATCTTTGTCTCATCAAATAACAATTAAAATTTATCACGATGAGACAAAACAATTACCAGGGAGCGTTGCAGAACCCAATAGGTTCCGGATTTAACGCCACATCAACATCAACAGATGTAATCGAAGGCATTGCCCTTACAGGAAAAATTGCCATTGTAACAGGTGGAAATACAGGCATTGGCCTTGAAACCACCAAAACGCTTGCAGCCGCGGGAGCAACAGTAATTGTTCCTGCAAGAGACATTGAGAAGGCAAAGAAAAACTTGCATGGAATTGCCAACGTAGAATTGGAATCTATGGATTTAATGAATCCGACTTCAATTGACGCATTTGCAGAAAAATTTCTGGCATCAGGCAGACCGCTTCATCTGCTCATCAACAATGCTGGCATTATGTGGGTATCCCTGCGAAAGGACAACCGCGGCATTGAATCGCAATTAGCTACAAATTATTTAGCACAGTTTCAGCTTACAGCCAAACTTTGGACCGCTCTTAAAAAAGCCGATGGTGCAAGAGTGATTAACGTTTCATCTCACGGGCATCAATTTGCACCGTTCAATTTCGATGACCCCAATTTCTTAAATCGGGAATACGAAACGTTGCAAGCATACGGACAATCAAAAACTGCCAGCAATTTATTTGCCCTTGAATTGGACAATCGGGGTAAAGCATTTAATGTACGAACATATTCGCTGCACCCGGGTTCTATTGGAGGAACGGAATTGGGCAGAGAAGCACCGTTGGAATTGTTTCAACAAATGGGATTTCTGGATGTTGAAGGTAATCTGTTGCCGGAAGTTGCTGCTTCGCTGAAAACTATTCCGCAGGGCGCCGCTACTACGGTTTGGTGTGCAACCAGCCCCTTGTTGCAAAACATCGGTGGTGTGTATTGTGAAGACGTCGAAGTTGCCGAACTGGCTTCTGATACCTCAATGTCAAACGGTGTTAAATTGTATTCATTAGATGAAGCCAACGCCAAACGGTTGTGGACATTGAGCGAGGAAATGACAGGCATCGTATTCAATGTTGATTGATGGCGAAATGATTCTTTTTATTTTTGTATTCTGATTTTCCTGAAAAAGGGATATTAAAAAGCAACCCGATGGAATATAGAGCAAAATATATAACAGATGATATAAAACTTTCCTCATACGAGGATAAGTTTTTCAAGTCGGACATCATGTTTGACCAACACATGTTGATCTGGTTCATTTCAGGCCAGACAAAAATTGTACAGGCTGATGCTACTTACTTCTTTAAGAAAGGCGATATTTTTTTAATCCCAAGAAATCAACTGGCTACAATTATCAATTATCCCAAAGACGGACAGCCGCATAAAACAGTTGTAATGCACTTGTCGGCAAACAGGCTAAGAGATTTTTACGCCAACCTGAATGTGAAACCCAACGTGTTGGAATCGCAGAAAATATATTCTTACAACAATCATCCTTTACTTGAAAGCTGTTTAGCTTCATTGGTTCCGTATTTTGAAATGAAAGAACTTCCCGAAGATATTGCATCGCTGAAAATTACAGAAGCAATCAGTATTCTCAGGACTATTGACAAAGGAATAGACAATGTTTTGGCAAACTTTGAAGAACCTGGGAAAATTGATTTAGCAGGTTATATGGAAAGGAATTTTATGTTTAATCTGCCGTTGGAAAAATTCGGATATCTTACCGGAAGAAGTTTGACCACGTTCAAACGGGATTTTAGCAAAGCGTTCAATACCACGCCACAGCGGTGGATTACCCAGAAGAGATTAGAATTAGCCCACTATCAATTTGTCGAAAAAAAGAAGAAACCTATTGATGTTTGCTATGAAGTCGGATTTGAGAACTTATCGCACTTTTCTTTTGCTTTCAAAAAACATTTTGGTTATGCCCCAACAGAATTGATCGGTCAAGGAACAGCGCACTAACATTCATCAACAGGCATCGGTCAAAAGGATTTCAGGAAAAATGTTAACTACATTATTGTTTATTTTAAAGTTGGGCGAACCTATTCTCGTATAACAGATTTTGTCTAAACAACTCAAAGCATTTTAATTAAATAGTGAAGGGGCGATTTATCCTTTTTTCTTGGCGCGGTAATCACTTGGAGAAACTCCCATGATTTTGGTAAACATACGGGTAAAGTAAAAGGCATCTTCAAAGCCCAACTTCTGGCTTATCTGGTTTACTTTCATATCAGTAAAATCAAGGCAGTGGCAGGCTTTCTGGATTTTTAACTGGTTCAGATAGGCAATTGGAGAATAGCCAGTTTTCTTTTGAAACAAGACTGAGAAGCGGGAAGAAGAGTACCCCACGTGTTGGGAAAGTTCCAGCAGTGTCAGTTTGCGTTCGATGTTCTCCCTCATGTAATGGATCACTGCATCAATGGTTTCCTGATCTTTCTCAGGGGTTTTCGAATTCTGACGGTATTCCCCCAGAAACTTCATGGATCCAAGAAAATGGAAAAGGCTCGTGGTGGCGTAATTCAGGTTGTTACGACTGTACCCTTTGCTTAAGGTGCTGAAAATTTCGTCAAAAAGGTCGAGACGTTCTTCTATCCTCGAGTTCATATCCGGCGAAATGTCAGTAGGTCGATCAAACCCTTCCGCAAAGAAACGGGCGTGTATTCCATCAAAATGCAGCCAGTAAATGGTCCATGAGTGCTCGTCCGTGCTTCCATAAGCATGGGCTTCGCCTTTGGGGAGTATGAAAAACTGGAATTTATTGACAAGGTGTTTCTTGTTGTGAAGTGAAAACCATCCCTGGCCTCCGACACAATAAATCAGAATGTATTGCAGAGCTTCCCGGGCTGTTCTTTCACGAAAATGGAACATAGCCTGTGGATAATATCCCAAATCTGTAATGTAAAGCTCTTTACTTAAAGTTTCATTTTTTAGTTCTTCCACCACAAATGGAGGAAGAATAATGGAACGTTCACCCTTAAATCCGTCCTTAATTTTTGCCATGATCATCCGTTTTCGGAACCTATTGAGGGGCAAATTTATTGCAAAAAATCCAATTCTATCTGTTTCGTATGTAATATAAGGTCTGCTTAAAAAAATCCCTTATGACATCAGATATTAGGATAGAGCCATCAATTGTATTTTAATTCCATAACTTCATTGGTCTTTAACGAGAAATGAATAAAACCATCGGCAACCTGTTTTAACATTATCCGTTTACCATCTTTGTAGAATTGAGGTATTTCGTTACCTGATGCAAGCTTAATTTTGAAATTCTGATTGCAGGTTGCCTTTATTGTGGCCGTCTCAATTTGTTTTTCGGTCCATTTCAAGTCAACAACTCCGCCGCCCAACACGCATAGGCCTTTAAAATAACCTGTTTCCCACTCATTTGGCAATGCAGGCAAAAACTCGATGTAACCTTCCTGGCTCTGAATCAGCATTTCGGCCATACCAGCGGCACCGGCTTCGTTTCCATCGAAAATAAAAATATCGTAAGGAGCTCCGGCAATTCCTTTTGGGGAAATAGTCAAGAGATTTTCGCGGGTAAATTTTCGTTGCAACAGAACAACGCTTTCATAAGCATCTTCCTGATTTTTCAACCGGGCATCGTAACAGATAAAATTGGCCCGGCTCCATTCTACGTCTTCAAAGCCAACTGCATTTAAGCGGTTCGAAATTGTTTGCTTGGCTGCCTTGGCCAGTTCGGGAGTTTTCTCAACCCCTATTTGATTATAAGGATACAAAGCAATCAGATGACAGGTGTGCCTGTGATTTGGATTTGCTTCTTCATAATCTTCCAGCCATTCCTGAATGCCACCATTCCTTTTGCTGATTTGCAACGGCGGAATTTTTCCGAGCGCCATTTGAAGGCTATCGCAAAACTGTTTATCTACATTCAGAATTTTTGAAGCCGCAATTACTGAGTTGAATATCTCGGCAACCAATACCCGATCGGAAGTAGGCATCATCGACAGCGAAATAGCATCCCCTTTGTATTTGAAGGCATTTTCGGGCGAAGTAGATGGACCTGTTACCAGATATCCAGAGTTTGGATCGGCAACCATATAATCCAGAAGAAAACGTGCATTTTCTTTCAAAATTGGATAAGCTTTATTCTTCAGGAATTCATTATCAAGCGTGTAAAGATAGTGTGTCCAAAGATGCGAAGCAATCCACGAACCTCCGGTAGGGAACAATCCCCAGCCAACTCCCCAGCCCGGAGCTGTAAAACCCCATACATTGGCCATTGTGTGTGCGGTCCAACCTTTGGCTCCATACAAATCGCTTGCTGTTTTTTGCCCGTAAACCGACAAATCTTTGATATAGCTAAACAATGGAGCATTGCACTCAGGCAGGTTTCCTATGTTTGACAGCCAGTAGTTTTGTTGTGTATTTATATCCAGGTGGTAATCACAAGTCCAACCCATGTTGTTAGCCAGGTTATCGTTCCAGATACCCTGCAAATTGGCCGGAAGTGGCGAATCCTCGCGAGATGAAGCAATGAGCAGATAACGGGCATATTGGAAAAACAAAACATCCATTCCAACATCATTTTTACCTTCTTTGACCATTAACCAACGAAGATCCGTTGGCAAATTGTCCATTTCGCTCTTGCCCAGAAATAAATCGACACGACCGAACAATTTCTGGTAATCTTCAACATGCCTTTGTTTCAGCAAATTAAAATCTCTTTTCTGAGCTTGCTGAACGGTATTTCGACATATTTCCTGATAATCAGGCGATTTGAAGTTTGTCCGGATATCAATAATAAGATAGGCAGTGGTTGCATCTTTAATCTTCAACTGTTTCCCTTCAACCGACACAGTTCCGTCGTCCGACTTTACCGTAATATTTCCAAGAAATGCGACGCCTCCAATTTTTGGATTTTGAATCGACAGATCGCCTGAAAACTCCAGTACATTATTTTTCAGTGATAGCTCTGCCTGAAGCAATAAATCCAGGGAAACCGAAAAATTTAGCGCCGATTTCTGGCTGGCCGACAATTTCATCACCATCACACCATCCGGATTACTACAGAAAATTTCACGATTGTATTTTACATTTCCTTTTTGGAATGAAACAGAATTTACAGCATTTTGAAGATCGAGTTCGCGCACGTAGCCTTGAATTTGCCCCTCCGGATAGTCAAAATTCAAATGTAAGTCTCCAATGGGAAGATGAGTTCCAAAGGAATTAGGTATTCCTGCCAACAAATTCTGAGATACTTCGTTGCCTCTTGCAAGATCGCCTTTAAAGAAATACTCCCGGATTTCCTCTAATTTTTGTTTCCCAATAATTTGTTCCTGATTCGGGTCGTTTTGCCCTGACCACATGGTCACCTCGTTTAAAGCAATCGTTTCTTTTTGAATGCCACCATAAACCATCGCACCTAAACGGCCATTGCCCAGTGGAAGTGATTTCATCCATTCGCTGGCTGGTTGGTTGTACCAGAGTTTGAGCGGCTGTTGCTCTGCCTTCAGGGTTGGGATAATTCCAACGATACCAATAATAAGGCAAATAAATATTTTCTTTTGTGTGTTCATAAAATTAACTGGCATTATAAGGTGTTAGTTTTGTTGGCTTTCTTCGCGGGTTGAAAGGAAGAATCGCGTCTATTTTTCAAATCTAATCAGTTTTACATCTTTGGGCTGAATCGTTAGGGCAGATTTACAATTTATCTGCTCGCCACTCCATAACTCTTTTGCTGATTTCACTTTCTTCCCATTTATTCCAATTCTTGAAAAAGGAAGTTCCAATGTTAATATCGTTTCTCCATAATTAAACACCGCATAGTAAACATCTCCATTTTTGTCAGTAAGGACAAACTGGTTTTCGGATTTCTCTCCATTGCCTTCCAACGGACGGAACGATTCGCCAAGAGCCACAGCATTCACTTCGGGATTTGTCAGGAATTTTTTTGCTCTTTCTTTTCCTTCTGCGGAACCTTCAGCACTAAAATCATCCCCACCGATCAGCAATCCGGTGATGACAGCTGAAGTAACCCGGGCACGGTTTTCGCCTTCGGTGGCTTCCTGCAATACGACATGATCGGCATCGTTATACTGGTAAACGTGGTCAATCCACCAGCCATAGGAAACTGCATTTAGCGTGTATTCCGTATCTTTTATTTTGTTCCAGGCATCGCAGGCAATCCGACGCGATTGGGCATAATTGGCAGGAAAAATAGGCGAAATGGAGAGGTTGATATACATATCGCCAAAATATTTATCCAACAGTTTCATGCCATAATTGTACGCCTGAATTCCGGTTGTAATCTGGGGATTAAACCAACGATCGGCTTCCAGAGCACCATGGGTCATAAAGTCCATTTTCACATAGCCAAACCCGCAACGGCGAAACAATTCAGAAGTTTGTTTCATTTGAGCCTCAATGGCCGGATGTGTAGGATCAATGGCATAAGCACCATCCAAATCCTGTGGTTTTGCGTTGGCATAGAGGTAAATATCTTTGTACTGATATTCAGGAGCGTCTTTTATTGTTTTATCGGGATTTTTGCCCCAGTCGGTAAATGGTGTCCAATATACGCCGGCAACCTGACCGTTTGCTTTGCACTTATCCACAAATGCCTTCAACTGTTTTTCCGAAAAATCATTCCACCCGGAATCAAGCCCGATATAAACTGTCTTGTCGGTATTTTGGAAATGATTGTTCTGAAGATTATCCCTGAAGAAATCAGAGACTTCAAGCGCTTTTTGGTACGTCAGCTTGAATTGCAATACACCCCAACTATTCCATCCAAAGGGCACTGCTTTGTTCCATGCTTTTGGGGCGGCCACTGCGGCATTGGCATCTGCATAAGTTTCAAGTCCGGCACGCCAATCACTAAAATATCCAATAAATATTTTGGGCGATTTGATGATTTTTCCCTTCAATAAGCCATGAGGTTTTGAATCGCGGGTCAGTTCATCGGCAGCACCACCATAACAGACCAAAGAATTCAGGGTATTATTGCCACCAGCCGACATTTCTATTCCGGTTTTCCAATTGTCATGTTCAACAGAACCAATAACCAATCCATTGCGGGTATCGTTATTGAAAATAGCTGTTGCTTCATAACTGGTAAGTTTCTCGAAACTTAACGGATGAGACTGGAAACGAACCCATTTATCGTTGTCGAAAGGAATAAATAAGGCACGGATATCGCCTTCTCCTGAAACCGTTTTTGTAGTACCCACAACAAGTGGAGCCATATAATTGGATGCAATCTCTTCAGAACTTTCCAGGGTAAAATCGGTCAAAAAATAATCCTGGTTTGCAGAAAAATAGAAATGCTGAACCATTGTTGGCAAGTTGTCAGATTGATATACAATGGATATTATTTCTGTTTTCTCACCTTTTTTTACTGATTTATTGATACCGAAAATTGAATAATCCTTTGTACTGATATTTCTATCTCCAAGCCGGTAAGCTGAACGCATGTTTTCTAAAACTACAAGCTTACTTTTGAATAAACTAACTGTATTACTTTCAGTATTTACCTGAAGTTTCCATTTACCTGAATGAAATGTAGTCTTCCCCGTAAACGAGGAAAGGAGAGTGATCACACCAATTGAGAAAAGATACGTCTTCAGTGATTTCAAGTGAGTCATAAGAATTTAAATTTATTTGTTTTATTGCTCTGATACCAGCAAAACAGAACTGTCAAACGGGTTTCCGATATTTAAACTGACACCAACTTTCATCAAATAATCACCCGAATAAGCTTTGCCGTTTCCGTAAAAGGAGTTTTGTCCGTTCCGGTTATTGATTTCAGTAACAGTATAATTTTTGCCCGGGTTTAACCCATTCAATTTTGTTTCAAAATAAGTTGTGCGACCATGATATTTCAGACTGTAAGCAAAAAACACTGCTTCTGCCTTGTCTTTCGAGACATACATCAACGAAGACCAGCCATTCTCATTATATGGAGAAACCAGTCGATACAAATCCCCGAATTGCACGATCGGGCGAATCTGTTTGTAACATTCAATTCCTTTTTTCGCGAAATCAAACTCGTCACCTTCTAAATCGGTAGGTTGGAGTTCCATTCCCAAACGGCCAGACATTGCCACATCGAAACGGAATTTTATCGGGGTAATCATCCCTGTTTGATGGTTCGGACTGGTGGAAACATGCGCTGCTGTTGCCTGAGCCGGAAAAAATGTGTTCGATCCATACTGGATAAAGATACGATCCAAGGCGTTCGTATTGTCGCTGGCCCAGAATTCGTCGTGATATTTCAGCGCGCCAAAATCCAGCCGGCCACCGCCGGAAGAGCACAATTGAATTTCAATTTCAGGATGTTTGGCACGAATTCGTTCATAAACAGCATACAAGCCTTTTACATATTCGTACCAGAATTTCGTCTGTTCGTTCTCCGGCAGGTATTCTGAACCAACGTTATCGACATGGCGGTTTGCATCCCATTTAATGTAAGTGATGTTTGGTGACTGAGCAACCACATCGTCAAAAGTTTCGGCTACAAAATCCTGAACTTTTGGATTCGTCAGATCCAATAACCACTGGTTGCGCATGGGTAAAATTTCGCGGTTCCCGCTTTTCACGATCCATTCCGGATGTTCTTTCGCCAGATCGCTTTCCGGGTTCACCATTTCCGGTTCAATCCAGATTCCAAAGCGAATACCTTTACTCACCGCATAATCGGCCAGGTAATTGATGCCGCGTGGAAGTTTCTTCAAATTCACCTGCCAATCGCCCAAACCGGCATTATCGCCGTTGCGCGGATATGAATTTCCAAACCAGCCATCGTCCAAAACGAACATTTCGATTCCGAAGTTTGCAGCATTGTCAATCATGTCGGTCAGTGTTTTTTCATTAAACGAGAAATAAGCACCTTCCCAACTGTTGAGCAGAATCGGATTTATCTTATCGCCATGAGCCAACGCATAGCGGCGCGACCAGTCGTGAAAATTTCGGCTGATTTGACCTTTACCGGTGGAACTATGGGTAAGAATCATTTCAGGAGTTTGGAAAATCTGACCTGGTTTCAGCAGATAATCAGCAGCAAAGGAATTCATCCCGCTTATTACGTGCAATACACCACTTTCGTCAAACTCAAACGATAAACTGTAATTTCCCGACCATGCCAACGAACCGCCATACACTTCACCCACATTTTCGCTCGCGGGCGTATTCAATGACAACAAAAAAGAAGGACTTTCAGATTGGGTGGCCCGTACGCCCTTTTTCGATTCGATGGTTTTGATTCCCGGGGTTAGTTTTTCTTCCTTCATTTGCATTTCATGCGCCCATGTTCCATGAAAATGAGTCAGGTAATACGAGTCGGCGTGCAGCGGAATGTAAGAAGATGCGAGGTTTGCAATTACGATTGGTTTTTTCTCTGAATGAGAAATAGTAACATATTCGCTGATAATATTTTCGGCCTTGAAGGCAGTAAAATGAACCTCCACAAATAACGGATACAACTTGTCTTTCAGTTTAATAATTGTTTCAGTCCGGTTTTCATCCAACTGCTTTTTTTGCGAACTGACATATACGAGTTCTGTGGTGAGCACTCCGTCTGCATGTGTCACACGTAAAGCAGGATTTAAATACTGACGACCGCCATAAGCCGGGAATAACTGAGGTGCTGCTTCCTGTTGTGTGTCTGGCTGACCTTTGAATCCGCGGTGGGCAAATGAGGAGTATTCATTCATTTTACTGCCCCAGTATTGAAAAATTGCCATTTCATTTGGTTTGGCCGAAATCACCATGGCCATGTCTTTTGTTTCAATTCCAATTGTTTCGGCATGCTGACCAAAGCAACTCACGGAAAACAGCAATAAAAAAAAGTTCAACAATCGATTCTTCATTTTTAATCACTAAATTATTTTGTTTTTTTTTTAAGGCCCTGATTTCAACCACGCTGGTTTCAGGAATAACAGGTTCTTCAAAAATATCTATGTTTGCCGGCCAATCTAAACCCGTTAGGGCTAATAAATAGTAATTTCGTCCTATTGGTGGATCTGAGGCAGCCGAAAGGACAATTTTGCTACTAATTGAGACATCTGTTCCGATTGCATTATTTATTTTTGAAAGTAATCTATTGTTGAAATTTCATACAGCTAAAGGAGATGAAAACCAAATTCATTCTATTTCCATTTTTGCTTTTCTTTTTTACTTTTCAGTCTAAATCAAACTCACTGGACTATTACTTTACGCGCATAAACGGAGAAAACGGATTGTCGCAAAATAACATCAAGTCCATCGTTCAGGATAGTTGGGGATTCATGTGGTTTGGATCGCGCAACAAGCTAAACCGGTATGATGGGATTTCCATAAAGGTTTTCGATGTCAACGACGCGGTTCAAAAAAAATCGAACAACAATATTGATGCGCTATTTGAAGATTCGAACAAGCAGCTATGGGTTGGAACCGACAAAGGAATTTTTATATTCGATCCTGTCACCGAGAAATTCAGCTTTTTTAATCAGAAAACAAAAAATGGCATTCAAATCAACGATTGGGTTTCGGATATCCGGTCGGATCTGGATAACAATATTTGGATTGTAATCCCCAATCAAGGCTTGTTTTTATATCATTTCGCCGAAAAGCGACTGGAGCATTTTAAGCTGGGTGGTACTTTGGTGCCTGATCAGGGAAACCCTGAGTGCATGTGCATTGAACAAAACGGAACTGTTTGGATTGGTACCAACGGTGGCGGCGTTTATCACTACAACAAATCCAAAAATACGTTTACCCAATATCTTGGAAATGAAAATGGGAACAGCCTGAAAGGGCAAAACATTTACACCATGTGCGATTATGGCGAAGAATTGGTGATTGGTATTCACGAGGGAAAATTGTTGAAGTTACACAAACGAAAAAACACCTTAACGGATGTTGATGCGCCGGAAGTAAACTATAAAATAATCCGCAATGTCCGGTTCATCAATGAAAAGCTATGGGTAGGTACTCAGTTTGGGTTATTCGTGGTTGACGAAAAACGGAAAACCGTTTCCCATATTCAGGAAGAAATTACCAATCCACATTCATTGGGCGATAATGTGGTGGAGAAAATCTATGAAGATAAAGAAGGTGGAATCTGGGTGAGCAGTTATTATGGCGGAGTTTCCTATTTGCCCAATCAGGGAATGAATTTTGAAAAATACACTCCTACATTAGAATCTGGTACCATTAGCAGCAAAAGGATCAGTGCATTAAGAGAAGGCGAAAATGGAAATATTTGGGTAGGAACAGAAGATGGAGGCCTTAATATATTAGATCCCGTGACAAAAACCTTCATCCAATACGGCAAAGATAAAGGAAACCAGAGCTATAACATGAAAATCCTATCTATCCTTCTGCAAAAAGACAAAGCGCTGGTCGGCTATTTCAAAGATGGAATTGATGTCATTCGTTTACCTGATTACCACAAATCGCATCTTAGCGGAACACAACTGGGCCTCGTGGAAGCCAGTCCTTATGCCCTTTGTGAAGACCGATACGGGAAAATATGGTTGGGAAATGGCTGGGGAGTTTTTGTTTGCGACAATAAAAACCTTCAGTTTGAACGTATCACCGAATTGGGTTGGCTTTATGTTTACGATATTTCGGAAGACTCGGAAGGCAATATCTGGATCGCAACAATGGGAAATGGGGTTTTCAAATTTGACCCCACGAATCGAAAAATTAAACATTATTCCTTCAAGGTTGATGATCCCACCAGTTTGAGTTCGAACTCCGTCAGTAGCATTTCAGAAACTACCAATGGTGACATCTGGTTTTCGACCGACAGGGGTGGTATCTGCAGGTACAACAAAGGCACAGACAATTTCACATCCTTCTCAATTGCCGATGGGCTTCCTGATGATGTCGCCTATAAGATTCTTGAAGACAAGTATAAAAACCTTTGGTTTGGTACCAACAAAGGATTGGTTCGGTTCAACCCCTCTACAAAAGAGATTCGAGTATTCACGCAAAACGACGGGTTGCTTGGTAATCAGTTCAACTACCAATCGGCCTTGGCAACCAAATCAGGCAAACTGTATTTCGGGGGTTACGATGGACTGATCGCATTTGATCCCTATCAATTCAAAGAGAATAAATACATCCCCCCCGTATTTATTACAAAACTTAACATTTACAACAAGGAACCAATTATTGGAGGGGAGGATTCTCCGCTCGCAAAAAGCATTATTCATACCGACAAAATCATTCTGAATCATAACCAATCGAATATTGGCTTCGACTTTGTCGCCTTGAGCTTCACCGCTCCAAAATCGAACAGGTATGCCTACAAAATGGAAAATCTGGAGAAAGAATGGACATATACAACGGAAGAAAACAGTGTTTCATTTTCGAAACTACCCCCGGGAGATTATATTTTAAGAATAAAAGGTGCCAACAACGATGGACTTTGGAACGACCGGGAAGCCAACCTTGAAATTACAATTCTCCCTCCCTGGTGGCAATCAAAACCAGCTTTAGTTGCTTATTTTTTGCTGATTGTATTTTCGCTTTACTATCTTTTGCTTTTGAACAACCGAAAGCACGAACGCAATAACCTGGAAAAGCAAAAACTATTTGAGACAGAGAAGGAAAAGGAATTCTATAGCGCTAAAGTTGAATTCTTCACTGATATCGCCCACGAAATACGCACCCCCTTGACCCTGATCAATGGCCCGTTGGAATCGCTCAAGGAAATGAATATTGAAGACCAGGATATCATTAAGAACCTTCACATTATGGAGGAAAATACGAATCACTTATTGTCGCTAATTAATCAATTACTTGATTTCCGTAAAATTGACAACAATAAGTTTCTGCTAAAGCTGAAAGAGTACAATATCAATCAAATTATGGAAGAGCTATATGCCCGGTTTGAATTGATGGCTGAACAGAGAAAGAAAATAATAAAATTAAAAATGCCGGAAACAAAAATTACAGCCATTCTTGACAAAGATGGATTGTCACGCATACTCAACAATTTGTTTGTCAATGCCATGAAGTACTCGAACGAACAAATAATCATTGAACTTTCTGTATTAAAAAATCAATTTTTCTCCATCAGAATAAGCAATGATGGAGAATTAATACCCAAAGAAGAAGCAGAAAAAATATTTGATCCATTCTATCAATTGGATAAAAACCGCAATGTAACTGCAAGTACCGGTATCGGGCTGTCGCTGGCCCGATCACTGGCACAACTCCACAATGGATTTCTATATCTGGATACTTCCGTAAGGGATATGAATTGTTTCGTCATTGAATTGCCACTTGTGCAGGAGATTCAAACTTTTTTGAATGAAAGTAATTCAAAAACAGATCATTACATTCTTGAAAATACTGAATTCCACATGGAAAAGGGAAATATACCCACCCTCCTGATTCTTGAAGACAATAAAGATGTGCTGGCATTTATTGCAGACAAATTAAAAACAAGTTTTATTGTAGAAAAAGCCACAAACGGGATTGAAGGCTTAAAAATATTGGAAAAGAAAAATGTTGATATTATTGTAAGTGATGTAATGATGCCCGAAATGGACGGATATGAATTCTGTTCACAGGTGAAGAACAATGTGGAATACAGTCATATTCCCATTATTTTGCTCACTGCAAAAAATGACCTGGAAAGTAAAATTCATGGACTGACCCTGGGGGCTGATGCCTATATTGAAAAACCTTTTTCTTTCGGGCATTTAACAACTCAGCTTAACACCCTTATCAGCAACAGAATGCGCGAACGGGAAGCATTTATGAAAAAGCCATTTTTGCCCATTCAGCAAATTGGAATGAATAAGGGAGATGAAGAGTTCATTGAGAAAATTGTTGAAATCATCAACGAAAACATTACGGACGCCAATTTTAATGTCGAAAAACTATCTGAACTGACCAATATGAGCCGTTCGAGCCTGCACCGCAAAATAACGGCTCTTTCGAACCTGACTCCAACCGATTTTATTCGCCTGATACGGTTAAAAAAATCTGCTGAAATAATTCAGGAGGGCAAATATCTAGTAGGCGAAGTTTGTTACCTGGTTGGTATTAACTCCTCCTCTTATTTCATCAAACTTTTTCATAAACAATTTGGAATGACTCCCAAAGAATATTCAAAACAGAGTTCGATTAAAGAATAGGCTTCAAAAATATTTGTGACCGAATGGAAAATTGACAAAATATGCATATAAAAAATCATGCGTTTATACGGACACACCATATAAACGCATGAACAATTAAAGTAGAATTCGACTATTGTACGAAAAATTTACCCCCAACGCGATTATTGCCTTTTACTGCATTTATGATATAAATACCAGTTTTCAACGGTGTAGAAACGCGCATATCAGACTCATTTGCAAAGAATTGCTTTGAGGTGCGGCCATCTAAACTAACTACAGATACATTGTATCCTTCAAAACCTTTCAGATTAAGATTTCCGTTTACGTAAAACACTTTGCTGTTTTCGAGTTGAATATTCTTAATTCCGGTAATATCTGTAACAGCAACCGGATAGCCCATAAAAACTGATCCATAAACACTCAAAAGATTTTCAGCAACCATCCATGTAAAGTTACTCTTACCTTCGCCGGCACCAAAAGCATTCTCGTCAATGAAAACACTTCCAACCGGATCGGTCCATGATGCATACATCTTGGTAATCCCGGTTTTTTCCAATGACCAGGCATCAATAAATACAACAGTGCCTGGAATCGTAAGAGAGGGAAGTGCGCTACATCCTGAAAATGCACCAGTTTCGAGTGTTTCTGCAGTCCCCAAATCAACTGAAGTAAGCTTTGTGCAACCTTCGAAAGCCCAACCGCCAACGCTTGTTACATTGCGGAGAACGACACTTTGAAGATTTGGGCATGCTCTAAATGCTTCACTTCCAATGGTAAATACATTGGAAATATCGGCTGTAGTAATGGCCGTTTTATATAAAGACCAAGCCACAATTTCGGTAATATTTTCAAGATTAATTGAAGCAAGTTTCGATGCATCCTGGAAGGCACAGACTTTTAAGCTTTTTACACTTGCTGGCAAAGTAACAGCGGTTAATCCTGTTAGTTGAAAAGTATGCTCCGTAATGGCTGTTATACCCTCAGGGATATTGATACTTGCCAAATTGGTACAACCATAAAAAGCCCAGTCTTCAATCGATTTTACAGAGGCCGGAAGTACAATACTTGTAATTCCTGTACAACTGGCAAATGAGCTGTTGCCAATTACTTCTAAACCATCAGGAATTACTACACTTGTAAGAGCGGGGGCATCGCGCAGGGAACCATTTCCGATTTTCTTAACTGCATACGCTGTACCATCAATTGTGACGCTTGCCGGAATAGTCAGTGCACCTGAATATTTGACATCATTGGGCAGCTTGTCTACTTCAGCAGCTCCTTCAACCACATTGTAGGCAATACCATTAACAACTATAGCATCCGCAAATGCTGTTCCTGATGATAGGCAGCCCAATGCAAAACAGGCTAGAAAAAATACATTTTTAAAAAAGTAAACTGTTTTCATAAGTTATTAATTAAATGGTTAATAAATAAACCTCAGGCAGGAGGATTGCTGTTTTGTTTGAAATTTCACCAGATAGATTCCTTTGGGGAATCCAGATAAACTTATAGACCGGAATTCACTATTGTTTTTTGCATTTTCGGTAAACAAGCACTTCCCCAATATATCATAAATATGAGCAGACTCCAGCTTTTCATCAGTTAAGACACGGAGCTGGGCATTTGCCTGATCCACATAGACTGAAATTGGCTTTTGGGAGGGAACATTTGGAATGTTACTGGTTAATGTATTGTGTAGCTTGATAACAAATCCCCCGCCACTGGCCATATCTATGGACAATTTGGTGTCTTTTGTTATGGTTTGGGTTTGAGTTTCATATTCTGTCGGACGGAGACTCGATCCGGGAGCATCTTTCAAAATAGTTGCCTGATAAGTTATATCAGGAGATAAAAAACTAAAATCAACAGTCAGCGTTCTCGAATTCCAATTACTCATTCCTCCCACATACCAGTCATCGCCTGTTTGTTTAGCTATCAAAATATATTGACCAAGTTTTGCATCCAAAGGAACCGTTTTATCCCAAACAGAAGGAACTTTAGACAAAAAATCCAAAATATCGGGATATTTGTTGTATTCAGTTGGTGAATCGCATAAATACCCTAACCATTGGTCGAAAATAACATACATTGATAATTCATGGGTTCGGGTTCCCATACTCATCGGTACAACATTGTCCTGATCGACCGGATAAAACTCAGCAGCAGTCTTGTTGCGCATGGAACCGGGTGTATAATCTTCAGGGCCCGCCAATGATCGTATAAAAGGGAATAAGGTATGGTAATCAGGTGTTTGACCGCTTCTCCAGAAGTTGTCCTCTGCCCCGCGGACGGCTTCAAAATTCAGGATATTGGGATAGGTTCGTTCCGTTCCGGTGGGCACCGGACACCCGTGGAAGATAGCCACCATTTGGCTTTCGGCCAGCCGCTGGGCAAATTCATAACCCCAATTCATGGCAACCTGATCGTTTCGTTCAAAGAAATCGATTTTCGCTCCTGCCACTCCTCTGGCTTTCATTTTTCTTATCCAGTCACTCGGTGACTGACGTACATTACTGGCCCAGGTCCATAGAATGATCTTTACATTTCTTTCTTTTGCATATCTGCAAAGCTCCAATACCCAATCTTCCTGATATCCGGCATCAAACGTCATGTATTCCAACTTATTGGCAGAAGCCCAGTCGATGTAGTATTTATAAAGCTCGATACTAAGATTTTTGTTGCCTACAGGAAATGAAACACCCTCCAACATGGCTTTGTGCCACCATTCCCATGCAGATTTTCCTGGAGTGATCCATGAGGTGTCTGTCAATTTACAAGGTTCGGCAAGCAGATAAACCAGTTGATTATTGAGTAATAATTTATCATCATCAACTACGATCATCACGCGCCATGGGAAAGTTCTGCTCCCACTGGTTTTAGCAATGTAATCTTCACGTTCATATACCAAATGATTGGAATAGTAATTATCCGGATCAATTACACTTTTTGGATACTTAGCCCACATACCGCGCATGGACCTTATTCCACCACTTCGGTTGCTTTGCATATACATTCCGGGATAATCATAGGTAGAAGCTTCGGTAATAACGACTTTATAAGGAGTATTTGGATATTCGAACAATACAGGAGTAACAGAAAATTTATTGTCAGAAATGGCAACAGGAGCCGAGTAAGTGTTGTATAACCTTTCAAAATTGCGAAACCCTTCGTGGATCGGATAGGATACTCCGTTGTCGCCTTGTTCCATATTGGTATTTGTATCACATTCAGGGAAATAAACTTTTGGAGTGGAGGAAAAATTAAATACAGCATCTTCACTATTTACAATTATTTCTCCCCCCAGATTCGTAACAAAACGATAGGCCAGCCCTTCATCATAGGCACGAACAATCAAGTTGTAACCTTCATTAAATTCAATAATCAATTCATTATAAACCTCTTTTATCGATTTATTTTTACCAATTGGTGTATTGATTTGGTTGTTGACCGTACTTGTCTTGGTATCTTTTACTGTTCCTGCTCCAACTAACGTTCCATTCGAAAGATGAAGTCCTATCGAAGAGGGGGATATCAATTGAGTATTGCCATGCAAAATTTCATAGGTCGTTCCGGCATTAACGTGTAACTTTATTTTTAATTGATTGTTCGGCGACACCACTTCGTAATCCTCTGCCTGCAGTGTGTGAATACTTATAAGAGACAGTAACAGAGATAGTATTAATAATTTTTTACACATTATTGATGCTTGTTTTTCGTTTGAGGATTTCTTGTTCAGGGAATATGAAGGAAACTCAAAAGGTTTTCTTCATATTCCTAAATATTATGACTATTATTTAATAGCCAGGATTCTGGTCCTTGGTTACATCCATATATGGGTTATTCTTTAATTCAATTTCAGGTATGGGCCAACGAACATGAAAATCGCTGATCGTACCTTTGGCTTTGGCCCAAGGATTACGTTCTTTAATCAGATTGACAAAGTTTCCGGTGCGAATCAAGTCCATACGTCGCCAACCTTCGAAACAAAGTTCACGAATACGTTCGTCCATTATGTTGATTTTGAATTGCTCTTTTGAAAGACCTGCCCATTCCTTTCCGGCTGGTAAAACTCCACCCCATGCACGAGCACGAACACGGTTAACAATCGCTATCGCTCCGGGTGTGTCGCCGGTTTCATTCAAGCATTCTGCATAGCACAAGAGAATATCTGCAAAACGGATAAACATATAATTTTTACCCGACCAGTAAATACTTCTTCCCGAAGTTGCATCAACAGCAATGGCAGGAGTGGTAAATTTATCGAGTCTCCGGTCTTCATACTTTTTAATGTGTGGGTCGAGTTCATCGGCCCCCCATGATGGAATTGTAAACTGTTGTCCACGATAGGTGAAATCGGTACGGATACTCACATCTTTACGTTGGTCTCCCTCTTCCCATACTCCTCCATCTGACTGCATCTTGTAAGCATACTCTGTTGGAAGAACTACGTCATAACCGCCAATGTAACAAGACTCTCCCAGGCTGGCCAAGGTGCGCGAACCCATATCCCATTGCCAATAATTTGGAGCCTGACTGTTGCAAATATAGTTCAGTTCAAAAATGGATTCACTGGAGTTAAACTCTACCTTTCCATATTCATCGAACAGGGTAGAATATTTAGCCTCCAGGTTATAATCATTTATGATCTGTTCGAAATATCCTTTGGCTGTGGTGAAATTTCGATATCCGCTTTCCTCTTGTGCATACATGTGTAACTTTCCCAACATGGCTTTAGCGGCGCCAACCGTTGCCCGGGAGCCTGTTTGTTTACCTGATGCCAAATGCTGCGAGGCATAAGTTAAGTCATCAAATATCTGTTTCCAGACAACCGTCAAGGGTTTTCTGGACATATCCACAGCCGTATTATTCAAATCCTCTATCTCAACGACAGGAACTTCTCCCCAATACATGGCCAGTTCAAACATGCACATGGCCCGCATAAAACATGCATTGGCTCTTAACAATTGAATGTTACTTAAAGTCGCTTCGTTCGTTGTTTGTTCTGCAAGAAGCGCTAAGCCACGAATACTCTGGGCAGCAACAGTAATGGTTGACCATCTTCTGGCCCACATTTCACTCACCTGAGATGAAGATTGATTTAACATTCCATCATAATTGTCAAGGCCCGCCTGACTGGCATCAGACATTTGGACAATACCTTGCTTTGTTTCATCCAATCCCAAAAGGGTAAAAGTCAAACCTCCACGGCCTGCCTTGGCATTCCTGTATGTGGTGTACAAGCCATCGACCAAAGGTTCCAAAACATTCAAATCAGTGTATGCTTGTTGAGGTGACAATGATGTCTTCGGTAATTCATTCAGATAATCGGAACAGGAAGAGGTTCCAGCAACAATTGCAACCGCAATTGTTAATATTTTTATATTGATATTCTTCATATTTTAACTCCTTAATAAATGATGTAATTTAATAGCTTGAATTAGAATGATAGGTTTAATCCAAATACAATCATTTTTGTAGGTGGATACCAATCTCCTGTTTCAGGGTCATAACCTTTATAGGGGGTTATGCAAAATAGATTGGAGGCCGTTGTATAAAGCCTAAGATTATCCATTTGCACATTTTTTATTAGTCTCTGCGGAAATGTATAGGCCAGTGTCAATGTCGACAAACGTAAGTAAGAAGCATTCTGCACGGAAAAATCCATATTGCTGGCAGAGAAAGTATTATAATATAATTGATCTGAAGGATCATCCATCAGTGGGCGAGGAAATTCAGCCCCGGTATTTTCAGGAGTCCAACGATCCAGCAAGTCAACTGATGCAAGACCTTTTCCCGTACTCCCAATCATTGATTCGTATAAATAGCTAAGTTTTTTTCCTCCAACCGAATAATTAAATACCGCATTTAGGGAAATGCCCTTGAAGGTGATATCTGTTGCAAAACCTCCGTAAAACTTTGGATCCGGAGAACCTACGATGACGCGGTCCTTGTCGTCAATCTTACCATCAGGAATTCCGTCTGCGCCTGATACATCCAAGGGATATAAATCGCCGGGTCTTACTGTACGCCCGGACCAATCCATCTGGTTTAAACGTTCCATATCGCTTTCCTGGGCGATACCACCTGTTTTCCAGATATATATAGTATTGCGGGACTCACCGATAAATAAGTTGCCTTCCTTTTGCAGGTTTCTGTCGGCATCGTAATTGAGAATATAATCATTCTCGCCATAGAGCTGAGTCACCTTATTCTTATCGGCCGAGATATTGGCCGATATATTCCATTGGAAATCGTTCGTGTTAATTGCTTTGACGTCGATTGTCAATTCAACTCCCTTATTTTCGATTGCTCCAATATTTACAACTTCTGTCTTAAAACCGCTCGAAGGGAACATCGCAGTGGTCATCAATAAATCCTGGTTCTGAATATTAAAGGCATCAGCCGTTACATGAATCCTATTTTTCAAAAAAGCCATATCCAACCCAACATTGAATTGTTTTTGTGCTTCCCAGGAGATGTCTTTATTTCCAATCTTGCTGTCAGGCACATAAGTTGTATTATCCTGGGTAACAGATGGATTATAATGTGTAACATACGAATAGTTATCAATTTCCTGATTTCCAACCAATCCGTAACCAACTCGAACTTTTAACTGATCAAAAATCTTCTGATCTTCCATAAACCCTTCTTCGGCCACATTCCATGCTCCGGAGAAAGAAGGGAAAAAGCCCCATCTGTTTCCGTCTGCAAATTTGGAGGAACCATCATATCTTGCAGTGGCGGTCAAATAGTATTTGCCGGCATAATTATAATTGACACGACTAAGGAAGGACATCAGGGAAGAACTATTAAAGTCGGAGCCTACAGATCGGTTGGCGATATTATTGGATGCTCCGAGATTGTAATAAGAGAATATATTACTCTGAAAACCTCTTGCAACCAAACTGGTGTAATTACGATCGGTTTTCGACACACTGGAACCGACCAAAGCATTGAATCGATGCAATCCCAGGGTCTTTTCATAAGTGATTGTGTTATCCCATTGCATCATGGTTCTTTCATCTCTATTGTGCGATGCTTCACCATGATGCGCATACCGGATTGCTTCCTGAATATCGTTCGGTACATATTTAAATCGTGATTCTCCAAAGTAGTTTACCGAAACTGTAGTTCGCATATCCAACCCCTTTATAGGATTAATATTCAGGAAATTAGACGTAATCAGGCGATTTCGGGTGCGATTGTTATCGGTTTTCAGCGAGTTTAACGGATTGAAATAGTTTTGATCATAGAATCCACCATAATTTAAAGTCAAAATATCTTCACTTATGGCCAGCATCGGGTTTGCACCCCGTGCTTTATCAAATACACCGTCATCACTGAAAATTTCTGATTTTGAACGAATAAATGAAGTGTTGGTACCAACTTTCAACCAAGGTTTAATTTTATAATCAGCATTGATTCGGCCTGTATATCTTTTGTCGCTAAGTTTTTTTATCATCCCCTCTTGGTCTGAATACCCAAAACTCAAAAAATAGGAACCCTTATCAGTCCCACCGTTAAAACTCAAGGTGTGATTCTGCTCAACACCTTCACGGGTCACAGCACCCATCCAATCGTTATCTACAAAATTAGGATCATTATACGCATCAAGCTCATACTGGCCAAATACAAAACCACCACCTCCGGTGGTTGGGTTATAAGCCGTCATTACACGGTTTTGAACAAACGTACTCAATTCATCATCGGTTGCGTTCGGATAATTTGCTTTGTAGCTATTGATCGCAGCATCTCTGCGCAATTCGAAAAGCTGTTTGGAGTTCATTTTGTTGGGCATTTTGGCATAGCTTCTTACACCGAACCAACCATCATAGCTCACTTTTCCTGCACCATTTTTCCCTTTTTTTGTAGTGATCAATACAACTCCATTTGCCCCACGCGAACCATATAAAGAAGTGGACGATGCATCTTTTAAGATTTCAATAGAGGCCACATCGTTCGGGTTAATTGCATTAAAACCACCCCCAAAATTATCCATTACCATACCATCCACGACATAAACCGGATCCGTAGCTCCGTTTATCGTATTAATACCACGAATTTTGATAGAAGAATCGTCCCCTGGTTTTGCCGCGCTGTTAATTAACACCCCGGCTACCCGGCCTTGAATGGCTTGATTAATACTGGTTACAGGTTTTTCCTCCAGAACTTTACTGCTAACACTACCAACAGCACCGGTCAAATCACTCTTTTTCATCGAAGCTCCAACAATGACTACTTCATCTAAGTTTTGAACATCACTAACCATGGAAACACGAATAATTGTCCGACCTCTTACAGGTATCTCTTGTGTAGCATAACCAATATAGCCAAATACTAGAGTTCCATTGTCTGGCACAGACAATTTGTAATTCCCATTTAAATCAGTAATGGTTCCCGTTGTTGTACCTTTCACTACAACGCTTACTCCAATCAAGGATTCGGAGTTCGATGCATCTATTACTGTTCCATCAATATTGAGATTCTGTGCTACCACAGGCAAGTAAAAAAACAGTAGCAGAGAAAAAAATAATAAATGTGTTTTTCTCATAAGTAGTAGTTTAATTAAGTTTTTAAAAAATTATTAGTCTGATTTATAACAATATGCGTCTATATATCTATTGTTTCAAAACTTCAAGGATTTGTGCTTTTTTAAATAATAATTGCCAAATAGAATTGTATAATTTCACCAAAAACAAAAATAATTGCTGGAACTCTTCGAATAAAACAGTATGGAACCAATTAATACCAATTTTGTATCATTAAGGGGTACCACTTCAGTCAAAAGACAATTTTGCTATTTTTTGCGACAATGATTATTCGGTAGACCATAAGGGCGTTGCCCATAGCCCCGCACGAAGTATGACTTGGTTTGTTCGGAGTAACGCTCGTAAAAGTGCTTGCATCAACAATAAGGATTCAGTTGCATACGAACAAATCCCATCGCTCAAATAAATTCGATCCCTATCATTAGCCCAGTGATAGTATTTCATCTTTTCCACAGCTAATTAATTTAGTCCCTGCAAATCTATCATCCAGAGATTTGAAAAAGAATGAACAATATTTAAAAGAGGATGGATTATCTTCTTATTTCAAAGGAAACAAGACAAATGACATTCCAGCAGGTTTTTTACAATAGATTGTTATATCAACCCTTTCTTTTGCACCCTAATGTTGCGTTCTTCAATCTCCTTAAAAATCCTGTAACGGGCATTCTTATTTTCAAGGAAAAGATTGATTTGCAGAGAATTCCGGCTGTGGTAAAATATTGCTTTGTACAGAACGACCTTCCGCTCGTTGTAAAACAAAGCGTTTTGCGCACTACATGCCTGATGGATTTTAATAACCATTGATTTGTTGTTAGTGATTGGCCGGAATAGGTAAATCAGTGCAGCAACTTCTGAAAGATGATCAGGCCGTTTCGCATCATATCAAAAGCCTGACGGAGCAATTGCCGGTCATTGTCTCCAACATTGCAACCTGCAAAAGAATTTATCAGTTTGGAAAGCTGGTCAGGTTGACCCCGCTCTTGTTTAGTTCGTAATCCAGATTTTTAAGCTTTGTGTTGGCTTCTTCGTTCAGCGAAATAACTTTTCAGTTTGACTCATTAAAAACTTTAATCCAGATAAGATCGCTCATGCGGCCATACTTTCCCCTTTTGGTCAGGTTTTGCAACCTGAGTTTCTCATCTCGGGAAAACCGGATGATTAGCTTGGCATTTTGCTTATCGGTATCTGGTAATTTGGGTCGCATGATTTGTTCCGGGCACTGAAAATACCTTGAAGATTTAATTCCTCAGGGTATTTTTTCTTTTTATAGCCATTGTTTTGTTTTCGCATCAATTAAGCATCCTGAAGTTTCCTGATTTTCAGCCTGATTTATTGAGGCATTTTGTGACCTTTTTACTGAAGGTACATATCGGCAATATCTTCAAAAGCTTTCCTGTTGGGCCATTTCTGGTCCCATGCATCGCCTGCAATTTTTTCGATTCTACCTCTGAATTCTCCCAGGACTCCTTTTTCAGAAACAAAGTGCAGAGCCTCGTCGAAAGATTTGTACATACTTGTAAAAAATGCTTCCTGACGGATAATGTGTTCGCTGGAAAAGCTTTGCGCGATTTCGATATTGAAAAACATGACATCGGCCAGTAAAGATGCATCGGCATCAAGCAAAATCAGTTTTTTGACCCATTTTTGCGCCACCGATCGTCTCATTTTAGCCTTCCGGGTTCCAACAGGGTAATATTCTTTACTGATCTGAAATCGACATTGTTCAATCAATTCATTTTCCCTCGGATTGAAAGCAAAGTCGTAATATTCCTTTACGTTTTTAAACCGATCGTATATTGCAAGGATTTGATCTTCAAGCTGATTCTTAGTCAGTTCTTTCAAATATTTACGGAGTTCGCGTTTACTCATGGATACGATTTTGAAGCAATACTGAGGTTAATAGTTCCTTTCCGGATCATAAAAATAACAAAGTTCGCTGGTTAATCTTGTCTCTCAACAAAATTATACCGGCGAACTTTATGCAATCTCGATCAGGACTTAAAAATCTTAATCGTTTATGTTATTATTTTACCAAAGAAATCAGGCGATGTTGTTAAAAACCGACTGAATATCGTCGTCATCTTCCAGTTTGTCAATCAGTTTCTCAATGTCAACCAATTGTTCTTCAGTATATTCAACCGGTGTGTTCGGAATGCGTTGCAGATTAGCTTTGGAAACCTCAATTTTCAGATTTTCAAGTGCCTGAGACATCAATCCGAAATTGATGTAATCGGCATAAGCGTATACAATTCCGTCATTCTCCTCAATCTCTTCCAGCCCCGCGTCAATTAATTCAAGTTCCAGATCTTCAATGTTCATTCCATCAGCTTTGTTAAACTCGAATACTGCTTTTCTTGAAAACATAAACTCAAGAGAGCCGGTTGGAACGAGTGCACCACCTGACTTGTTAAAGTATGATTTGACATTGGCCACTGTTCGGGTCGGGTTATCGGTGGCACATTCAATAAAAATTAAAACTCCGTGAGGGCCTTTCCCTTCGTAATTCACTTCTGCATAATTTTCCGCATCTTTGCCCGAAGCTCTTTTAATGGCAGCCTCGATGTTGTCTTTGGGCATGTTTTGTGCCTTGGCATTCATGATGGCCGTGCGGAGTTTGGCATTCATTTCCGGATCTGGCACGCCTTCGCGGGCAGCTACTGTAATCGCTTTTCCCAGCTTTGGAAATGTACGCGACATTTTATCCCATCGTTTTTCTTTGGATGCTCTTCGGTATTCGAATGCTCTTCCCATAGCAGTATTTTTTTAGTTACTGTTTTTAATTCAGCTTATTTTTTAACGGCACAAAAGTACAAATTGCAAACCTTTTTCACGAACGAAAATTTAAAATATTTATTAGCAGAAAATTGCTTTCCCAAAATTCAACTTTCAATTGAAAATCAGATCACAGCAATCATTTAAGTCTATTGTTGATAAAGTTTTCGTACTTTTGCGCATCTGTTCTGAAAAGGCTTTGGATATCGATTGCCATCAGGAAAAGGAAACCGGTTAAATTAATGATCAAAAATTGGAGTTAGCGGTTTAATACAGTGTTACTATTTACTATTATTTGCCTCAAATGAGTTTTGAAGAATTTGGATTGAACGATAAAATACTGGAAGCTATTTCGTATATGGGTTACGAAAAAGCATCCGAAATACAGGAACTTACTATTCCTGCAATAATGGATGGTGAAGATATTCTGGCATGTGCCCAAACCGGAACCGGTAAAACCGCTGCTTTCATGCTGCCAATTCTCGATCATTTAGCTAAAGAAGAAAATCACGATTTAAGTACTTTGGTAATAGTTCCCACACGCGAACTGGCCATTCAAATCAATCAGCAAATACAAGGTTTTGCATATTTCCTGAATATAAATTCAGTAACAGTTTATGGCGGGCGTGATGGTTCTGATTGGGAGGCCGAGAGCAAAGCACTAACTAAGGGCACGAACATTATTGTTGCCACGCCGGGTAAGTTAATTTCTCATTTGAACCTGGGCTATGTGAAATTTGATAAAATTAAACATTTGGTTCTCGACGAAGCCGACCGTATGCTCGATATTGGTTTTTACGACGATATCCTGCGCATTTTAAGTTATGTTCCTGAAAAGCGCCAGACCTTAATGTTTTCGGCCACTATGCCGCAGAAAATCAGGGAACTGGCTTCTAAGATTCTGAAAAATCCGGTTGAATTCAGTACGGCAATTTCGAAACCTGCGGAAGGCGTGTTACAAGCTGCTTATGTGGTTTACGAAACACAAAAGATACCTGTGATAAACAGTCTAATTGTCAATAAACCTGATCTGGACAGCATTTTGGTCTTTAGTTCAACCAAGCGAAAAGTAAATGAAATCGTAAAAAGTTTAAAAAGGTCAGGGAATACAGTCGAAGGAATTTCTTCGGATTTGGAGCAAAAGGAACGCGAAGATGTGTTGATGCGTTTTCGTTCACGGCGAACAAGGGTTTTGGTGGCCACTGATGTTTTGAGTCGCGGGATTGACATTAAAGACATTAACCTGATTATAAATTTTGATGTTCCGGGATCGGCTGAAGATTACGTACATCGTGTTGGACGAACAGCGCGTGCCGATAAAACCGGTATTGCAATCAGCATGATTAATGAGCACGACATGGATAAATTCGACAGGATTGAAAAGCTCATTGAAAATGAAATTTTAAAAGTTCCGGTACCACCCGAATTTGGTGAAGGACCGGTTTACAAAGTTCGTCAGCGAAAAGGCGGCCGTCCCAAAGGAAAACGGAAATATTCTTCCGGACGAAATCCACAGGGTGGCCGAAATCAGAATTAATTTCAGGAAAATTGATTGAATACTTCTCCAGTACCAGTCTGATTTTCGCTTGGTTTTCCTCGCCAGAAACGATTTTTTTTACAACATTTTTATTCATTGCTCCAAGTATTGACGTTTTGAGTCTTCAAAATCAAGTCATTTTTTGATTTCAGGAACTGGTTTTTGGCACAAAATCGGGCAAAAGTGATTCTGTTTTGATCTTGAAAAATTGTTAATAAGTCTGATGTGTTTATGTTTATCATATCTGACTAGCTTGTTCTGAGCGCAATTTTCAGGCTTAAATGTTATAAACAATTGTTGATAACATTTAAGGATAACTGGTTCATTTAAAGCTTCAAAAATGTTTGGCACGAATGCCTCTGATGTTGTATTTTTATTTCATCAGACGAGCGATAAAAGGCTGCTCCGAAAGAATGGAGAAGGAATTGAATCTTTAACCGGATTTATGAACTGATCATCCGGATCTCCGGATCCGCATTCAGGAAGAGTTGAAGTTGGAACAGAAAGCTTGCTTTCAACGTTCTGCAACCAAAAAATTGACTGTCAAAAGTTCATTCAAAAGTTGTATCAGATGGTGGTTAGTTGAAAGGAATTTCGGTTTCGGAAAACTAACCCGGAGTAGAAGATGTCTTCGGATTATCAGAAACTTTTCATCAGCGGGCTGGTCGAAAGGCTAGTTTTAGGTGACTATACTGAAACTTCGTTCGCGAAGATTGGATCGAAAGAAAAAATCGAACGGACAACCGGAAGTTACCGCTGTAACAGGCAGTAGCAGAAAGTCAAAGGGTGGGAGAGAAGGCTGCAAAGTCCGATCGAACAACCAGTCGTAATAACCGTAGTCTGGCACCAAGGAAAAACCTTCGGGTTGATCTGAAAGTGAATGGGAACTCTCCTGACGGATTGTTCCCATTCGTGTTTTTAGGTGTGACGTATTTTACTGAAGCAATTCTTTGGCGGTTTCAACAGTAGTTGCAGAATAATTTTCTCCGCTCAGCATTTGTGCGATTTCCTCAATTCGTTCCTGTTCTGTAAGCTTCCTGATTGAAGTATAAGTCTGCTCATTCTCGTCAAACTTATACACTTTGTAATGATGTTTTCCGCGAGCAGCGATCTGTGGCAAATGGGTGATGTTCAGCACCTGAACAGTTTCAGACATTTTTTCGAGTATCTGTCCCATTTTTAAGGCAACTTCGCCCGAAACGCCCGTATCAATTTCATCAAAAATAATGGTGGGTAACGATCGTGCGTCGGTAATCAGAGTTTTAATGGCCAGCATCAGTCGCGACATTTCACCTCCTGAAGCAATTTTACCTATTTCCTGTAAATCCTGGTTTTTATTGGCCGAAAACATAAAACTCACCTCATCAATTCCGCTTGACGATAAATCACTCAAAACTCCAAATTTTACCTGAAATGCTGCATTTGGAATTCCTACATTCCGAAGCACTTCTATCACTTTATTCTCGATAGAAGCGGTAACCGATTTTCGTTTCGAACTAATCGATTCTGCCTGCTCTTTGAGTTGCTTTCTTTGCGCTTTTATTTCTTTTTCAAGTAGTTCAATTTCTTCGTCATACGAACTGATTAACTGAATTTTAGATTCAAATTCAGCCTGAATGGCCAGTAATTCTGAAATGCCCGAAACCCGGTGTTTTTGCTGCAGCGAATAAATTAAATCGAGCCGCTGACTGACCAGTTCAGCCTGTTCAGGATTATTCTCGGCACGTTCTTCAATGGCCGATGATTCGGATGCAATATCTTTTAGCTCCAGATAAACCGATTCGAGACGCGAAAAAAGATGGCCGGCTTCAGGAAGTACATTTTTTAGCTTTGAGATTGAATTCAGTGTTTCTTTCAAAACCGTCAGAACCGATCGTTCGCTTTCACTTAAAGCCTGGTAGGTTTGCCCGAATACCGACCTGATTTCTTCTGCATGAGTCAGTTTCTCAAGTGAAATTTCAAGCTCAGATTGTTCATCCCTGCTTAATTTGGCGTCGTGCAATTGCTGAAACTGAAACTCAAAATAATCAAGGTCTTTTTTCGATTGTTCGGCCTGAAGAATTACGTTTTGGAGTTTGGCCTGAAGGGAAAGATATTGCCTGAATCCGATGCCAAAGATTTTTATACGTTCTGTATTTCCGGCAACCAAATCGACCAAACGCAATTGGTAATTTTTCTCGTTCAGTTCCAGGTTTTGATGTTGTGAATGAATGTCGATCAGTTTTAATCCCAGATCGTGCAATATTTTGACGTTTACAGGCGTGTCGTTTATGAAAGCTCTTGATTTTCCCTGTGGTGTAATTTCACGCCTGAGAATGGTCACATCCTCATAATCCAACTCGTTCTCGTCAAAGAAATTCTGAAGTCCGTAATTCTTAATGTCAAATGTGCCTTCGGCTGTGCATTTTTTCGATTTGTCCCTTAGCACAGACGAATCGGCACGCTGCCCAATAATAAGTCCGATAGCACCCAGCATGATTGATTTACCGGCACCGGTTTCGCCGGTGAGGATATTTAAATCGCCGCTAAATTCAATAATCAGCGAATCAATTAGGGCATAATTCTTTATTAACAGGGATTTCAGCACAGGAAATTACAAATTAAGTGAATGTCGGTTTACCCAAATTAACTGGATCAATCCGGTCATAAAGATAATTGTTTATTCAAATTTCAGAAGCTTTCCGATTTTAGTATTTTTTCGTATTTGGTTCCGTTCGATGGATCAACCTCGTTCAAAATTACTGAAACGCGGTTTCGCTCGTCGGGGAAAGATTTAGAGAAAATATTTACGAGTTCGTCGGATTTGGCGTCGAAAAATACCTGTAGAATATACAAAGACGGTCGGCTTCGGAATACTTTCTGAATTGATTTAAGCGATTCGGCGATGGCAGCCCGGCCTTCTTCAGGTTTGTCGGCCATTAAATCGAGACCTTGGCGGTGATATTGGTATGTACAACTTCTGAATCCGGAATAAGCTTTGTTCAAAATATTTTCGACGAGCCAATAACGGTTTCGCTCACTTTCGTATGCCTTCCAGCCCTTTTGAGTGGCTTGTTGCGAATTATTTACAATGGCCATAGCTTTCTGGAAATATTCTGTTCCACCTTCCGGAGCAAACGAATCGTAATCCATTCCCAGGATAATGTAGGCGTAATATGCCAGAATGTTGGTCAGATTATCTTTGTTCGAGCTTTCATTGAATTCCAGTGTCTGATATTCAATGTATTTGGCATGAAAGTCTTGGTCCTTAATGTTTAGAAGTACAGTTTCATAAGACGAATTAAAAACTGGCCGCCGTGCCTGAACCTGGATGCTTCCCTTGAATTCATCGGAGGAAATCTGCTCTTCGAGAACAATGAAAAAACTGCATTCGATGCGTTCATCCATGGCATATTTCTGGTCCGTCCATTTGCGGTTGTTCATAAATTCGTACAAATCAGATTGCATGGTTTCGAAAACCGTTTTATTGGCGCCCTGAATTTTGGAATATGAAATACTGATATTACAACGTAATTCCTGGGCATTTGCGCTTGTCAGGAATAAAATTGCCAACGGTATTAGTATCAAAAGTCGTTTCATATCAGCCATTTATTCTTTTAATTTTCCTGAAGTTTTATCCCTGAACTTTTTGCTCCATTTCGGAAACAATACGGGCAACAATATCAGCCGCAACTTCTTTCTTGGATTTTAACTCAAAAAATGTTTGATTATTGTCTTTCCCAATCAATGTAATTTTATTGGTGTCAACGCCAAAACCGGCACCTGCGTCATTCATCGAATTTAAAACAATAAAATCCAGATTTTTACGCTTCAGTTTCGATTGCGCATTGGCTAATTCATCGTTTGTTTCCAACGCAAATCCAACCAAAATCTGCTTGTCAGTTTTAATACTTCCCAAAGCTCCGGCAATGTCGGCAGTTGGTTTTAGCTTGATGAACAGCGCATCCTCGCCACGTTTTAATTTTGTCGATGCATAATTTTCAGGCGTAAAATCTGCAACGGCGGCACACATAACTGCGCCATCGGTTTCAGGAAAAATTTGCAGGCTTTTCTCAAACATTTCACGCGCCGATTCGACTGAAACAACAGTAATTTCAGGAATGCTAATTTTTAAATACACAGGGCCCGATACCAAGGTGACTTTTGCTCCTGAAGCTGCAAGTTCGTTGGCAATGGCGTAACCCATTTTGCCTGAAGAATAATTTCCGATAAAACGTACAGGATCGATTTTTTCGTAGGTTGGGCCAGCAGTAACCAAAAAATGCTTATTCAGCAGTTTTTTTTTTTGATTGAAGAATGCAACAACCTCTTCAAGAATATTTTCAGGTTCTTCCATTCGTCCTTTTCCATGAAGGCCGCTGGCCAGGGCGCCTTCACCCGGTTCAATAATCAGGTTTCCGTAGGAGCGTAAAATTTCGAGATTGGCTTGATTTGCCGGATGTCCAAACATATCCAGATCCATTGCAGGTGCAATCATGACCGGACATTTGGCCGATAAATAAGTAGTAATAAGCAGATTGTCGCAAACGGCATGTGCCATTTTCCCCATAGTGGCCGCAGTTGCAGGAGCAATCAGCATGAGGTCGGCCCATTGACCCATATCCACATGCGAATGCCATGTTCCGTCGTTAGCCGAAAAAAACTCCGAAGCCACAGGCCTGCCCGAAAGCGCCGACATGGTTACCGGTGTAATAAATTCTTTAGCAGAAGGAGTCATCACCACCTGAACCTCGGCACCCTCTTTCACAAGGCCTCTTAAAAGATAAGCTGCCTTGTAGGCAGCTATACTTCCGGTTACACCGAGGACGATATGTTTTCCGTTTAGCCTCATAAAGGCTTAAATTACAATTCTTTGTTGCGGTTTTCCTTGGCAGGATTGCGGTGATAAATCTGATTGTTTACAAATTCTTCGTAAGCAATCAATGTTGGTTTAGGAAGACGTTCGTAATATTTTGAAATCTCGATTTGTTCGCGGTTTTCAAATACTTCTTCCAGATTATCAGAGAAAGAAGCAAATTCCTGTAATTTAGAACTTAACTCTTCTTTCATTTCAGAAGCTATCTGATTTGAACGTTTGGCCAGAATCATTACCGTTTCGTAAATATTTCCGGTGCGGCTTTCCAGTTCTCTCAAATCTCTTGAAATAGTAGTAGATTCTGCTTTTGTTTTCTTAAAATCCATATAATTTAAATTTTTGAATCCGGTTTATAATTTAACAACTTTGCAGTTGTTTCATGGTATTTCTCAACTTCTTTCCGGTATTTACTCTCCGGATATTCGTCGACAAAGGTAAAATATTCATCCAATGCAGAGCTCAATCGTTCATGCTTTTTTTCATCAACACTCCGAATAGCGAGCAAATACTTTGCTTTTAACAGCATGTACATCAGTTCTTCGCGGTATTTGGTGTCCGGAAAATCCTTTAGCGACGATGATAAAGCAACCACTGCAGCCTTGTAATTGTCCATATCGTAATAAAGTTTTCCGCTTAAATACGATTTGTAAACCAATTTGTCGCGCAATTCAATGATCAGGCGGTTCGCTTCATCAACTCTGCTTGATTTCGGATATAAATTAATAAAAAGCTGTAAGGCGTCAATGGCGTTTTGAGTTACTCCCTGATCAAGACGCGGATTTGGTGAATCGAGATAAAAACAATATCCAACCATAAATTGAGATTCCTCTGCAAATTCACTTCTTGGAAATTCTTTGATCAGTGATTTGAAATAGTGACCGGCCATCAGGTTGTCCTTGATACCGAATTCACTTTTGGCGTAATAATAATATACTTTGTCGGCCCGGCTTGTACCTCTTACAATATTAATGAGTTCTTTAAGTAAGGTTGACGAACGGACAAACTCGCCACTTTCGTAATATTCAAGCGCTTTTTTATACTTGAATTCGTAATCAGTACTTTTAACCACCTTATTATAATCGCTGCAACTACTTAGTAACAGCGCAAATACAAAAGCTATTGATGTGAAATTTCTCATTTTCATTAACATGGCGCAAAGATACATTTTTAAATAAATTTTCAGGCCGAAAAATAGAATGAATTATTTAGAATACAATCCTGTTTAGTATAAATTAACAAATTTGCAGACTTATTAAAATAAATTACTTTTGCAAAGCTAATTTTAAAACCAGATCAAGTGGATATTTTTGAAAAACTGAGGAGCAATATGGGGAGCCTGGGTAAGTACATGAAACAGGCTCACGGATACTTCGCATTTCCAAAGTTGGAGGGCGAAATTGGTACTAGGATGAAATTCAGGGGGAAGGATGTTTTAGTGTGGAGTCTGAATAATTACATCGGACTGGCCAATCATCCTGAAGTACGTGAAGCTGACGCCCAGGCAGCGGCTGAGTACGGAATGGCCTACCCAATGGGCGCCCGAATGATGTCGGGTCAAACCAGCAAACACGAAGAACTTGAGCAAAATCTGGCCGAGTTTGTTGGAAAGCAGGACGCCTTTTTGCTGAATTACGGCTACCAGGGAATGGTATCGATTATTGATGCTGTCTGCGGCCGAAACGATGTGATTGTTTACGATTCTGAAGCACACGCCTGTATTCTCGACGGCGTTCGTTTACACATGGGTAAACGTTTTGTGTACTCACACAACAATATGGAGAGTTTAAGGACTCAGCTTGTTCGTGCCAAAAAACTTTCTGAAAAGCAGGGTGGAGGCATTCTGGTTATTACTGAAGGTGTTTTTGGTATGTCGGGCGACCTTGGTAAACTCGACGAAATAACAAAGTTTAAAGACGAATTCGAATTCCGCCTTTTGGTTGATGACGCTCATGGTTTTGGTACAATGGGAGCAACCGGCGCCGGGACTGCCGAACATTTTGGCGTTTCCGACAAGGTTGACCTTTTGTTCGGAACATTTGCCAAATCAATGGCCGGAATTGGGGCTTTCATTGCCTGCGACGAAGATGTTTGTAATTTCTTACGCTACAACATGCGTTCGCAGACTTTTGCCAAATCATTGCCAATGCCTATGGTAATTGGTGCTTTGAAGCGACTTGAATTGCTGCGTACAAAACCGGAATTACGTGAAAAGCTTTGGTATATTGTTGACAAACTTCAA
This sequence comes from Prolixibacteraceae bacterium, assembly GCA_041652995.1. GTDB lineage: Bacteria > Bacteroidota > Bacteroidia > Bacteroidales > Prolixibacteraceae > Aquipluma. The sequence continues at coordinate 46,689 of JBAZGO010000048.1, forward strand.
AGCGGTTTACGTGCACAGGGATTCGATTTAGGCGCTACCAATTCATGTGTTACCCCGGTTTATTTTAACGGCGGAGTGGGAGAAGCCACAAGCGCAGTAATGGATCTTCGCGAAAACTTTAACGTGTTCTGTTCGGTCGTTGGCTATCCGGTTATCCCCAAAGGATTGATCATGCTGCGCCTTATACCGACCGCGATGCACACACTTGAAGATGTGGAATACACCATTAAAGCATTCGCCGAAATCAGAAAAAATCTGGAAGAAGGTAAATACAATGCATCTCAGATTCCTTCTATTATCGAGGAATAGTAAAAATTTATACATTACCAAAACCATCTCTTCGGAGATGGTTTTTCTTTTTATTTTTAAGCCCAAATTCTGCCTCTTTAGCTCAGTTGGTAGAGCAGCTCATTCGTAATGAGCAGGTCGTGGGTTCGAGTCCCATGAGAGGCTCTTGAATTTCAAAACCCTCTAAAACATTCGTTTTTAGAGGGTTTGTTTTGTCCGCAGTGCATCGGGAATAACTTGACAGGGCAAATCATTACGATTTATCAACCACAAATTATTTAACGTGATTAAAACATTTCAGGCATGATTTAACAGAAAAACAATGGCCCAAAATTCAAATCGGGTTTCTCTCAAAACATCATTGTCATACGGAATTTTGCAGATAAAACAGGGAACCACCGTATGAGAAGAACCTGTAGATTATTCGGAAAAAATAGCGACTGATACCATAAATTTACATCATTTGGTTTCCCTCAAAGTAAGTCAGACTGAAAAAGAATGTACTCCCGTTTCCCTCTTCGCTTTCTACCCACATTTCGCCACCAAGTATTTTAACCAGATTTTTTGAAATTGCCAATCCTAAACCGTTTCCACCATATTTTCGGGTTTTCGTTATATCGGCCTGCCGGAAGCGCTCAAAAATTGTTTGATGATGAATCGGAGGTATTCCAATGCCGCTATCCCGAACAAAAAATACAATTTGATCCCCTTTCAGTAAATATCCAATTTCTATAAAGCCTTTGTGAGTAAATTTCAGGGCATTACCAATCAAGTTGTCAAAGATTTGTTTTAACCTGTACTTATCGTTTGTCAGGAAAATTTCATTACTCTTTTCGGGGTAATTGATCAGAAATTCCAGGTTATTGGCTTCAGCCCGATATCTGAATTCACTTTCCAAATCATCGATGACCTGTTTGACCTGAAAATGTTCGTTCCGTATCTTTATTTGTTTTGATTCAATCATCGATAAGTCCATGATATCACTGATAATCATCATCAGGTTGTTTCCGCTATTAACTATTGTTCGGATAAATTCCTGCTTTTGCTCATCGTCGAAATACGGATCATTCAATAATTCAGAAAAACCAATTATACTGTTTATTGGGGTTCTGATTTCATGACTCATATTGGCCAAAAATGCGGATTTTAGCTGGTCACTTTCTTCAGCTTTTTCTTTGGCTTGAACCAACTCGTGAGTTCGTTCATTTACTTTGGCCTCCAAATTTGCATTTGCTGAAATGATTTCAGCATTGCGATGATCCAATTGTTGATTCAGAAAAAATCCTTTTCGTTTATAATATTCAATACTGTAGGCAGCAAACATTCCAATCACATTGGCTGAAATAAAAAAGAAATCATGGCTAATGATCATCTCTGTTTGTATTTCTGAAAAGAAAATGACTCCGATATTAAATAAGATAAGCGTCGTCCATCCTGCAATTGTTGCCAATAAAAAACGTAATGCAACAAAGAAGTAGCCTGCCGAAAAAATCAACATTATGCCGCTATAGTATGCATAGTTTTCGGGAGCCTTAATAATCATGTAAGATATGCCCAGCCCACCGACAATACAAGAACTTAATATCAGCTCTTGCCATATCTTTATAAAATACCTGGAAAACGACAAAAGAAATACAAATAGCAGCAACGGAACAACTATTCCAAAGCGGATCAAATGAAAAGTGAATGAATATTGCTCCGCAACAATCACATCCAGGAATCCAAAAATACCATAAAGAAAAGTGACAATGATAAATGATATTCTGAATAGTACCAGCGAATCATAAAAATACTTGACTCGAAAACTGCTCTCACTTTCCTTCGGAAAAGATAGAGTTATTCTGTTGATTCTCATTTTGTCCGTCGTTTTCTTTTCTGTATTTTGATTCTCTGAATGGTATTCCATATTTACTGTTTATCTTATATTAAAATGGATATCCGCAAATTTACTGCGGTTAAAAGTCATTTAATTGTCATTAAGTTGCCCTGAAACATCC
>JBAZGO010000049.1:0-47533 GCA_041652995.1 Prolixibacteraceae bacterium
ATAAAAAGTTCATTGAGATGGGTGAAATTACAAAATTAAACCCTGCCTGTCAAACGGGTGGGGTAAAAAATCATGTAATATACTCATTATTAGAAATATAAAAATTAACTTGACGGCTATGCCCTTCAGGGGATTTAGGGGTTTTAACTGTGAATGTACTTTCAAATTGTAAGTTTTTGAAAAAACAAAATCACTTTTGATACAACCTCCGGGAGCTTCAAATGATGCGACGGCGTGAGTTAAGGATAAAATAACTCATTAAATAAAATTTAAACAGTTTTTAAATTGGATTGGCCTGATGATCATTAAAGTCGAACCTGGCATTTTTATAAGGGAAAAGGTCGTACAATTCTCCGGAATAATAAAATTCGTAAGCCACTGCACCAAACGAATATTTCTTGCCTTTAATGTTTATTCCTGAACCGCCAACTACCGGATTTTCTTTCGGAATGGATGCTTCGTAGCCAATGTTGTACAAAGTCGCCAGTATTTCGGGTCGCTCGCTGATGTTGAATCCGGCTTTTTCCCACTGCACGTTAATCTGTTTCACATTCAGCGCGGCATATAAATACGAGTAGAAATGATTTTTGTACGAAGTCAGGCGGTCAAACCGTTCCCGGGAAATGTCGCGCGTTTTAAAATCGAGCAGACTTTCGTATGGTTTTCCGAGATAAAAAACCGAACTGCTGTCTTTTAGGTTTTTCTCGATCGTTTGAGCTGTTGGTACTTTTATGCCGGTTACTCCAAGCGAAAAAGTTGTTTCAACCGAGAGAATTTTCAGGGGTCCGATCCATTTTTTGTAAGCTTCGCGGCTCGAATTAAACAACCTGATTTGTTCGCCAACCAAAACCGAAACAATTAGCCGCGGCTCAACCCCGGTCAGGTTTGCAGCCGAATCAATCAACTGTTTATCTTTGGCAACCGCCAGTTTAAAATCCTGCCACTCCGGAATATTCATCCAGTCGTAAATGCTTTTCGAGCTCAGCCTGAAAACTTTCGGATCTTTATTTTCTTCGAACCCGGCCAGTTCGGCGTGGTACTGAGCATTGTCCTGCATGCACATGTCCACCGCTTCGAGCATGCGCTGAGCCTCTTTCAGGTTATGGCTTTTGAAAAATGCATTCTGGATATAAAAAGCGTTTGTTGGATAGTACTTGCTTAAAACGCTGAGATGATGAAGAAAGCGAGCTTCGCTGAAATCAGTTTTTGCTGTATCCTCGGTTGTGGTTTGACCGTATTTGTCCTTTATTTCCTGAAAATAACGGTCGTTCAGATCAACAACTCCCGGGTCGTTGGTCAAATGAAATTTTACCGCAAAAAACGCCAAAGTCAAAACCAAGCCAATTGTGGCAAAAAAGCCCGCAAATCCAATTCCTAAAATCCTCAAAATCTTGCGGGAAGCACCGTGTTTCATGTTTACTTTTTCCTCTCTGAAAATTGCGGCAAATGTATAAAAAAGTGTTATTGTTTGTTAAAATGCTTCCTCTTTTCAACGGTATTGAAAAAATAAATAATGAAAAAGTTACTTTTGTTATCCGTTCAAATTTTTGAGCTAAGTTTTAACCCAAATTTTGACCATGAAGTTACCCCTGATAACGCTTTTTGCAAGCCTTGTTTTATCAATGTACAGCCTTGCACAAGAACCAGTTCCGGCCACCATTGAACCAATTAACGAGACTTTCGACTTGGATTCAATTCACAGTGACGATGAGGCGCTGGAAGTTGACTCACTCCACACAACCGACGAAACAATTTACAAGAATATCTGGAATTCAACCCAGATTAAATACCCGGCAAATACACTACCCAATAAAAACGACACCGTTGTCATTACATTGGTCGGCTCAAACGACGATCAGTTTGTAGCTCCTGTAAAGGGTCAGATTCTTTCGAAATTTGGGGTACGCCACCGGAGAATGCATACCGGAACAGACATCAGGCTGAATGCCGGAGACACCGTTCGCTCAGCATTCGACGGACGTGTGCGACTCGCCAAGCGTTTTAACGGCTACGGTAACCTGGTTTTAGTCAGGCACAGCAATGGGTTGGAAACCATTTATGCCCATCTCAGCAAAATATGTGTGAAAGTTAACGATACCGTTAAAGCTGGCGATCTGGTTGGTTTGGGTGGACGAACAGGCCGTGCAACCTGCAATCATTTGCATTTCGAAACCCGCCTTTTTGGCGAACCGTTCGACTCGGGTAAGTACATTGATTTGGAAACATTTGCGCTTAAATCAGATAAGGTTTATTACAAGAACAAACAGTTTGTAACCGACTTAAATAATTTTAAAAGTTTGCCTTTAAAGCCTGCCGGTCAGTTGATTGCATCTTCCGGAGGCGCTTCGAAACATGTCATTAAAAAAGGTGACAACCTTTGGACAATTGCAAAAAGTTACAATACCACTGTGAAAAGACTTTGCACAGCAAACAAAATTACGGCTTCGAAAACCTTAAAAGTCGGATCGGTTCTCCGGATAGATTAATTGCTACATAAAGTTTTCCTGAAAGTTCAGGACCTGAAGTAAAGACAGCTTTTCGCCACACGAGAGGTTGTCTTTATTTTTTTATTCTTAATTTAGGGATTAAATCAACCATACCACAATCACAAAAAAAGAAAGAATTATGACAAAAAATCGTTTAAACTATTTGCTTCTGGCCGTACTTGTCTGGATGACTGCCTGTAATCCAGCGCCCAAAACGGAAACAACTGCACAGCCTGATTTCGTCAAAATTGATGGGCAAAATTTAATGGCGCCCAACGGAGAGAAATTTTTTATTCAGGGAATTAACCTGGGCAACTGGTTAAATCCTGAAGGTTACATGTTTGGGTTTGGTAAAACCAGTTCGGCCCGTTTGATCAACTGGGCTTTTTGCGAAATGGTTGGCCCTGATTTTACCGCAGAGTTCTGGAAAAAATTCAAGGACAACTACATAACCCGCGAAGACATCCGGTACATTCACAAAACCGGCATGAACACCATCCGGATTCCGTTTCATTACAAATTATTTACCGACGAAGATTACATGGGTTTGTCGGCTAATCAGGATGGATTTCAGCGGTTGGACAGCCTGGTGAGTTGGTGCCGCGAATCGGAAATTTACCTGATTCTGGACATGCACGATGCGCCCGGCGGACAAACCGGCGACAATATCGACGACAGTTATGGCTATCCATGGCTGATGACCAGCGAAGCGAGTCAGGAACAATTTACGGCCATCTGGAAGAAAATTGCTGAGCATTACGCCAATGAACCGGTTGTTTTGGGTTACGATTTATTGAATGAACCAATTGCTACTTATTTTGGCGACGAAAAAGCGAAACTGAATGCCGCTCTGGAACCCGTTTACAAAAAAGCCGTGGCAGCCATTCGCGAAGTCGATAAGAACCACATCGTGTTGTTGGGCGGAGCGCAGTGGAACGGGAATTTCAAGGTTTTTACCGACTCGAAATTCGACGACAAACTGATGTACACGTGTCACCGCTACTGGTGCGACACGCTGCAGGCCAACATTCAGGACTTTGTGAGTTTCCGCGATTCGGTTAACCTGCCGATGTTCATGGGCGAAACCGGTGAAAATACCAACGAATGGATTGGCGCCTGGACGCGCCTGATGGAACGCAACAACATTGGCTGGACTTACTGGCCGTTTAAAAAAATGAACAGCCCGAGAGGCGTAACTTCCATTACACAACCCGAAAACTGGGAGAAAGTGATTGAATTTACCCAAAGTCCGCGAACCGGATTCGACGAAATCCGAAAAGCGCGGCCAGATCAGGAATTGGTTAAAAAAGCAATGTTGCAACTCATTGAAAACTGCAAATTTGCCAACTGCACGGTAAACGAAGATTACGTGAAAGCGATGGGGATGAAACCCTGAAATAGAGTTTTACCAAAAAAAGAAGCAGGGTAGCGATTCAAAACCGTCACCCTGTTTCTTTTTTGTGTATAAAATCATGATTATCATTTGTAGTATTTATTTTGAAATACAGCCTCACTTGGTAGCGATTGGCCCCGGCCGGTGAGCCGAAAAACAAGTCAAGTCGGCGTTAAAAAATCTTTTCTGTTTGAGCCGCAGGCGAGTTAAAAAGATTTTAGCCGTCGAACGTTAGTTTTTCGAGCGAAGCGGGCGTAGCCTTGACCTTTTTTGATTCCTTTTTTGTGTCAAGACAAAAAAGGAATTGGGGGATGGGGCAAAGCCCCACCGCACAAAACAATTTGGTAAACAAACAGACATTCAGGAGCGAATTTATTCAATCGAAATTTCATCGGCAAAAAGCCAGGCTGGCTGGCCTTCTCCGGGATGTCCTTTTGGAGCGGAGCCCAGATTCGTGGCATACACTTTTACGTAGCGAGTTTTCACCGGATCAAAAGTTGCGGCGAAATCTTTCAGTTGTATTTCTCCTGAAAGCGGATCAACATCATTCAGCGATTCAGCGATTTTATGGAAATTCAATCCATCCGACGACACATAGAAATCGACCTTTTTCGGGAAAAATATCCATGCATTCACATTTTGAAGCGCACCAAGCGAAATGCTGTGTATTTCGGTTGAATCGCCCAAATCAATCACTACATTCATATTCGTTCCGGCCCAGGCCTGCCACTCGCCGTCGTGATGGTTTTTACTTCCCCTGGTACCGTTTACCAACGTGTATTCGCCCGATCCTTTGTAATATTCGCTGTAAGGAGTCAGATAATTTACTGGTTTTACGGTCGCTTTGTTGATGTTAAACGCCTGGCTCATTGAGTTTACAGCCGGAATCCCATCGACAATGGTAACCGCTTTCACCGTGGCTGAATGATCGAGCAAAACTGGTTCGGTATAAACCGGCGATGAAACATCAGGCTCGCTTCCGTCGGTTGTGTAATGGATTTCAACTCCGGAAAGTTCATTTTTGAGGCTTACGGCCAATTGTTTTTTCTCCAGGTCGAATTCAGTTTTGGCCGAAACTTTATAAGCGCTTTTCGAATAATTGATGCCTGATTCATCGTATCGTTTCATAAAAAGCTGAATCCGGCGCGAAAAATCATCCCAGTTTCGCAGTTCTTTTGGGCTCCAGACTGCTTCGGCCAAAGCCGCAATCCGTGGGAAAGTCATGTATTCGGCATGATCAAACTTCGGCACATATTCGGTCCAAAGGTTGGCCTGTCCACCTAAAATATGTTTGGCGCCTTCAGCATCCAGTTCTTCAGGGACCGGGTTGAAACTGTATACTTTCCTTAGTGGCAGATAGCCGCCAATGGCCAGCGGTTCCTGATCCATTGGTCCCTGGTAATAATCGATGTAGCAGTATGAATTTGGCGACATTACCACATCGTGCCCCTGACTTGCTGCTTCGATACCGCCTTTCATGCCGCGCCAGCTCATCACCGTTGCTTCTTCGGGCAAGCCACCTTCCAGGATTTCGTCCCAGCCCAGCAGAATTTTGCCTTTCGAACTCACGAATTTTTCTATGCGTTTGATGAAATAGCTTTGCAGTTCTTCCACACTTTTCAATCCTTCGGTTTTGATTCGGGCTTTGCATTTCGGACACTTTTCCCACTCGGTTTTAGTGGCTTCATCGCCTCCGATGTGAATGTATTTTGACGGAAACAAATCCATCACTTCGCTCAAAATATCTTGCAGAAACAGGAAAGTCGAATCATTTCCGGCGCAATAAATATCGGTAATTGGCCACACGCCGCCCGAAGGAACGGTAAACGGACCACCCGTGCAGGAGTATTGCGGGTAGGCGGCAAGGGCAGAACTTACGTGTGCAGGCATTTCAATTTCAGGAACAATGGTTATAAACCGGGCTTGTGCATAAGCAATCATTTCCGTAATGTCGTCCTGCGTATAAAAACCTCCGTAAGTTGCTTTTTCGCCAGGTTCCTGCTTCGGACGGGCATTCCATGGCATATCTTCATGATCGACCCGCCAGGCTCCAACTTCGGTAAGTTTGGGGTACTTTTTAATTTCAATTCTCCAGCCCTGGTCATCGACTAAATGCAAATGCAACGTGTTGATTTTGTGCAGAGCCAGGTTGTCGATCATTCGAAGTACATCTTCTTTCGGGAAGAAGTGACGCACCACATCGAGCATGTACCCGCGCCATTTAAAGGCCGGACTGTCCAAAATATTTACTGCAGGCACCAGCCAGTCAATTGTATCCTGAATTTGTGAACCGTCTATTTCAACCGGAAGAAGCTGACGCAATGTTTGCGTGGCATAAAAGAAACCGGCCGGTTTCGATGCCTTTATTTCTATTCGGTCCTTTTGCACATCGAGGGAATAAGCTTCAGGCGCCATCACATGTTCGGTTGTGAAATACACCTGGTTCGATCCTTCGTTCCCTCCAACAATTATGCGGGGTTTCCAGCCTGCAGCTTTTTCAAACAATTTGGCAAATTGTTGTGCAATAACCTCCTGATCAACACTCTCGACAACCAGTTTTGTGCTTTTTTTGAATTTGAATGATGATTCACCTAAAGTCATTTTCTGAACCTGAGGGATCAGTGCGATTTCCTTTTCGCTAAAAGTCTTATTTGGTTTGCAGCTCCAGATTGAACTGATAAAAAGCAAAGCCATAATTCCTGTAAATATTTGTTTCATAGTCGATCTGTATTGTATTCGGTGCTACCAAGATAGAACATTTTCTCTTTTTGAAACATTCTTTATTGTTTTAACTTTGATCAGGTTTTTAAAAATTTTAAAAGTCAGTGTGTTTTTGAATTTTTTAAATTGGAATTTGACCCTACGGTGAAACTACATCATTTAAAGGCTATTCATACATGAAATCATTAAAACTTTTTGTTTCACTTCTTCTGATTGTTGTGCTGAACGTTCATGCTCAGCACGAGGGGCAAACGTATTATCCGGATCCAAATCCACTAATTCAGCAAAGACTTGACAAGTGGCAGGATATAAAATTTGGGTTGCTGATGCACTGGGGACCATACAGCCAGTGGGGAATTGTGGAGTCGTGGTCTATTTGCCCGGAAGACGAAGGCTGGTGTGTGCCTGATACTGTTAAAGACTATTTTGCATACAAAACCCGGTACGAAAATCTGGGCAAAACATTTAATCCGACCAAGTTTAACCCGGAGAAATGGGCCAGAGCAGCCAAAGATGCGGGTATGAAATATGTGGTTTTCACCACCAAGCACCACGATGGTTTTTGTATGTTCGATACCAAATACACCGATTACAAAATCACCGGAAAAGATTGCCCGTTCCATACCAATCCGAATGCCGATGTAACCAAAGCTATTTTCAACGCCTTCAGGAACGAAGGATTATGGGTTGGCGCCTATTTTTCGAAACCCGACTGGCATTCGCCCGATTACTGGTGGCATCAGTTTCCTCCGTTCGACCGGAATGTGAATTACGATCCGGAACTCTATCCGGAGAAATGGCAAAACTTTGTGGATTACACGCACAACCAGGTGATGGAATTGTGCAGCAATTATGGCAAAATCGATTTGCTCTGGTTCGATGGTGGCTGGGTTCAAAAACACGAACCAGTTGGCGAAGCGCCGCATGTTCCGGGTTTTCAGGTGAAAAAGATTTACAACCAGGACATTCACATGAACGAATTGGTTGATAAAATCCGTTCGAAACAACCTGAGGCTATTGTTGTTGACCGCGCAGTGGAAGGCAAAAACCAGAATTACCTCACTCCTGAAAATACCGTTCCTGATAAAATGTTGCCTTACCCCTGGGAGTCGTGCATTATTTTGGGCGGTGGCTGGTCATATTCGTTTAATGCGAAAATGATGCCCACCCGAAAAGTGGTTCACATGCTCAGCGATATTGTAGCGAAAGGCGGAAATTTACTGCTCAACATTGGTCCGGGACCCGATGGAACCTGGTACGACGAAGCGTATCTGCGCCTGAAAGAAATTGGCGAATGGCTGAAAATAAATGGCGATGCCATTTACAACACACGCACCCTCGCGCCTTATACCGATGGGAAGTTGCGGTTAACGCGTGGCAAAGATGGTTTGGCTTACATCATTTATCTGCTGGATGAGAATGAAAATCTTCCGGCCGAAATTCAGGTGCACGGTTTTGTTCCGGAGAAGAGCGCCAAAATTAGTATGTTGGGCGAAAAGGGTACTGCAAAATGGAAAGCTGATGGCGATGGCTTCAAAATCTCGCTAAGTAATTCGCAGATCAAAGCAATGCCTTCGAGATATGCTGTTTCGTTTAAAATTAGTCAGTTAGCAAAATAGAAAATGACCATCGAATTGTATTGAAAACTAAAATATTGACGAATTAAAATTCAGGGCTCCACATTTGTCGGAGCCCTTTCCCATTTCCGTAAGTTGTGTTTTTCTGTTATATTTATAAACACAAAATAAATGGGAAAAATGATTTTCATTCAATAATTTTTCCAGAATTGAACGAACGGAATAGTAAACTAAACTTATTTTCTCATGCAATTTAAATTTCTCCTGATTTTATTTTTGGCAAGTATTTCATTTCAGGCTAGGGCTCAGCTTGAAGTGGTTAAACTCAATTCGGGTTGGAAAGCCAAACGGGCAAACGAAGTTCCGGCCGACGGAACTGTGATTACCCAAAAAGATTACCGGCTTTCGGATTGGATGGACGCCGTGGTTCCGGGAACTGTGCTGACAACATTGCTGCACAACCACAAAATTCCTGATCCGTTTTTTGGAATGAATAACAAAGAAATTCCTGACATCAGCAAAACAGGAAATGAGTATTACACCTATTGGTTTTGCACAAATTTTTCTGCTCCTGAACTCAAAAAAGGAGAGCAGTTGTGGCTGAAATTCAGGGGAATAAATTATTCGGCTGAAATTTTTCTGAATGGGAGAAAAGTAAACCCCGATACGCATCAGGGAATGTTTTTGCGCGAGAAATATCGGATTACACCATTTCTTGAAAATGGAATGAACCGGCTGGCAGTACTTGTTTACCCTCCGAATCCGGCCGGATCGCCAGGAGGTCAGGGAGGCGACGGCTTGATTGCCAAATCGGTGGCCATGCAGTTTACTGCTGGCTGGGACTGGATTTGCCCGATTGCCGATCGCAACACCGGAATCTGGGATGAGGTTTCGCTTGAAAAATCTGGTCCGGTAGACTTGCTCGATCCGCATGTGGTGACCAAAGTTCCCGGAAAAAGAATGCCTTCAGGAAAACAAGGCCCGGCATTGATTGATGCTTCGGTTGATTTGCAGAACAGCACCGACACTTTGCAACGTGGAAAACTGGTTGCACGCTGCCAAACGTACGAAGTTTCGAAAATGGTGGAAATTCCGGCAGGCGAAAAAATAACTGTTGCGCTTCCTGAATTCAAAATCGAGAATCCGCAATTGTGGTGGCCAAACGGAATGGGCGATCATCCGCTGTACCTCATCGCTTTTTCGTTTGTGCAAAACAAAAAAGATACCTTGGATACCGAGTTGGTTAATTTCGGAATACGCCAAACTGATTCGCGTTTTGATGAAGCGCTGAAAGGCCGGATTTTTTCTATAAACGGGCAGGATGTATTCATCAAAGGTGGAAACTGGATTGCTTCTGATGCGCTGCTCCGGCTTTCGCCCGAAAGGTACGATGCAGAAGTAAAAATGCATGCCGAAATGAACATGAACATGATCAGGGTTTGGGGTGGCTCGATGACTGAACGGCCCGAATTTTACGATGCCTGCGACAAATATGGCATTCTGGTTTGGCAGGATCTTTGGATTTCGGGCGATTGCAATGGCCGCTGGATGGATAAAGCCAAAGTCGACTCGCAGGAGCGTCGCCGGGCTTATCCCGACAGTCATTCACTCTTCCTGAATTCGGTGGTCGATCAGGTGAAAATGCTGCGCAACCATCCGTCGCTTTATTTGTGGTGCGGTGGCAACGAATTTCCTCCTCCGGACGATATCGACAAAAAATTAAGAACTGATATTTTTCCGAAATACGACGGCACACGTTTTTACCTGAATGAATCAACTTCGGCTGACCTGGCCACCAATACGCTGGGCGGAACGGCCGACGGACCTTACGGCATTCAGGATCCACTGCGTTTTTTTACGGTTCCTTCGTTTCCGTTCAATCCTGAATTGGGCTCAGTAGGGATGCCAAATGTGGAAACCATGCGAAAAATGATGGACGCCAAAGACCTGGTTTTGCCTTCAGGAAATGAAGTCAACGAAGTTTGGAAATATCACAAATACATTGGCTACGGTAATTTTATCGACCAATATGGTGAGCCTGCTACAATCGGTGATTTTTGTAAAAAGGCACAGCTCGTCAATTACGAACAGTACCGCGCACTTCAGGAAGGATTTAATGCCGGAATGTGGACCAAATATTCGGGAATGCTCGTCTGGAAAAACCAAAACCCGTGGACAGCGCTTCGCGGACAGTTTTACGATGTTTTTCTGGAACAAAACGGAGGATTTTACGGCTATCAGCATGGTGCAAAACCGGTGCATGTACAGTTAAACCTGAACGATTCATCGGTCTGCCTGGTGAATCAGACGCTTTCAGATTTGACGGCGCTGATGCTTAACACCGAACTTTTTGACATTCATGGAAACCTGATTGCAAACGACCAGATTGATGCTTCTGTTGGCGCCAACAAAGTTTCGGTCCTGAAAAAAGTGGACATGAAGGGTATCGAGGAAGACATGTTTTTTTTACGACTGAAAATCATGGATGAAAACAGCGGGGTTCTCGACGAAAATTTTTACTGGCTGAGCAAATCGGGCGGCGATTATACCCAACTGAATGAATTAAAGCCAACCTCATTGCAGGCTGTTCTTGTTCAGAGCGATCAGGGCGAAAAAATGCTGGTATTAAACAATGGGACCAATGAAACAGCATTTTTTGTGCGGTTGAAAATTGTTGATCAGGATAGGAACGAATTGGCTCTGCCTGTTTTTTTCAGCGATAATTACCTGACTGTGCTCCCCGGCGAAAGCAAAGAAATCAATATCGATCTCAGTCTTCTTCCTGAAAAAATAAAATCGAATTCACTGATTATCGAACTTCAGGGATGGAATGTGGTGAGTCAAACACTGGAAATACAATAGATATGAAATTTATAGCGAACGGGTTGATTCTGGGCATCCTGATTTTTGGTTCATGTCAAAGTCAGTCATCGAAAAAACAGGCCGGACTTGCACAGAAAATTGCAGCGGATGAGAACATTCCGCTGGTAAAAGCCAAAGCGCTGGAAATAATGAAGACCGGTTTTAACGCCGGAAGTGGTTACCGTGAAGTGTGGATTCGCGACTACAATACGTTTATCGAACTGGCAGCACAGGTCTTTCCAAAGGAAGAACTTAGAGAAAACCTGATGGTTTTTTTCAGAATGCAGGGCAACGACGGAAACATTATCGATGGATTCACTCCAATTGAGAAAATTGGAACTTCAAATTATGATTTCATTTATTCCGATCTCGAACCACGATATGCCGGGCACAAAAATACCGTGGAAACCGATCAGGAATCATCGCTGGTTCAGGCAGTTTATAAATACATCAGCCTGACAAAAGACAGCACTATTTTAATAGAGGAAGTTGACGGAAAAACGGTGGCAGGCCGACTTGAACATGCGATGGAATTTTTAATGAATCAACGGTTTAATCAGCAATATGGTTTAATTATTGGAGCCACAACTGCCGATTGGGGCGACGTGCAGCCGGAACATGGATGGGGAGTCGACCTGGACAACAATACGCATCCGGCGATTGATATTTACGACAATGCCATGTTTCTCATTGCGTTGGATAACCTGATGGAAATGCGGCCGGCGACTAAAGAAAAATGGTCGGCCATCCGGAATGGTGTGGCCGAAAGTTGCCGCAAAAACCTTTGGGACAGTACCAACCAGAAATTCATTCCGCACATTTATCTTGAAAAAGGCTCGCCATTCCCGGCAGATTTCGATGAAAGCCAGATTTACTATTTCGGTGGAACCACCATTGCCATTGAAGCTAATTTATTAAGCAAAGAGGAGGTGAAAGCTTCTGTTGACGAAATGGCTCGGCGGGTCAAACAAGCAGGCGCCCCATCGATTGGACTTACGCTTTACCCGCCATATCCGGCCGGATTCTTCGAAAATAAAATTATGAATCCGGAGTACAGTTACCAGAATGGCGGCGATTGGACCTGGTTTGGCGGTCGTATGATTCAGCAACTCATCTGTTACGGATTTGTTCAGGAGGCTTACGATCAGGTTCAGCCCATGCTGAAACGGGTGAAAGATAACGATGGCTTTTACGAATGGTATTCGGTGGATAACAAACCACGGGGATCAGGAACTTTCAGAGGATCGGCAGGTGTACTTTATACAGCCATCCGGATGTTTGAAGATTGGGAAAAGAAAAGCACAGAGTAATTATATACGCCGAAACTTTTGTTATTCCTGCCGCCGCCGGAAGTTATTTGATCATGAACGAATCGGAAGGCTAGGCAATTGTCGTAAAAGCTTTCCTGAAATAATCCGGGAAGATCAGCGACGTCCACCAAACGATACCATTTTCTGGATTTGTTCGTCCCACAACCGCAGCTTCAGCGATCTCAGCGCCATAAGGAAAGTGACCGGTTTTACTTCGTTGAAAACTTTGTTTTCGCGGTAACATTTGCTGAGGTAATAATTCGGAATTCGCGAACTCATGTGGTGAATGTGGTGGAAGCCAATGTTTCCTGAAAACCATTGCAGAAGTTTCGGAAATTTCACATACGAACTGCCTTCGAGGGCAACTTTCCGGTAATTCCAGTCTTTGGCTCTGAACCAGTTAACATCCTCGTACTGATGTTGTAAATAGAACAACCACAATCCGGAAATTGCTGAAATGTACAGAATGGAGAGTTGTATAATCAGGAAAGTGCCCAAGCCAATGGCAAAACTCATAACCACAAAAAGAACAACAAGAGCAGCATTGGTAAGCCATACATTTGCTTTTTCCTTTTTAGTCATATCTTTTTGAATGAGTCTGTTCTGGATCAGAAACACATAGAGCGAACCAATGCCAAACATGATTAATGGGTTCCGGTAAATCCGGTATTTCAGTTTATTCCACTTGGTGCTATTCTGGTATTCTTCTTTGGTCAGTGTCCAGACATCGCCAACGCCGCGTTTATCCAGATTACCCACCGACCCGTGGTGCCGCATGTGTTGGTTGTGCCATTTGTCCCAGGGTGTAAAGGCAAGAATTCCAAAAAACATTCCGACAAATTTGTTAGCTGCGTCCGACTTAAAATAAGATCCGTGGCCACAATCGTGAAAAATGATGAAAAGCCGCACCAGGAATCCGGAGGCCAGTATTATGAGGAAGGCTGTGATCCAATAGGAAACCGACAAACTGTAAACGATTAAAATCCACAATCCGACATAAGGAACAAATGTGTTGATTATTTGCCAGATACTTCTCCCCACGCTGGGCTTTTGATACTTTTCGATGTTCTTATTTATGATTTGCCACGGTGTAATTTCCGCGTTCATTTTTTCTTGTGTTTTCATTCTGTTCTTTCAGTATTAAATTTCATTCTCAATTTCTTAAACGTTTTGGTGCATGTTATAGTTCCCGGAGTTTCGATAAAGCAGCTCAAGAACAGGTTTTATAAAATTTAAAATTGCTCCTGAAGTGTGCTTTGTTCATTTGACTTACAACCGACGATAAATGATATGGAAATTAAATCGTTAATTTTGAATACATTCAAAAGAATGAAATGTATTTGAATCGGAATAGTTACCTATTTTTGTTTGGCCTCTAAAGCCTGAATTAATTTTTCAAATCAAGCATGAAAACATTTATCAGCGACATCTCAAATCTTGAGTTTCCTGTTTCTGAAAGGGTTTCAGGAACAGTTGTGAGACATTCTGTAATGGAACTCATTCATCAGGATCATCCTGATTTTACCGATGATCAGTTTCTATCGATTAGTGAACTGAACGATTACCGGGAAAAATACATCGAGAAATTTTTGACTGTTCAAATCGGGGAACTTTCCAGCCTTGAAAAAACGGTCCTCGATTCAATGAAGGAAAACTCCACGCTGACTGATAAAATTGACGGAGATGAGAATCAGGCTTCAACTTTTGGTCAGCGAGTTGCCGATCATGTTGCCTCGTTCGGTGGAAGCTGGACATTTATCATTTCTTTCGGAATTTTTCTCGCGATCTGGATTTTGGTGAACATTTACTGGCTTTCCAACAAAGGTTTTGATCCATATCCGTTTATTCTCCTGAATTTAATTTTATCGTGTATTGCTGCCATGCAGGCGCCGGTTATCATGATGAGCCAGAACCGTCAGGAAGTAAAAGACCGTGAACGGGCCAAAAATGATTACATGGTCAATTTGAAATCGGAACTCGAAATACGCATGTTGCACGAAAAAATCGATCACCTGATTCTCAATCAACAACAGGAAGTTTTGGAAATACACAAAGTGCAGATTGAAATGATGAACGATATTTTGAAACGAATCGAAAAATAAAAAATCATATAAATCATGAATTCAAAATTGATGAACAAAGTAATGAAATACCTGATTCTGGTTTCAGGAATATCTGTTTTTGCAGGTGCATTTTTCCGGCTTCAACATTACCCGAACGGCGATTTCTTCCTGATGGCCGGATTGCTTTCTCATTTCGTAATCAGTACTTTCGAGATCAGCCGCTTAAAAAATATCATTGCAGTTAAAGAGAAATAGGGACTGAATTGGAATTTGAACTTTAAAATTAATATTCTGTTGCACATTATCTCACGGGGTCGGTTGGTGTCGCCTTCATCCTGTTGGGCTGGCTGCTTCGCAAACAGGAAGAAATTTGAACAAAAGCCGATTTCAGGCGTAAAAAATAGTCGGACCGGAATTATTTTTAGACCTATAACTTAAACAAAACCAGTACTGTTCAGGTTATTGAACGCGAATACTTCAGTCCGGACTGATTGTTGTAATCCTGAATAATCAAATCCATTAAATCCCGAAATATGCAAACAATACTTGGTTCAGGCGGCGCTATCGGAGTTGAGTTGGCTAAATCGCTGAAGAAATATACCAGTGAAATCAGGCTGGTAAGCCGAAATCCTAAAAAAGTAAATGAAACAGACGAACTGATGCCTGCTGATTTGCTGAACCCTGCCGATCTCCGGAAAGCCGTTCAGGGATCATCGGTGGTCTATGTTACGGTAGGTTTTCAGTACAACATTAAGGTTTGGCAAAAAAGCTGGCCAAAATTCATGTCAGGAGTAATTGCTGCCTGCAAGGAATTTAATTGCAAACTTGTTTTTTTCGACAACATTTACATGTACGATCCTCACTTTCTCAATGGAATGACCGAAGAAACCCCGATTAATCCTGCAAGCAAAAAAGGCAAGGTCAGGGCCGAATTGGTCCGGATGATTATGGATGAGGTGAAGGCCGGAAAATTAGCTGCATTGATTGCACGGTCGGCCGATTTCTACGGTCCAGGAATTGCCAATTCAAGCATGCTCAACGAAACGGTGATTAAACCACTAAATGCCGGAAAGAATGCTAACTGGCTGGGCTCTTCGTCGTTTAAACACTCGTTCACATATACTCCTGATGCGGCAAAAGCGACCGCAATTCTCGGAAATACGCCCGATGCTTATGGTCAGGTTTGGCATTTGCCCACGGCTGCGAACCCGCTCACCGGAAAAGAGATCGTTGAAATTGT
The DNA here is from genome assembly GCA_041652995.1 of Prolixibacteraceae bacterium. Taxonomy (GTDB): domain Bacteria; phylum Bacteroidota; class Bacteroidia; order Bacteroidales; family Prolixibacteraceae; genus Aquipluma. The sequence continues at coordinate 15,653 of JBAZGO010000049.1, forward strand.
TGCCAAAGAACTTGGTGTTCATCCAAAATATCAGAATGTTCCAAAATTTATGGTTTGGATTGTTGGTTTGTTTGTACCAATTATGAGAGAAATTGTGGAAATGATGTATCAGTACGACCGTGACTATGTTTTTGAAAGTGCGAAATTTGAAAAGCGATTTGATTTTAAACCAACTTCATATTCTTACGGCATAAAAGAAGTCATTCAAAATGACTATAAAACAGGCCGCTGATCGACTGTTTCAACTGAATAATTTGTTGCGGAACATTCATTCGTGTTTTTCTTTGCCGAAAACATAAATTGTATTGAATATGATAATGCGCATTTTCGGAGGTTGTAATCCGGTAAATTATTTGCCATGAAAACTACAAATACTCTTGATAAACCTTTTGGCCCCGCAGGTGCATCGGCAGGTTTGGTTTTGTGCGTGGTTGGTCTGCTTACGGCGTATAATTCGCTATTCGGTTTTATTCTCGTCATCATCGGAGCTTTTGCTGGCTTAACGTCAACAAGTACCATCGTCGACTTCGATCGCAAAAGAGTGAAATTTACCAACAACTTGTTTGGAATTATTCGTCTCGGGAAATGGGTACCCATTGAACCAAACATGAAAATTGGCATCAAAAAATCGAATCAGGTTTGGCGAAATTCAAGCTTGAGCAACCGTACGCTGGCCATTAAAAATATCGACTACCGCATTATTCTGTACGATTTCGACGAAAAGCAGGTTATGCAAATAAAAAAGGTAAGAACGCAGGGTGCTGCCAAAACTGAACTCGCGAAACTTGCCCAAAAATTCGGGTTACGTCAAATTTGAATTCCTGATGTTGTGTCAACGAACTCCTGGTGCAAGTTCAGGGTGACGGGCCTTCAACAGTATAACGTTGACGCGACACGAATTCAAATCGAACGAAATTGTGTATTTCGGGACTCCTGTTTCGCCCCAAAATTAATCTTCCCACTGTAATTCGTTTATGAAGTTTGTGGTAATTGGCGACATACCTGTCTTTTATTCCGCCTTTTTTATTCTGAAAATTGTTTTATTTGTTCTCAACGTAAAACAACCATGACCTATGGCAACTAAAATACTCAATGCATTTCTCATTTTATTGCTTTCGGTCGCATGCAATTCAAAGCCAGATCTTATTCAAAATGCTGATCGGCTGAAAGATATGCAGCGAATGCTGACCGAACAAAAGGAACTTACCTCGAAAAGTTTGCTTAAAACCTGGGATATCTTTAACCAGACGCTTACTCCGGATGAAAAACAAGCCATGGAATTTATGTATGCTTACATGCCGCTAAGCGATCTGGCAGATTATACGCCCGCTTTTTTCCTGAAGAATGTTGAGTATAGTTTAAAAGCCCGTCAGGAAATGCCTTGGGGAAAAACCATCCCGGAAGAAGAATTTTTGCATTTTGTGTTGCCTTTGCGTGTGAATAACGAGAATCTCGATAATTTCCGTGAAACGATGTATCCTGAAATTAAAGCTCGCATTCAGGGTTTGGACATGAAACAGGCTGCCCTGGAAATTAATCACTGGTGCCACGAAAAAGTGAATTACCGCGGGACCGATTCGCGGACCAGTGCGCCGCTGAGTACGGTTAAAAAGACATTCGGTCGTTGTGGAGAGGAATCGACTTTTACGGTAACCGCAATGCGGACGGCTGGTATTCCGGCCCGCCAGGTTTACACGCCACGTTGGGCGCACACTGACGACAATCACGCCTGGGTTGAAGTCTGGATCGACGGGAATTGGCACTATCTCGGCGCCTGCGAACCCGACGTTGATTTGGATATGGGTTGGTTCAGCGAGCCTTCGCACCGCGTTATGCTGGTCCATTCCAGAGCTTATGGCCGCTATTTTGGAACTGAGGATGTGGTCACGGTAGCCGATCGTTTTTCGGAGCTCAACCTGACTTCGCATTACGCCACAATTAAAAATATGACCATCTCGGTCAGCAATGCCGACGGAACGCCTGCCGACAGCGCTAAAGTTGAATATCAGTTGTACAACTATGCCGAATATTATCCGATTGCTACCGGTTACACCAATGCCGATGGTTTTACAAGCCTGAATACCGGAATGGGCGATCTCATTATCTGGGTGGCTAAAGACGGAAAATTTGCCTATCAAAAATTGTCGGTTCCTGAAAAAGATACGCTGAAACTGGTTCTCAACCAAACTGTGCCGGTCAACAAAAGCGAGTTGTTCGATCTGGTTCCGCCGCATGCCGTAAAAGTTGAGATGAATGTGAGTGAGGCTGCCCGAAAGGAAAACGATCGCAGACTGACTTATGAAGATTCAATCCGGAATGCCTACATGAAGACATTTAAAGATTCGGCCTGGATTGCCGCTTTTGCTGAAAAAAGCAAACTGGGTATCGACACCATTTCGCGCCTGATTCACTTGAGCTATGGAAACTGGGACCAGATTTCGGCTTACCTTGAAAAAAATGCCGCGAATCATCGCAATACCGTTCTTGAAATGGCCATTCAGCTTGCGGATAAAGACTACAGCGATGCGCCGGAATCTATTCTGACGGATCATCTGGATCAGGTAGCCAAATCCGGGTTGCAAAAATTGGTTCAGGACAAAGAACTTTTTACGCGTTACATTTTGTCGCCACGCATCGCGCTCGAAAATTTAAGTCCGTGGCGAAGTTTTCTGGTTGATTCTTTTGGCGATGAAATGGCACAATCTGCCCGAAACGACATCTCGGTTCTTACCAACTGGATTCGTGAAAATATCCGGATAAATACCATTGCAAACATGCATTCGCGAGCGTCGCTTTCGCCCATTGGAGTTTACAATCTTCGGGTGGCTGATCCGGCTTCGCGCGACATTTTCTTTGTGGCAGCCTGCCGCGCATTTGGCATTCCGGCACGATTAAATCCTGAAACGCAAATTCCGGAGTATAGCAAAAACGGAGAATGGCTGCGGGCTGGTTTTGAGCCTGAAGTGGCCGTTCAACCTGAAAAAGGGTTGCTCAAACTCACCGAAAAAGGCAATCAGGTTACACCACAATATTACCTGCATTACACCATTGGATTCCTGAAAGATGGCTTTTACCGCACATTGGAATTTCCGGAAGGCGGCAAACTGACCAATGCCGACAAACCACTTGAGCTGGAAGCCGGCCAGTATGCACTGGTGACCGGAAATCGTATGGAAGACGGATCGGTGCTGAGCCAAATGACTTTCTTTTCGATCGAAAAAGGTAAGTTGACCACGGTTCCGGTTGAATTGAGGCGCCAGTCGGGCGAATTAAAACCTTCAGGAAAACTTGATCTGGAAAAACTAAATTTGGAAAAGGATGGCAGCGCAGTAAGTTTGTCTACCCTGGTTGGCGGAAATTATTCGGTGCTGGTGGTACTCGATCCGGAAAAAGAACCTTCGAAACACATCCTGAACGATTTGGGACCATATATCGATCAATTCAATCAATGGGGCGGTCAGTTTGTGTTTGCCATGCCTGCTGAAAAGGCGGCCCAGGCTGCTGTGCTGAAAACTTATTCGCTGCCGGCAAAAATGGAGAGTGGAGTTGACCGGGACGAGAATATTCTGAATGCCATTTCAACGATTTACGGCGCCGGGTTAAAAGATAAACTTCCGCTGGTGCTGTTCTGCGATGCTTCCGGAAATGTTTACCTGTTCACAGCAGGTTACCGCATTGGAGTAGGAGAGCAAATCCTGAAAGTGATTTCAGCGGTCGGATCGAACCAAAAAATGGCGGAAGTAAAATCTTCGTGCAGCAAACCCTAAGTTTTTACCTTCAAGCGAAAGACTGAGCAGGCGACATGGATAAATTTGATAGAAACAGGGAATAAAATGAACCTGGTGAATCTTCTATGGTGATTTTGAATTTACTACAAGATTTGCTGAAAGCTAAAGTGTCAGGTTTTAATTGAGATGAAGGAAAACAAACTTTCGTCTGACAAATTTTCGTTATAAACGGCAAATTTTAACTAACCAGAAGAAAAATGCCTGGAATATAAAACGAAAAGAGACTGCCTTCGTGGAAATCAGCCTCTTTTGCTTATTATTTTTGTTTATGCGAAAGCCGTTTAACTAGAAATTAGAGCCACCTGTATCCCACCACAAACGGGTTGCGATATTATCAGGATCACCCATTTTCGTAACAGCATCAGCAACTCCGTCGGGGTTACCGGTTCTTTCGGCATTCATGAATGGCATTCTTTTTAAAAAAATACCATGGATATCCTGATTTTCTGTTGATTATAGCCTGATGATAAAATCAGTCAGATTTCCATCGGCATCAAGATCTAGTTTTTTTCTCAGGCGGTAACGATGGTTTTCCACTCCGCGAACCGAAATTCCCATCAGTGGTGCAATTTCTTTCGAGGCCAGATTCATCCGGAGAAAAGCGCACAAACGAAGGTCGCTCGGCGTGAGATCCGTGTAATTGTCTTTAAGCGTTTTCATAAATTGCTCGTGAGCACGCTCAAAATTGGCTTCAAACACTTTCCACTCGTCCTGGCTGGCAATGTTGTCATCAATTTTTTTGACCAGCGTGTCGTAATATTTATCAGGATATCGCGAACCGAGTTGAATCTTTTGATTGTTCAGCATTTCCTTCACATTCATCAGAAATTCGTTTTTCTTAATGATGGCCATGGTTGAGTTTGCCAGTTCAGTACTTTTAAACGACAGTTCTGCCTGTAGTTTTTCGTTCCTGAGTTGAATGAGTTCACGTTCTTTTTCTTCCCGCTCGCGGCTTTCTTTTTTGCGGATTCTGGCAATAATTCTTATCCTGAAGATAAAAAGACCCACAAGCGCCAGGAGAAAATACACCACGTATGCACGGAAAGACAGGTACCATGGAGGCAATATGATGAGGTTCATGTCAAATTCATGGCTCGATTCGCCCCAGGTGTTCACCGCTTTAACCCTGATTTTGTATTGCCCAACAGGAATGCGCTTAAAACTGAATATCGGTTTATCAAGCGGTTCCGACCATTGTTGGTCAAGTCCTTCGATAAACGACTGGTATTTAATAATGTTACCACCAAAAAAGGGGAACGAAAATCTCAGGTGCAAATCGTTTCGGTTAAACCTGAGCGAAACTTCGTGGTCACCGAGAGGTAAATCACTCACTTCGCCATTGTTACCACTAATTGAAATCCGCCGCAATTCGGGTTTTTGTTCCGAAATAAGTGATGCCGGACTCAGCGTGTCGGCGTTCAAAACGGCATAGCCATCTTCAAGGCACAAAATGGCTTTTTGGTGTCTGATTGGCACAATATTTTCAAAACCAATGATCAATTGGTTGTTGAAAAGTCCGCTTGGGTATTCCTTTATTTTCTTTATTTCCTGGTTCCGAAAACTGAAAAGTCCATACGATTGATCGGTGATGAACCAGTATTGCTGATCGGAACCAGCCACAATTCGTGTGGCTTTGCAAAAACTGCCGAGTTTTTCATTCAGGTATTCGTATGGTATAATCGTGTCGTTCAGATCGTCAAAGGTATACAGTTGCTTTCCGGTCGTATAAACAATCCGATTTTCAACTTTAAAAACGTGGATGTTGTTGTCCTGTCCAAAAACATCTTTCCCGTAATAGTGATTGTAAATCAGTGAATCGTTGTTGTCGAGTTTAAGCCTGAAGATTCCCCGGTACATGTGACTTGCCCAGTAATTTCCGAAATGATCGGCTTCAACATACCTGATCAGGTTGTTAAACTGGTAAACGACTTTGTCGATCTTCCAGTCGTTATTTTCTTTTTTGTAAAAAATAAGGTTCGAATAGGTGCTTTGTACGAGCGAACTGGGTTTCATAGGGTTTTCAATGATCGAAAAGCCACCTGAAATTGTGGAAATTTGTTTCACCTGATCGTCGTGAATCTCGAATGTTCCTTTGTTATGGTTTACAAACAAACGGTCGTCAATTACTTTGCAGTCCCAAATTTGGCCCTGAGTTTCCGGAACCAGTTTAAAAGCCTCATCTGTTGAAGGGAAAGACCTGTAATACAAGCCCTGGTTGGTTCCCAAATAGATTTTATTTCGGTAAATGGCTGCGGTATACACCGCTCCAAGCTCTTTCCGTTCGTAAATTGTGAACGACGGATCGGGCTTAAACGAAATAAAATCGATGCCTTTATCCAGTGATACCCAGATGTTTTGGTTGTTGTCGGAAATAACACCAAGGACAGTATTGTTTTGTAAGCCGGTTTCTTTGTCGAAGTTGTAAAGCAGTCGGCCTGTTTCGTCGAAAACCGAAATGCCATCTAGAATTGTTCCGATAATGATTTTGCCGTCCGAAGATAAACAACCGTGATTAATCACATTTCTGATGAAATATTCCTGAAATTCAGGGTTCCAGACCGAAAGTGTTTTTCTGTCATAAACCATGATCCCGTTATTGGCAGTGCCGATAAGGAGTCGGGAATCTGGCAACGATAAAATAAACCTTATTTCTTTATTGTTGAAAAAACCGGTCACAAGAAACGGATTTAGCTGCCCGTTTATAATTTCGTAAATTCCTTTATTCATGATGTTTACAAAAATTTGTCCGCCAACTTCCGAAATAGAATTGACAAACCCATCGGGCTTAACGATTTTAAATTCCTGATTGGCGTAGATGTAAACTTTTGAAAAGGATTGAAAATAAACTTCCTGGCCCGAGGCTATGACATTCCAGAATTCCTCGTTGGATGTAAAATTCGACTCAACTTCCTTTTTCAGCGAGTGATATTCGAGGCGGCCGAGCGCATTTCGCTCCCAGAAACCCAGTTCGCGGTATCCGGCCGAATAAACCCTGTTGTTTTTATCAACGGCCACCGCCCTGATTATAGCGCCTTCCGGAGCGGGATAGAGCGTCCAGCTAATTCCATCGAATTCAAGCAAGCCAATGTTATTGGCAAAATACAGGTATCCTTTTGCATCCTGTGCAACCGACCAGTTTTGGCTGGCAGCCTGATACTCCTGCTTGGTATAATTTTTTATGTATACATCATTGAAGGCAAACAACGAAGAATTGCAAATCAGCAAAAGGAAAAAAAGAAAAATGTTTCGAATGGTCGGTTTATAATTCCTGTTCATTGGCCATTTTCTGTAAATGAAAGAATAAAGGTAATAAAAAAGAAAAATCTAAGCATCGGGTATCAAAACGTTCATGACATCTGCCGGTTTAAAGATATTAAGGTCCAAAATACACAGAGAGATGTGTGAATTATGTAATTAAACTTAAAAATTGTATAACGCATTTCAATCAAATAGGGCTGATCTTTGATCAGCAAAAATTGTTCTTTCCTAAAATCATTACGTTCCGGCGCTTAATTTTTGTTTTATCAACAGCATCAATATTGTTTTTATTTATTTAAAATGCACTAATATACAGAAACTTAAAGCCAATCAGTTGAAGCTCGATGAGGTAAAAGTGAAGTTGTTATGCAACATCTTTAATGCCTGGTGAATTAGAGGTGTACCGTTTTGTTTCACTTTCCTTTAATGGTGACTTAGCTTTGGTCAGCGAATTATAACTAAAACAATGAAACTATGAAAAAACTATTTGTTTTGCTGAATCTTCTATTGTCAGTAACAATCCTTTTTGCGCAAAACGTGCAGACCATTAAAGGAACGGTAACTGATGCAAAGAATGAGTCGGTGCCCGGTGCCAGCGTTTTAATAAAAGGCACGATGCAGGGCACAATTACCGATGCCGATGGGAAATACTCCATTCAAGCCGCTCCTCAGGCGGTTTTGGTATTTAGCTTCATCGGGTTTGAGACTCAGGAATTTGAAGTAAATAGCCGCACTACAATTGATGTCCAATTGAAAGAACAAACAATAGGTGTTGATGAAGTTGTGGTGGTTGGTTACGGTACACAGAAGGTGAAAGACCTCACCTCGTCTATTTCCACAGTCAAATCCGAAGAGCTTGTTAAAACACCTTCCGGACAAGCCATGCAGGCTTTGCAGGGTAAAGTGGCCGGACTTCAGGTGGTAAGCAACGGTGGGCCGGGAAACTCGCCAACTATCCGCGTTCGAGGTATTGGTTCTTATCCCGGAAACGATAACGAAGCTCCGCTTTATGTAGTCGATGGAATGTTTTTTGACAACATCGATTTTCTGAACCCGACAGATATTGCTTCTATTTCGGTGTTGAAAGATGCTTCTGCAGCCGCAATTTATGGAGTTCGGGCAGCAAATGGCGTTGTGCTGATTGAAACGAAAGCGGGTTCGTATAATGCAAAAACTGAAATCAGTTACGATGGATATTACGGAACACAGGTTGCACAAAATGTGCTGAAGATGGCCAATGCCGAACAATTTACAACAATGGCCAATGAATCGGGTTCTGCTGCCGATGCCAGTTTTATCCTGAATGCCATGCAGCGATACGGTCGTAGCCGGGTTAACCCCAATGTTCCGGATGTAAACACCGACTGGTATAAAGAAATACTTCGGCCGGCATCGATTATGAATCATAGTCTGGCCGTTTCTGGAGGAAACCAGAAAGCATCGTATTCACTCGGAACCAACTATTTTGCCCAGCAAGGTATTCTCGACATGAAAAATGAATACGAGCGTTTCAACCTTCGGTCGAAAATAGATTTTAAAGCTACCAACTGGATGACCATTGGTGGAAACGTGATTTTTAGCAATGCGCTGAAATACGGAGAAGAAGCTGGTGCCTGGAACCAGGCGTATTTTGCAGTTCCGATTTTGCCTGTTTACGACGAAGCGAACGCCGATGCCTGGCCCGATAAATACGCAAATGCACAGGATATGGGATACCGTAGTGGTCAAAACCCTTTTCCTACGCTTAAATACAACAACAACCGATTGAAAATCAGAAAAGTTTTGACTAATTTTTACGTGAAAGTAGATTTGCTGCCGAATAAACTTTCCCTGAAATCAACATACAACCATGCTTTTACGTCGCTCGACGAACGCAAAATAAATCTTCCGTATTTTATTGGAAACAGTTTCCAAAGAGCTGATGCTTTAATTACCAGGAACATGTCGATTTATTCGGACCAGATTTGGGACAACGTGCTGACTTATACCGATAAGTTTGATAAACATGGCGTTACGGTAATGTTGGGTAGCTCTTTCAGGGACGAAGCCTACACTAAAATGGGGGCAACCGGGCTGAATTTCCCAACCGGGCACGAACAGTCATGGTACATCGATCAGGCTGAAACCGTTTCGGCCGATGGCGTGAGCGACACGGGGACCAGACAATATGGAATGAGTTATTTTGGAAGACTTTCGTACAATTACAACGACAGATATTTGTTGTACGCAACCATGCGTGCTGACGGGAGTTCCAAGTATCAGCAAAAATGGGGATACTTTCCAACTGTCGGCGCTGGTTGGGTAATTTCAGAAGAAAGTTTCCTGAAAGACAATCCTGTAATCGACTTTTTGAAATTGCGTGCCAGTTGGGGTCAACTTGGAAACGATAATATTCAGGCCAGCGACGGGGCAACCACGACCACAGTTGTAAACACAGTTGTCGATGGAATACTGGTTTCAGGAACAAAAACTTCAAGTACATTTTCCTCGCTGAAATGGGAGGTTACTGAAGAATCAAATGTTGGACTTACCTCGAAACTGTTTAAAAACCGGCTTTCGGTTGATGCCGATTATTTTATCCGCGATACCAAAAATGCTGCAATCAGCGTCACCATTCCTGCCATAGGCGGTACCGTGCTTAAAAATGTGGGTATCATTCGCAACCAGGGTCTTGAACTGGCCCTCAACTGGAGCGACAATCTTTCGAAGGATTTTAATTATAGCATTGGTGCAAACATTTCAACCTTAAAAAATGAAGTGCGTGACCTTTACGGACAACCATATATTGATGGCGGCAGCGCAGAATTCCGTCAGCGGTCGATTGTTGGCCAACCTTTGCTGGCTTTCTTTGGCCGCGAAGTAGCTGGCGTTTATCAGAACCAGGCAGAAATTGATGCTGACCCGGTTGCTGTGGCCAACGGATTGGTTCCCGGAGATCTTAAGTACAAAGACCAAAATAACGACGGACAAATTAACGACGACGACCGTGTGGTTTTGGGTTCGTATTTCCCATCGTTTATGTATGGTTTTAATTTCTCGCTTTCGTACAAAGATTTCGATTTCTCGGCAAATATGCTTGGGCAAACCGGAAATAAAATCCTGAATCGCAAACGCGGTGAGATCATCTGGACTTCGGACGGAAACATCGATGCCGATCTGGCCATCAATCGCTGGCATGGCGAAGGCACTTCAAATAAATATCCTTCTTCTTCAGGATTAAGAAGAGGATGGAACCAGAAAATGAGTGATTACTTTGTTGAAGATGGTTCATTCTTCAGGATACAAAACGTACAACTCGCCTACAACATCAGGAACAAACAACTTTTTGGCGCACAAATGCCCGAAGCACGACTCTCGCTGACTGCCGACCGACCTCTTACCATTTTTAAGTATAACGGATTTAATCCTGAAGTGGCAAACGGTATCGATACGCAAACCTACCCGGTTCCTTCAGTTTATACCATTGGGCTGAGTGTCAAATTTTAATTCTAAAAAAACATGATTATGAAACTGATAAATAATTCAATAAAGCTCACATTTCTCATGGTCGCTCTGTTGTCTGCAACTTCATGTCAGAAATATCTGGACGAACCTGCCGAAAATAAATCGTTCACTCAGCAAACAGATTACACAGCTACCGGTAACATGATTCAGCCGCTGGTTGGACTTTATGCTGAATTTTATGCCACACAATGGGAAAATTATCCACTTCTTTCGGTTAGAGGCGACGATGTAAACGCCGGTGGGCTTGGCGACCAACAGGATTACGCTGAAACGGACAAATTCAATTACAACAAAGATTTCTGGATGTATAATTCGTTGTGGCAGAACTATTACGGCGATATTTTTGTGGCTCATTCAGCCATGGAGCAAATTGCGTTGTACAACGAAAATGCTTCGAATAAAGCGCCTGGCGAGCAGTATATTGCTGAAACAAAAGTTATCAGGGCCTGGTACCTGCTTCATTTGACCCGTACCTGGGGTTCAATTTTTATTCCAACCAGTTCCGATCCATCCGATTTGCTGGTTGCCGATCTGAAAACCAAGGATGAAGTGATGCAGCACATTTCCGATCAGATGGACGAAGCTATTCCGCTTTTGCCTGCAGTTAATCCGAACGAACGGACCGATATTCGTGGCGGGGTGACTAAATTTACTGCTTTGGCCATTAAAGCAATGGCTAATCTTGAGTTGAAAAATTACCAGGCAGTGGCCGATGCAACTTCACAAATTATCAGCTCCGGAAAGTTTGCTTTGGAACCCGATTATTACGAATTATTCAAAATTAAGGGTAAGCTGAATAAGGAGAATTTGTTGGAACTGCAATATTCCGATTTCGGAAAAGGTTCAGGCGATAATTATTCGTACCTGTTTGCATTCTTCGGACCACAAGGATGGACTCCAAAAGTTACCGGTTCAGGAGATGGCTGGGGCTTTTATGAACCAAGCCTGAAATACATCAAATTTATGCTCGACCGCGGCGAAACGGTTCGTCTGGAAACCAGCGTCTGTTTTACCAATCGCGGAATTGCCGAAATTCAGAAAGATTCGAAATACGCCACTTTGCCTTCATGGATTTCAAATACCACCCGCTCGGGCGACCGGTTTAACGATTATGCACGTGCATTATTTGCCAGTGGCAAGCAGTATTTGCCATCAGACGAGCTTACTCCCGGACGCACCGACTACGGAACCAATAAGAACTTAACCTGCATTCGTTATGCCCAGATTTTGCTGATGCATGCCGAAGCGTTGACTCAGGGAGCAACCAGTTCGGCGATGACTGCCGATGCGGCTGTGAATGCTGTGCGTTCGAGAGCCGGATTAGGTTCGTTAACCGGTGTAACAAATGCACAGGTAATGGACGAAAAGTTTGCCGAACTGGCAATGGAATGGGGAACTCGTTTCTACGATATGGTAAGGCTTGGCAAATCTTCTGAACTCAGCTACGATGGCAGAACCTTTACTGATGACAAAACTTTTTTGCCATATCCGCAACTTCAGGTTGATTTATTGCCTGCTTTAAAGAAATAGATTTCTAACTGACCATTTAAAATTGAAAATATTATGAAAATATATCAAAATATCTTAGCATTTCTACTTGCCGTCTTTTTCCTGGCAGCTTGTAACGAAGGTATTGATCCGATAACTGCTGTCGCTCCCGGAGCTGATCAGTCGGCACCGGTGGTCACCATAAAATCACCTGTTCCTGATTATCAGTTAAAAGTTCCTGAATTGGTTTCTTCGATAGTTATCGACTTTGAAGTTACCGACGACATAGAACTTGGCGCCATCTCGGTAAAATTTGACGGAACCGAAATCGCAGCATTTACACCGAGTGATTATAAGGACTATCGTCGTGCTTTGGAGAAAGTAAGCTACGACAATGTTGGATTGGGAGAACACACCATATCCATAGTAGCAGCCGATCTTGAAGGAAAATCGACAACAAAAACGATCAAAATTTCGAAGGTATCGCCCTACACTCCAAAATATTCCGGAGAAATGTTCTACATGCCTTTTGAAGGTGATTATATGGAAATGATTTCATTTCAGAATGCTGGAGTTGTTGGAAGTCCGGGCTTTGCCAATGATGGTTTGGAAGAAAGTAAGGACTATGCCGGTGCAACTGATTCCTATCTGACTTTCCCAATGGATAATCTCAAATTTTCAGAATTTACAATTGGGTTGTGGGTGAAAGTGAATGCCTCACCCGATCGCTCAGGTATTCTGTCAATTGGTTCGACCAACGATGATGCCGGCAGAAAGAATGGGTTGCGCCTGTTCAGGGAAGGTGGCGCCAGTTCACAGCAAATTAAGCTTAATGTGGGTACTGGTACCGGTGAAGTGTGGAACGACGGCGGATTTATTAACCCAGCGCAGGGCGATTGGGTTTACGTAGCGGTTACTGTTACTCCCACCGAAAATATTATTTACCTGAATGGTTCGCCAGTCAGAACCTCAGCAATGTCAGGTGCAATCGACTGGACTGGTTGTACACAATTATCGATTGGTTCCGGAGCGCCTACATTTTCCTATTGGGGACATCTTTCCGATTTGAGCCACTACGACAATATGCGTATTTTCAACAGGGCGTTAACCGCAGAAGAAATTCAGGCAGTGATTAATGATGATTCGCCTTACGTTCCAAAGTACAATGGCGAAATTTTCTATATGCCTTTTGATGGCAGTGCCAAAGACAGGGTTTCCGGTACCAGTGCAACTACTGTGGGATCGCCAACTTATGTTGCTGGTAAAATCGGCGAAGCTTATGCAGGGGCAACCGATTCGTATTTAACTTACCCAACTGCCGGATTACAGGGAAGTGAATTTAGCGCGGTTTTTTGGATGAAAATCAATGCTGTTCCCGACCGTGCAGGTATTTTGGTCGTGGGGCCTGAAGATACAGCCAATGCAGGTTATCCGGATGTGCAAAACAACCGTACTTCAGGATTCCGGTTTTTCCGCGAAGCTGGCGCAGCAGGAGCCCAACGGTTTAAACTGAATGCCGGTAACGGCACTGCTGATACCTGGGTTGACGGTGGTACAGGCGCCGATGTTGACCCAAGCGTTGATATCTGGCATCATCTTGCATTTACCATATCAGGCTCAGAATGTAATGTTTACATTGACGGAGAACTGGTTAAAAACAGCGCTTTTACCGGTATCGACTGGACTGGCTGCGATGTCATGTCAATTATGTCGGGTGCACCGCGATTTAACGAGTGGAATCATCTTTCAGATTTGGGCATGATGGATGAGTTGCGCATTTTCAACAAGGCGCTTACCAAGACTGAAATTGAAACGATAATGAACGCCGAGAAGTAAATTTTATACAATTGGCAAAGAGAAGAGGGAGATACTGCCCGGAAATTTTCGGGCAGTATTTTAAAAGTTTATCTTCAGCGGGGTAGTTTCTTTCAAATAAACCAGATGCAAAAATCGAAATACGCAGAAAAAGGTCATGTTTTGCCTGTTTTAAAAATCAGGTTTCAAATGGTAATTAGAATGACCAAAATCCTGCTGTTGTTCCTGATTTTGGTTAACTGTAAATCGAACGATGGAAGCGAACCTGATCCGGTAGAGGGAGCGTTTTACACCAGTTCGTTAAAAGTTAACGGCAAATTTTCGGGTTACGAATACAAAGGCATAAATACTACTCCTGAAATAAAGATAACTTTCTCTGTTCCTTTTCGCCAGTCGTCGGCGGCCGGTTCGGTTGTTTTCGAAAATAGTTCAGCAGCGCCTGTAGAGGTGAAACTGACTTACGAAAACGGCGACAGCACGCTCGTTATAAAACCATCTGTGCCTCTGGGTTATCTTGCAAAATATGTCCTGAATGTTACTTCAGGCCTGAAATCGAAATCTGGAGTTTCGTTGCCAACTCCGGTTACCGTTAATTTTCTCACGGCCATCGATTCAACAAATAAATATCCGGTTATTTCTGATGTCGAACTTTTGACCCTGGTGCAGAAACAAACATTCAACTATTTCTGGAATTTTGGCCATTCTGTTTCCGGATTGGCTCGCGAACGAAATACTTCAGGCGACATTGTAACTTCAGGCGGATCAGGCTTTGGAATTATGGCCATTCCGGTAGCCATCGAACGAAGTTTTATTTCACGAAACGAAGGTTTAATCCGCATGCAAACGATTGTGGGTTTCCTGAAAAATAAGGCAGAACGATTTCATGGCGCATATTCGCACTGGCTCAACGGAACTTCAGGAATCGTGGTTCCTTTTGGCGAAAAAGACAACGGCGCCGACATTGTTGAAACTTCGTACCTGATGATGGGATTGCTGACAGTCCGGCAATATTTCAATACCGAAACTCCGGAAGAAACACAATTGCGAGCCGATATTAATGAAATTTGGAATGGCGTTGAGTGGGACTGGTTCAGGAAAAACAATGAAAATGTGCTGTACTGGAACTGGAGCCCCGATCACGGATTTGCTGTAAATGTACCAGTTGTGGGATGGAACGAATGCCTGATAACTTATGTGATGGCGGCTTCGTCAACCACACATTCGATTCCGAAAATTGTGTACGACAACGGATTTGCACGCAATGGGGCGATTAAAAATGGCGGCATGTACTACGGAATTAATTTGCCTCTTGGAACTGCCTATGGTGGTCCGCTTTTTTTCGAGCAATATTCGTTTCTCGGAATCAATCCAAACGGATTATCGGATACTTATGCCGATTATAAAGTTCAGGCAATCAATCATTCCCTGATCAATTATGAATACTGCAAGGCCAATCCCGGTCAGAATTTTGGATACAGCGATCAATGCTGGGGACTTACCGCAAGCGATATTCAGAACGGTTACACAGCCAGCTCGCCAACCAACGATGTGGGCGTAATTGCACCAACAGCGGCCATTTCATCCATTCCGTTTACTCCGGAAAATTCGCTTCGGGCCATGAAGTTTTTTTATTACCAGTTGGGCGATAAAATCTGGGGACAATATGGCTTTAAGGATGCCTTTAGTTTAAACAATGCCTGGTTTGCCGATTCGTATCTGGCTATCGATCAGGGGCCACAAATCGGGATGATTGAAAATTACCGAACCGGACTTTTGTGGAACCTCTTTATGTCGTGTCCTGAAGTTCAGGCGGGATTGACTAAACTCGGATTTACCTACAAGTTAAATTAAGAACTATGAACAGAAAAACTCAAATATTCGTTTTGGCCGTCTTTTTAGCGGGAATCTGGATGATTTCGTGCAAAGGTCCGGTGAAAACGAACAAGACTACAGAACCATCAGCACTCATTTCCGACGATTCGTTGCTGACTAAAATTCAGTACCAGACTTTTCAGTATTTCTGGGACGGTGCTGAACCTGTTTCAGGAATGGCCCGCGAACGGATTCACATGGACGGCGTTTATCCGCAAAAGGATCAGGATGTGGTGACTCTGGGCGGATCGGGTTTTGGTGTGATGGCCATTTTGGTTGGCATTGAGCGAGGATTTATTACGCGCGAAGAAGGGTTTGATCGCCTGAAGAAAATTGTGGATTACCTTGGAAAAGCCGACCGGTTTCACGGCGCCTGGCCACACTGGCTCAATGGCCCAACCGGGAAGGTACATCCATTCAGCAAAAAGGACGACGGTGGCGATTTGGTTGAAACAGCTTTCATGATTCAGGGACTTTTGACGGTTGAGCAATTTTTTAAAACCGGAAATGAGGCTGAGCAGCAACTGGCTGCAAGCATCGATAAATTGTGGCGCGGTGTGGAATGGGACTGGTACACGCAGGGGAAAGACGTGTTGTACTGGCATTGGTCGCCCAACTACGGCTGGGAAATGAATTTTGCGGTTGGTGGCTACAACGAATGCCTGGTCATGTATGTTTTGGCTGCTTCATCGCCTACACACCCAATTAAGCCCGAAGTTTATCACAAAGGCTGGGCGTTGAACGGAGCCATTGCCAAAGACACGGTTTACTACGGATTGCATACGATCCTGAATTTTTACGAACACAGCGACGATCCGACCGGACCACTTTTCTGGGCTCACTATTCCTATTTGGGCCTAAATCCAAAAGGGTTGAAAGATCAATATGCCGATTACTGGCAACTCAATCAGAATCAGGCATTGATTCATTACAGGTATGCACTCGATAATCCGAAGAAATTTGCCGGATATGGCGAAAAGCAGTGGGGGCTGACTTCCAGTTATTCCATAAACGGTTATGCCGGGCATCATCCGGGTGGCGAAGATTTGGGTGTAATCTCACCAACTGCGGCCTTGTCGTCGTTCCCGTACACTCCGGAAGAATCGATGAAATTTGCCAAATATTTGTACTTCGAAGCCGATTCGCTGATTGGAAAATACGGACCTTACGATGCCTATAGTGATCAAAATAAATGGTATCTGCCTCGTTACCTGGCCATCGATCAGGGACCAATTCCGGTAATGATCGAAAATTATCGTTCGCAAATGCTCTGGAATCTTTTTATGAAAGATCCTGATGTGCAGAATGGACTAAGAAAACTCGGATTTACATTTCCGGATTTATAGAATGATTATTCAGATATTGTACAGATTTGCATTTCAACCAGTACTACAAACAAGATAAAAACCACAGGAAAATGAAAAGACCAGCTAACGTGTTGGTTTCGATTGCAGTATTCGCGTGCCTGCTAATATCATGCGATCAAAAGCAACCTTCAGGCGGAGATTCAAAAATGAACGCTTTCGTCGACGAACTGATGTCCAAAATGACGCTCGAAGAAAAACTTGGGCAGTTGAATTTACCCGCTTCCGGAGATATTATTACCGGAGCAGGAAGCAATTCGAACATTGCTGAAAAGATAAAAGAAGGTCAGGTTGGAGGACTTTTCAACATCAAGTCTGCCGAAAAAATACGTGCCGTACAAAAGATTGCCGTTGAGGAAAGCCACCTGAAAATACCACTCATTTTTGGAATGGATGTGATTCACGGTTACCAGACTGAATTTCCGATTCCGTTGGGAATGTCGTGCAGTTGGGACATGAGCCTGATTGAAAGAAGCGCCCGGCTGGCTGCTCAGGAAGCCAGTGCCGACGGCATTTGCTGGACGTTTTCGCCCATGGTCGACATTGCCCGCGATCCGCGTTGGGGCCGTGTTTCCGAAGGTTCAGGCGAAGATCCCTATCTGGGTTCACGAATTGCGGAAGCTATGGTGAAAGGGTATCAGGGCGACGACCTCACAAAAAATAATACCATTTTAGCCTGCGTGAAACATTTTGCATTGTACGGTGCTGCCGAGGCTGGCCGCGATTACAATACCACCGATATGAGCCGGATTCGCATGTACAACGAATACCTGCCGCCATACCAGGCCGCTGTTGATGCAGGTGCCGGAAGCGTGATGTCGTCGTTTAACGAAGTCGATGGAATTCCGGCAACAGCCAACAAATGGCTGATGACCAATTTATTGCGTAAGCAATGGGGATTCAATGGATTTGTTGTAACCGATTATACCGCGATTTCCGAAATGATTAATCACGGAATGGGCGATTTGCAAGCAGTTTCAGCTTTAGCTCTGAAAGCCGGAATTGACATGGACATGGTGAGTGATGGTTTTCTGAATACACTGAAAAAGTCGCTCGACCAAGGGAAAGTGTCTCAACAGGAAATTGATCAGGCCTGCCGGCGAGTTCTGGAAGCCAAATACAAACTCGGTCTTTTCGACGACCCTTACCGGTATTGTGACCTGGAAAGGGCAAAAACAGAAATTTTTACTCCTGAAAATCGTCAGGAAGCCCGCGAAATTGCCGCTCAAACTTTTGTGCTCATGAAAAATGACAAACAAATTCTTCCGCTTCAGGGCAAAGGAACCATTGCGCTGGTTGGCCCGCTGGCCGATAACCGCGAAAATATGCCCGGAACCTGGAGCGTTGCAACCGACTTTACGAAAGCTGTTTCGCTGCTCGATGGAATGAAGAGCGCTTTGAGTGGACAGGCAAATATTTTGTACGCCAAAGGAACCAACATCGTGAATGATCCTGAGCTGGATGCACGAATCAGTATTTTCGGTAAATCGACCAAATTTGATAACCGCACACAAAAAGCGATGATTGCCGAAGCTGTGGCTGTGGCCCGAAAAGCCGATGTGGTGGTTGCTGCTGTTGGCGAATCAGCCGAAATGAGCGGCGAAAGTTCAAGTCGTTCCGACATAAATCTTCCGGAGAACCAGAAAGAATTGCTCGAAGCTTTGCTTGCAACCGGAAAACCTGTTGTGATGGTACTTTTCACGGGTCGTCCGCTCACAATCAATTGGGAAAAAGCCAATGTTCCGGCTATTCTGAATGTGTGGTTTGCCGGTTCGGAAGCCGGTGATGCCATTGCCGATGTGCTTTTCGGGAAAGTCAATCCCTCCGGAAAATTGACTGCAACTTTTCCGCAAAATGTGGGTCAGATTCCGCTGTATTACAACCATAAAAATACAGGTCGCCCATTGGACAAGGGGAAATGGTTCCAGAAATTTCGTTCCAACTATCTCGATGTTTCGAATGATCCGCTTTACCCGTTTGGATACGGGCTGAGTTATACGACTTTTGAATATAAAAACCTGATTTTAAGTGATTCGACGTTGACTGCGGAAGGAAAACTGACCGTTTCGGTTGATGTGACCAACTCCGGAAATTACGATGGGGCAGAGGTTGTTCAGTTGTACATTCGCGATCTGGTTGGTACGGTAACCCGTCCGGTGAAAGAACTGAAGGGATTTCAGAAAATATTCCTGAAGAAAGGCGAAACACAAAAGGTTGAGTTTACCCTGACAGAAAAAGACCTGCGCTTTTACAACAGCGACCTGCAATTTGTGAGTGAACCCGGCGATTTCAACGTATTTGTCGGAACAAACTCGGAAGATGTGCTTGAAGGAGGTTTTGTTCTGAAATAAAATCAGGAACAGGAAGCCGGAGTAGGGAGAAAGATAAACTTACCTGGCACTTTTCATGGTTTTACCAGTACTTTATTCAATCTATATTTTTTAAAAACCGGCCATGAAAAACGTTTTTATAGCTATTTTCTTCATGATATTTCTTGCCCCGGCGCTTACAAAAGCACAGGCAGAAGATAGTGTAATTGTGGTTAAAGGTCAGGTTAGCGACTATTACATTTCGGTAAAGAAGAAAAAAATTCTCTCCGGAAAGGTGACCAATGAAAAAGGACAACCGTTAGAGGGTGCGACAGTGATGTTTCAATATAGCCCGATGCATTTCAATACCGGTAAAAATGGATTTTTTCAACTTGATGCCGGTGGAATTGATTCTGTGTTGCAGGTTTTTTATCCGGGAACGGGAATGACCTTTGTAAATGTGAAAGGCAAGAAAAGTCCGGTAGAAATTGTCCTGAAACCTCAGGCCGAACCTTTTGTCCCAAAACTGAAAGCGCAGGCTACCGAATGGTTTGATCCGAAGAATGACCATCCGACGACATTTTGCAACCCGGTAAATATTCCCTATAACTTTGAACCATACAATAATAATGTCATTTTAGGTGGCTCATTCCGTTCAGCCGCCGACCCTATGCTGGTGAATTACAAAGGCGAATATTTTCTGTTTGCCACCAATCAGGGCGGGTTTTACTGGTCGAAAGATTTAGGTACCTGGAATTTTGTGTTCAGCAGTTTCCAGCGGCTACCGACCGACGATGATGAATGTGCACCTGCTGCTTATGCGAGTGGCGACACGCTTTTTTATACCGGATCAACTTATCGCGGGTTGCCGGTTTGGTACAGCACCGACCCCAAAAGTGGCCGCTTCAAACGCAAAATTGAATCGATTACACTGCCAACCTGGGATCCTGGTTTTTTGCTCGACGACGATGGTAAACTGTATGTTTATTACGGTTCGAGCAACGAATACCCGATGAAGGCTGTCCAACTCAATCGCAGTAATTTCTTTCCTGAAAGCAAAATTGTGAATACCGTGGAATTACATCCCAAACAACATGGCTGGGAACGGTTTGGAATGAACAACGACGACACTGTCACGCTGGCGCCTTTTATGGAGGGCAGTTTCGTAAACAAGCATAACGGGAAATACTATTTTCAGTATGGCGCTCCCGGCACCGAATTTAAAGTTTATGCCGACGGTGTTTACACAGCCGACAGTCCGCTCGGGCCATTTACTTACCAGAAGCACAATCCGGTGTCGTACAAACCCGGTGGCTTTGTGCAGGGTGCCGGTCATGGCGGCACGTTTCAGGATAATTACGGAAATTACTGGCACGTGGCAACCTGTATGTTATCGCTCAAATACAAGTTCGAGCGGCGGATTGGTCTTTATCCGGCCGGTTTCGATGAGGATGGAACCATGTACGTTTCAGCCGGATACGGCGATTATCCGTGCCTGAACCCAACCAAAATAACCGACCATCGCAGCGGAACTTTTGCAGGCTGGATGCTGCTTTCGTACCAAAAGCCGGTTTCAGTTTCTTCAACAGATGGTGAATTTGTGGCTCAGAATGCTTCGGACGAAAACATACGAACATACTGGGCTGCCAAAAGCGGCGAGCCTGGCGAATGGCTGCAAATGGATTTGGGCGACATGAAAGAAGTACACGCGTTGCAAATCAATTATTACGATCACAAAGCATTTCAAACTAACCGGGCCATGGATTTGTACCATCAATACCGCATTTACCAATCGGCTGACGGCCAAAACTGGACTTTGCTGGTGGATAAAAGCGACAACGACCGTGATGTGCCGCATGATTACGTGGAATTGCAAAAACCGGTGAATATCCGTTACCTGAAGATTGAAAACATACACATGCCAACCGGCTCATTTGCAATCAGCGATTTTCGTGTATTTGGTTTGGCAAAGGGCAAATTACCTGAAACAGTGCACGATTTTAAAGTCGATCGTTCGAAAAGCGATTCACGCAATGCGCAAATTAGCTGGAGCCCATCAAGCGGAGCTTATGGTTATAACATTTGGTACGGTGTATCTTCAGGAAAACGATACAATTGCATCACTGTAAACGGAGACAACAGCTACAATTTCAGGGGAATGGATAAAGGAACAATGTACTATTTTGCCATTGAAGCGCTGGGCGAAACCGGAAGATCGGAGATGGGGAAAGAGGTTGAGGTGAAGTAAGTTAATTTCTGAATTAAAATTTGATATTGGTCGATTAGTTTTTTAAATTTGGCTTATTGCTTGGAATAAAGATATTTAAGATGCGAAGGTTTACCAATGGCTTTGTCTCCGACATGTAAGTCCGGCGGTGGCCTTCATCTTTTTAATAATAAGCTTCTTTGTTTTTAGCAAATTTCAGGTAGTGTCCCAGAAGATTTCTTCGAATGATATTTCTGCTTTTTTCGCTTAATTTATTTAAATAAATTTCTCTTTTCCTGACTATTTTATGATTGGGGTCAAAGTGATCAATCAGAATAGCTACAAGAACTCCAAAAATTATTATTTTTTGTCTTATTTCCTTATCCGAAGTTGCTTTTAGTTTATTTTCAAGCAATACATTCCATTTATAAATATTTGAATTCTGATCCTGAAGTTTATTAACAAATTGGTTTAGACTCATTACTTTAAATGTTGTTCCAGATTCTTCCAACAAAGCTTCACCAATAATTCGTTGTATAGATCGATCCAAAATTCTGAATTCTCTTGATTCATAGGTTTCTATAAATCGTAACAATTCATTTCCTTTTTTAATTCTCGCAATTGAGAAATAATGACTTTTGATTCTAAGATTTTCAAGTTGTGCCCAGAATTGAGAAAATAGATAATAGATGTATTTCTTGTTTTGTTCCACATCTTCAGCTATTGAGTGCATTTCATTTGTAAACGTCGCAAAGTCCTCTTTCATTAGTGAAACAATTTTACCATACAATTCATCTGAAGCTTTTAAAATGGGGTCTAAGTTTTCATACAATTGGTTTTTTGCCTTGTTGTAATTGTCAATTTCCCGTCTAATTTCAGGATACAGAAATTTAAATCCTTCCCAGGCTGCGCCACCACTGACAAAGGCAATCATAGGTTTAATCCAATCTTCCATAGTAATGAATATTAGAATTTTAATATCATTATCAAATATACGGACATGAATTGAGTAAATAATGTAAAAAATTGAACGTCTCGGTTTTTTGAAACCAGGCATCAGTTTGGCTTCGTTGGAATGGGTAGTATTATTTATTTTTGGCTTATAAAAAAGTGCATTGGGCGCCGTTCTCCGAGAAGCGCAGCGTGTAGAAGAGAGTATTGCCCGTTTTTCAACTGGTCGGATGAACTGTAATCATCCCCGACCAGAAAGCTGAGTTGCCAGGCTTATTTCATTTCAGGAGTTATAATCCGGTACTCTCCGCTTAAATGCATCAGGCTGAAAAGGTAAAGCAAACCGTCGAAATACGGATCGAAGTAGCCGTCTTCATAAGGTTCGAGTTTGGCATTCCAGATGGCATCCACGAATTGCCAGCTTTTGGCCTGTGTTCCCATAATGGAAGCCGAGGCAGAAGTTGCAACCAGTCCAAGCGAATGACGGAGCTTTTGATATCCGCCCGCCTGAAGAATTTCTTCCTGTATAGGCAATGATCCGTCGAGCATAAACTGGTCTTCAAATGTGTTGATACCCCGGCAGAACAGGAAATTCTGAAACCGTTTTCCGTAATCCTGTTGCCATTTCTGGTCTTTGGCATACCACGAATAATCCATGGCAATGTTCATGGGTACACGCCAGGAATCGAACCGGAAGGCCGGTTGCATTTTCCAGAAATTTCGCGGTGCTCCTGAAAATTCTGAATAATCTGAGTTTAGGGCATTTTCTCGGTTGGTTGCGCGATGCAGAAAAACGCGGGCAGTATCGGCGCAATCGCGGTAAAACTGTTCGTGGCCATCTTTAGCATATTCTGCCCAAATTTCCATAAAGGCCGGAAGGTGATACGAAGGATCGGTCCAAGTGTAGCCACCTCTGTCGGGCACAAAGGTAATTTGCTTGTGTTCGGTATTGAGCACATTTGTAACACCTTCGGTTCCGTTTTTGCTCCACATGGCATCCAAAATTCGCCGGGCTTCAGCATAATAATTTATACCTGAATCATTTCCCCAGCGGTTGGCCGCAAAAAGTAAATCAGTAACAAAATAGAGTTCGCCATCAGAAGCCGAACCGGGAGATTTCTGTTTGAAGGTTTTATTGTCGACACTCCAGGCAAAATAAGCGTCGCGCGCGCCACCCTGATGTTGCATGTATTTTTTTGTCCATCGCCACAGTTTGTCGAATACATCTTTTTTATTCAGTTGCACGGCTACCATGAGCCCGTATGAAAGACCCTCGGTTCGGGCGTCGTGATTTTTAACATCCGAAACATAGGCCATTGAATCGCCCACTTCGAAATAAACTTTGTTTGGTCCTTCAAAAACATCGTAGTAAGCCTTGGTAAGCTTAGCGTCGATATCTGACTGACTGTAACCAGCTTCGAGAAATACATTCCTGTATTTACCTGTTTCGTGAGCGCCTTTTTCCCAGGGTTTCATTTTTCCACGGGTATCGTTTATATCCGTATTGCAATCAGGCGTGGAGGTGATTTCCTGTCCGAAACACAACGTGTTCAGGAAAAATGAAAGGATGACAAAAGAAAATATTTTTTTCATGTTGTTTTGGTTTAAACTGCAAAAGTAAACCAAAATCCGGAAGCAATTTTTTTCTTCGTGCCGGATAGTTCGAAAAGTCATAGTGATGGTTGATAAATATTATCCTTTTGGGTGTTCTCCCGGTGTGCTTGCGAAGTAAAGAAAACAGTTGTGAGAATTATTTATCCCTTTTAAATAAAGGCAACCCTGCCAACCTCGCTATGGCTTCAGCCGCCTTGTCGCCTTCAGGACTAAAAGCCCAGGCAAAAGCTGCGTTTAACGGATGGGTTTTTCGAATTTTTTCAATGGCATTCAGCACCAGATTTTTGGCAATTCCATGCCGGTGGTATTCTTCCAGAACCAATGCAGAGCACAGGTAAATGACATCGTATGTTACTTTTAGCGGAGTTAAATCGAAAAGCTCTTTTTCTGTAATCTCCCGGTCGAGGAACTGTTGCATTAATTCTGTTGTGGTCGGAAAAATCAGGATCCAGGCCACCGGTCCGTTTCCGTCGTCGCGTTGCGAAACTGTCGCCGGATGAATTTGGTGCAGCCTGTCTAAAACTTGCTGACTTACATCAAGTTGACTGGGATCGTTTTTTACTGCAAAAACTTCATCGGCAAGTTTGATTAATCGTTCAAAATTGCTCATTGCCATGCACCAAAATTAGGCTTTTTCGTTTACGCGGAATTTTTTGCGAATAACTATTTTGTGAAATTTGTTTCAACAAAAAAGCCATCCCGAAATCGAAATGGCTTTAAAGCGAATACTAAAATCTGTTATTGCTTGCTAAAGTTTCCGGAGAAAAATATCTCCGCTCACGGTTTTAAGTTCTACGGGAGTACCGCCTCCGTTTAGCGATAAATCACGTTTGGTGCCTACCCACGACATTTTTTCAGCAGTCGGGTTGTCGAATTTCACGTTCGAATACACCTCGCCGGTTACTGTCGAAAGATTGATCCGCGCCTTTGTTGCCGAAGGAATCGAATAGTCGATGAATCCGCTGACGGAATTGAGAGTGAGTTTGCCTTTTGCACCAACCAGTAAAATTTTGCCTGAAATGGTTTTTAAGCTGAATTCCAGATCAGCCGGAACCTTTAGTTTGTAGTTGATTTCTGATTCGAAATTGCACAGGTTTTTCTTGCCTTCCGCTTTTTTAATTCCTTCAAAATCAACTTTTTCGGTTAGGTCAAAGCTGTTTCCAAAATCTTCTACATTCAGTGCGTAATAATCGTTGTACTTGTTTTCGTCAATGTTAACAGTAACTTCCAGTTCAATGGTATTTTTGTTCCAGGCTTCAATTTGAATGGTGTCGGCAAAATCGAATTTCATCTCCGCTTTTTTATCCTGAACATTCAGCGATTTGGTAATCACTTTTTGAGCCAAACCTGAAAAAATAGCGCCTAAACTAAGAACTACAACCAGAATTAGTTTCTTCATGGCTTGGAGGAATTAATGTTTTCTGAGGTAAATGTTTCCTGAAATTCCTTTCAGATATACTTTCTGGCCACCGCCATTCAAGGTAAATGAGTTTCCGCCGTGTTGTTTTACCACATCCATTCCATACGATCGCTGATCTTTGGTTTTTGCAGGAGATGCGCTTTTCAGTTCGAGATTGTTGTACACATTTCCGGTAATGTTGTTGATTTCGAAACTTGCTTTTTCCGTTCCCGGAACGGTAACATCGATGAATCCACTTACAGAGGCCAGTGACGTTGGTTCGCTTTGGTTAATTTTATCGAACACCACTTCCACATTTCCACTGATGGAGTTTACGGTAAATGGCCCCGATGAATTGGTGATTTTTACATTGGCGCTCAGCGTTTTAATTTCCATGCTGCCATTGAACGAGTCAACAGCAATATCGCCGTTGGCAAACGGACTTCCGTAATCGAGATTAACTGCCATTCCGGCGGGAATCATGATTTTGTACTTGAAGTCGCGCACTTGTTTGGTGGCGCCCTGAATGCTGACCACACCGTTTTCTTCGCTGATATTCAGGCCCAGATCAGTGTTGTCTTCAGCAGCGCCGAGCAGTTTGAGCCCTTCGGCACGATCGGGTTTGTCCATTTTAAAATCGGACTCGATGACGATGGCATTGCCGTTTGAGTTCTGTAATGAAATCTTTCCCAACAGATTGGTAATTTCAATCTTGTTTTTCACCTTGGGTGTATATTCAAACTTTTTAACCTCTGCCTTTAGCAAAATGGGAAAAACAAGAGCTGTTAGTATAATCGCAATTCTTTTCATGACATATAAATTTTAAAAGTTTTGTAAATGTGTGATCGGTGAAGCAATTCTTGCCGGCTTTTCGTCGCTTCTCCCGGTTTATATGATTATTTTCATCATATCCTTTGCATAAGCTTTTACATTTTCATCGGTTTTTTCATTGTTGGTTATCGATTCAATTTCGTCCTTTGCTTCTTTCACTCCCGATTCGGTTAAAACCTGGATCAGTGATATTTGCAACAGCGAATTTTCCTGAAGGGCCAGCGATTTGATCAGTTCCTTTTTCACGTGCTCATTTTTGCTTATCATTCCTGAAAGCGCACTGATAGCCGCCAGTCGGACATTCACATTTTTATCGCTGTTCATGGTGCTAACCAACGCATTCACAAGTTCGTCGCTTACTTTCCCTGAGTTGCTGATGCTGTAAACCGCATCAATTTTTTGCGGACCGGTGTGGTCGCGCAGGCTCGCCAGAATGACTTCCTGGCTTTTCTGACTGAGCTCGCTCGCCAACTGATTGTTTCGCAATTCACTCTTTCCGGCGCCTGCACGATAGCCAATCCAGTAGGTTCCAAACGCAACTACAAGCATGGCAGCCACTCTGAGCCATTGCGGGATTGTCCGTATTTTTCGTTGAACCGGTATTTTTTCCTCCGAAGCAAGTTTCAGGAATTCATCTTTCATTCCTTCCGGCAATTCCGGGTTCGGGAAAGAATCCATGTAATTTAGAAAAGAACTTAGTTCTTCGTACATTGCTTTGCAGGTTGCACAACTTTCAAGATGTTTCCGGATTTCGGCGGCGGATTTTTCATCCAGTTTCGCATCGATGTATTCCGGCAGATTTATTTTTACCTCTTCGCAGTTCATAGCTATTCCATTATTATTTGGGTATAAATCTCTTTCAGTTTTTTTATGGCCCTGAAGGTTTTCACTTTCACGGCATTTTCGTTCGACGAAATGGTTTCGGCAATTTCCTTGTATGAAAAACCCTGAAACCTGTTCAGTTCAATCAGTTCGCGATAGCCTGGAGGCAGTTTGGCCATGGCATCCAACAGAAAATCAAATTTTTCGCGTGCTTCCATCGCTCTTACTGAATCATCCTGGTCGCGTTCGGCCAATTGAGGCTCATCATTCAAATCATAGAACTTTCGGGCGCCCCGGTAATAATCAACCAGAATGTTTCGAGCAATCCTGAACAACCAATGGACAAACACTTTATCGTCTTTCCAGCTTTGGCAATAGCGGATAACCTTCAGAAAAACATTCTGTGTCAGGTCGCGGCTGGCGTCGGCATCGCGGGTCATGCGCACAAAGTACCCATGCACATTTTTCGAATACCTGTCGTAAAGAACTGCCGCTGCTTTTTTGTCGCCTTCCGCCAGGTGCTTCATCAATTGTTCGTCGCTTAACCGCTCAGTCATGTACAAATCGATTCAAATTAGTGCCTTAAAATTACAACTCTGAAAGCAATACCTGCAAAACAGGCAATTGGTTACTCATCCTGCAAAATATTTTTTATTGGTATAGGCGTTTAGGCCGCCCTAATTTGCAGTACTGAATTCAAGTTTCAACTCCGAAGGAGTTAACTATGAATAACCCCCGGTGAAGTGAAACGTAACCGGGGGATGTGAAATACTCGCACACAACAACCCTGAAAGGGTTGAACTATATCGTGTTATGATTGAACCTCTACAGGGTTCCGGGCTCGCTGGGTTCATTCTAACCCCCTAATTGCATTGGGGGTTATTCACAGTCAACCCTTTTCAGGGTTGCAGGTTCGGGTATTGAAATGCCATCTGTACGGATATTTGAATTTTGTCATTGAATTAAACACACATAATCAATAATTTAAAGTGGGTTGTCTAAACGCCCAATTCAGTTTTTTTATTTTCAATCCTGAAATTTTGATGGAAATGAAATTTGAACAATAACATTTGCTGAATTTTAAAAACTTTTTCAACTGTTGTGAACGAAACCTTTTTAGCGGTATAGTGTTCTCATTTCAGCAACAATTCCGTATTTTGTGCTGAACTTAAAACGTCATTCAAATGCTTGTTTCAGGAAATATTGTAAAAATGCGATCCGAATTTGCCGAACCAATTCACTATTTTCTTCCGCTTGGCGAAAATGAATTGCCCATGAACGATTTGATTGGCAGCAAAATCGATATGACTTTCACCGGCCTGATCAATTGTATTTCGTGCGGGAAACGTACCAAAACATCATTCGGCCAGGGATTTTGTTACAACTGTTTGCAAACTGCTCCGGAAGCCAGCGAAACGATTATGCGTCCGGAATTGTCGAAGGCGCATCTGGGAATTGCACGCGACATGGAATGGGCACGGCAACACGATTTGATCGATCATTTTGTGTACCTGGCAGTTTCCGGAGAATTAAAAGTTGGAGTGACCCGCAATCACCAGGTACCAACCCGCTGGATCGATCAGGGCGCCAGCGAAGCCATTATTCTGGCTAAAACGCCAAACCGGCACATTGCCGGAGTGATCGAAGTTTTCCTGAAGAATTACTTTTCGGATAAAACCAACTGGCGATCAATGCTTCAGAACAAAATCCTTCAGGAATATGTTCTTCCGGATGAAAAAGAAAAAGCGTACGAATTGTTGCCTGCCGAGCTTCAGCAATATGTACATGCCGACAATAAAATCTGGAAAATGAATTATCCGGTTTCTGATTTTCAGGATAAAATTGCCAGTGTTACATTCGATAAGGAGCCGGTAATTTCAGGAATACTGAGCGGAATTAAGGGGCAATACCTGATTTTTTCTGACAACCGGGTACTGAACGTCAGAAAGCACAGTGGTTACTTTCTGGAAATCAACACTGAAAACTAAAGCGATAATTTTTTACAGGATGGACATAAGTCTTTCCTACTCAGCAATTTTTTTTGTTTATTTAGGTTCTTAAAAAACCTGATAGACGTAGTACTTTATTAATTATGGAAAATATAGATTGGGAATCATTGGGATTTGGGTACATAAAAACGGATTACAACATTCGGTGTACCTATAAAAATGGCGCCTGGGGCGAACTTGAAGTTAGCGACAGCGAATATGTGACCATGCACATGGCGGCTACCGGGCTGCATTACGGGCAGGAATCGTTCGAAGGGTTGAAGGCATTTCGTGGAAAAGATGGAAAAATCAGGGTTTTCAGGATGGATGAGAATGCCAAACGGATGCAAAACTCGAGCATTGGAACCATGATGGCGATTTTACCGACTGAAAAATTTGAAGAAGCCGTTGTAAAAGCAGTGAAATTAAATGAGCGGTTTGTTCCGCCTTACGAATCGGGTGCGGCGCTTTATATTCGTCCGTTTTTGTTTGGAACAGGCGCTCAGGTTGGCGTAAAACCAGCGAAGGAATACATGTTTATGCTGTTTGTTACTCCTGTTGGTCCTTATTTTAAAGGAGGTTTCCAAACCACTCCGTTTGTAATTATGCGCGAGTTCGACCGTTCGGCGCCTCTTGGCATGGGGAAATACAAAGTGGGCGGAAATTACGCTGCCAGCCTGGTTGCCGGAGCCAAAGCGCACGAATTGGGTTATTCAAATGTTTTTTATCTCGATTCGCGTGAAAAGAAATACATTGACGAATGTGGAGCTGCTAACTTCTTCGGAATAAAAGACAATACCTACATTACGCCAAAATCGAGTTCAATTCTGCCTTCAATTACCAACAAAAGTTTAATGGTTTTGGCTGAAGAAATGGGCATGAAAGTTGAACAGCGTCAGATTCCGGTTGAAGAGCTGGCTACTTTTGAAGAAGCTGGTGCCTGCGGAACTGCGGCTGTAATTAGCCCGATTGAGCGTATCGATGATTATGATGAGAAAATATCATACGTATTCTCGAAGGATGGAAAACCCGGTGCGATTAGCGAAAAACTGTATAAAAAGCTTCGTGGCATTCAGTATGGCGATGAGCCGGATTTGTATGGCTGGATTACAATTGTGGAATAAAAGTCGATTTCAAAAAAAAAATAGCACAAGCCCTGTTCGGTTCATTCCGGCAGGTTTTTTGAAAATTTCAAACCCGCTTTCCCATTTTTAAAAGGGTCGGCGGGTTTGGTCCATTAATCCACCTCAATTCAATTCATTTATTGTGCGGCCGGTTCTGCTTTTTTGTCGTTAATGGCCGTGCGGCGTGCCAGCAAGTCGGCATAATATTTACGGGCAGTGTTCAGCAAGCCCAGGGCCTGAACAAACAAGGGAGTTTCCAATGCTTTGGCCATGGACAGGACGTAAGCGGCGAACTCACTGTATTTGATACCCATTTCGGAGCGAATGACCTTCAGGTCGTAACTTTCGGTTGTGGCTGTAGTTACCATGCGTCCGCCAAAGATGGGTTTAAAATTATCGTTGGTATTTTTGAGCCGGGTAACATACCGGTCCATTTGCAGCAGGCTAACTTTGGGGCTGTAATGCTCACCTTCCAGATCGCTTACCAACTTGTCGGTGGCAATTGTTTGGGCTTCGTAACTTAGTGCAGGCAGGTTTTTAAAACTATTCAATAAGATGCTTAAAGCACGACTGGCCTCCACCTCGGCCGGATCGTCGGACATGGAATATAATTTCAGAGCCCTCCCGAAAGCAGCATCAGCTTTATCGCGATCGGCATCGGCCAATTCAATTTTTTGGGTTTCCTCGTTTTTGCGCACCTGGGCCAGCCCTTTTTCGAACAAGCCCGATTGATCGGCCAGTGTTTGCAAATACGTGTTAAAAGGCGCATCGGTAAGTAAAGTTGGGTCGATGGTGGCCAGATCGCTTAAATGACGGATGATTAATTGCCCGGCTTCCATGTTGCTTAATCCAGCCAGACGTAACGGTTCAAGTTTTAGTGCCATTTGGGTATAATTTTAAATGTGAAAGAATATCTATCAATTTACAACATAATTTTCAAATAATCATTACCGGTGAATGTTAAATGGATAAAATCCTGAAATATTTCCGGGATCCAGGTATTTCAACGGTGAAAAAATCAACATTAATCGGGTTCCTTTGAAAAATGACGCTCAGAAACCCGGTCGCCAGTCAGAACCGGAATCTTTTGGGTCCGGAAATTCAGTTTTTAATCTCAACAGAAAAAAAACAGCATGGAAACTCAGTTTCTGAACAGAATTGAATTGGATTTGCCCTAGGAACCCGGTCGATTGTTAGAACTGAAATCGATTGGGGCTGGAAACTCAGTTTCCAGCCCCAACAGGAAAAATGATACTTAGAACCGCGTTTGATTGGTAGGAACTGAGCCTGTTGGGCGGCGAACCCCGGTCGTTTGAGAATATGGATTCCATCCCCGTTTCGAAGGATGGTAAACCGGCATTGCATTTGAAAATTCCTTATATTCTATTAAAGCCAATATCCAGATACAATTTCAAAACCCTAATCGAATAACAGTTGGCGAATTCAATTCCGTCCGAAAGGAGTATGAAGCCATTAAAACGCTTTATCGCGGACGGTTTTTCTTCGTTCTATCCTACCCGGGGCGCTACTCCTTCGTCATTTGCCCCG
>JBAZGO010000050.1:0-47301 GCA_041652995.1 Prolixibacteraceae bacterium
TGATATCTGTTTTAAATTCATCTATTCTGGAATTGTTCAATTTATGGGCAAATTAACGCCTTTGGCGTTATCATTTTATTAAAGCCACCTCCTTTGGGGGTGGTAGTTTACTCGTTTTGGTGATTTTTCCTGACAAAAATTCCTTGTGAAGGTAAGGGCTGCCGTCAATTTCAGATTCTGAGTGATATTTTGTTTGACCGGTTTCAATTTCCCGTAATTTGGCGTTAATGTTTCTTAGATCTTTTGCTTCCAAACGATTGTAACTTTGTCCAAATGCAACAAGAGCGCAAAAAAAGAAGACCTGAAAAACGAATAACAGTCGCATACTACCTATTTTTAGAAAAGATTTCAGGATTGCTGAAACTACATTTTTTTTCGATTGTTAAATATACAAAAAACGAATGGCACATCAACACGAACATACAGGCCGAAATCTGGCCATCACGGTACTTTTAAATGGAGTGATAACCATTGGCCAGTTTGCAGGTGGAATTATCTCCGGAAGTCTGGCTCTAATTTCTGATGCTTTGCACAACCTAAGCGATGTTATTTCAGTGGTGCTGGCTTATGTGGCGCACCGGATAGGCCTCAGGCCGCAAACGCAGAAATCGACATTTGGCTATAAGCGCGCCGAGATTTTGGCTGCATTCATCAATGCGATCACGCTCATAGCTATTTCGGTTTATTTACTTGTAGAAGCCGGGAAACGCTTTTTAGATCCGCAGGAAGTTGATTTTCGATGGATGCTCGCTCTCGGAATTTTGGGGTTTATTGCCAATGGACTTTCCGTTTGGATTCTTCATCAGAATAAGGAGGAAAACCTGAATATTAAAGCGGCTTATTTGCATTTGATTGGCGATGCTCTGACTTCTCTGGCCGTTATTGTTGGCGCTATTTTTATCTGGCTTTTCCAGGTATACTGGATTGATCCGCTGGTCACGGTTTTAATCAGCGTTTATATTTTTATTCACACTGTCACTATTCTGAAAGAAAGTGTCGGCATTTTAATGCAGTTTGCACCTCAGGAAATTGATCAGCAGGATGTGATGGAAGAAATGCAGAAAATTCAGGAAATCAATGGTGTACACCATGTTCATTTGTGGCGGTTGTCCGATCATCAGATTTTTTTCGAGGCACATTTGGTGCTGGCCAAAAATATTCCGGTTTCCGAAACTCATGCCATAACTGAAAAAGCAAAACGGCTGTTAAAGAGCCGCTTTGGTATCACACATACTACTTTTCAATATGAATTTATGTCTTGCGATAATTGTCTTTGTTAGCCAATTTCTTCCATTCAGCCTCAATCAGCGATTGAGTCGATGCTGAAACCTGCACGAGTGGTAGTCTTAGCTGGTTTTTAACTTTTCCCATCATTTCCATCAAGGCTTTCACTCCCCCGGGATTTCCTTCCCTGAAAATTAGTTTCAACATTTCGGACATCT
Source organism: Prolixibacteraceae bacterium (assembly GCA_041652995.1). Lineage (GTDB taxonomy): Bacteria > Bacteroidota > Bacteroidia > Bacteroidales > Prolixibacteraceae > Aquipluma. Next base: position 1,443 of record JBAZGO010000050.1, read on the forward strand.
GTACCTGTAGCTGGCCGGCATTATATATATTTCCCTGAAGCGATTCATGAGTAAGATTGCTAAGTTTTTCAGGCAAAGCATTGGCAATTACTGAAATAACACCAATTGACCCCAGTGCGATGGAGGGTAATGCTAAACCGTCATCGCCTGAAATTACCTTAAAATAGTCAGGAGCATTGCTGATAACTTTGGCAAACTGACCCAAATCGCCGCAAGCTTCTTTAATTCCGATAACTTTTTCAGATAAATCGGCAATCCGAAGAGTGGTTTCGGCCTCCATATTTACACCGGTTCTACCCGGAACATTATACAAAATTAGTGGTACAGGACTGGCTTCTGTTACCATCTTAAAGTGCTGAAACAATCCTTCCTGAGTAGGTTTGTTGTAAAAAGGTGTAACCGAAAGGATGGCATCGATACCTGTAAAATCGGATTTTTTGATCGATTGAACCAGCGCCAGCGTATTGTTTCCCCCCATTCCAACTACAATTTTCAATCGTCCGGCATTCTTTTCAATCACAAACCGTACAATTTCCTTCTTTTCATCATCCGAAAGGGCAGGGGTTTCAGCGGTGGTTCCGAGTACAACCAAATAATCGATTCCTCCGGAAATCTGATCTTCAACTAATTTTTCCAATGCGCTGTAATCGATGCTTTTATCTTCGTTAAAAGGAGTGATTAAGGCAACTCCGGCTCCAGTAAACGGATGTGTCATTCTATCGTTGTTTTATTAATTCTTTTTAAATAATACAAAATTTGGTCGGCCAGATGGCCGGTTTCGGGTTGTTCCTTAAATTCAATATTCAGGTCGAAATAGTTTGCCGAATAACCTGCATAACCGATTTTAAAATTGGCTTTTGACAACCCAATTACATAAATCAGCGGAAAATGCTTTTGGCAGGTCAAATCTATCAATATATCAAATTCCTGACTGATGAAATCTTCAGCATTTCTTGTCTCCGGAATAGCGCCCCATTTGGTTTGCTTTCTGGTGAATCCATTTATTTCAGTAGGAATTACAGCCTTTTTGATTGGCAGATAGCAAAGTCCGGTTGTGCTGACTCCCGCCTTTTTAAGCTCCGATTCCATCCTTTCAAACGATTCTTTCTGATCAATTTCCCAAACAATTCCGGCAGAACTGGCTGAATCCAGATTGAAAATCCTTTTTTCTCTGTTTACTGAACTCAATTTCGAACTCAGAATCCGGTTAGCTAATTTTGATTTAAAACCCATCATTTTTGTGCAAAAATAACAATTCGTTTGTTTTTCGATGTTTGAAAATGCTAAAAGTTTTAGATTGACACTAAAAAGCTTAATAAAATATTAATCTGTCACTTTTAGCCGATCATTGCCAGAAAATCATCTTCCGAAATAATCGGAATATTTAGTTTTTCTGCTTTCTCCAGTTTGCTGGGTCCGATGTTGTTTCCGGCAAGTAAATAGCTGGTATTCTTCGAAATCGAACTCACATTTTTCCCACCGTTTTGTTCAATCATTTTCTTGAGATCATCGCGCGAATTTTTTTCAAAAGTTCCTGAAATAATAATGTTTAGTCCCTTTAGTTTTTCCGAACGATTGGCCAGACTTTCTTCGTCAAGCTGCATCTGCAATCCTTTTTCCTTTAAACGGTTTATCAGTACGATATTTTCAGGCTTTGAAAAGTATGCCCGCACACTTTCTGCAATCCGGCTGCCTATTTCATCAATGGCTGTCAATTCTTCCAGACTGGCCGATTCAATATTTTCAATATTCATCAACCGGTTGGCCAAAATTTTGGCGACAGTTTCGCCAACATAACGAATCCCGAGTGCGAATAGTACTTTTTCGAACGGAACTTGTTGCGATTCGCGAATACTTGCCAGGATACGGTCGGCCGATTTCTCGCCCAAGCGCTCCAAGCGGCTAATCTGATCTTTCTGCAATTCGTAGATATCTGCAATATTCCTGATTAAGCCTTCATTGTACAGTAAATCAATTGTTTCCTGGCCTAAGCCATCAATATTCATAGCTTTCCGGCTGATAAAATGCTCCATTTTGCCCTTAATCTGTGGTGGGCAACCATCTTCGTTCGGGCAATAATGCGCTGCTTCACCTTCTTTCCTGATCAGGCCTGTTCCACATTCAGGACAAACTTTAATAAAATCGACTGGGGCAGCCATTGGATGTCTTGAAGTTGCATCAACGCCGGTAATTTTGGGGATGATTTCACCGCCCTTTTCAACAAAAACCGTATCGCCCAAATGCAGATCGAGATTTTTAATGATGTCGGCATTGTGCAACGAAGCCCGTTTTACCGTCGTTCCGGCCAACAAAACCGGATCGAGATTGGCAACCGGCGTAACAGCACCCGTGCGACCAACCTGGTATGAAACCGATTGAAGAATGGTGCTGGCCTGTTCGGCTTTGTATTTGTAAGCGATGGCCCAGCGTGGCGATTTGGCGGTTGAACCGAGATATTGCTGCAAACTCAGCGAATTCACTTTAATTACAATTCCATCGGTGGCAACCGGCAAGTCAAATCGTTTGACATTCCATTTCCGGATAAATGAAATGACTTCGTCAATTGTGGCACATCTTTCGGTATCAGGCGAAATTTTGAATCCCCATTCTTTGGCTGACTGTAGATTTTCCAGATGACCATCTTCCGGAAGATTTTCGCCAAGCAAATAATAAAAATAGGCATCCAGTTTCCGTTCGGCCACCACCGACGATTTTTGCGATTTCAACGTTCCTGAAGCCGCATTTCTGGGATTTGCAAAAGGAGGCTCGCCTATTTCTGCACGTTCATCATTTATTCTTTCAAACTCGGCAAATGGGAGCAGAATTTCACCGCGGATTTCAAATTCTTCCGGGAAATTGTTCCCTTTCAGGCGGAGCGGAATACTTTTAATGGTCCGGATATTGGTAGTTACATCGTCGCCAAAAGTACCGTCGCCGCGGGTTATTGCTTTGTCGAGCAATCCGTTTTTATAGCGCAAACTGATGGAAGTCCCGTCGTATTTTAGTTCGCAAACATATTCGAAAGCCTGGTCGGTAAGTTTCCTGATTTTCTGGTCGAAATCGCGAAGTTCTTCTTCTGAATACGAATTCGAAAGCGAAAGCATGGCATATTGATGTTTGACTTGCTCAAATTCCTTATTCAGGTCGCTTCCAACACGTTGGGTTGGCGAATTGGGGTCAAAATAATCAGGGTTTTCTGCTTCCAGTTTTTCGAGCTCTTTCATTAACATATCGAACTCCTGATCGCTTATTTCCGGCTGCGACAAAATGTAGTACCTATAATTGTGTTCTTCGAGAACTGAACGCAATTCCCGTATCTTTTTCTGAATGATTTCGCTGGTCATCGTGAATTAAAATTTCCACTAAAATACAAAAAAGAAGAAGGTAATTGCCTTTAACCATTCAATCAGGAGAAATGTTTTCGGTAAAGAGATTAAATGAATATCCGGATTTATGCCTAAATAAATCAAAGAGGGGCTTTGCCCCTGTGACCCCAATTCCTTTTTTGTATCAAGACAAAAAAAGAATCAAAAAAAGTCAAGGCTGCCTCCGCATCACTCGAAAAAACAGCGCCCGACGACTAAAATCTTTTAAACTTGCCTACGGCTCAAACAGAAAAGATTTTTTAACGCCGTCTTCACTTATTTTTCGGCTCTCCGGACGTGGACAGTCTGTGCACGAAGAAAAACTTTTCATTTGAGGTAAAGTAACTGATACTCATAAAAGTTTAAATGATAAAAACAAAAAAACTGTCATTCAGGCTAATAAAACCGCTAAGTTTATTTCAGCCTGAATGACAGTTGAACCAAATATTTCAGGAGGACTATTCTTTGATGAACTTTTTCTGAAGTAAAAATGAAGTAACCAGCCCAATTCCGCCGAAAAGGAAAATCATTGAAAAGTAAGCAGGTTCTTCTTCCATTCCACCTTCAGTAAGGAAATAGGCTGCCACGATACCCAAAGCGATGCCTATCAGAAACAAGCCCGCTTTGAAGGTTCTGTAACCCGAATTTGCATCGGCTTTCGTTTTGAATAATTCAGGATCGGCACCTTTTTCAATCAATGCCAATCTCTCTTTGTTTCTGGAAGTTATATAAATATACCATGAACCAAATACCAGAGCAAAGAATGCCAGAGGGATTAAGATTTCTTCTTGCATGATTATTAATTTTTAGTGTTTAATTGTTTTCGAACTCGCCAGTATGACGCAGGCTTTTTGTCGCGGTTACAAAAAATTTGAAAAAACTTTTATGGGATTTTAAATGGAATTTGTAACCGAAATATAAAATGTTCGTCTATTGAATTGGATGAATAAAACGGATGATTTATACTATATTGAGGCCGTCAGAAAAGGAAATGTAGCTGCATTTTCGCATCTGGTGGAAAAATACCAGAATATGGTGTATACATTGGCTTTGAAATTACTGAAGAAACCTGAAGATGCCGAGGAGCTGGCACAGGATACCTTTATAAAGGCCTATCAAAAGATTGACTCTTACGAAGGAAAATCGAAATTTTCGACCTGGCTTTACAGCATTACCTACAATGCGTGTATTTCTGAATTGAGAAAACGGCGGATTGAATTTAAATCGCTCGACGATCGGCAAATATCTGATCAGGATGAACAGAAAATGCATGACTTTTATAGGGAGACGAAAAAGGAAGATCAGGAAAAATACTTGAATCTGGCTTTATCGAAGTTACCCGAAGACGATCAGGTTTTGGTGACACTTTATTATTACGAAAATCAATCGATGGATGAAATAAGTACAATTACCGGCCTTACTGTCAGTAATATAAAAGTTAAAATTCACCGGACGCGCAAACGAATGTACACATTGTTGCAGGAAATGCTGAAAGAAGAAATATATTCGTTGTTGTAAAATGTGGTTTTTGGGCACGAATACTGAAATTGAAATTATTTAAAATATATAGCGATGAAAAAGCTGGATAAACAATTCGAACAAATGATGAAAGGTGTAAAGATTGAGTCACCATCGTCAGATTTCGCAGCGAAAGTGATGAGTCGGGTTCAGGCTGAAGCCGCTGTGACCAGGCGTCCATTGCTACAGGATTATCAGCCGGTTATCAGTAAAAGAACATGGATTATACTTTTGGCCGCTTTTGTAGCATTGATGGTGTACATTTCCTTCTCCGGAAGTGATTCGTCAGCGGCCAATGAGCCTGGATTGTGGAATGCATTTAAAGACTCGCTTTCGAAAATTAATACAGGAGAAACAAGTATATGGAAAAAAGGAATGGGAATTTTCTCAACCGTTCCTCCTGTTGCTTATCTTATTGTGATAGCCTCGCTTGCACTGTGGACGCTGGATTCTGTTTTGAGCCGCTTAAGGCATGATCACGCGAAAATCAACGCGAGATAATTCCGAATTTCAGGGAGCCAGTCGATGGATAATCCAGTCATTCTCCTGAAGAATATACTCAATCCGGTCGTGCAGGCGGTTCGAACGACCCTGCCAGAATTCAAAATATTCGGGACGAATAAGATAACCACCCCAGTGCGGTGGTTTTTTCATTTCATGCTCCTGAAAATAGCGCTGATAATGACTGAAATTTTCGTCCAAAATCTGGCGGTTTGCAATGGTTTTACTTTGAGGCGATGCCCATGCGCCAAGTTGACTTTCAATAGGCCGCGATTTAAAATATTCTTCAGAACTTTCTTCAGAAATTTTACTGACTGTTCCTTTTATCCTGACTTGCCGTTCTGACTTTGACCAGAAGAAATTGACTGATACTTTGGGATTTGCGGCGATTTGATTGCCTTTTTTGCTGCTATAGTTTGTAAAAAACACAAGTCCCTCTGAATTCAATTCTTTCAATAAAACGACTCTGGATTCAGGAAATCCGCCCGGATCAACAGTGGAAAGAACCATTGCAGTTGGTTCCGGATTGGCTTCTGCAATGGCTGAATTCAACCAATCTTCCATCTGTTTGTATGGATTTTTGTGGATTGAATTTTCATCAAGTTCAAATTTCTGATAATTGGTTCTTATATCTCTAAGCATTTTAAAGCGCAAATTTTCTCTGAAAAAAGGTCTAAATCCTTATGAAAGTGAAGCGATTACACGCTCAAGCTTTTCTTTTATTTCAGTCGCAATTCCAGTCAACTTCGGATTCTCAACAGCCATCATCGATGCGATTGGGTCAATAGCAGCTATTTCAATTTCATTGTTTTCCAATTCCTGAACAATCACATTGCAGGGTAACATCGTTCCGATCAAGTCTTCCTGCTGTAATGCTTTGTAGGCATACGCCGGATTACATGCTCCAAGAATTCTGTATTTTCTAAAATCAACATTTAGCTTTTCTTTCAGTTTTTCATGAATGTTAATTTCTGTGAGAACTCCAAATCCCTCTTTTTTAAGAGATTCTGTAACCTGAATAACTGCCTGATCGAAATCAGAACTGATTTTTTTGCTGATATAATACTTCATGACTTTTGGTTTTTAATATTGATATCATAACAAATCTTTCAGGCCTAAGGTTTATTTCAGTTACAAACATTTAGCTCAGTTAGAGATAAATGTTTAATTCTTAAATGTTTGCATGCAAATTGAATTGCCATTTAACGGAATAGCTATAACATGACTGAGCAATAACCTATTCTGAAACAATTAAATCTGCTTTGTAGCCTGCCGCCTTCAGGGATTCGACGATCATTTCAGGATTTGTGCCTTCAGATTCAACTGTTAATATCTTCATCGGATTTGAAGTATCAACACTCCATTTTCCAATCCCTTTTACCTGGTTCAGGTGGGGAGTTATGGTGGCAACACAGCCGCCACAATTTACATTGGTTTTAAATTTTAAAGTTTCCATTTTGAATTGTATTTATTGATTAATAACCGAGTTTTTTAAATTTTAGCCTTAAACTGTTGCTGACCACCGACACCGAACTGAGCGCCATCGCTGCTCCGGCAATCATTGGGTTGAGCATGAAACCCCAGATGGGGAACAGAATTCCGGCAGCAACGGGGATACCTATCAGGTTATAAATAAAAGCCCAGAACAGATTCTGATGAATGGTTTGAACAGTCAGCTTTGATAAACGGATTGCCTTCGGGATGAGTTGAAGGTCAGATGAAATAATCGTCATTTTAGCTACATCCATTGCAATATCAGAACCTTTGCCCATAGCGATGCTCACATCGGCCTGAGCCAGTGCGTGCGAATCGTTGATGCCGTCGCCAACCATTGCCACAATTTTTCCTTTTGCTTGCAACTCTTTGATAAAATCAGCTTTGTCGGATGGCATGACTTCCGCCTTATAGTTTTTCAGGCCGACTTTCCGGGCCACAGCGTGTGCAGTTTGTTCATTATCTCCGGTAAGCATATACACATCAATGCTTTTATCCTGAAGGTCGGTTATGGCTTTTGCAGATGTTTCCTTGATTTTATCAGCAATGGCTATAGCTGCAATCAATTCTTTGTTCCGGGCAAAACAAACAACCGTTTTGGCTTCGTTTTGCCAGTTTTTTATTTGCACTGCACTGGCTTCCGGAATATATACCTGGTAATCGGCCAGCAGTTTTCGATTGCCAACCAAGTAAACCTGGTTGCCGTAACTGGCTGCAACTCCTTTACCAGTAATGCTTTCGAATTTATCGAGTTCTATCCTTTCCCCTGGTGTGATTTTCAACGAAGCAGTTACAGCCTCTGCCAACGGATGCTCCGATTGCGATTCGATCGCAGAAAGGATTTGTTTAAGTTCCTTTCTTTCGTAATCTGAAGCATTCCAAACGATGTTGGTTACTGCCGGCTTCCCTTCGGTAATGGTTCCAGTTTTGTCGAGAACAATTGCATTTACTTTATGCGCCAGCTCAAGACTTTCTGCATCCTTAATCAGGATTCCGTTCTCAGCGCCTTTTCCCATTCCAACCATGATGGCCGTTGGAGTTGCAAGCCCTAAAGCACACGGACAAGCTATTACCAATACCGAAACCGTTGCCAATAAAGCCTGAGTAATGGCATCTTCGCCTCCTAAAATAATCCAGGTCAAAAAGCTTATTACGGAGATAGCCATTACCACCGGAACAAATATTCCGGCAATCCGATCGACCAGCTTTTGAATGGGAGGTTTGCTTCCTTGTGCCAGTTGCACCATTTTAATGATTTGTGCCAGAATAGTTTCTCCGCCCACTTTTTGCGCCACAAAAACAAAACTTCCTTTCTGGTTGATGGTTCCTGCAAATACTTTTCCGCCTTGCTCTTTTTCAACCGGAAGAGATTCACCCGTAATGGTGCTTTCGTCGATAAAAGAAGTTCCCGACAAAATTTCGCCGTCAACAGGTATTTTTTCGCCCGGCTTAACCAGTAATTTAAAGCCAACTTTTACCTGCGAAACCGGAATTTCCATTTCCTGTCCATTATCCTGAATTACATTGACTGTGTTGGGTTGCAATCCGATGAGCTTTTTAATGGCCGACGAAGTGTTCGACTTTGCTCTTTCTTCAAGCACTTTACCAAGTAGAATAAATGCAATTACCACGGCCGATGCTTCAAAATAAACATGTGCGTGTTGGCCGCGATTGTGCCAGAATTCAGGAAAAAATGTGCTGAATACACTGAATAAATAGGCAATACCTGTGCTTAATGCGACCAATGTATCCATGTTTGCTTTGCCGTGCTTGGCCTGGTTGAACGCATTTATGAAAAAACTTCGGCCAAACCAGGCAATTACCGGCGTTGCAAGAACCAGCATAATCCAGTTGGCATACGGAATATCCATCAGAAACATGGCAATAACCACAACCGGCAATGCCAAAATAATTGCCCAAAGGGTATTGGTTTTTAGCTTTTTGTAATGGATTTGCTGCATTTCTTCCTGATGGCCATGACTTTCATCTTCAATCAGCAAATCGTAACCAATCGACTGAATGGCCGCTTTGAAGTTGATGAGAGATGATTTTTCCGGAATGTATTCGACCCATGCCGAAGAATTTGCATAGTTGACAACGGCATCGAGCACGCCAGCCTGGGCTTTAAGCATACTTTCCACACTGATGGCGCAGGAAGCACAGCTTAAACCTGAAACCGGGAAGTTCTTTTTTATTGTTGTTTCCATGTCTTTATTTTTCATCAAAGATAAAGCCCGGAAACTGAGCGCTTGTTACAATATTTCCGTAACTATTTATAAGATTTTCAGGTTATGCCAGAATGAATTTTAATTTGATCAATCAACCTCGTCCAAAGGTTTTCGCTTATTCTCTTTTACCAGTTTGAAATAGCTGGGAGTAAGACCTGTTACCTTTTTAAACTGGTTCGACAAATAGGCCACATTGCTGTAGCCCATTTGCCAGGCAATTTCGCTTAGTGTCAATTCATCGTAGACCAGCAATTCTTTTACCCGTTCTATTTTCTGATGGATAATGTATTTCTCTATGGTTGTTCCTTCTACTTCTGAAAAAAGACTGCTGAGGTAAGCATAATCCCGGTTCAGTTGGGATTCAATATATTCTGAATAGTTCACTTTCAGGTCTGCATTATTATGGTGGATAGACTGAATAACAATGTTTTTAATTTTTTCGATGATGCGACTCCTGGCATTGTCAATCAGCTCGAAACCGTAGTCAATCAGCGACTTTCTAAGTTTTTGCAAATCATCGTCGGAAATTGGATTTGCGGTTTCAACATTGCCCAAAGAAATATGGACTGGCGGATATCCCAAACTTTCAAATACCTGTTGCACCACCATGATGCAACGGTTACAAACCATATTTCGGATAAAATATTTCATAACAGGTAAAAAGGTATAAATAAAAAGAAAAAAGTAATTCTATTCACGGGGTCACTTTGTGAGTCACCCCGTGAATAGCCAGATTATTATTTCCTGTACAAACAACACTCCGGAAGTTCCTTGTAGACATCATCCGGTGCTTTGTATTTTTCAGTGTCATGGCCAACTGCTGCAATTGCCTTCTGGATGGCATCTGAATTGGATTTCAAGCTGTCAAACTGCACATTCAGCATTTTTGTTTCAATGCTCCAATCTGCTGAAGTCACTCCGGAAACAGATTTTGCGGCTGTTTCAATCCGGTCTTTGCACATGTCGCAATTGCCCGAAACTTTGATCATCTTCATCCCCATGTTACTCCGAGTGCGACTCAAAGTCGCGCCCGGAGTTGTATTTTGAGTCGCACTCGGAGTTGCAGAATCGGTTCCCATGTCCATTCCGGGCATACTTCCTGATGTACCCTGATTTCCTTCAGGATTCATCATACTTGGTTTTCCTGCCAACTGCGCAGAGGCATCAACGGCAAATGTTCCGTTTGTTACAATTTCTTCGCCTTCAGTCAAACCACTGAGTACAACATAAGCATTGCTCAACGATGGACCGATTTCAATCTCGCGCAACCGGAATTCAGGTTCCTTTGATCCGGGAACTTTCACATAAACAACTGAGCGTGGCCCTGTCCATAAAACAGCCGATTGTGGAATTACGATTCCATCGTTGTATTTGGGCAGCGCTGAAGTTATCACTCCGTTTACAAACATTTCAGGTTTAAGCACCCCGCCCGGATTGAAGGCTTCAACGCGTACCAGAGCAACGCGGGTTGCCGGATTGATCACAGGATCGATAAATGAAACTTTTCCGGAGAATTTTTGGCCAGGCAAGGATTGAAGTGTAAACGATACAGAACTGCCGTTTTTAATCCAGGGCAAGTCGCTTTCGTAGGCATCAAAAAGGACCCAAACGCTCGAAAGATCAACCACTTCAAACAAGGCTGCACCTTGCTGTACGTAATCGCCCTGGTTGACTTTTTTAGTCAGCACAATTCCTGAAACATTGGCGGTTACATCAAAAACAGTTTGTGCTTTTCCTCCTTGTTCAATGGCAGCAATCTGATCATCGGTCAATTTCCACTGCCGTAATTTTTCACGGGCAGCATCCACTAGTGCGGGTTGTTCAGGTTTTAGCATTTTAGCCTGCAACAGTTCTTCCTGAGCAGTAATCATTGCTGGCGAATAAATCCTCGCAATGACCTGTCCTTTTCGAACCTGTTCGCCTGTAAAACTAATCCGGAGTTCCTCAATTCTTCCGGGAACATGGGCTGCCTGGGTTTTTATCCGGCGCTCGTCAGTTTGCACTTTTCCGTATAATGTCACTTCCTTTTCAGCATTCTGTTTGCCAATTACTGTGGTCTGAACTTCGGCCAGACGGATAGCTTCTTCTGTCATGTGCACGGCATCCGGATCGAGTTCAGCAGTGGCCGATTGTACCGGAATCAAATCCATGCCGCAAATCGGGCATTGCCCCGGCTTATCCATTCTGATTTGAGGATGCATGGAACAAGTCCATATCTGCTGTTCATTCTCATTGTGCTGATGCTCCTGAACCGCAACTCCTTCAGCTTCTTTCACTGTTCCGGATTGATGGAAAATCAACCAGCCAAGGATTAAACCACCAACAATATAGATTGCTGGTTTTACCCATTTATTTTGAAAAATTTTATAGTCTTTCATTGTCAATTGTCTTTAATTCATTCAATTCCTGCCAAATATTCAAGCTGCGCCACGGTCATATTGTAGTCGGTCAGCGCAGCAAGTTCTTTTAATCCGTAATCAAGCAATTGCGCCTGCATCCGCAAAACTTCTTCAAAATCAGATTCAGATGCGGAAAAAGAAGTTGTCAGTAGTTTTACGCTTGTGCGCGCCAAAGCAGCCTGTTTCTGATACAAACTCAGACGGCGGTCGGCGTCTTTATACTGTTGCACCAAATCGAGGAACGAAATTTTCAGATTATTACTGGTATTTTCATACGACTTTTCGGACGCTTCAATTTTAAATCCGGCTTCGCGCTCCATCGATTTATACTTTTTACTGAAGAATGGAATGGTGAACGAAACCATCGGCATGATCATATCTTTCCCGTTCATCATAGCCGCGTTTCCGGCACGCTTTTCAATGAGCATGTAATTGGCGCCAATGCCAACCATGGGTTTGCCCATTTTGTTGGCCATTTGCTGCTGAGCCTGTCCGGCTGCCCGCTGTGCAAGCGACATTTGCAACATCGGATTATTCCTTAAACTGTCAGACAGCGCATTCAGATCAACTGCCAGTGCCACCGGTTGAAGACTGTCCGGAACCATCACGGGTAATTTCGACGATCTGTTCAGCAAATTGTTAAAACGGGCAATTTCTGTTCCCAGTAAATCTTCGGATAAGGCGACCCGGTTCTCCAATTCGGCAATTTCCATTTGCACGCGAAGTACATCAACCATTCCGGATCCTTTTGAACCCATGGCAGACGATCCGCCACTCATGGCCATTCCTCCTGAACTCGCGGGAGCAGTCTGATTGGTATTTCCGCCTTTCATGCCACCCATTCCTCCTGAATTGGCAGATGATTGCGTTGGAGCAGTATTTCCTGACGATGGACCTCCGGAAGAGCCGGAAACTTTGGCATTAGTATATTTCGAAAGGGCAATTTGCTCCAAAGTATGAAGCAGTTCCAAGTTTTCCTTCAGGATTGCAATTTCCTTTTTCTTCTGATAAATCTGATACCACGATGTTTTTACCTGACTGTAAAGCAAGTTTCGGTTATCGCGTGCTTCCTCAAATTTCATCAGCGCCATTTGCGATGCTTCGTCTTTGGCTACTTTCAAAGCTCCAAACCACGGAAACATTTGCATCACCTGTATACTACTTAACTGGTTTCCACCTAATAACTCCATCGGTTTCAGAAAAAATCCCAATTGAGCGGTCGGATCGGGGAGTGCTCCTGCCTGCGGAACTTTTTCGAGAGCAGCCGAATATTCAAGGTATTTGGCCTGCAATCCCGGATTATTTTTCCCGGCTAGTTCCAGATAAACCGACAGCGAATCCTGCGCCTGAACTGTTATAGACAAAACAAGCAAGATACTGATTGCGATAACCTGAAACTTGAAACCTGAAACTTGAAACTTGAAATTATTCATGGTTTGCCTCCTTTCCTTCGCTCAATGCAAGAGCCGCTAATTTTTTTTGTTCTTTTTTTACTGCTCCTTCGCGCCATAAGCATTGCAGGAGTGGAACGACAAACATGGTCATGATCTGAAGAATCATTCCACCGAAAGTCGGAATTGCCATCGGAACCATGATGTCGGCGCCTTTTCCGGTTGAAGTTAAGACAGGGAGCAGAGCAATAATGGCGACTGCGGCTGTCATCATGGCTGGCCGAACACGCTTTTTTCCGGCTTCAACCACGGCTTCACGAACTTCAAAAACAGTAGATGGTTTTCGTTCTTCAAACACCTGGTGAATATATGTTCCCATGATTACACCATCGTCTGTAGCGATGCCAAACAAGGCGATGAATCCAACCCAGACGGCGACACTCAGATTGATGGTGTGCATCTGGAACAGGTCGCGCATATTCATTCCGGCGAGAGAAAAATTCAGGAACCAACCTTGCCCGTATAGCCAAAGCATAATAAAACCTCCGGCAAAGGCTACAAATACACCAGAGAAATGGATGGACGAAGCTGTGATTGTTTTAAACTGAAAAAACAGCAACATGAACACGACAATCAGGCTTATCGGAACCAATATGGCCAACTGTTTAGTTGCGCGTAATTGCTGTTCGTAGTTTCCGGCAAACTTATAATTGACGCCTGCGGGAAGCGTTAATTCTCCCGAAGCCAGTTTCTCCTGAAGAAATTTCTGTGCATTTTCAACCACATCAACCTCAGCCATTCCTGGCTGTTTGTCGAAAATCACGTAACCGTTCAGGAAGGTATTTTCACTTCGGATCATTTGTGGTCCGCGGGTATAATTGAAGTCAGCCAGTTCGCCCAACGGAACCTGAGTTCCGGTCATTGAAGGCACCAAAATTTTCTTTAATTCTTCCGGAGTGGTGCGTAATTCGCGTGGATAACGCAGCCTGACGGGGAAACGTTCGCGGCCTTCAACTGTTGTTGTCAGCGTCATACCACCAACTGCTGCCTGCAAAACTTCCTGAACATCGCTGACTGTCATCCCGTAGCGTGCAATGGCAGCTCGGTTAATTTTAATTTCGATATAAGGAGCACCAACTGCGCGGTCGTAAAATACCGATGATGGAACTACACCCGGAGCACCTTTCAGCAAACGCTCAAAATCGAGTCCGGCTTTTTCGATGGATTCCAAATCAGGTCCGTAAACTTTCAATCCCATTGGCGCACGCATTCCGGTTGAAAGCATCACTAAGCGTGTCTGGATTGGCTGCAGTTTTGGAGCCGATGTCAGACCGGGCAGATTGGTTACTTGCACAATCTCGTTCCAAATATCGTCGGGCGATTTAATTTCTTTTCGCCATTGTCTGAAATATTCTCCATGTTCCTCCGGAATCAGCAATTTCGGATCAATCTTTTTGAATCCGTCACGTTCAGGATTGTAAGTTGTTCCGTCGGTCAGGACAAAATTATCGTCTTTATCCACCTTGAACTGCATGCGATGACCGTCTTCATTCAGGATATATTCAGGCAAATAATTGATTGTATTTTCGAACATCTGCACCGGCGCCGGATCGAGAGCGGAATTTACGCGACCCCATTTCCCAACCGCCACATCCACTTCAGGAATAGCCATTAGTCGTTTATCCAAATCCTTGACGTAATCGACATTTTGCTCAATTCCGGCGTGCGGCATACTCGTTGGCATAAGCAAAAACGAACCTTCATTCAGGGCTGGCATAAATTCTTTTCCAATGCCCGGAAAAGTATGATCTGCCTTTTTCCAAAAGCTTGTTTCACGAACATCCCAATTTACCAGTTGTATAGCTTTTGGAATAACGGCAAACATCTTATCGAAACCAAGCCAGATATTTACCCCAAACAAAATGGTCAGAACAGGTAACATCAGAAATTGCCATTTGTGGCGCAAACACCAACGCAAAACAGGTTCGTAAAAATGAACCATAGCCATTAGCAATCCCAGCACAAAAGCTACAATTCCGGTTACAAACAGGAAGTTTGTCAGGAAACTGTTGTGAGCGCCGAGCGGCAACCATTCTTCGGTAAGGAAAAAAACCGCAAATAATAGTGTGATGCCAATGTTAATCAGGTTCGGAATGTTTTTTCGGTTTTCGGGCCAGCGATAAGCCATAAGGTTATTGATCCCGATGGCCGATAATGCAAGCGCCTGCCAGGTTCCCCAGAAAATTACGGCAAGCAACCCAGCCAATATCAATATTGAATTAAAAATCCGGCTAAATCGTTTGCGATCGAAACGAATCGAAAACAGAAGGTTCGCCAAAGTTGGCAAAACAATTACGCCCAAAAGAAACGAAGCCAGAAGTGCGAAGGTTTTGGTAAATGCCAACGGCCTGAATAGCTTTCCTTCGGCTGCCTGCATCGCGAAAACCGGTAAAAAACTTACAATGGTAGTGAGCAGTGCTGTAGTTATTGCCGACGATACCTCGATCGTGGCTGCGTATATCACGGCCTTCAGTTTTTCACCTTTCGCCCCTTCATTTTCAGGCATCTCCAAATGCCGGATCATGTTTTCAACAAACACAATCCCAACGTCGACCATAACACCGATCGCAATGGCAATTCCTGAAAGTGCCACAATGTTGGCATCGACACCAAACAAACTCATCGCCACAAAAGTCATCAGCACCGCCACTGGCAACAAGCCTGCAATCAGAATAGAAGCTCTCAGGTTAAACATCAGCACGATAATGACAATGATGCTGATAAGGATTTCGTGCGATAGTGCCGATTGAAGTGTCCCAATGGTTTCCTGAATCAGGCCTGTGCGATCGTAAAACGGCACAACCGTAACTTTCGAAACAGTTCCATCAGGCAAAACTTTGGATGGAAGTCCCGGTGCAATCTCTTTTATTTTTTCTTTGACATTTTTTATAACCGCCATAGGATTCGAACCATAGCGGGCCACAACAACGGCACCGGCAGCTTCAGCGCCACTTTTGTCGAGGCCACCACGCCGGGTTGCCGGGCCAAACGAAACCCTTGCCACATCGCCAACCCGAACCGGAACATTGTTGCGTACGGTAATCACGGCTTGCTTTAAATCGTCCAGACTTTTCAGGTATCCTAATCCGCGAACGACGTATTCAACTTTGTTCAATTCAATGGTTTCGGCGCCGATATCCAGATTGCTATTTTTTACGGCCCGCATCACATCCATCACGGTCACTCCGGAAGCTTTCATGGCGTCCGGATTAATGTCAACCTGGTATTCTTTTACGAATCCACCAATGGATGCCACTTCGGAAACACCCTCGGCAGTTGCCAGCGAATATTTCACGTAATAATCCTGAACCGTGCGCAATTCCTGGGGATCCCAGCCTCCGGTTGGTTTGCCGGTTTTTGGGTCTCGTCCTTCCAATGTGTACCAGAATACCTGTCCCAGTGCAGTGGCATCCGGCCCCAGCGATGGCTGCACACCTTCAGGCAAAGTTCCTGTTGGAAGCGAATTCAGTTTTTCCAGAATTCGGGAACGGCTCCAATAGAATTCCACTTCGTCTTTGAAAATGATGTAGATAAAGGACATCCCAAACATGGAAGTGCTTCGAATGGTCTTTACTCCGGGCACTCCCAGCAAAGTGGAAGTCAGTGGATAGGTGATCTGATCTTCAATATCACGTGGCGATCGCCCCATCCATTCGGTGGCGATGATCTGCTGGTTGTCGCCAATGTCAGGAATGGCATCAACCGGAATCGGATTACGCGGCAAAATTCCCGTGTTCCAGTTGAACGGCATGGTCACTGCACCATAAACCACGAAGGTTATCAGGAAAATGAAGGTAACCAGTCGGTTATTTAGGAAATATTTAATGAGTCGGTTAAACATAAAAAGGATTTAAAAATGTGGAAATGTGGAAATTTGAGAATTTGAAGATGAAGAGCTACGCCAAGCTTAATGGCTAAACAATCTCCAAATCTTCACATCCCCAAATCTTGACATCTTTTTACCGGTATTGGCAACAGCCGGGCAGCTTGTTGTAGACTTTATCGGTAGCTTTTGCTTTTTCGTTGTCGTGACCGGCGGCAGCAATCTTTTTACCGATGGCTTCGATGTTGGTCTTTGCTGGATCGAATGATGCAGTAAGCGTTTTGTCTTTTTTACTCCACTCGGCTTTAGTCACGCCGTCGATTTTAGCCGCTTTTTCGATACGGGTTTTGCACATGTCGCAGTTTCCTGAAACTTTGAGGGTTTCGGTTTTGGTGGTTGCTGATTGTGCGCTGGTGTTTGAAGTGAATACGAAGGCTAAAATAGCTATGATGGTGATTTTTACTAATGTTTTCATTTTGTTTTGTATTTGATGTTTTTGAATATAAGAAAAGATTAACCACAAAGGACTCTAAGAAATCACAAAGAGCACGAAGTGAGTAAATTAAACTCTTTGAGTACTTCGTGAAACAACTTTGTGTTCTTCGTGGTTAAAACATCAAATACGGAAAACGCATATTTTGGGCAAGCTTACCGCATTGGCGGGTAAGAAGCCCGGCGGACTGACATCAGTATAAAGATTACTGGCCGAGGTCAGCGAATGAAAAGTAATATTTTCAGGAATAGTAAATAGTTGCAATACAGTTTGAGCAAATACTTTGAATTCGGTAAAAGAAGGGGAGTAGTTGTGGTCGACTTCGTAAACCGACACCTTGTTTTTGCAGCAACTGGATTCCTCGATCGTACTGGCATAGGTGCAATCATCGGTTTCACTTTCTTCCATACCACAGGATGCCAAATGCCCGTACAACGAGATTTTAGAGGCTGCAACTTTACCACCACAATAATGTGTTGAAATGGTAAAATTTAATCCGGAAACAAGGATTAACAGAGCAAACGATATGGATAAAATTTTCTTCATTTTACTATTTCAACACAATATGTCGAAACAATGTTCTGCAAATGTAGATTAATTTTTAAAAGAATGTCAGTTGCAAAATTAGTGTTTGAAAAAATTAACAAAACTTATAGTGATAAAAATCAAGTTATTAATCGACTGTACACTCAACTAACGACTTGAGATAAAACCTATCTATCTATTATAAATATCAGAATGACTTCCGTTTTTGCTGATCATCAAAGAATTTCCGGTGTTGTTCTTCCATTGCTTTCATTTGTTCCTGAATCATTTTCATCATTTCGTTCATCGATCCGGGTTGTTGCAAATGCTCGCCTTTTTCCAGTGTTCCTGAAGAAGTGCTATCGTTTTTATTTTTGCTGAAGTATTGAAACAATTCATCAAAATCAGGAAAATTCATCGCTGTGGAATCTCCGTTTAAATGAAATTCATGAAAGTGCGGATGAATTCCAAAATTCCGCATCAGGTCGGAATCCTGTCCCCATGAAGGTTGGGCAAAAAACTGCTTAAATTCATCGAAAAAAGAATTTCCCTTGAACGTACTGTCCGGAGTTAATCCGAAATGGCCGGAAAACGGATCAGGAAAATTATCAGGCGAAAGTGAATTTAACAAAGTTGTGTCACCCGACCAACTGTAAGTATAAGTCGAATCAAACCTGATGAGATTCCCTTTGTCGTCATATTCGCGTTTCACCGTGGAATTTTCTCTCGGAGAATTAGATTTCTTATCTGGCTCTTGTGCCAATAAATTTGTGAACAGGCAGATAGTCATGAATGCAAATACACTAAAACGTTTCATAACACGATGATTTAAATTCATTTCAAAATTAATCTCAAAAGCAAAAATGTATTTTTAAAAAACCTTAAAACAGTTTAAAAATTTTTAATGCTGAAATTTGGTAAAACGCTATGGATAAATCAGAATTTGAGAATTTCGATTACCTTTAATTTTTTCAAACCAGAACCTGATGAAAAATCTCAAATTTCAGAAATTATTGAATGACCAAAAGTTTATATCTGGAATCCATGTAGAGGGATATTTGACGTTTGGAAATGCACAACAGTTTAAAAATGAATTGATTGATGCAGGAAATAACCCAAACGAGCAATTGCAGATTACCTTTTCCGGAATTGAAGATATCGATTTGTCGTGCCTCCAACTCATTGTTGCTTTTTTGAAACTGATGGAAACACAACAGATTTCATGCAGGCTTAACTGGAATATTGATAAAGAACAGTTGTTGTTTTTGGAAAGTGTTGGTTTGAGTGAAGAATTATTAATGAACGATTCTTATGTCTAAACAAATTTTAATTGTTGACGATTCGGAAAGCATTCGAAAGGTTTTAACCTTTAGTCTTGAAAATGCAGGGTACCAGGTCTTTGCTGCCTGTGATGGGCGCGAAGCGCTTAACTTCTTCGACGGGCGATCGATTGATTTGTTGTTAACCGATTACCACATGCCTAATGTTAACGGTCTTGAACTTACGATTCAGGTCAGACAAACAGAGAATTACAAACATATCCCTGTTTTAATTCTGTCGACTGAAAATCAGAGAGATATGATGAAAGAAGCCAGAGATGCCGGGGCAACCGGTTGGCTGATGAAACCCTTCAATACGGAAAAACTTTTGCAGACTTTACGAAAAGTAATTCGCTAAATGGAGTTATTTATTGAAAAATTCAGGGAGGAAGTAAAGGACTATTTTGAGCGGCTTGAAACGGGCTTGTTGCTTTTGGAAAAGAATCCGGAAAACTATCAGGTAATTGATGAAGTTTTCAGGATTATGCATTCGATGAAAGGCAGCGGTGGCATGTTTGGTTTCGATCTCCTGAGTTATGTGACACATGATTTGGAATCTTTGTTTGAGCTTTTCAGGTCAAAAAAACACCGCATAGATTCTGAAACCATAAGTTTTACCCTGCATGTGATTGATGGACTTCATAAACTTATGATTTTGGAACCGACTGAAGAGCACAAACTTCTGTCTGAAAAAATTAAAAGTGACACACAAAAGCAAATTGGCCGAATAACAGGCATACCACTTTTGCCGGAAATCCCAACAGAACAGTCCGTTGAAATTTTAGGCGAACCCGATCAAATTACATATTACATTTCGTTTGTTCCGGATGAAAATATCATGAACAACGGTACGAATCCACTTTACCTGATTGACGAACTCAATGCCCTGGGCGAATGCAATATACAAGTGTCGTTCGAAAAGCTTCCAAAACTGGCAGCCATCGACCCCGGCAAGTGTTACGCATATTGGGATATTTTTATTTCAACTCCGGAAGCGATTGAAACACTGCACGATGTTTTCATTTTCGTGAACGATATTTCGAAAATTGAAATTGAGAAAGTCTTTACAGGAAATGTCATTCATAACGAAAAAATCTTAGCCGGGTTTTTAAATGCCCGGGAGAACCAAATTCCATGGGATACAAATGCAATTGAAAAAGAACCACCCGGGCTGTCTGAAAAAGATCCGGAAAGTGTAGTGAAAACCGGCATTCAAAAAGCCGTTACAGGTCCTTCAAAAGTTGATTCAATAAGGGTCGGTTCTCAAAAAATTGATCAGTACATGAACCTCGTGAGTGAGTTGATTACCACACAATCGTGGCTTGAAGAAATTAATTCAGCCTTTCGAAATGAAGAGCTGGAAGCGGTGACAGAAACTTTGGGCAAGTTAAGCCGCCAATTGCGCGACAATGCATTTGATATGAGTTTGATTCCGCTTCAAAGTGTGGCTGTAAGATTTGACCGGCTGATACACGATTTGTCGAAAGAACTCGGAAAAGAAGTCAATCTGGTTACCGGTGGCATGGAAACCGAAATTGACAAAAATATTATTGAAAAGCTCGTTGATCCACTGTTGCACATCATTCGCAACTCGATTGACCATGGCATTGAAAGCAAAAATATGCGCCTGGATCGAGGCAAAGATGGCTCCGGAACACTGTCGATAAGAGCCTCGACCATTGGTAGTTTTGTGCAAATTGATATTGAAGATGACGGTGAAGGACTTGACGCTGTGGCAATCAGGAATAAAGCTATTTCGCAGGGAATTATTTCAGGAGAAGAAGACTTAACCGACAATGAAATTTATAAACTGATTTTTATGCCGGGGGTTACAACTTCGGAGACTGTGACGGGCATTTCGGGACGAGGCGTTGGATTGGATGTGGTCTGGAAACGGATAACTGAAATGCGCGGTTCGGTTGAACTGGCCTCGGAGAAAGGACGATTTACCCGGTTTACAATCAAACTGCCTCTTTCGCTATCGATAATTGATGGACTGCTGTTTAAAATTGGTGATGGATTTTATGTGATTCCTTCAGCCGCAATTCACAAAATATTTAGTTCCGCATCAAAGCAATTGAACATGGGCAAAACGAATTTTGTGAGGTTCGAAAATGAAGAACTTCCATTTGTGAATTTGCACGAAGCTTTTCGATTAGAGAAAACCCTGCCGGTTGAGCAATTTGTTGTGGTTGTAAACTTCGAAAACAAACTGTTTGGATTGGTTGTAGACGAGGTAATCCGTGAGTATCAGGCCGTGATAAAACCCATTGGCCGATTACTCGAAGCGCAGGATATTTTTGCAGGAGCGAGCATTTTAGGAACCGGACAATTGGCGCTCGTTCTCAATACAAATAAATTGATCAAAAAATATTCGGTATAATATGGCAGTAGAAATCGTACATGGGTTGAATTCATTTTTCACTTTCAGGATCGAAGGAGAGCTGTTTGCCGTAAATGTTGGAAACATTGTGAAAATTCTGGCTTATTCTGAAGCGACTAAAATTCCAAATTCACCTTCGTATTTCAAGGGAGTTTTGAATCTTTTTGGCGATGTGTTACCCATTTTTGATGGCCGGTTAAAATTTGGATTTCAGGAGAAACAACGAACCCGTGAGACTTGCATTGTGGTTTTTGCCTTTGAACTTGAAGGTCAGATTTTGAACGCAGGGATTGTTGTCGATTCGGTTGAAAAGATTGTAAATACGACTGCCGACCAGGTTTTGGCTACTGAGGGGAATAAATTGACTCCGGATTATATTTTCGGTACGTTCACTTTAAATGATGAAACTATTGGAGTGCTGGATTTGGAGAAAATATTCGGCGAAGAAGAAATTCGGTTGACAAAATTGTAAAATAAATAAATATCTGATTATGAGATTTGTTGATTTAAAAATCCGGACAAAACTAATGGGGGCGTTTGGCGTACTGATTTTTATTGGATTCGTTTTGTCAGTAAATTCGGTGGGAACGTTGCTGTTTTTTAAAAGAGATATCAAATCCTTTTCGGAAGAGTTTATACCGCAACTTGAACTTTCGTCAAATTTAAGTGCGCATACACAATTGGTCGCGTTTTATATGGAAGAATATTCGCTGACTGGAAAAATAAACTATTTCAAATTGGCACGAACAGCATTGGATTCGCTGAAAGAAGTTTTAGCAGAAGGTGAATTATTGCTCGAAAATTCCCCAAATTTAAGTACGCTTGAACAGAATTTGAGTGAAGCCCGGATTGAGATCCCCAAATACGAACAAAACCTTGTGATGGCCTTTAAAACCACTCAGGACATAAATATTCTGAAAAACAGGATTGATCGAAATTCCAGTGTATTCGAAAATGGGTGCCGGCTTTTGTTGCAAACACAGAATCAATCGCTGAAAAACGAAATAGCAAACCGGCAGTCAACCGATTTACGCCTGAAGAAAATTAGAAGTGTAACGACAATAATTGATACAGCACAAGTAATTGACAGCGATATTTTTAAAGCGCTTTCCTTGCGCGACAACTCAGGTATAAACGAGAGTTCTCATAATTTTTCAGTCATTAATTCGGAGATAAAATTCCTGAAATCGAGTTTAACTCAACGCGGTCATCAGGAAATAATTCATCAGGTTGAAAAAGCTTCAGGCGATTACCAGATGGCCATTATGCAACTGATCTCAAAGTTGAATGAACTTCAGGAGTACCGAAGCACAAATTCTGTTATCTCGGATAAATTGGTGCGAAGTTCAGCTAATCTGCGAAATACATCCGTACATTATACGGTTGCACTTGCCGAAGGATTTCTCAGATCGATTCGGAATTCCATTGTTAGCAAATTGATTATCGTGCTTATTTCGCTCTCATTTTCTGTATATACCGGAATTTATATTTCGCGAATTATCACAAAACCATTGCTGAAAGGAATTGAATTTGCACAAAAAATGGCCAAAGGCGATCTGACTGCAGAAATTGAAATCAACCAGAAAGATGAGATTGGAATTTTGGCCGAAAATTTAACGGCAATGAGCATCAAAATCAGGGAAATGATAACTTACATTTCAACAACGGCTGAAAATCTTGCAGCGGCAAGCCTTGAGCTAAGTTCCACTTCTCAACTTGTTTCGCAGGGCGCTTCTGAGCAAGCTTCTTCAGGCGAAGAAGTATCTGCCGCGATTGAAGAAATGGCTGCTAACATTCAACAAAACAGTGAAAATGCCCGGCAAACCGAAAAAATTGCCGTGTCGGCCGAATCCGCCATTTTGAAAGGTAGCAGCAAGGTAAATGAAACGGTTGATGCTATGAATGAAATAGCGCGCAAAATCACGATTGTTGGTGACATTGCATTTCAAACCAATATTCTGGCACTGAATGCCGCCGTTGAAGCTGCCCGGGCAGGTGAACATGGACGTGGTTTTGGAGTTGTTGCGTCTGAGGTTGGAAAACTTGCTGAACGCAGTAAAATAGCCGCCTCTGAAATTGATCAGTTAACAAAATCAAGTGTTTTCAGCGCAGAAGGAGCAGGAAAATTAATGACTGAAATTGTTCCTGAAATTCAGAAAACATCGGAGCTTATCCAGGAGATTTCGGCTGCAAATATTGAGCAGAGCGCTGGTGCTAATCAAATAAATCAGGCCATTCAGCAATTAAATATTGTAACGCAACAGAATGCTGCAACCTCTGAAGAACTGGCTACAAATGCTGCTGAATTACTGGCCCAGGCAGAACAACTTCAGGATATTATCTCATTTTTTAAAATCGATGAATTTGAGCATATCCGGCGCCAGTACGCAGAAACCGCAGCGCAACAGGTTATTGACGACAATGCCAGCTCTGTTGTTAGGCAAGGGGTTGTAATTGATTTAGATCAGCCATATAGTTCGGATGATGATTTTGAACGTTTTTAATCGTGGCAGGAAGTTAAGAATAGATAAATGGTGAAAACTGAATTTATAGAAATATCGGATGAACTTTTTCTTGAGATCGGCAAAATGATTACTCAAAAATATGGAATCAAAATGCCGCGGGAAAAGAAAGTCATGTTCCAGGCCCGGTTACAGAAACGTTTACGCGAACTGGGAATCCGTTCATTTGATGAATATGCTTTGAGGTTAATCGCAAACAGTGGCGAAACAGATGAGTTTCAACTATTGGCTGATTTCATTTCAACCAATAAAACTGAATTTTTCAGGGAAAGTGATCATTTCAGGTTTCTTTCATCAACGGCGCTTACTGATTTATTGAGTGCAATGAAAAGGGAGAAAGGAACGCATTTGCGCATTTGGAGTGCAGGATGTTCGAGCGGACAGGAGGCATTCTCGATTGCCATAACGCTTGAAGAATTTATGCTTCTGAACGGATTCAGCTTTGTTTATTCAGTAGTGGCAACCGATATTTCGGCCAGAATGTTGCATACAGCACGTGAAGCAATTTACCCGATGTGCCAGGTCGATGATGTTTCGATGGAATTTAAACGTAAATATTTTTTGAAAAGCAAAGATACAAGTCACCCAAAAGTAAGAATTGTAAAGGAGCTCAGGGATAAAATAAGGGTGGCTTATTTGAATCTTATGGACGGATCATACCCGTTTGAAACTAATTTTGACGTGATTTTTCTTCGGAATACCATGATTTATTTCGATCAGAAGGTACAAATGAGAGTTCTGAAGAATGCACTTGATGTTTTAAAAACTGGCGGATACCTTTTTATTGGTCATTCAGAATCGTTGATTAATATGCAATTACCAATAAAATCAATCGCCCCCGGAGTTTATATTAAGATAAAACTTTAGTATTATGAGTTCGACAAATGAAACAAATATTCAGTTGGAAAATTGCCGTTTGCAACTTGAAAAACTACAAAAGGAAAACCTTGAATTGACAAGAAGCCTGTATAAGGTGAATGAAAAATTACAGGATTCGGAGCGATTAAAAGGGCACTTCATAAGCAACATTACCAACGAAATTGTAAATCCGTTTGCAAGTATCCTGGCGCTGGCCGAGAACCTGAAATATGTGCAGGAAAGCCAGATGGATCAGGTAAGACAAATGGCTGAATTGATTTTCGGTGAAGCTTTTCACCTGGATTTTCAGTTGAAAAATATTTTTGCGGTTGCTTTGATTGAGGCAGGAAAAGAAGAGCTTAAGTTTTCTGAAATCAACATTAATCAGTTGTGTGATCGGGTTTCAGGATATTTCAAACCGTTGCTGCTCAAAAAGAACGTTCAGCTAATCGTCAATTTTTCGAATAAAGTTGTTCCTGAAGAGCAAATTATTTTTGGATCCGATATCGAGAAACTGGAGCTGATTCTAAAAAACCTGATCAGTAATTCAATTAAATTCAGTATTGTTGACTCGTTTATTAACCTCGATTTTGTGCTCGAAGTAAGGAATCTGATTGTGGAAGTTTCTGATCACGGAAAAGGCATTCCGCAAAAAGACCAGCATCAAATTTTTGATCGTTTTAAGCAACTCGACGAAAAGATAAATTCAATCAATACAGGACACGGACTGGGCTTGTCAATTGTTCAGGCATATTCAGAAATGTTGGGTGGAAAAGTTACAGTGGGCGATAATTTCGAAGGAGGAATCCGTATGAGGGTTTCACTTCCGGAGTATGACGATGCCAATGAATGGGATGAACTTGAAGACTTTTTGCTAGACTCAGAACCCGGGTACTAATGAATAAAGCTAGATTAAAATCTCATTTTCTTCATCCGTCAACAATGTATCTAAGCACAGATTCGCAGTGGATTACAACTGTGCTTGGATCGTGCGTGGCAGTTTGTTTTTACGATATAACAAAGAAAATTGGAGGAATGAACCATTTTATGCTACCGTTTTGGAATGGAGAAGGTTTAGAGTCTCCAAAATTCGGAAATGTTGCGATTAAACAATTATTTCAGAAAATGCTTGACTTTGGCAGTAAAAAAGAAGATATTGTATGTAAAATTTTTGGCGGCGCCGAAATGCTAAGCGAATATATTTCTGTTTTTAATGTTGGGAAGCGAAATATTGAGCTGGCGCATCAGGTTGTTGCCGAGATCGGAATAGCAGTAGTGAGTTCGAGCACTGGTGGAAAACTGGGACGAATTATTTATTTCAATACTGAAACCGGTGAAGTTTTGCAGAAGTATTTGGTTAAATCGAATCAATAAGATGCGGAAAATTAAAGTTTTGGTTGTCGACGATTCTGTTTCAGTTCAAAATGTTTTAAATCAAATCCTCGGTCAGGATCCTGACATCGAAGTGATTGGCATTGCGTCCGATCCTTACGAAGCCGTTGCAAAGATCGCTTTAAATCTTCCGGATGTTATCACTCTTGACATCGAAATGCCGCGTATGGATGGGCTTACTTTTCTGAGTAAACTAATGAATCAACATCCGATTCCGGTTGTAGTAATTTCATCGGTTACCGGCGATGGTTCTGATAAAGGAATGAAAGCGTTGAAGCTTGGTGCCCGGGAAATTATTACCAAACCCAAAGTATCGAATCCGCAACAGTTCGATGAATATTGTATCCGGATTATTGATGCCATAAAAGCATCAGCTATGTCGGAAACGGCCAGAAGTAAGGCAGTCAGAAAGATTAAACCCGAACCCGTAACTGCATCAGCGAATGGAAATCCCCCGAAAATAAATAAGTTCAAAGCTCAATCAGAAGAAGTCATTCTTTTGGGGGCTTCAACTGGTGGTACCGAAGTAATTTCCCGAATATTAAAAAATATCCGAACTGATTTGCCTGGAATATTAGTTGTACAGCACATGCCCGGTGAATTTACACGTGCATTTGCAAACCGACTCAACCAGGAATCGAACCTTCATGTGAAAGAAGCTGAAAATGGAGATGTTATTCACAAAGGAAGTGTGTATATTGCAAATGGATTTCATCATCTTTGTCTTATCAGGGATGGAGGAACATACAAATGCAAACTCGAAAATGGAGATCTGGTAAACAGGCATCGCCCGTCAGTAGATGTATTGTTTCATTCGGCAAGTAAAATTGAAGGGAAAAATATAACTGCCATTTTACTTACAGGAATGGGAGCCGACGGCGCAAAAGGCTTGCTCGAATTGCGGGAAATCGGGGCCATGACTTTTGCCCAGGATGAAAAATCGTCAGTTGTTTATGGAATGCCGAAGGAAGCAATAAAATTAAATGCTGCAAAAATGATCGGTAATCCAGATGAACTGATCAATTGGTTAAACACAACATTTCATTAACATGAAAGAAAGCTGCGTTACCTCCAAAATTTTGATTGTCGACGACGTGCAATTAAATCTTGATCTGATGAAGGAAATTTTATCGGAGAAAGGATACCTGATTGCGACCGCAATTAATGGTAAATCGGCGATGGCCAAGGCTAAAGCACATAAATTCGATTTAATATTGCTCGATGTTGTTTTACCTGATATTGATGGATTTGAAGTTTGCCGACATTTAAAAGCCGACCCTCAAACTCAGGACATTCCAATTATTTTTCTGACAGCCAAAAAAGAAAGCGACAGTATTGTGAAAGGGTTCAAGCTTGGTGCAGTCGATTATATTCCAAAACCATTTAGTCGTGAAGAAGTTCAGGCACGTGTAAACCTTCATATTACTTTGCGAAAGGCACAGGAAGAACTTATGAATTCAAAGAATCTGGCCGAAGCTGCTGCAAATGCCAAAGCCATTTTTCTGGCTAATATATCGCACGAAATCCGTACCCCAATGAATGGCATTGTTGGGATGATTGATATTCTCAAAGGTACAAACCTGACGAAAGAACAGCTCGAATACATTGAAATTATTGGCATTTCAGGAGAAAACCTGTTGATGATCATAAATGATGTGCTCGATTTTTCGAAAATCGAAGCTGGTCAGGTAACATTTGAACACATTCGGTTTAATCTTTCGGACGAAATAACCGAAGTTGTGAAGATCCTTCGTTATAAGGCCATTCAGAAAAATCTTGACCTTTCTTTTAAAATTGCCGATAATGTACCCGAATTGCTAATTGGCGATCCGTTAAGGCTAAAACAGGTACTGATAAATCTTTGCAACAACGCCATTAAATTCACAAATGAAGGATACGTGCATGTCAGCGTAAAATTGATTTCAATGGATGAATGTGTCGTAAGACTTCATTTTATGGTTCAGGATACAGGAATTGGCATTTCTCCTGAAAATCAATCAAAATTATTTAAATCGTTTTCACAGGCAGATGCCTCAACTACCCGGAAGTTTGGTGGTACAGGGCTTGGCCTTGCCATTTCAAAGAACCTCGTTCATCTGATGAATGGCGATATTTGTATCGAAAGTGAAGAAGGAGAGGGGGCAACTTTCCATTTTGATGCCGATTTTGGTGTTTCTGCTCACGATCTTACTGACACTGAATCGGTCGAACTGGAAGAGTTCACAAGACACGATAAAAAGTTGAAAATTTTACTGGCTGAGGATAACGTAATTAACCAAAAAGTTGCTATATTAAATCTACAGAAACTTGGGCATCATGTAATTGTGGCAAGCAACGGAAAAGAGGCCGTTGAAATGTTTCTGAAAGTGTTGCCCGACGTGGTTTTTATGGATATTTATATGCCTGAAATGGATGGGGTTGAAGCGACAGGTAAAATCAGGGAATGGGAGAGAGAAAATCAGATTCAAAACCGGGTTCCGATAATAGCGATGACAGCGAATACATTAAAAAATGATAAGGAATTGTTTATGGCAGAAGGAATGGATGATTATTTAAGTAAGCCATTTAATGTTAGTGAATTAGTAAGGCTGCTTGGCCGTATTTACAAGCAATTGGACCGTAAAAACATTTAACAAATACATACCATGGAATTCTCTGATAAAACCTATTTCTGGGATGGAAAAACAGTCTTAATCGTTGAAGACAACGAAACCAGTAACATTTATTTTGAAGCTGCACTGAGGAAGACAAAAGCAAATCTGATTTGGGCCAAGAATGGTTTGGATGCTGTGAACATTGTCCGAAATAACAAGCAGATTGATTTAATTTTGATGGATATAAACATGCCCAAAATGGACGGCATTGAAGCCACCCGAATCATAAAAACTGAATTTCCGAATATTGTCATTGTAGTTCAAACTGCCTTTATTTTGTCGGGCGAAGAACGGATGTGCCAGGAAGCCGGTTGCGATGAATTTATCACAAAACCAATTCGTTTAAAGTATTTGCTCGACACAATCAATCGTTATCTGGCCAGCCCGAGAGAAATGTAGGCTCCAAATTTTTTTTGCTGGTCGGGTTCAACTAAAGGCATGAATCCGGAGAAAATTTTACCTTCCAGCATTTGAATTGGATTCCTTTGCATTTGTTTTTTAGCAAAAGAGTTGAATTCACCTGGCTTTCCATAAAATAATTCAAACTTTCCTGAAGACTTCGAATGAACACGTTTTTCAATAAATCGGGCAAGCACACCCATGTTTAGCCGGCTGTTAATTTCGATGCACGGTTGCATGTATATCTTTTCATTATCCCTGAAAAGCATGGCATCGACACCCAAAAAGCCGCGATGCCAATTCGAATAAACGGAAGAAGGTAGCAGATCCGTAATGATTTGAGCTGTACTTTCTATCATTTCCATTAATGTTTCCGTGTTTTCTTCGGGCAGGATTGTTTTTAAATCCGAATGAATTAAAGTGCCTTTATACTGTCCATTCGAATTTGTTTCAAAAATAGAGAATCCGGAATAACTCACTTTTGAATCAGGCAAAATTTTGAACTGAAAAGATAAATCGATTACCTTTTGCAGGTAAGGTTCGGCAATCAGGTACTTTTGTTGTTTAAATATTCCCGAAATCCACTGCTTATTTGATTCATTTAATTTCGTTTTCCGGATAATCTGGATTCCACGCCCTGATGAACTTACGGGGGCTTTTAATACAATTGCCTGATGTTGCTCCAACAACTGTTCAAGTTCTTCCGAATTACTCACATTCTTGCCGGTCAAAGCTTCCTGAATGAAAAAAAATCGGGGATAATTTTTCAGAATTTTCTTAAGAAAGTCAAGCGAAGCCGATCGTTCAAAAAGCGCTTTGTGTTCGCTTCGCCAGCTATTTACAGGGCTTTCTTTAAATTCACTTGTACATTTTGTTGTTGCATTTTTTAGCTTGAAATGAGCTGCTGGACTCCATCCCCAGGGCAAAATATCATGAAAAGTATTGGCTGAAAACGCTTCAATTTGCGCGAATGTGCAAAATCGAGGTATTTCAAAACCACAATTTTCAAGCATTTCAAGAAAAAAAATGGAAGGGGATTTTTCGCTCAAAACAACATCGTCTTTTGTGCAGAAAACAAAAGGCAAGGTCGCTAAATCCTGTTCCATTTCCTGAAGCAAAAGTGGTGGAACATAGCTAAATGATCCATTTGCAACAGCCAGTTCGCAGGTTGGATTGAAGTAAAATAGAATCGATTTTGTCATTTAAACTGCATGAGTTCTAAATTTCAAATATAGAACCCATTTTTACGTGAAAAGAAGAATTAGTAAAAAATAAATGCCAATTTGTTTTGAATTATCGTTTTTGAGTCTACTTTTGCAGTAATTAATAATTACAGATCACTAAGTCTTTTATTGATGAAAAGTTATTCTTCTGAAATAGCAAAAATGAATATGAACGGAAATATGTGTGCATCGATGTGCATGTGTATGTGTTCTATTGTGGCTTTTCAGAAGGTTGACCGGATATAGGTGAATAAATTACCAAAATATATTTAAGCCCTTCTGAACATCAGAAGGGCTTTTTTTATATCAAAATTTTACGGAGAGTATGAGCGAAAAATCTTACAGGAGCATTGCCAAATCGGTTTCATGGCGTACCATTGGAACGATTGACACCATAATTATCTCTTATTTCGTTACAGGTAAACCTGGCCTAGCGCTTTCAATCGGAGGAATTGAAGTTTTTACGAAAATGACGCTGTATTATTTTCACGAAAGAACATGGAACAGGATCAAGTTTGGAAAGATAAAACAAACTGATTCCGACTATCAAATCTAAGCAAGACTATGAAAAAGAACTTTTTACCGATTTCAATTGATATATCTGGTCAGAAAATTTTGATCATTGGCGGCGGACAAAGCGCATTGAAGAAAATCAAAATTTTGAAACGCTTTAATGCTCAACTTGAGGTTGTTGCAGAAAACATAATTGCAGAGGTTTATTCAGCCGGTGTAAAATGTTTCAGGAAAAAATACGAAAAAAGCGACCTGAATGGCTATCTGATGCTTTATTCGTGCACGAACAATGAAATACTCGATAAGCAAATTGTGCTTGATGCAAAAGAGTTGGGCGTGCTGGTAAATGTCCATGATAATCCTGCTCTTTGCCAGTTTGTTTCACCTGCTGTTTACCAGGATGGGAACATTACCGTGGCTGTTGGTTCAAATGCGCAGGATGTATTTGAATCAATCAGGCTGAGAAATCTGATTCAGGAATTTTTGGAAAATAATAAAAACAAATAATATGAGTACCAAATTAAGTCCGTTAAACGACCAGCAGATGAATGCTTTATCCAGCCTGACTGCCGGATTGAACCACGACCAGCTTGTTTGGTTGAATGGCTATTTTCAGGGATTACTGGCCTGTAAAAATGGGGAACCGGTGCAGAATATTGTTGAATCAGTTTCAGCAAAAAAGCACTTAAAAATACTTTACGGAACCCATACCGGCAGAAGTAAATCGCTTTCTGAAACGCTTAGAGATAAGCTCATCGTCCGGGGAATTGATGTGCAATTAGCGGCGCTTGATGAATATAAACCACGCCAACTCACTTCGGAAAGCAACATCGTTTTTATTGTTAGTACGCATGGAGAAGGCGAACCGCCGGCAATGGCCGAAGAATTTCATGGGTTCATTACCGGAAAACGCACACCTAAATTACCCGATCTGAATTATTCGGTGGTTGCACTGGGCGATAAAAGCTATAAATTTTATTGCAAAACCGGAATAGATATTGATCAGGCCTTATTGAATTCCGGGGCAAAACAAATTCTGCCTGTTTTAACTCTGGATGTCGATTACGAAGATGATGCCGATGCATGGATTGAACAATTTACCAATCTCTTTGCCGAGTCAGAAGCAGTATCTGTTCAGTCAGGAACAAGTGTGATTCATGCTGCCAAAAGCGTTGAATATTCCCGGAAAAATCCTTTCAGGGCAACTGTAATTGATAAAGTGAAAATTACTGGCCGCGATTCGGATAAAGAAGTTTACCATGTTGAACTTTCACTTGAAGGGTCGGGAATTAGTTACGAACCTGGCGATTCTGTGGGAATCCTGGCTACTAATCCTCCTGAATTGGTTTCTACTATTCTGGAACAAACCAAATTGGATGGCACTGAAACCGTAATGTTAAAAGATGGCGAATATTCGCTAAAAGTCGCACTTTCTGATCGGTTGGAAATTACGGTTTTAACACGCGAAGTCATTCAGAAATATCAGGAAAAGACTGGGAATGTCGAACTTCTGCAACTAATTGAAAACGACGAACAAATTGACAAATACCTTTACGCACACGATGTGCTGGATATTCTTGAAGAGTTTCCAATCCAACTAAATGCGCAAGAGCTTGTCGAAATCCTGAGAAGTTTTCCATCACGTTTGTATTCCATTTCATCAAGCCAGGATTCAGTTGGTGACGAGGTTCACATTACAGTTGCCACAGTGAGATACTCCAGAAATGGCCGTCAACGGGGAGGGGCATGTTCAACTTACCTGGCCGACCGGATTGAAATTGATTCACAGGTTTCCGTTTTCATTGAAAAAAATCCATCGTTTAAACTTCCGGAGAATCAGGAAACACCCGTGATTTTGATTGGCGCTGGTACCGGGGTTGCACCGTACAGGGCTTTCCTTCAGCATCGCGAAGCCAACGACCTTAAAGGTAAAACCTGGCTCTTCTTCGGAGAGCGTCGCTTCCATTCCGACTTTTTATACCAGGTTGAGTGGCAAAAACTGCTTAAGGACGGTTACCTCGAAAAAATAGATGTGGCTTTTTCGCGCGATCAGGATACGAAGATTTATGTGCAAAACAGATTGCTTGAAAAACAGAACGAAGTTTTCGACTGGCTGAGCAATGGCGCCAACATTTATCTGTGTGGCGACATGAAACAAATGGCCAGGGATGTGCAAAAAGCACTTCTCCGGATTTTTGAAACGGCTGGTGGAATGACCGAGGAAAAAGCATTGGAATACTTGAGAACATTAAAAAAGGAGAAGAGGTTTCAAACCGACGTGTATTGAATGATAACTCAATGTTAATAAATCGAAATTGATATAAATAAAACAAAATTGCCGTGAACAATGTGCGTACTAAAACGTATCTTGGTAGTATAAATACTTACTGGTTCGTGGGCATAAAAACTGACAGAAGATGAATGATGTAATCAATTGGAACGAACTTTCAGAATTGGAACGAATCAAATACGAAAGCAATTATCTCCGGGGTACACTGGTCGAGAGTCTTGCTGACCCTATTACCGGCGCTATTGCTGTGGCCGACACACAAATTTCCAAATTTCATGGTATGTACCAGCAATTCGACCGTGATTTGGAAAAGGAACGCAAACGGCAAAAACTTGAACCGGCTTATTCTTTCCTGATTCGCGTGAGAATCCCGGGTGGAATTGTTTCTCCGGAACAGTGGCTGAAAATGGATGCCTTGTCTGACCAGTTCGCCAATCATACATTGAAGTTAACAACCCGCCAGGCATTTCAGTTGCATGGGGTAATAAAAACAAACCTGAAAAAGACCATTCAGGGAATTAACACCGGACTAATGGACACAATTGCCGCATGTGGTGATGTAAACCGCAATGTGATGTGTCATCCGAACCCGGCAGAATCCGATCTTCATGCGGAAGTTGCTGAAATGGCAAAAAAAATAAGCGAACATTTGCTGCCGTCAACAACGGCTTATCACGAAATATGGCTCGATCAGAAACTTATTGCCGATAGTAAAAAAGATATTGAGCCTATTTATGGTGATCGCTATCTGCCGCGAAAATTTAAAATAGCAGTTGCGATTCCTCCGTACAACGATTCTGATATTTTTTCCCAGGATTTGGGGTTTGTTGCCATTGTTGAAAACAATAAAATAATCGGATACAATGTGTTGGCCGGGGGTGGAATGGGTTCCACTTTTGGAATTCCGGAAGCTTACCCGAGATTGGCCGATGTGATTGGCTTTTGTTTGCCTAAACAGGTCATTGATGTGGCCGAGAAAGTTGTGCTGGTTCAGCGCGATAACGGAAACCGCAAGAACCGAAAACTCGCGAGATTGAAATATACCATTGATAATCTGGTACTTGATCAATTCAAAAGTGAATTACACAAGTATCTGGGGTATGAACTTCTGGAACCGAAACCATTCAGCTTTACCCGAAACGGTGATCAGCTTGGCTGGAAAAAAGGACAAGATTCGAAATGGAGCCTGACCCTGTTTGTCGAAGGTGGCCGTGTTGCCGACCGAAATAGTTTCAACATGAAATCAGCGCTGCGAGAAATTGCGTCGAATTCTGACGGTCAATTTATCCTGACCGGAAATCAGAATGTGATTGTTGCCAATGTGTCTTCCGGGGTTAAAATAAAAGTGAATGAAATCCTGAAGAAGCATGGCGTTTTTCCAGGCGAAATTTCAGGATTGAGACAGAATACAATTGCCTGTGTTGCGCTAAATACCTGCGGCCTGGCTTTTGCTGAAGCTGAAAGGTATTTGCCAAAACTCGTCTCAAAAATTGAAACAATTCTGGAAAAATATGGCTTGTTTAAAGAGGAAATTATTATCCGAATGACCGGTTGTCCCAACGGTTGTGGACGGCCATATCTGGCTGAAATTGGTTTTATCGGTAAATCTGAAGGTCATTACAATCTTTACCTCGGTGGAAATTTTACGGGCTCGCGGTTGAATACTTTGTACAAAGAAACAATAACCGAACCCGAAATTCTGGAAGCATTGGAACCCATAATAGCCGATTTTGCTCAAAACAGGACAGCCGGCGAAAAGTTTGGCGATTTTGTTATCCGGAAACAATATGTAAAAGAAATAACAAAAGGAAGCGATTTCAGACATTGAAAATTTGAATGAAAAACGATTGATAGTCGCTGAATTCAAATCAATGAACTGAAAACAAAATATTTAAAACATTTTAAAACTCTAATCATGAAAGCTCCAGTATTTTTTATCGGTGGAAGATTATCAAGAGTTACGCGTCAGTGGTTACAAAAACAGCACATTCAATTCATCGAACAGCCGTTTTTGCGAATCGAGTACAAAAAACCAAATTTGTCGTTTTTCGATACCATGGCGAATACCCGTAAACAGTGGGTTGTGACCAGTGTTTATGCAGCTCACTGGCTCTTACGGTTTCAGACAAAAGTTGGCTTAACGGCAAACGACCGCATTTATTGCTGGTCGGAAATGCAGGCTGAAGTGCTGCGTAAGCTGGAATTGCCTGTTTTTGTTTCATCATATTCCAATGTTTCTGATTTGGCAGAAAATGTCATTTCTCAACATCAGGGAGATTCCGTTTTGTTTTTGCACGGCGACAAATTGCACGGCGATATTACTTCCGTTTTTTCAGCATTTCCAATTCAATATTCCGAAATTGAAGTCTATAAAAATACGCCGATCGAGAAATTTGTCAACGGAATTTTTGATGCCTACCTGTTTTTCAGTCCTTCAGGAATTGACAATTTTAAAGCTGCAGGCAATTTCCCAAATCCAAGCTCACTTATTCTGGCCAACGAAAATTCAACTGCGCGGGCAGCTTGGAGGGTTTTTACCAATAAAGTGTATCTTTCGCCTGAACAGGAAGAATTATCTTTTGTTCAGGATTCAGTTGAACGTTGGAAAGAAGAAAACAACAAATAAAGTTGAATGGGACATGGTACGGTATCGATTTTAGGTTGCGGCTGGCTTGGGTCGGCGCTTGGTAAAGTTCTTGCAGAAAAGGGTTTTTCGGTGAAGGGTTCGGTTACTTCTCCTGAAAAATTCACAACACTATTTTCTGCCGGAATTTCTCCCTTCCGCCTACTTTTAAGTCCGGAAGAGCTTGTGATTGAAGAACCTGACTTTTTTGAAACAGATATTCTAATCATTTCTGTTCCGCCGCGCCGAATTACTGGAATCGAAGAGGTTTATCCGGATCAGATCAGGCAAATAATTCCATACATCGTGATGTTCGGGATTGAAAAGGTGATATTTATTTCGTCAACTTCTGTTTATCCGGAGAATAATCAACATGCCACAGAAAGCGACCAGTTTTCTCCGGACAAAGAGAGTGGAATTGCTCTACTTTTGGCTGAAAATTTATTGACCAGTCAGACCGATTTTCGAACAACCGTTCTTCGTTTTGGCGGTTTAATTGGCGCTGATCGAAATCCTGCAAAATTCCTCCTGAAATCGACCCGAACAATTGCCAACGCACCTGTTAACCTTATTCACCGGGATGATTGCATTGGCATAATCACGGCAATTATTGAGCAGAATCTTTGGGGTGAAACGTTGAATGCATGCAGTCCGGAACACCCGCTAAAAAAGGAGTTCTACGGAAAAGCAGCTCAAATTTCAGGTTTGCCCGAACCTCAGGTTGGCGAAAAGGTTGAAACATTTAAAACCATTGACAGCAGAAAATTGATGC
Source organism: Prolixibacteraceae bacterium (assembly GCA_041652995.1). Lineage (GTDB taxonomy): Bacteria > Bacteroidota > Bacteroidia > Bacteroidales > Prolixibacteraceae > Aquipluma. The sequence continues at coordinate 38,188 of JBAZGO010000050.1, forward strand.
AGTTGTTGAACTACAAGTTCATTTATTCCAGCCCCATGGAATATCTGGATAGCTTGGAATAACGCAAACGGCAAAAGCTAAAGCTAAAGCAACGAGTAGTTTCGAACGATAAAGTCATTCATCAATTAACATTCAACATTCAACATTTTCCAGATATGTCTTCCCTGATTTCCATAGTAGGCGCAGGCCCCGGCGATCCCGAATTGTTAACCGTAAAAGCGTTGAATAGCATTCAGCAGGCGGATTGTATTCTTCACGACGCATTGGTTAGCGATGAAATACTCTGCCTTGCAAAACCGGAAGCACAGCGTATTTATGTCGGAAAAATCTATCAGGATGGGCAAGATCAAACAAAACGCCAGGATGAAATTAATCAGTTAATTATCGATCTGGCTGTAAAAGGATTGAAAGTTGTCAGGCTAAAATCGGGCGATCCAATGATTTTTGGCCGTGGCGCTGAAGAAATCAGGTTTTGCATCGAAAATAATCTGAATTACGAAGTTATTCCCGGCGTAACTTCTGCGCTTGGCGCTGCTTCACTTTACGGCATTCCGTTGACTGAACGTGGCAAAAACAGCATGGTGCTTTTCGGCACGGGTCATTATTGCGAGGGCGATTTCTGCGATCTCGAAACTTTTGTTTCGGTGCTAAAATCAGGCTCTCCAATTGTGTTTTTTATGGGCCTGAACAAACTTGTTAAACTGGCGCTGCGACTCCTTAAAAATGGAATAGCGCCGGAGACGAAAATTCAGATTTTAAGCAAAGTTTCGCAACCAGGTTCAAACGCAGTTGAAGGCACACTTGAAAATATTGAGGAGCTTTTGGAAAAGGAAAAACCGCAAATGCCAGCCATGATAATTATCGGAAAAAATGCTGAAAGACTGAGAGGGTAGGAGTTTCCTTATTTATTTCCCAAAAACCAATTTTCTGGAAATTGTTTTCCCGTCAGTTCTAATGTTCAAAACATAGGTTCCGGATGGAAATTCATTCAGATCAACATCGAAAGCCGATTTCCCGGTTTTGGCCTGAAAAATAGTTGTTCCCTTCATATCAAAAACTGAAACAATCATTTCTGTTTGTTTCGTTTGCGCGGTTTCGATGTGCACGATTCCTGAGCTAGGTAACTGAGTGATTGTGATTTCAGATGGGGCTTCTGGTTGATTTATCCCTGTTGAAAGATCATTTATCCTGAAAATTTTGCCGCTCGAAACACCGGCTACATAAAGTTGACCGCTTGCATCTTCACCGAAAGCGCTGAAATTATTTCCGGAGAATTGACCAAAGTCTTCCTTAATCCAGTTTCCTGATTCGTTGTGCAATGTCCAGATACGATCGGAACAATAATCGGTAAAGAAATAGTAGCCGTAAAATGGCGATGACGTTGAACCGCGGTAAACATATCCCCCTGTTACCGAACATTCGGAGCCGTGTGAATAGGAATAAACCGGGAAGGTAAAATTGTCAGTTGGTGAAGATTGACTGCTGTTGTATTCCAGATCGCCCTCATAGCAACGCCATCCGTAATTAACTCCGCCGGTTGAATTGGCCAATTGAAAGTCAATTTCTTCAGAAATGTTCTGACCGACATCTCCAATCCATAAATCGCCGGTGGTTCGGTCGAAACTGAAACGCCACGGATTACGCAGTCCATACGCCCAGATTTCAGGCAAAGCAATTACACTATTGTAAAACGGATTTGATTCGGGAATTGAATATGGATTTCCGTGATCGACATCGATGCGAAGTATTTTACCATGAATATCAAGCAAATTTTGAGCCCTGTTCTCAGGATCGCCTCCTGAACCTCCATCGCCTAAGCCGATATAGAGAAAGCCATCGGGACCAAAATTTAAATCGCCGCCATTGTGGTTCTGATAGGGTTGAAAAATAGTCAAAAGCTTTTGCTCACTCGATTTTTCAGCCAACTCGGGATTGTTTGCATTTACCGAAAACCTGGAAATATGGGTGCTATCCCCATCTCCAATATAATTAAGATAGAAGAATCCATTCGATTGATAATTTGGATGAAATGCAATGCCCAAAAGGCCACGTTCACCTCCGTAAACAACGCGGTCGCGAATATCAAGAAATGGTTGTGCCGCAACCTGCCCGTCTGTGCCAACAATGCTGATGGTTCCGGTTTGGCTCACCACAAACAAACGACTGTCTCCGGCATGCGCAATACAAACGGGTTTGTTTAATCCCGAAGCAAATTGAGTGAGCGTGTTGGCTGTCTGTCCGTTGATGGTATAGGTACAAATCAAAAACGAACTGAAAATAAGAAGGAATGGTAATTTCATGGCTGAAAGCGTTAAATGATAAAACATTAAAACTTTGCTTTTCAGAACTGTAACAATTTAAATTTGAATTTGTTGGTCATGGCTAAAGAACAAAAAACCAAGAAGTCTGGCTTTTTGTAGTATTGTATTCCGCTATTGGAAGCGTTGAAAAGCAAAGTGCCCGTAAGCATTTGATTTGTTAACAGGCGCTTTTATGAACGTTGTAAAGAATGGAATTATTCCCTCGGATGCTGAATTTTACTTTTGCGGATTCCGTAAACGAAATAAATTACGAACCCAATGGCCATCCATAAAATTAGACGGAACCATGTTTCCCAAGGCAAGGAAAACATTTGAAGTAAACAAATGGCTGCCCCTAAAATAGGGATTAGAGGAACCCAGGGCGTTTTAAATTCGCGGTGAATATCGGGTCTTTTTACACGTAGAATAATGACTCCAATACAAACCAATGTGAATGCAAGCAAAGTTCCTATCGAAACAAGTTCACCCAAAATGTCGATTGGCAGAATACCGGCGAGAATAAATGCAACAAACCCTGTGATGAGCGTGCTCGCATAAGGAGTTTTGAATTTTGGATGAACCTTGGCGAAAACCGGTGGCAACAATCCATCTTTGGCCATTGAATAGAAAATCCGGGGTTGTCCCATCAGTAAAACTAAAATTACAGAACTTAAACCTGCAATTGCTGCAATTTTAATAATCGGTCGAAGCCAAAAAAGTTTTTGCCCCATGGAATTTACTCCAACAGCAATCGGATCGGCCACATTGAGAAATGTGTAACTAACAATTCCGGTAATGACAAGAGCTACTGCAATATATAGAACTGTAGAAATTCCAAGAGAACCGAGAATTCCAATGGGCATATCTTTTTGTGGATTTTTTGCTTCCTGTGCTGCTGTTGAAACGGCATCAAAACCAATGTAGGCAAAGAAAATTACTCCGGCGCCCCGCAAAATTCCGCTCCATCCATAATGTCCCCAAACACCTGTATTTTCAGGAATAAAAGGATGCCAGTTCGCTCCTTTTATAAAAAATACGCCAATGCCAACAAACAAGATTATCACAAAAACTTTAATGATAACCATCACATTATTGAATTTGGCCGATTCACGGATTCCAATGAGCAGCAATCCTGAAATAAGAACAACAATAAACATGGCCGGAAGATTCAAAATGGCCGTCAAGTGCGGAAGACTATCAACAGAAACACCCGAATCTGCAAGGCTTTTCACCAGTTGTGGAGTTATCGATTTCCAACCAATATCAGGAATATTTACGAGAATCGAGCCCCAGGCCGCTGTAAACTGTGCTGGAATTACAATTCCAAAATCGGCCAGAAAACTGACCACGTAACCCGACCAGCCAACGGCAACTGTAGCTGCTGCAAAAAGATATTCCAGAATCAAATCCCAACCAATAATCCAGGCAACAAATTCGCCCATAGTTGCATAAGCGTACGTGTAAGCACTTCCTGAAATGGGTATCATCGAAGCAAATTCAGCGTAACACAGGCCTGCAAACAAACAGGCAAATCCTGAAATTAAAAACGAGATAACAATGGCCGGACCAGCATATTGGGCTGCTGCTTGCCCCGTAATCACAAAAATTCCGGCCCCAATAACAGCCCCGACGCCCAGCGTTGTTAAGTTTAACCCGGTTAGCGTCTTTTTTAAATCTTGATCTGATTTCGATTCGCTGATTAATTGAGCTAAAGGTTTTGTGAGAAATAATTTTGACATAAAGGCTGATTTAGAAAAATCAAAAATAGTTTTTTTGCCGGATAATCAAGGTTTCTGTGAGGATTGACTCTTTAACGTTGTTTTTTTCTTAAATAATACCGTTCGAATCAGTGCATAAAAAAACGGGATTAGTGTCACGATAATCAGGCCCAAAAAGATGAGTTCAAAATTTTCTTTTATCCAGGTTATTTCACCAAGGAAATAACCGGATATTGTAAAAAATGGCACCCAAATCGCTGAGCCAATGATGGTATACAATCCGAATATTGAAAAATCGAATTTTACAGTACCGGCAAAAAATGGAATATAGGTGCGTATAACAGGAAAGAAACGTCCAAGAATAATCGACTTTTTTCCGTGCTTCTGATAAAATTTCCGTGTTTCGATAACGGACGCAACCATGTATTTTTTTACAAATCTATTATTGCTGTGCTCAATGCGGTTGCCAATTAATTTGCCAATCCGATAGTTGAAGTGGTTTCCAGCAATTGCTGCAACGATCAGCAAAGGAACCAAAAGGACGATATTCATTTCTGAAGAAGCGGCAATTACTCCGGCGGAAAAAAGCAGCCCGTCGCCCGGCAAAAAAGGGAAAACAATGAGCCCGGTTTCAAGAAAAATGATCAGGAAAAGTATGAGGTAAGCTTCAAACACATTTTCGGAAACAACAGCGAATATGAATTCGTTGGTATGAAAAAGTATTTCATATATTTCGTTTAACATGTTTAAAAATTAAGCGTTGATATTCAGATCCGATGCTAGAACCAAAAATTGTGTAATCTGCAGACTCACAATTTTCTGCAAATTACACTATTAAACAAACTAAACTGAAATAATATGCTGATTCGTATGAATTTTTCTGCTAAATTATTTATCAGGTAATAAATAAACCTGAATATTCAGAAACGATCAGCCAGCATTTCGCAAATTTCAGTGAGAAATGTATCATCGGCAACAGTGAATGGAGCAGGCGAGTGGCTGTCAATATCAATTTCGGCTACAAATTTGCCATTTTTCATCGCAGGAACAACAATTTCAGACTGAACTTCAAGTCCACACGAAATGTAGTTGTCAACTTGTGTTACATCCTGCACAATCATTGTTTGGCCGCTGGCTGCAACCTGCCCGCATATACCTTTGCCAACAGGAATGTGCGTATGCTGCGTTGGTTTACCAACAAATGGACCGAGAACCAGTTCGTTTTTTTCAGGATCCAGAATATAAAATCCAACCCAATCGTAATGATAGACTTCTGCTTTCAAAAGTTCACAAATCCGGAAAAGCAAATCTTCCGGATTTTGCTTCACCAGCATTTTTGCGTTTTGAAGTACTGTGCTAAATTCGGTTACTGACATTTTATTTTGAGCTTACTTAATAACCATTTGATCTTCGTGCGTAATTTTTTCGCAGTATTTGCATTTCAAATCCAGCGGGTCTTTTGAAATGACTGTAAAATACGTGGTAATTTCTTCGTGGTTTGTAATGCATTTCGGATTAAAACACTTTACAATGCCAATCACTTTATCAGGAACTTCGACCACACGTTTTTCGACCACTTCATAATCGCGAATAATATTCAGTTTCGCATTGCGGGCAATCAGCGAAATCTTGTTGATTTCATCGTCTTCAAAAAATACATCTGAAAGCTTTATGATTGCTTTATTACCAAGTTTTTCGCTTTCGAAGTTTGCGCCAAATGTAATTTGTGTTTTTACCTTTTGCAAACCAAGAATCGAAATTACTTTAAACAGATTTTCAGAAGGAATATGGTCAATTACAGTTCCGTTGTTGATTGCACTGACTTTCAGTTTCAGTTTCTTTTTTAAATTATCGCTCATAACTTGGTTATTTTAGATTGAGGATATGCGAAATTATTGCCTGGCGGGCAAAAACACCATTTCTGGCCTGATCGAAATAATATGCTTTTTCGTTACTGTCAACATCCGGATGGATTTCGTTGACGCGAGGAAGCGGATGAAGGATGCGCATATTTGGCTTGGTTTTGCTGAGCATACTGTTTCGTAAGATGTACACGTTTTTCACTTTTTCGTATTCAATCGGATCCATAAATCGCTCTTTTTGAACGCGTGTCATGTAAATAATATCAGCGTGATTGATGTTATCGTTGATCTCGGTATGTTCGAAATAGCGAATTCCCTTTTCCTTCAGGAATAATTTGTATTCTTCAGGCATGGCAAGTTCGTCAGGCGCAATAAAGTTGAAAATTGGATTTTCGAATTCAGACATGGCCATCAGCAGTGAGTGAACCGTTCGTCCGTATTTCAGGTCGCCAATCATACAAATGTTGATGTTGTCGAGTGTTCCCTGCGTCTTCAGAATCGAATACATATCGAGCAAAGTCTGAGTAGGATGTTGGTTTGCCCCATCGCCGGCATTTATAACCGGCACCGACGAAACTTCAGCCGCATAACGCGAACTGCCTTCCAGCGGGTGCCGCATAACGATCAGGTCGACATAATTACTCACCATTCGGGTGGTGTCGTGCAGTGTTTCGCCTTTCGAAACGCTTGATGAACCGGCATCAGAAAAACCGATAATACGGCCGCCTAAGCGGTTTATAGCCGTTTCGAAACTTAAACGGGTACGTGTTGATGGTTCAAAAAACAAAGAAGCGACTACTTTTCCTTCCAGCAATCGTTGATTTGGATTTTTTTCAAACTCTGCGGCCAATTCCAATATTCGCAGGTAGTCTTCCTTCGAATAATCAGTGATCGAAATAAGATCTCTTTTCTTCATTGATTTGTGAATTTTAATTGGTGGAAAATCAAAAAAAAGCCAACAGAAATTTTTCTGTTGGCTTTGGCAATAGCCGGAAACCCCGGATTAAAATAATTTTGAATCATAAGTTTACTTTGATGGAGACAAAACAGGAAATTTGGGAAAATATTTTCCGGGCGAAATATTTCACCGGAAAAGTGGGAATATTGTTTTATCAGGTGTTCCATCAAAGTTCAAAAATACAGCGTTTTTAGTTTATTTCAGCCACCGTTGTTTAATATTTATTAAAAGGTTATGAACAGGTGTTTCAAGTTGGAGAATCTTAAGTTCCTAATCCTGATGAGTAACTTTTGATCCGCCAACTTTATGAAATTCTTCTGTAATTCGTTCCAATTCACTTAACCTAACCAGTGTTTTTATCCTGCATTTCAGATCAAACTGTGGTTCAATCTGTAGCAATTTTTCGTCTTTAAATATTTTCATTATTTCGTTCATTACCAGGTAATCAAATTCAATAAAGAGCTGTTTTTCAACCAACTTTTCAACTATTTCAGCCTGATTTATAGCATCCAGTGCGGCACTGCGGTAGGCATTAATCAGACCGCTTACCCCGAGCAATGTTCCACCAAAATAGCGAACTACAACGATTAAAATATTTGTCAGGTCGAAACTTTGAATTTGGCCCAGGATAGGCTTTCCGGCAGTTGATGAAGGTTCACCGTCATCGTTTGCCCTGGAAAGTAATTTTTCGTGTCCCAGTCGCCAGGCATAACAATGGTGCCGTGCAGAATGATGCTCTTTTTTAAGTGTGTTTATAATTTCCTTTATTTCGTCTTCCGAGGAAACCGGAAATGCAAACGACATAAATTTGCTACCCTTATCTTTGAAAAGTCCTTCCGAAGGTTGCGCTATGGTTTTAAACGTGTCGTCCATCAGTAATTCATTAAAATCAGAATGGCAATTATGGCCATAAAAATACCTGTAAAATTAACTTTTAAAAGTTTTTCTCTGAAGATAAATGTACCTGTTAAAATTGAAAATAATACAATGCAAATGTTATTCAATCCGAATACAATTGAGCTGTCGAGTCGGCTGTTGTTCAGTGCCAGAATGAAAAAATAGAGCGAACCAAAATTGGCAATTCCCAGAATTGTGCCGCCCAGCAACTCGGCAATTGTTATGGTTTTTGAACCCGATCCTGAATTCAATGTAATGTAAATCAATCCGGTAATTAATGCTGTAAGGAAAACTACCGCCGAAAAAAGCAGACTTAAGTTGTTGTATACGAAGTGAGTTTGCGAATATTTAATGATGGAATCTGTTATTCCTGAACCCAGAAAAATGATTAGTGGAAGCAAAAATAACATCCGGTTCCTGGCCTTGTTTATCGGCCTGTAGCTCGTCAAAAAAACGGCAACTGTCGCTAAAATAAGTCCTGAAATTTTCAGGAACGACGATTTTTCTGAAAAGTAGATCAGCGAGAAAAGCATGGGAATGACCATCGATAACTTTCCGGCAATTGTGGTAACCGCTATTCCTGAAATCCGGGTTGAGTAGCCAATCAAAAAAAACATGACGATGTATGAAACGCCAATGATCAGTGCGTAAGGTAGCCATCCGGATGAAAAAATATTCAGGATTGAAACCGGATGGTGGTTAAAACTGAATCCAAGAATTGTGGCAACGAGGTAATTTACAGTAATTAGTTTTACCAGGTTGGTTTGAAACCGTTCAGTAATTTTAAAGGTGATGAAAATTACTGACGACGAAAGAATACTCAGTAATAAGTAAATCATGAGGTTTTTTGCACGTAAAAAAAAGCAGATCAAATTGACCTGCTTTCATCTTTTATAGTTTTAACTTCTTTTCAATCTCGTCGACAAACTGCTTAAATGCCTTGTCCGTTTCTTTCAGGTTATTCACCGTTTTGCAGGCATGCAACACTGTTGCGTGATCCTTATTGCCAATTTGCGAACCAATGGAGGCCAGCGACGATTTGGTCATATTTTTCGAGAAATACATAGCGAGTTGGCGTGCCTGCACAACTTCGCGCTTGCGGTTTTTGGCCTGAAGTGAATCAACCGGCATATTAAAGTAATCGCAAACTACTTTGGCAATGTAATCGATAGAAAGTTCGCGTTTCGAATTTTTAACCAGCTTATTTATCATTTCGCTGGCCAATTCTATTGTAATTTCCTTTTTATTCAGTGTCGACTGTGCGAGCAACGAAACCAAAGCGCCTTCGAGTTCCCGAATATTATTCGTGATATGCGAAGCAATGTATTCCATTACTTCATCTGAAATTATGATGCCATCTTTGTAGGTTTTCCGTTTCA
>JBAZGO010000051.1:0-46627 GCA_041652995.1 Prolixibacteraceae bacterium
ATAGTAGCTTTTACATGGGCATATCTAGTTGGTGATTATTTGCACAGATACATCAAATCAATCCCGATCAAGAAACATGGAAACAAAGCTAAAAGTCTATTCAAATATGGTCTAACATATATTGCAACTGTCCTTTTAAACGCTTTATTTCAAGATGATATCAATATCTTTAAATTTTTGTCATGTACTTAGATTAAAAATAGAAATGCCTGATAACGTGCGTATTGCATAATCTGTCATAAGTAGGAACGAAGCAATCTTTAAATCAATGGATTGCTTCACTTCGTTCGCAATGACGACGCTAACTAAACGATATTGAATAAGGAATAAGAAATGAGAAAGTTTTATCCCGAAATTCGTTTTTTAAAGCAATTATTTGTTCCTTATTTCGTATTTATTCAAAATAATATTTGTGTATACATGGTAGCTGCGTCGGGCAGGTTCGATACCTCAGGCATCTGATAATATTTGCGAAATGCCTAATTCAATAACAGAATTGGCTTTTATTCGATCAGTTTACCATTCACAACCACATTTTTCAGGCTTAGTCCGTCAATCAGCGATTGATTTAACTCACCATTTTCGGCAGTAATGTTCAGGTTCTCGAAAGTGAAGTTCTTCAAACTGTCGGCATCCGAAACATCAATGTCTGCAAAAATCTTGCACTTCAGGGTAATGTCGCAAAACGTAACGTGGTTAGATACCGAAACCGGTGGCGTTTCACGCCCCTGCAAATCGAAAAACTGTACCCAGGGTTTGGCAAAAACCAGGCGGTCGGCTTGTCCGGTAATGTTTTCAACGCGAATGTATTCGTAAAGCTGCGGTGTATCTGGTCGGTTTTTCAGCCACAACACGCGCGAAGGGCCGTCAACTTTACAATTGCGCACCAGGATGTTGCGGTTGTGAATAGCCTCGCTGCCACAGGTTACAGCCGAATGGCAAAATCCAAAAGTGCAATTCTGGATGATGATGTTCATGTTGGGTCCGTTGGTCGAATCTTTATCGGCCCACGGACCTTTGCCGCCTTTCAGAGCTACGGCATCGTCGTTCACTTCCATGTAGCAGCCGCTAATCAATACATCCGAGCAGGCATCCACATCAATGGCATCGGTGCTGGGCGCTTTAACCGGTTCAACCGGCGAAAAGATATGCAGGTTCAGCGCTTTTACGTGGTTGCAACGGTACAGGTGAGTGGTCCAGAATCCGGAGTTATGCAGTTTGACATCCTGAAGCTGCACGTTGTTGCTGTTCTGAATAAATACCAGCCGGGGGCGCGACACTTCCAGATTGGTACACTTCGGATTTTCTTTGCGCCTTTGCCAGAAAGCTTCCCAATATTTCAACCCGTTTCCATCGATGGTGCCTTTGCCGGTAATTGTAAATCCTTCGACTCCGTAAGCATTCACTACCGCCGGAAAATAGTCTACACTTCTGCCTTCCATACGCGATGGCATCATTGGGAAATTGGCGATATCGTCGGAGCCCAGCAACGTAGCACCTTCGCGGACATGCAGGTGCGTATGCGGTTTAAAAAACAAAGCTCCGGTCAGAAAACGTCCTTCAGGAATAATAACCACACCGCCACCCCGGCTTCCGGCCTCGTCAATGGTTTTTTGAATGGCCAGGGTATTTAGCGTTTGCCCGTCGCCCACAGCACCAAAGTCGGTTACCACCAGTTGAGCGCCCAGGGTATCGGGATTAATTTTGGCTGTATCGGCAAACCATGCGGGGATTTCTGTTCCGTCCGGAAATAGCTCAATAGTCTTTTTCTCCGGAAGGTTGCATGAAAACAGCGAAATCAGGCAAAAAGCCGAAGCAGCAAACAGGAATGATTTTTTCATGTGATTGGTTTATTTTAAATTACGGTAAAATACGATTTATTGGTTTTCCGGCGGACTAAATTTCCGTGTCATTTGGTTGATATAAGCTTTAAATCAGGAAATTATTTGGGAATATTGAAAACCGTTTGGGAAATGAATTACATGGTTTGCGGTGGTTGTTGTAGTATTTCGGTCACGATGTATCCCGATCCTTACGGAAAAAATAATTTTCCTAAAATAAAAAAGCAAGGTTTGCGGCCTTGCTTTTTTACTTATTATCGAAAATCAATATTCATCTTCGTTAAAAAAGAAATCATCTTTACTCGGATAATCGGGCCAGATGTCTTCAATACTTTCGTAAATTTCACCCTCATCTTCAATCTCCTGCAGATTTTCAATAACTTCCAGCGGAGCACCACTGCGGATCGCAAAATCGATTAACTCATCTTTACTTGCTGGCCATGGGGCATCCTCTAATTTCGAGGCTAATTCAAGTGTCCAGTACATATATTTTATAAATTAGAGGTTATAAATTCGGTTTTTTAAACTTTTGCGAATATAACAAAAAAACCCATTCTGCAAACAATTTAAAAAATTATTCCATTATCTCCGGAGACCATAGTATTTCCGGCACTTTCTGGTCTAACGACACCTTTCTCGAAAGCACGAAAAGATAGTCAGACAGGCGGTTAATGTATTTAATCAGGTTCGCATCCACGTCGACATTTTCAGCCAGTTCAACAATGCGTCGTTCAGCTCTCCGGCAAATTGTCCGGGCAACGTGGCAAAACGAAGAGGCCTCGCATCCACCCGGCAAAATGAAATTATTCAGTTTGGGTAAAACGGTGAACATCTGATCCATTTCCTGTTCAAGCATCACCACATCTGCTTCACCCCATGGCAATTGCTTTTTAATCATCAAGGCTTTTTCGTCGCTGGCCAGGTGTGCCCCAATCACAAACAATTTATTCTGAATTTTTTGAAGCACTTTGTCAGCGTGTTCATCGGTCTGCATCGTGCGGATAACCCCAATGTATGAATTCAGTTCGTCAACCGTTCCGTAAGCTTCGAGCCTGATGTCATACTTTTTCAGTCGTGTTCCACCAATTAGTCCGGTAGTTCCGTCGTCGCCGGTGCGAGTGTATATTTGCATCGTTTTCTGTTTTTAAGATCATTCCACATCCTTCACTAAACCTGGAGGGAGTAAAAAGGACCTCGTTTATCTGGTTATCCTATCTGTTTGAACATTTCCATACAGGCCATATTTCCTAACGTTGGTTCGGGATTCCATTCCCGATTTGGGATAGGGCAGGGCTTCTTTAATAGACAGGATTTTCATTCACATAATCGGCCTCAATTTCACCATCTTTCAATTTTATTATTCTGTGAGCATGATTGGCAATATCAACCTCATGGGTTACAACAATTAATGTATTTCCTTTGCGGTGAATTTCGGCAAATAATTGCATAATTTCTTCCGAAATTTTTGAGTCAAGGTTACCGGTTGGCTCGTCGGCCAGCAAAATACACGGATTATTTACCAGGGCACGGGCCACAGCTACACGCTGGCGCTGACCGCCCGATAGTTCGTTGGGCTTGTGTTCAATACGATCGGCCAATCCAACTTCAGTCAGAATCTTTTCGGCCTGAATAATACGCTGCTGCTTTTTTACTCCGGCATAAACCAGTGGCAGCATTACGTTTTCGAGCGCTGTATTCCGGGGCAAAAGGTTAAAGGTCTGAAAAACAAACCCAATTTCCTTGTTGCGGATTTCTGCCAGTTCATCGTCGGTCAGATGGCTTACATCCTGGTTGTTCAGTTCGTAAAAGCCGCTTGTTGGCGTATCCAGGCAGCCGATAACATTCATCAGTGTTGATTTTCCGGAGCCTGATGCACCCATAATGGCAACATATTCGCCTTTAAAAATGTTGAGCGAAACAGAGCGTAAGGCTCTGACTATCTGTGTTCCTACTTTGTAGTTTTTTACAATTTTCTCGAGCTTGATTACAGTTTCCATAGTCGGATCAATTTGTTTATGGTGAATTAGTTGGTTTCAGCCTAAGTTAATTACAAAATTATGCTCAAATTCTTTTGGTTTCTTCTCGTCACGTTTGAAAAACATCAATTTGCTCATTTTGTTGTCCATTCCTGAAAAAATGATTTGAAGTTCGCCGGAATCTTTCCTCAAACGTTTAAAAACTGCTTCAACTTCAAACGGCAGATAATTTTTATATTTGCCCTATGTCAGATTTTCTGGAACAGGATATAAAATTTTTACCCGGTGTCGGACCTCAGCGGGCCGAACTTCTGAAAAAGGAATTGAAGATTTTCACCTTCAACGATTTACTGTACTATTTTCCCTACAAATATATCGACCGGACAAAATTCTACAAGATTTCGGAGGTTACAAACAACATGCCATACATTCAGTTAAAAGGGATCATTTTTCGTTTCGAAACTTCGGGTGAGGGTTCGAAACAAAGGCTGATCGCACATTTTCGCGACGACTCGGGTGTGATGGAACTGCTGTGGTTTCAGGGAATTAAATGGGTACGCGAAAACATCAGGCCAAATCTGGAATACATTGTTTTCGGGAAGCCAACTGTTTTCTCCGGAAAAATAAATATGATTCATCCGGAACTGGAACCGGCCGACAACAAGCCAATTACAACCGGAGTTTTTCAGGCTTTTTACAACACTTCGGAAGCCATGAAAAAGAAATTTATGACGAGCAAAGCTTTGAATAAATTTCAGTTTAGCCTGGCTGCTACCATCGAAGGTCGGATTTATGAAACACTTCCACCTGCCCTGATCTCAAAACTTCGGCTGATGTCGTTGCCCACAGCCTTGCGACAGGTTCATTTTCCCGAGAATCCAACACTTCTGAAGACTGCTATTTTCAGGTTAAAATTTGAAGAACTCTTTTACATCCAACTCAAAATATTAAGCCTGAAGCATCAGCGCGAAGGCTCGTTTAAAGGTTTTGTGTTTTCGCAGGTGGGGTACAATCTCAATACTTTTTTCAGCAATTATCTGCCTTTTGAGCTCACCAATGCCCAGAAAAAAGTGATTAAGGAAATCAGGAAAGATATGGGCTCCGGAAAACAAATGAACAGGCTATTGCAGGGCGATGTGGGTAGCGGCAAAACGCTGGTTGCCCTGATGACTGCGCTGATCGCTTTCGATAACGGTTTCCAGGTTAGCCTGATGGCGCCAACCGAGATTCTGGCTATTCAGCATTATAATTCAATCCTGAAAATGACGAATGGTCTGGGAATTAAGATTGCGCTTTTAACGGGTTCGACCAAAAAGTCGAAACGAGTGGTCATTCACGAAGAGCTTGAAAACGGCAGTTTGCAATTGCTGATTGGGACGCATGCTTTGATCGAGAACAAAGTGAATTTTCAGAAGCTGGGGTTGGTGATCGTCGATGAGCAGCATCGTTTTGGTGTGGCTCAGCGGGCCAAACTCTGGAAGAAGAACGAATTTATTCCGCCGCATGTGTTGGTTATGACGGCGACACCGATTCCCCGCACGCTGGCCATGACCGTTTACGGCGACCTTGATGTTTCCATAATCGATGAATTGCCACCGGGCCGAAAACCTATTCAAACACTGCACTATTACGAAAACCGCAGGAAACAGATTTACGAATTCATGCGCGAACAGGTAGAGCTTGGCCGCCAGATTTATGTGGTTTATCCGCTCATCAAAGAATCGGAAAAACTCGACCTGAAAAATGTAGAGAACGGCTACGATTTGCTGAAGCAGGTTTTTCCACGATATTCAATCAGCATGGTTCATGGTAAAATGAAACCTGCCGATAAAGATGCTGAAATGAACTTGTTTAAGGAAGGCAAAACGCAAATCATGGTGGCAACCACGGTGATTGAAGTAGGTGTTGATGTTCCGAATGCGTCGGTGATGATTATTGAAAGTTCGGAACGGTTTGGTTTGTCGCAGTTGCATCAGCTTCGCGGAAGGGTGGGTCGCGGAGCCGAACAATCGTATTGTTTGCTGTTGTCGTCGTACAAAATAAGCAACGAAAGTCGCAAACGCCTCGAAACAATGGTTCGCACCAACGATGGTTTCGAAATTGCGGAGGTTGATATGCAGCTTCGCGGGCCCGGTGATTTGGAAGGTACGCAGCAAAGCGGTATCGGTTTTACGCTTAAAATTGCCAACCTTGGCCGGGATGGCGAAATACTGCAACACGCCCGCAACCAGGCTTCCGATATTCTGGACGACGATGCGAAACTGGAGAAGCAGGAAAACCAGATTCTGGTTCACAACCTCCTGAAAATGAAAAATACGGAATACAACTGGAGTTCCATCAGCTAAGTGAAAGATTGTAGTCAGGGCTTGACTTCAAGTCAAACCCTGACTAAGTAGCAAAGTCTATCAAAGTGCGTTAGCAGGTCAGAAAAATGCCAGTCTATTCTGAAAAATTTTGCAAATTATTGTTAATACTACCCTTCGTTTGATGGTTGATCCCCAAAACCTGACATATTTCAGGAAAGTCAAAGAATGTTTGGGTTATATTTCCGACCCTAAAAAATATCGATAACATGAAGAGATTTATTTTAACATCCGGGTTAGCGCTTGTTTTCGCTTTTGGAAGCATGGCTCAAAATGTTGACAAAGGCAAAGTAATTACCGAAGAAAAAGGTAAAGGTTTCTACTACGAAACGATCATGAAAGATGTTCAGGCAGTGGAAGAAAAGCTGACCGAAAAGGAACCCTATAAACGGTTTGTCATGGATCAGTCGGGCATGGATTTGCCAAACGATCCCACGCTGTACAAAACAGTTTGGAGCAATCCAACCATTTCTCAGGGAAATACCGGTACCTGCTGGTGCTTTTCAACCACATCGTTTTACGAATCAGAAGTTTTGCGCCTGCACAATAAAAAAGTCACTATTTCAGAAATCTATTCGGTGTATTGCGAATACATTGAAAAAGCCCGCCGCTTTGTTGAAAAACGCGGGGATTCCGAATTCTCTGAAGGATCGGAAGGCAATGCCATGGCGCGGATCATGAAACTGTACGGCGCCGTTCCATTGGAAGCGTACACCGGATTAATTGATGGAAGAAAGTATCACAATCATGCAAAAATGGTTGAAGAAATGACTGCATTCCTGAATTCGCTGAAAACTTCGAATGCCTGGAATATGGACACTGTTTTAGAAACAATTAAATCAATCATGAACCATTATCTGGGAGTTCCGCCAACTGAATTTACCGTTGATGGCAAAACTTACACACCGATGACTTATCTGAAAGATTATCTTCAGCTTAATCCTGACGATTATGTTGAAATTCTTTCATACAAGCAGGAACCTTTCTGGCAACAGGTTGAGTACAAGGTTTCTGATAACTGGTGGCACAGCAAAGATTATTACAATATTCCGCTTGATGATTATATGAAGACGCTGAAAAGTGCCGTTAAAGCCGGATATTCATTGAGTATTGGCGGCGATGTTTCGGAGACCGGTTTCAGCCGCGAAACCAATTGCGCCATCATTCCCGATTACGACATTCCATCTGCTTACATTAACGATGATGCCCGCCAGTTCCGTTTCTCGAACGAAACCACAACCGACGATCACGGCATGCAATTGATTGGCTACCTCGAAAATTACAAAGGCACCGGTCACGACTGGTACCTGATTAAAGATTCAAGTTCAGGTTCGCGCAATGTCGACCTGAACAATCCGAATTTTGGATACTATTTCTTTCGCGACGATTACATCAAGTTGAAGATGATGGGCTTCACAGTGCATAAAGATGCCGTGAAAGATCTCCTGAAAAAATTCAAATAATGATATAAGCCTCGCAAAAGCGGGGCTTTTTTATTTCAAAAAGAATTTCAAATTATTGAAGTATAAGTTTGATAATTTACCAATTTCCTGAAATTTCAAAAGAACATCAAAACAATGACATTTATCATGCAAGCTGACAACTCATTGTTTGTCAATCAGATGAAAAGGGAAAATTTTCAGGTCTATTTAGAATAATTACAAATAACGAAGTGTGTTTTAAAAATGAAATAGGCCTTCTGTTTAGTTCTTTAAACATCTTTAGATTTGCATGATTTTTAAGAAATCGAACGACCAATCAGATGGAAGAAAAGATTTTACATGCGGGAATAGTTCAGGAGGTTTCAGAAAATAAAATAACAGTAGTTATTGTCAATGCCTCAGCATGTTCATCCTGTCATGCAAGTGGTGCCTGCCTGGCATCCGACTTGAAAGAAAAGGAAATCGAGATTTCTCGCTTCACCGGAGAATATCATATCGGCCAGATGGTCAACGTTGTCGGACGTATTTCGCAGGGTTATCGTGCTGCTTTTTATGGTTATCTGCTTCCGTTCGCAGTTGTTTTTGTTACGCTCATTCTTGGTGTTACGCTTACAAAAAATGAAGGATTTGCCGGTTTGCTTTCTCTGGCCGTTTTAGTTCCGTATTATACCATCCTTTATTTCTTCAGGAACAAAATTAAGCGCTCGTTTGATTTCGAAATCTCTTCCACTAACTAATCCAATTGTATGAGTACAATCATTATTTATACTATTCTCACGCTCAGCATTATCGGAATTTTGTCGGCAATCATTCTGTATTTTGTGGCGCAAAAATTTAAGGTTTACGAAGATCCCCGAATCGATCAGGTAGAAGCTGCCTTGCCCGGTGCAAACTGTGGCGGTTGTGGTTATGCCGGTTGCCGGGCGTTTGCCGAAACATGTGTGAGCAAGGGCGAACTGGCCGACCTGTTTTGTCCGGTTGGCGGTAACGAAACCATGACTGGTGTCGCAGGAATTCTGGGTATTGTTGCTGAAAAGAAAGACCCGCGCGTGGCTGTGGTCAGGTGTAACGGAACGTGTGAGCATCGCCCCAAAACAAATGTATACGACGGAACCATGTCGTGTGCTGTTGCTGCTTCACTTTATTCAGGAGATACAGGTTGCCAGTACGGTTGTCTGGGTTGCGGCGATTGCGTGACTGCCTGCGATTTCGACGCCATTCACATGAATCCGGAAACCGGGTTGCCTGAAGTGGACGACGACAAATGTGTGGCTTGCGGTGCTTGCGTCAAAGCCTGTCCGAAAACACTGATTGAACTCCGCAAAAAGGCGCCGAAAGGCCGGAAAATATATGTATCGTGCCGCAACATGGACAAAGGAGCGGTGGCTCGAAAATCGTGCAGCGTGGCCTGCATCGGATGCAGTAAATGCGAAAAGGAATGCGCTTACGATGCCATTACTATGGCCAATAATCTGGCATTTATCGATTCTGATAAATGTAAGTTGTGTCGCAAATGTGTTTCGGTTTGCCCGACCAATGCCATTATTGAACTGAATTTTCCACCAAGGAAAATAACTGTTACCGAACCAGTCAAAGTGGTTGCCGAAAAAGTTAAGCCAGACGTGTCTGCTACAAATGTTACAGAAATTAAACCTGAATCTTCTGAAAATTAAGTATTAGGAGGAATATTGTGCTAAAAACATTCAAAATAGGAGGAGTTCACCCCGCTGAAAATAAACTTTCGGCGCAGAAAGCCATAGAGACGCTTGCTCTTCCAACTTCCGTTTTTATACCCGTGGGCCAGCATATCGGTGCTCCCGCAGAAGCCATTGTTCAAAAAGGCGATCAGATTAAAGTTGGTCAGCTCATTGCAAAATCTTCGGGTTTTGTTTCGGCTAACATTCATTCTTCTGTTTCCGGAACTGTGAAAAAAATTGATGTTGGCCCCGATACTTCAGGATACCCGAAAAAGGGAATTTACATTGATGTGGAAGACGACATTTGGGAAGAAAGCATTGATCGAAGCAGTGCGGTAAAAACCGAAATAAATCTTGATTCTGCTGCTATTCTGGCTAAAATTCAGGAAGCCGGAATTGTCGGATTGGGCGGCGCAACCTTCCCGACCCATGTAAAACTGATGCCCCCAAAAGGAATGAAGGCTGAAGTTTTATTGATCAATGGGGTGGAATGCGAGCCATACCTGACGTCAGATCACAGGATGATGCTTGAACATGGTGCTGAACTGGTTGTGGGCATTCAACTTTTGATGAGAGCGCTGAATGTGACTTCGGCAGCCATTGGAATAGAAAATAATAAGCCCGATGCCATTGCAAAAATGAATAGTTTGCTTAACGGACATTCTGCCATTTCGGTCATTCCGCTCAAAGTAAAATATCCTCAGGGTGGCGAAAAACAACTGATCAAAGCGGTTACCGGCCGCGAAGTTCCTTCAGGAGCTTTGCCAATTTCAGTGGGAGCAGTGGTGACTAATATTGCAACTACATTCGCAGTTTACGAAGCTGTTCAGAAAAACAAACCGCTGTTCGAGCGCGTGGTAACAGTCACCGGAAAATCGATGAAGAATCCGGCCAATTTCAGGGTGCGAATCGGTACTTCCATCAATGAACTGATTGAAGCTGCAGGCGGACTTCCGGAGAATTGCGGAAAAATTATCAACGGTGGTCCTATGATGGGAAAGGCGGTAACAAATATAGAAATTCCTGTAACCAAAGGCACTTCAGGAGTATTAATGATGCCTGAAACGGAAGCAAAACGCGGACAAATGCAAGCTTGTATCCGTTGTTCGCGTTGCGTGTCGGTTTGCCCAATGGGACTTGAGCCTTATTTGCTGATGACTGTTTCTGAGAAGCAAATCTGGGATCGTGCAGAATTTGAACGTGTGATGGATTGTATTGAATGTGGTTCGTGCAGTTACACCTGTCCGGCCAACCGTCCGCTGCTCGATTATATCCGGCTGGGAAAGGGTAAAGTGGGTGCAATTATTCGGACGAGAAAAAACTGATCAACTGGGTATAAATAGTCATTATCGTCATTTGTTTCACGTTATTAGTTGCTGAAAATTGCATTTCCGTTTTAATGACTATGAATGACTTAATGACCAAAAATGACTCAGATTAATAAAATTTAAAATTTAACATTTTCTAATGACTAAACTTTTTACGATATCTCCTTCGCCGCACATCCATTCGGGCGAATCGGTGAATAAAATCATGTACAGTGTCGTTCTGGCGCTGGTACCTGCATTTATCTGGTCGGTGGTCATGTTCGGCATCGATTCGGTGCGGGTAATGCTGATTGCGGCTGCGGCCTGTGTCGCTTTTGAGTTCCTGATTCAAAAATACATCCTGAAAATTCAAACACAAATTAAAGACGGATCGGCTGCACTGACCGGAATTCTGCTCGCATTCAATGTACCTGCGTCTATTCCGTCGTGGATGCTGATTGTCGGAGCGCTTGTTGCTATTGGAATCGCAAAAATGCCTTACGGCGGACTGGGAAATAATCCGTTTAATCCGGCGCTTGTTGGACGTGTATTTATGCTCATTTCATTTCCGGTGCAAATGACCTCATGGCCTGCCATCAGTTCATCGGCTGTTGATGCGGTAACAACTGCTACCCCTCTGGCGCTCCTGAAAGAAGGAGTTAAAAATGGCCAGCCAATTGCTGAAATATTAAAAACCCTGCCAACAAACATGGATTTATTCATGGGAAATGTTTCCGGATCGCTGGGTGAAATATCCGTTATTGCTTTACTTATTGGCGGAGTTTTTATGCTGGTCAGGAAAATTATTACCTGGCATATTCCGGTGTCGGTTTTGGTTTCGGCTGCTTTGTTCTCCGGAATATTCTGGATGATTGATCCTTCCAAATATGCTGATCCAATGTTTCAACTGATGACAGGTGGACTGGTTCTGGGCGCCATTTTTATGGCTACCGATATGGTTACTTCACCTATGAACCCGAAAGCGCAAATCTTTTTTGGGATCGGAATTGGCGTGCTTTCCATCATAATCCGTATTTGGGGCGCTTATCCTGAAGGAGTTTCGTTTGCCATTCTGATTATGAATGCACTGGTTCCGTTGCTCAACCGCTTTGTGAAACCCAAACGATTTGGTGAAGTGAAAGTTCAACCTGTTAACAGCTAAGAGTATGGCCAAAAGAGAATCAACATTTAAAAATATGACGATTGCGCTTTTCGTCATCACAGCCGTTGCGGGACTGGCTTTGTCGGCTGTTTATTCGGTCACCAAAGAACCAATTGCAGCCTCCCAACGGGCAAAAATCAACAATGCAATCAAAATGGTTATTCCTGAATTTGAAACAATCTCAGATACGATACTGATGCCCGAAGATGGAAAGGACAGCATTAAAGTTCACCGCCTCCAAAAAGGCGCCGATAATTCAGGAAATGCTGTTGAAACCTATACCGATAAAGGATTTTCTGGCCGGTTTACACTTATGGTCGGCTTTTTACCCGATGGATCCATCAGCAATATTGAAGTTCTGGAACACAAGGAAACTCCGGGACTTGGAACTAAAATGGCATTACCAGCTTTTAAAGATCAATTTAAGGGATTGAAAATTGACGATCTTCCCGGAGGAAAACTGAAAGTAAAAAAAGACGGCGGAACTGTTGATGCCATTACTGCTGCAACAATCAGTAGCCGTGCATTTTGTGATGCGGTGAACCGGGCTGCCGAAATCAACAAAATAGGAGGAAAACAATGAATCAACTCGATAATTTTACGAAAGGATTTTTCAGGGAAAACCCAATCCTGGTGTTGCTTTTAGGCACTTGTCCAACCCTGGCAGTAACTTCATCGGCTATCAATGGTTTGGGAATGGGTTTGGCAACTACATTCGTACTTTTTATGTCGAATGTTTTCATTTCACTAATCAAAGGTTTTGTGCCTGATAAAGTTCGTATTCCGGCTTTTGTTGTGGTTATCGCCAGTTTCGTAACCGTGGTCGATTTGCTGATGCAGGCTTATACGCCGGCTTTGTCAAAGCAGCTTGGAATTTTCATCCCATTGATTGTGGTAAACTGTATTGTTCTCGGTCGCGCCGAAGCTTTCGCTGCAAAAAACACGGTTTTCTCGTCGTTTATCGACGGGCTGGGAATGGGATTAGGATTTTCGCTGGCATTGACGGTTCTTGGTGGAATCAGGGAAATGCTTGGCGCCGGATCTGTTTTTGGCTACAAATTCATTTCTGAAGGTGCCGATGGAATCCTCGTTTTTATACTCGCTCCGGGAGCTTTCATTACGCTGGGTTTCCTGATTGCCATTCTGAAAAAAGTAAATAAATAATCCTCCAAAACTCGAATCATGGAATATGTAATTATCATTATATCAGCCATCTTTGTCAATAACATTGTTTTGGCTCAGTTTCTGGGGATTTGCCCTTTCCTGGGTGTGAGCACCAAAACTGAAACTGCTATCGGGATGGGGGCTTCCGTACTTTTCGTGATGACTTTGGCGACCATTGTAACTTATCTGATTCAGATATACGTATTGGTTCCGCTTAATCTGGCCTTTCTGCAAACCATTAGTTTTATCCTAATTATTGCTGCACTGGTTCAAATGCTCGAAATTATTCTCAAAAAAGTGAGCCCACCTTTGTACCAGGCTTTGGGAATTTATCTTCCGCTTATAACAACCAACTGCGCGGTTATGGGTGTGGCCATTTTGGTCATTAAAAAAGATTTTAATCTGGTTGAATCGGTTGTTTTTGCTGTGGCCAATGCCATTGGTTTTGCACTGGCACTGGTTATTTTCTCCGGAATTCGTGAACAACTGGCCTTGGCCGAAGTTCCGAAAGGAATGAAAGGTATTCCAATCGCATTGGTTACTGCCGGAATTCTGGCCCTGGCATTTATGGGTTTCGCCGGGCTGGTATAGGGAATGTTGAACGATAAATTTTGGAAGATCAATGGATATGCTCGATAAATTTTTAGAATACTGCCATGTCGAGAATTTTATCACCATTCGAAATTCTGACTTTTGAAAAACTTTTTCTAGCCGGTTGTGCCGTTGGATACCAGATTCGGTTTGTTGCGGCAATAATAAATAGACCATCGGAATTGCCAAGCGTCACAAACTTTTCGGTTCTAGACCCTTTCTCGTAAATGCCCAGCTTATATTCTTCCATTATATAATCTGACAGTTTCATTGGAGAATCAGTCACCATCCCAATTTCACTGATTGAAAGAATTGAAGAACTGCTGAATGGTCCCTCCGAATTATTATCAAGGTCGAAGCGGGCAATAAATTCCAGAATATTTCCATTATTATCATAAAAGTAGATGGCTTTTGCATTCCATCCTTCGAAATTTGAAACGATTCCATTCTCAGGATTTTTAATGAGATCAACTTTTTCAGTTATCCATGAAATTGATTCTTCCAGTTTGTTCTTCGGAATATTGAATGCAAAATGATAGTTCGGGTTTAATTTATCCGATTGAATAAAAGTCAAGGTTGATTGTCCTGCTGCATATGAAACAAAATATCGTTCTTTTCTGATGTTTTCCAATCCCAAAATGTCTGAATAAAAATGTTCTGTTTCAGTAAGGTTATCTGTCTGTAAAGTTATTTCTAAAATATCCATGATATATTCTAATATAGTTGATTAATGCGTTAAAAATCAATAGTATAGAGTTTATCTAATTGCTTTTCGCTCACACTTGACGGAGTTACTCTGAAGGCGAAATTTCGTAACCCAACCAGGATTTTATTTTCCAATTGGGCAACTTTCCCGATTTTCCAAGATGTATTTACGATAGATTGTGTCCTGTCAATTCTTCTCTTTT
Source organism: Prolixibacteraceae bacterium (assembly GCA_041652995.1). Lineage (GTDB taxonomy): Bacteria > Bacteroidota > Bacteroidia > Bacteroidales > Prolixibacteraceae > Aquipluma. The sequence goes on from JBAZGO010000051.1 coordinate 14,452, forward strand.
CGAAGTTCCTGAATGCCTGCCTGACATCTGTGATTTTACTTAATTCACTGGCAAGTACAACAGCATCTTCAATGGCCTGACAGGCTCCTTGCCCAAGATTCGGAGTTGTGGCATGCGCGGCATCTCCAACTAACAGGATGTTGTCAAAAGCATATTGATTGATTGGCTTTAAATCAATAATATCGTTCCAAATCAGATTTTCATCTTTTGTTTCCTTTAAAATAGATGGTATTGGTTCATGAAATTCCTGAAAATGGTTCAGAATATCTTTTGCTTTGAAGTTTTTAAAACCGGGGTTGTTTCTGCCGGAATTTACACAGGCAAACCAATATACCTTGTTTCCTGCAAGCGGAACAATTCCAAACCTTCCTATTGTTCCCCAGGTCTCCGAACTCTCTGTCAGGTTTAAGTTTGTGTTTTCTAAAACGGCTCTCCAACAGGTATATCCTGAATATCTTGGTTCAACATCAGGCAATAATATTTTTCTTACCGTTGAATGTATTCCGTCGGCAGCAATTAAGAATTCGGTTTCGTGAATTGTCCCATCCTGAAATTCCACTACAACCGAGTTTTCTTTTTGCTGAATATTTTTGACTTTTTTATTTGTATAGATAGATTGAGGGTCAATTTTTGAAAGTAACAGCCGATGAAGTTCTGCACGGTGAATGGTAAAATTATCAACCCCATACCGGGCGCTTGTTTTTTTGCTATCGGTATGTGTAATCAGTTTCTTTTTTGGGTCGTATATTGAAAATGAAGGAAGAGCCCTTCCACGCTCAGTAACTTCGTTTTTAAGCTCTAAACGATCGAAAGCCGCAATCGCATTTGCGCCAAGTCCAAGTCCGGCGCCAACTGCCCTGATTTCAGGAGCAGATTCGAAAATCTGAGTTTTAAAACCCACTCTATTTAAGGCAATTGCTGTTGTCAGGCCAGCAATCCCTCCTCCGATTATTGTTATCTGTTTAGTCATTATCTGTTGTGAATTAATGTTGTGAGTCCAATCCGAAAAGTCCAAGTTCATTGATTTTCAACTTCCTTACCCCTAACCCCTAAAGGGGAACTCCTTGAAAATCAATGAATTTTTTAAAGTCCCCTTCAGGGGATTTAGGGGTTTTTGACTTTTCGGAGCAGACTTAATGTTAGTTTTTCAAAATACCAATTTCCCTGCCTGTAAAGTATATCGCCTACTAACTTCAAATTAGCGTTTGTGTTTTTGTTACACACACTGTTTGATTTGATACCCGGATTCATCGGTCAAAATATTTTTTGTAAACCGGGCGGTAACCAAACGAATAAGCTACCGGGGCAAGTAAACCAAACGCCACTTGCTGAATAAAGTACATGGGTTTGGAAAGCCGGAAAACGTTGGCAAATCTTCTTGCCGTTATGATTGTCTGCAAAAATGCAGGCCGTCCTTCTTCATTTGTTTTGCCATCATTGGCGAGCCCATACAATGTCTCGAAAAAATATTCAGTATCCAGCGCGGGTTCCACCTTCCAGTTTACCACTGTTTCATTATCGGTATCATTCCACATTGAATGAACAGTATTTGCTGGAATGTATAATTTTTCACCTTGCGACAATACACTTATCTGTCCGTTAATTCTAACCGAAAGCTTTCCTGAAAGTACAGTGAATTCTTCCGTTTGGTACGGGTGATAATGTTCTGCCGGTTCATTTGAGTGAACGCCATATTTTGCTTCCATTTCGAGGAGCCGGCCAAACGTTTCCGATTTGGTTTGTATGAATTTTATACTTTGCCGTGTGGCCTTATTGTATAACCTTTTTTCTTTATATGCCATTATTCCTGAATTTTACAACCATGTAGCGCTTCTTTAAGTTGGTTTTCAATTGAGTTGCCATCAATTAAAGCCCAATGTTCAATTATTTTTCCATCAGCAAGTTTGTAATACCTGTATCCGACGGTTGAAATTTCAAAATGCGTAGGTTCAATGTCCCTCCAGGTGCCTATGTGTTTAAGTTGCATTCGCATTTTAAGCATTACTTTATTGTCTTCACACACCATGTCCTCAATAATCGTTTTATGCTCAAAAGATTTTCCTGTTCCAATAATCCAAAGTTTCATTCCGTCTTTATTTGCAGGTAAAGTCGGTGGCAATGAATGATCAATAAAATCGCCGGAAACATACCTGTCAATTTTTTCAAATTGATTTTGGTTCCAAATTTCTTCTATGAAATTTGTTATGATTGATTTTTTTTCTGAATTCATTTTTTTAAATTTTGTGATATGATAAATGTAATTTCTAAAATGTTGATTTTGTTTGTATTGGTATGGAATACCTAAGTTTAAATGTCAGATTCAAAAACGGCCAGGTTGATGATCGCCCTGAATGAGGAACAGAGTTTCACATCGAACATGGCACGTTGTTGTTTCTAACATTTGTAAGAGGAAATTTTGTTTATTTCCGCAGGTTATTCATGTTGTTTTCGAAATTGTTTCAGTCTTTTTTAATGTTGCCAAATAAGTTATCTTCAAATGTATTCACTGTTTCCGCATCGTTATTGATGCTGGAACCGTATCCCACACTGATGCCATAACCTCCTCCGTTACTGATGATGCTGTTTTTGATCGACATGGAAGATAAACTGCCTGTGATAGCCAGGTTTGCTTTCCTTCCCGATACAATATCAGAGCTTCCGGCATAACGTATTTCGCCGTACTCAATTTTGTTTCCGGAACTGGTTGAATAGCTCCGGATTCCTTTCCAGAAGGCATTAGCTTTTGTTGCGCCTGTAAACACAATATGTTTATCGGTTGTGCCGACAGCATTTAAATATCCTGTGGAATGAACTTCGATGGTGACCTGGTTTTCAGCTTCAACTATCACTCCGGGTTCCAGCTTCCAGCCGGTCTTCACAAATAAATCGCCGGAAAGCCGGTAAGGAGTGCCGTCGTTGAAACCTGCCCATACTTCTTCGCTGTGCGAAGTATTATCCAGGTTCGACTGTAGAATTTCCACCACATTTTTCCCATTTCCGGTAAATGTCGAAAGTTTATCGAGTTTCGGTACATTCGCTGATTCCAATAAAATACCTGCTTCGGCATTGTTTGTAAACGAATTGCTTTCGAAATTCCCCAGTACCGAACCAGCAGCCGCATGCAATCCATAACCGCCGCTTTGGGAGATCAGACAGTTTTTAAGCGAGATATAGGCATGAGAAATACCAAACAAGGTGAGGGCCGCTTTTTTTACATTAAGCCCCGGAGTGCTTCCGGAATAGAGGATTTCAACATTCTCAAAAAGATTGCCACTGTTATTCGAATAGATCACAATTCCTTTCCAAGAGGCGCCGGTTTGATCGATACCCGTAAATTTTATTTTCTTTTCTGTCGTTCCTTTTGCAATGATCGCCCCATTATCGTTTACATCCATACGGGTGTCGCGTTTAAATTGAATCATCACTCCGGGTTCTACTGTCAACTGGGCATTGATACGAATATCTTTATTGACAAAGTAATCGGGCAGGTCCGGGTCAGTAACCCTGTCGGCCAATACGGTTTCAACGTCGATGCTTTCGTCGAGTTCCAGGGGTTGTGAGGCTGTAACATTAATTATTACCACATCCTTGCTTTGACCTGATGCATTTAAAATGGTAAGTTCCAGATCGTATTCACCAACCATATCAGGAGTAAAACCTGGTTTTGCAGTGGTATTATTTTGGATAGTAGCCATACTTCCGACAGGCTTCTTCGTAAACTGCCAGGAATAAGCAAAGGGTTTATTCATACTGCTGGCCGATGATGAACCGTCGAGCAAAATTGCCTGCTGGACATCAGTAGTTTGGTCAGGTCCGGCTTTGGCTGTCAAGACTTCAACCGGATCAGGATCAGGCGTCACTATCGGATCATCTTTTTTACATGAATTTAGCGACATGAAAGAAATAAATGCAATGATACTTAATTGTTTAACTAGTGTTTTCATTTTGAATATTGTTTAATTGTTTGACATGGGTTGTCCATTCCGGATAGTTAAACTATCTGTAGGACAAGTGAATAATTGTGAATAATAAATTGTTTCTGATTTTTAGGCCGCTGGTAACATGGCATATTAGTTGGCCTGAGCTGTCTTTTGGGGAAAGGTTAAAATATATTTCCGGATCGATTTTAATTCGACATCCGAATATTCTTTATAACTCTTCCATGGCATGTTTTCATTTTTCAGCACGTGACCTTCAGGAGTTATTCCGGTGCGCAGGGTATTCATAAACTGCTCCTCAGTCCACTTCCCCGGTTTTCCGGTTGATGAGATGTTAGGTACCACGGGATGTCCGGGGGCCAGTGGTGGGCCGCCAGCGAAATTTTCACGATGACAACCGGTGCAGCTTATGGTCAGAGTAGCCCCAAAATCCTCAGATACCACTTCTTCAGGTTTAGCGATTGGATTTACCTCGTGGCTCATATTCAGGGCGGAAAAAATCGGAAGCTGTCCAAATGCAAACAGAATTTTTGCCACAGGATATGCTTTTTGCGGGCCTAAGTCGTTATCAACCGGAGGCACACTTTTGCAATAAGCAATAATATCGGCCAGGTCTTTGTCTGGAATCCGGCTCGATTCATCTGATGGCATGGCGATTAATGGCTTGCCATCTTTATTGAGCCCGTGTTTCAAAGCCCGCAACCAATCCTGATCGCTAAAATCTTTTGGCAGGCCACCCTTTCCTTTGGTCAGATTGGCTGTTTTAATATAGCCAAGAATTTGATCGTTAATCATTACTTTGCCTCCCAGGTTATCGGTGTGACATTCCCTGCAATTGTACACCGTGAATAAATGATTTCCTCTGGCTATTGCCGCAGAATCGGAAGGAATTTCGATATCAACCGGAGGAAATGAAATTGCAGTATCCATTGTTTTGTTATATTGCCTTGCTGAATAGACATAAATTAGGCCCACAAGCAGTATTATTCCGAGCAATATAAATCCAGCCCATTTACCTGTTGTTTTTAATATTTGAGTTATTTTCATTTTATAAATCATTATTTGTTTTCAAAATAGATTTGCTTCAGGATGTGATAAATTAAGTACGGAAGAAGTTCTGTTTTTTACTCCTGAAGGCCTGAGCCGAAGATAGTTTTACTGTTTGGTATACGTGTTTATTTCATCCAGATCGTCGTAACTGCCGTTGTTGTTATTGTCGGCTTTTAACGTCATTGAACTATTGGAAACAGTGTATGATGCTTTGTAATTCTTCGCCATTTCCAGTTCTGTAAGCAGGTCAGAAAACTCAGTTGTTCCTTCTTTATAAAATGTAATAATTCCGGTAGGTCCGCCCGATACAGGATCAACAGAGGTGGTTCCGGCTTCAGTGAGAGAAATATTCATTTCACCATTTGAAATGATAAAGGTTCCTTTTCTACCAACCAGATCGATCCATGAATTGGTGTTGTCATCCTTAACTTTGGCCACTTCGGTGAAACTGTTTTTCGAGAAATTGACAACGTCTTTAATTGTAAATCCGCCATCTTCCGGAGCATACGTTTTTTCCATAACCCAAACGCCGACGTAATCGACCGGTTTTTCTACAACTACTTCATCTTTCTTACATGAGGTAAAAGCCAGTAAGATTGTCGCACTGAGCAACATAAAATTGAGTCCGTTTAAAAATTTTGTTTTCATCTTTTAATTGTTTTAATAATTGTTGTTTTAAATTTTTAAAATGTATCACACATTCGTTGTTGTGATTTCTGATACAAATTTAGGGTGGCGAAATGGACACGGAAATAAGTGTTGCGGCTCAATTATCTGGGTAATAGTGCCTAAGAAAATTTTGGGAAAATAGGTAGTGTTGGGTAAAGGTTGCAGTATTGATCGTCATGCTGAATTTATTTCAGCATCTCACCATGAACTACAGATTCCGAAACCCCGCCTGACAAACTGGTGGGCAGGAAGTTCGGAATGACCTACGGTCAATAGTTCCTTAACACGAAAGTAGAAAAGGGAAATCTGAAACGAAAAAATACGGATGGACTTATTGATGATTTTCGATGGCAAACCGAAGCAAACTATTTTTGCCGGTGAGGTTCAATTTTTTTGAGATATTCATTCGGTGGTTAAAAACGGTTTTTTCACTGATAAAGAGTTCATCGGCGATTTCTTTGCTCGTTTTATATTCCGAAATCATTTTCAATATTCTTTTTTCGGCGGGAGTGAGCGATTCCAAAGAATTTCCGGACGTTTGGGTGCTTGCTGATTTGCTTTTTCTAAGCAAATGAACCGACAACTCAGGGCTGATGTAGGCATTTCCTTCAAACACATTGTAAATAGCGGCAATTACATCAAGAACCGCATTTTCCTTCAACAGATAACCAAGCACGCCGATCTCAAGCGATTTCATAAACAAAGCTTTGTCTTTATGCATGGTCAACACAATGATTGGCTGATCTTCTTTTTGTTCCAGTATTTTTTCCGCTGCTTCCAGTCCATTCATTTTGGGCATGTCAATATCAAGGACAACCACATCGGGCGAAATCCGTTTAAAAGCCTCAACTGCTGCCATTCCGTTAGGCGCTTCTGCAACTACTGTCAAATCTCTGTCCGATTCGATTACCTCCCTTAATCCCTTCAAAAAAATAGGATGATCATCTGCTATTAATATATTCAAATGCATGATGTTGATTTTTTTATTTTCGTAAATTTTCTGGCATAAGGTGACTAACAAAAATAGAAATCAGGCGATCCTCATGAAATAGGGAGTATTACCCAATTTAATAGGTATAACAACCTATCTTGTTTTGTTCCCTATAAGTTTGTTTCTTCAATGCTAATCCCGATTGATGTTCCGGTTGGCTCTTTATTATCAATTTCGATCGTACCATTTAAAAAATTTACCCTTTCTCTAATACCCCTTAGTCCCAAACCAGATTCTCCGTTGTAATTATCTATTCCAATGCCATTGTCTTCAATCAAAATCCTTACATACTTATCCGAATGCGTTATTTTCACAATGGCTTGTGTGGCTTTCGAATGCTTCGAGATATTGTTTAAACATTCCTGAATAATCCTGAAAATATGTATTTCAGCCTCTTTCGAAAACAAATGGTCGATGTTTTCCACCGTCATGTTGAAGGTGGTGTCGCTCGATTCTGCAACGTCCTCGACCAAACTTTTGATGGACTGGGTGAGACCTAAAATATCGAGATGAAATGGTCTTAATCCATAAGAGATACTTCGTACCTCCTGAATGGTATTCGAAACCACGTCGTTCAATTCGCTCAGCGAATTGCGTTTATCCAGGCCCTTCGCAAGCAAGGCAATCTTATTTTTAATTAAGCTCAGGCTTTGCCCAACGCTGTCGTGTAATTCTCCGGCAATTCTTTTCCGTTCATTTTCCTGAGTCTCAATCAGCTCTTTCGAAAATTTATTTGCACTGGCCAAAGCAAGCGCCTGGGTTTGCTCTTTTTCAAGCTTGAATGAATTTAATTTATTGGCCAGGGCAAAAGACAATATCATCGCTTCAATTGAAGAACCAATTTGCAGCGAATAATGAGTTAGAAAATTCTGTGGCAGGATCGCATTTTCGTTAAGCATAAAGATAAAGTCGCCAAGTGCAAAAACGCTAAATCCGAGGATATAGAAGCCTGCCGGGCGAAATCCCTTTTTCATGGCATAAATGCCAAATCCCAACACATACGGAAGGCTGAACAGAACCACCCAAAGCATCACGAAATAAAACCCGATATGATAAAATCCCAGGATATTAATTACCAATCCGATGAAATTGAACCCGAAGAAAACAATCTCTACCTTCTTAAGCTGGGGAGCCATCGTTTTGATATTCAGGAAAAAATGTGTGAATAGGATGAGAAAAAGTATCGACAATGTTGCATTACTATTTCCATGGTTAACCTGCGGTGGAAGAAAATTCAGAAATTCCGGGGAATAGCCTTTCAGCCACGAAACCGTAGCGCCTAAAAAGTTGATATAAAAAACATAAAATAGGTAGGTAATATCTTTGATTGAAATAAAAACGAAGAAATTGTAAATACTCAGAGCCAGGATCAACCCAAAATATAAACCAAAGATGAAGTCTTTTTTGTGATTAATTTCGTAATGCGTTTGCAGGGTACCTACTACCAACGGAAGATTTAGGACACTGGTACTCTTTGCCCTGATAAGAAACATTTTTTCTTCGTTAATGGAAAGATTCAGAGGAAACAGATAGTGATTTACTTTTACAGCTTTGGGATTATTTTTCCTGAATAATCCGGTTTCAATTTGCTGCACTTCGTCGCTGTCGTTTATCGCGTACATATCAATTTCATCAACATACGATTCGCCCATTTCAATAAACCACTTTTCGTTTGTCGTATTTTTTAACCTGAAGACGCACCAGATTGCAGCGGTCGAGGGACCCAGGTTTATTTTTCCGGAGGGATTGATTTTAAATTTGGGGAGGCTGTCCATGATCTGGTCAAAACCTAAACCGGCCGAGCGATCTTCAAACAATAAAGCTGCGCTTTCCGGATCGTATTTATGACTTTTATCGTTTAAAATTACGACTGGTATTTTTTCCCAATCAATTTGAGCGCTTACAATAGATTGATGCGCGAACAATACGGCAAAAATAAACAAGTATCGGAATGCCATGAAACAACGAATAAATGTTTAATATTCAGAGGTAAATTGTACGAAACAAAGCACATTTGCAAATAGTTCAGCAGACAAAGCAAAAACTCTCATTGAGTGTTAAAATGGAATTATAATCTTCCTCTTTATGTCTCTGAATGAACCAGTTTCAGGCCTGAGAACCGGTTCTCGAAGTATTGTTGCAATTTTATCGTTTCTTTTTTGAGTTCAATTAAAACCGGTTTGAGAAAAGATCGGGTAAAACAGTGAAAATGTTATTTCTTTGCAAGCTTCATTTTAATTTTTTGTATGGAAAATCAGGAGGTTCAGAATATATCAAACAGGTTGGTTTATTGCGTTAAGTCATCCATACCACAGGGAACAAAAACAGCCTTATGGTTGCTGAAGCTAACGATTCCGGTTTCATTTGCCGTTTTTCTGCTCAATGTTTTTGGGATTCTTGAAGTTATTGCGGGTTGGGTGGCGCCGCTTTTTAAATTGATTGGTTTGTCCGGCCAGGCTTCCATCGTTTTGATCACCAGTTTTTTTACCAATATTTATTCGGTGATTGCCGTCATGACGACTATTGGGATCGGGTATCGCGAAGGCACCATACTGGCGGTAATGTGCCTGATTTCGCATGCGCTGATCGTGGAAACAGCAATTCAGAAGCGAACCGGATCTAAACCGTGGCGAATGATCCTAACCCGGGTTTCTGCCAGTTTCATTGCTGCTTGGGGGCTAAATCTGGTACTTCCTGCTGAAGAAGCTGGCCAGGCACAAATTTACGCACAAACTTTAACTGATTTTGTTCCGGCTTTACTTAGTTGGTTGAAAGACATGGTCATTACCTCCGTAAAGATCTTGATCCTGGTCAATTTGCTGCTTATTCTGCAAAAAATCCTGAACGAATTTGGCCTGATCAAATGGATTCTGATGCCATTTATTCCTTTGCTTCGCTTGATGGGATTGCCCGCCAATACCGGATTCCTTTGGATGGTTGCCTACACGCTTGGTCTTTCGTACGGCGGAGCTATTATGATTAGCCAGTCGGAAGAAGGTAAACTGAGCCGCGAAGATGCTGATTTGCTCAATCATCACATTGCTGTTTCGCATTCGCAATTGGAAGATACCTTGCTTTTTGTCGCAATGGGATATCCTTTGCTAATTTTGGTTGTTCCACGAATTTTGCTCGCGATAGTTTATGTGTGGATCAGGCGTTTTGAACTTTGGATCAGAAAGAAAAATGTTGTGCCTGAATTGGTGTCCGAAAGAAGGATTTAACAATTTTTCGGTTCTTATAACAATCAATTTGGATTTGGAATTCTAATTTTGGTTGAGCAAACAATCTTGGCCACAATTTAAAATTCAGGAGAAATGACAAATACTAAATCGCAGCACATTCTCAACACATCTTCAAACCTTCTGGGTTTTTGCCTGATCGTTTTAACTTCGCTCAAAATATCGAAGTTAAGTGAACTTTCGAAGATTGATGAATTAACGGGCATTACCTGTATTTTATTGATATCCAGTTGTTTGTTCTCGTTTCTTTCTATCCGGACATCAAGGCCAAAACTGAGTACACGGTTCGAATCGCTGGCAGATTATATTTTTATTGTGTCTTTGGTGTTGGTTTTTGTAATCACTTTTTTGATCGCATTTTCAATTCTATATTAAAAAATCGTTGTGCGCACGATTCCCGATAAACTAAAAATCCCTCCCGGTTTTTACTCCGGAAGGGATAACACACAAACAATTCCTAAACCAACAATAAACCAATTATTTAATTTCTAATGTTTTTCCTTTTAGTTTGATCCGGCCATTGAGTGTTTGGGTTGTAATTGCATCGGCCGAGCCCGTGAACCCGGGTTGTTTACCACCCACTGCAACGGTAAAATATCCGGGTTCAACAACAAGTTTGTCCTTGTCGTTGATCATCGAAAGCTGTCGTGGTTTCAGCGTAAATTCCACAATTTGTGATTCGCCTTTTTTCAGGGAAATACGCTTAAAACCTTCCATTTGGCGGATTGGACGTGGCGTTGATGCTTTTTCGTCAGTCAGGTAAAGCTGAACGACCTCTTCGCCATCACGATCTCCTGAATTGGTCACTTTTACCGAAACCGTTATTTTGTCGCCCGTATTAGCTTCAGCCGGAACATTTAGATCAGAATACGTGAAATTGGTGTAACTCAACCCATAACCAAACGGATAAAGCGGAGTTTGGTGGAAATAGCGGTAAGTGCGGCCTTCCATATCGTAGTTTTCAAATGCAGGCAACTGCTCAACTGATTTGTAATAGGTAACCGGCAAGCGTCCGGCAGGATTGTAATCGCCGAAAAGAACGTCGGCCACAGCATTTCCGCCTTCCTGACCGGGATAACCTGCAGTTAAAATGGCATCCATGTTTTCGGCAGCGTAATTTACCGAAAGAGCACTTCCGTTAATCAGTACCAAAACAATTGGTTTACCGGTAGCTTTAATGGCTTTCATCAAATCTTCCTGAGTTTTTGGCAGATTCAGGTGAGTTCGGTCGCCACCTTTAAATCCATCGACCTGGATGGGCATTTCTTCACCTTCAAGTCTTTGGTTCAGGCCTAATACCAGCACAACAACATCGGCTTTTTTAGCAGTTTCAACGGCTTCATCAAGCATTTTCGGATGGGGAGTTGCCCAAAGCAAACTGGCGGTTCCGTCGCCATGGTAATTGCGGTAATCGAAAACCAGTTTGTATCGTTTGCCTGTTTCGAGAGCGAGCTTTTTTGAACTGTGGAAAGCATGGTGTTCGCTATCACCTCCAATTATCTCTTTGCCTTCGCAATAAATTTTGAAATTTGGCATACTCCACAGGCCAATTTCGTAGTCGCCCGTTTGAGGAACTTTCAGGTAAGTGGTCCAGCGAATGGAATAATTATCAACCGGCAGTCGTGGATCAGGAGTACCCGATTCCCAGTAGAAATCTACATGATCATCAATGCGTGTGAACAATGGTTTCCCTTTCAGGCTATCGTTGGCAAAATATTCGCCCAAAGCGCCCTGTTTCCCGTCTTCTGTTTCCAGATAAATGGAAGGGATAGGAGTGAGCTTGAAAATGCCGTCGGCCAATTCGCTTCCTTGTGCATAAAGTACTTCAGCCTGAGGTTCAATTTTGTTTTTTATACCCTGAAGTATCGTTACCGGATGCGAAGGAATACCATTGTAGTTTCCCCAAAGCGATTCAATTTCGTCGGCATTTGGGCCAATAACTGCCACTTTGCCCAGATTTTTTTTCAGGGGCAAAGTTTTATTTTCATTTTTCAGAAGAACAATACTTTTTCGTGCGGCAATGCGGGCCAGATTATCGTGTGTCGGGTTGTCGTTTACCGAGAACGGAATTTGTGCATAAGGAACAATCGAATCCGGATCAAACATGCCTAGTTTCATGCGGGCAGTCAACAGCCGACCCACCGAAACATCGATGTCTTTTTCAGTAATCAGTCCGCGTTTCACAGCTTCAGGAAGTGAATTGTAGCTGTTGCCACATTCCAGATCAGTTCCCTGTTTTACCGCCATCGCCGAAGCTTCGGCTGCATCTTTGGCAATTTTGTGTGTTTGCCAGATATCGGCAATGGCCCAGCAGTCGCTCACTTCGTAGCCCTGAAAGCCCCATTCGTTGCGCAAAATCCCTGCTAATTCAGTACTGGCGCAACAGGCCTGACCATGCAATCGGTTATACGCGCCCATTACGGAATACACGCCGCCGTCGACAACCAACGTGCGAAATGCCGGAAGATAAGTTTCACGAAAATCGCGTTCACTCACCTCTGCATCGAAAACATGCCGCGAAGGTTCCGGTCCCGAGTGAACGGCAAAATGCTTGGCTGTGGCAACTACTTTTAAATATTTTGGGTCATCGCCCTGAAGACCTTTTACAAATTGTAGTCCAAGTTGTCCGGTGAGGTACGGATCTTCTCCATACGTTTCGTGGCCGCGACCCCAGCGTGGATCGCGGAAAATATTGATGTTTGGCGACCAGAATGTAAGTCCCTGGTAAATATCCCGCATTCCGCGCCGAACAAATTCATGATGTTTCGCCCGGGCTTCGTCTGAAATTACGGAGGCAACCTGGTGAACCAGATCGGTATCCCACGAAGCGGCAATGGTTATTGATTGGGGAAAAACTGTTGCGTAACCGGCGCGTGCCACACCGTGTAAACATTCGTTCCACCAGTTGTATTCCGGAATTCCAAGCCGTTCAATTGCCGGTGAAGTGTACAACATTTGTTGCATTTTCTCCTGAAGAGTCATTTCAGAGAGCAGGTTTTCAACTCTTTCCTGAAAGGATAATCTGGTATCCTGAAATTGAAAACGTGTTTGCGAGATCCCAACTAAAGGGAATAAAATGATGATTAGAAAATACAGTTTTTGTTTCATAGATTTTGTGTTTAATTATACTGGTCTGGTCTGGTCTGCAAATCTACAAAATGTAAAGAAATTTCCAAAAGAAAAGGAGAAACCTGATATTAAATAGAGGAAAAATTCAAAAAAAAATCGGATAAGTCCGGATTTTAGATATTTGTTCGTAATTGATTAAACTGAATGGCTGTCTTTTAAGACTTAATCCAAATAAACTTCAGTCTTTTCACCCCTGAAGTATTCAAACATCAGGTGAATTTGCGATGGAATGTTACGGGGAAGTGAAAGTTCCGGTAATTCATGTTCATCAAACCAGGCTGCATCGTCGGTTTCAGCGCCGCTTGAAATCTCTGTTCCCATTGGTTCGCAGCGCACAAAGAGTTTGTACACATATTCGAATTCCGGAATCATTTTCTGGGCCGTCTTGTCCATAACCGCGAGCAACCGGCTGGCTTTAACCGGCAATCCGGCTTCTTCAAAACATTCTTTTTCGGCAATCTGACTCGGAGAATATCCAACATCGGCCCAGCCACCGGGCAAAGCCCAACAGCCATCTATCTTTTCCTGAATCAGTAAAATTTTTCCTTCCGGATTAAAAACTACTGCACGAATATCTACTTTAGGAGTTTTATAACCAGCTTTTTCCTGAATAATGGGTTTAATCTTTTCTACCGGAACATCAGTGATTTGTTGCATCATATTGAGACAAATCTCCTGAATTTCTTCGTAACGTTCTCTGTCGTAATTGATCGTGTTGTATTCCAGACCGATTTCGGACAGCGCCTGAATTCGTTTGATCTGGTCGAAAAAGCTGTGATCCATCTGATTGTTGTTAAACGTTATTCAATTATTCCGGCAAAAAATCCGGCAAATGAGATAATCAAAATGGAGATGGTTCAGGAAATTTCCAGTTATTCAATCTCCTTTTTGGCAGGAACCTGATTTTTTTGATCGGGCAAAGTCGTTTCCTTTTCTTCCGGATAATTAAAAATATCTTCCTTGTTTTTTGGCCTGATTTCAGCCTGCCATTTGAATCCAGGAAGCAATTTGTCGGCATCTTCGAGTTCGCCGAGTGGTTTGAGTTCGCCATCCGGAGATTTTATAAAGGCAATCTTTTTGACTTTTCCTTTGTTCATGTAAATGGTAATGTTGCTGCTTTCGGCTTTGTTGAGACCGATTATTCCTGTTTTGTCGCGGGCATAATAATTGGATTGTCCGTTTCCGTTCACATCAATTTTATACAATTGATTGTTCCTTACAAAACCTGTCATGTTTTTACCTTTGATCTGGTTAAACCTCAGGCTATCGTCTTCCATGGCAATAATGAAGGCATCATTTTTCATTATAATTTCGTCCGGATCTTTGGTCCGGTTAATCATTTCAATGTAATCGGCTGTAATCTGATTATTGTCGGACCAGATTACCGGATCTTTATAAAGCTGAATGGTAGAATCTTTCGACCAGTAGGCCAGCGAGTCACATTTCCCCTGAAAATCCTTTCGATAAAACCGAACCCGATGGTAAGCCAGCACCAGTCGTGCATTTTTCGCTGTGTCTGCAGGAATGCTGTCAGTGGCCACTATTTCCGGAGTCACTAGCTGGTTTTTTAGAGAGTCGGTTGCCAACGTATCAGCGAGAAGGGTTTCAAGTTCAGGAGTTTTTAATGCCGGTGAACTTGCAGTCGTATCTGTTTTTGCCAGATTTTCAGACAATTTTTTTGACGACGCTTTTATTTTATCTGTGCCAGTCTTTTTTGCTTTGATGGTGTCGGGCATGGTTTCCAAAATATCGGCATGTAAATAAAGCGAATCCTGTTCCGAATATTGAATAAGTACAGCCGAATCGGTCGACGAGGCAATTTTTGTAAGATCGTTGTATTGCACCATATTTCCCCTGACGATAATTCGGTTTTCGAAATCCTCGAGGTTGGCATGTCCCATGGCACGGCCTTTTCCGTTGTGTTTGTTGTAATAAATCGAATCGGCTTTTACTTTTTGTTTGGCATTCCAAATCAGCGGATTTTTGGTTAGCGTGGCATAACCCTTCATGCTGTCGTACATACCGGATTCTGCATACAGAGTGTCTTTCTCGTTGAAAATATGTGTCGGGCCTTCAATCATTACTTTTTTGGTTGTGGTAAAGTAAACCAGCGTGTCCGATTTTATTTTATAGTCTTCGGTAACCCCATCGACATTGGTTTTGAAATACGCTTTCTTTTCATTCACGTAATACAAACCAACCACTGAAGTCAAAACATTGGTCGAATCTTGCACCGTTCCCGAATACATGTACGAAGCCAGGTCATTCAACATCGAATAGTCAAGCGAATCGGTGGTAAGCGTCATTTTGTTATCAATCAGTTTCACATTCCGGCGAGCCTTGGCCAGCTTGCTGTTTCCGTTGTAGTTGATAAAATCGGCATACATATTCAAGGTATCGCCACGCACAATGTGAACGTTTCCAAAGGCATCAATAGTGTTGTTTTCGTATGAATATAAACTGTCGCACCACATTAAGGCTCCGTCAACCGTAATGTTTACGTGACCGAGTAAGCGTTGTGCATTGGCCACAATGTTAGCGTTGTAGGAAAGATCGTCGGAATGCAGAATTTCTACCTTTTTTTTGTTCTGTGCGTCTATCTTTCCTGAAAAAGCAAGGAATCCGGTCAGTAATGTGAATAATATCAGACGTTTGCCTGAAAGTGTGTACATAGTTTTTCTGATCATTCAGTTTATTGCATCAATTCCGAAATAATGTCTTCAACCGAAAGGTTTTCAGCTTCGGCTTTGTAGTTTTTGATTACACGATGACGAAGAATGCTTACTGCAACTTTTTTGATATCATCAATATCCGGAGAATATTTTCCCTGAAGGGCAGCCAGTGTTTTGGCTCCCAAAACAAGGTACTGCGAAGCACGCGGACCGGCTCCCCATTTCAGGTATTTGTTACTGATAGGCGCCGCCATTTCTGTATTTGGCCTGGTTTTGGCCGACAATCCAACGGCGTATTTCAGTACATTTTCGTTCACCGGTACTTTCAAAACCAAATCCTGAAAATAACGGATTTCTTCTTTCGAAATGATTTCATTCAGATGTGTTGAAAAATCGGACGTCGTATTCTTTACGATGGTCAGTTCATCCTCAAACTTTGGATAATCGAGCCAGATGGAAAACATGAAACGGTCGAGTTGAGCCTCGGGCAGCGGATAAGTTCCTTCCTGCTCGATCGGGTTTTGCGTGGCCAGAACAAAAAATGGTTTGTCGAGCTCATATTTCTGTCCGGCAGCCGTAACCGAACGTTCCTGCATGGCTTCGAGCAAAGCGGCCTGAGTTTTTGGTGGGGTACGGTTTATTTCGTCGGCCAGAATAATATTGGCGAAAATTGGCCCGCGTATAAACTTAAATTCACGGTCTTTATCCAGAATTTCGGTTCCAATAATATCCGACGGCATCAAATCAGGAGTAAACTGTATCCGTTTGTATTGAAGTCCAAGCACTTCGGAAATGGTGTTGACCAAAAGTGTTTTGGCTAATCCGGGTACACCAATCAACAGGCAATGTCCGCGGCTAAACAACGAAACCAAAACCTGATCGATGATTTCGTCCTGCCCGTAAATGCGTTTTTTTATTTCGGAACGTAACTCGCCAAATTTTTGGCTGAGCCCGTTTACAGCTTCAACTTCGTTTTTATAGGTCATTTTTTCTTAGAATCTAATAATTTTTCCACATTTCAGCCTACTCCTTTCGACTGTTTCTCGCTCAGGGAGCGCTTTAACAGCGAACGTTCAGGAGTAAGCTATTAGGCACATCCGACGAACTACTTAATCCAGCCGTTGTATTTGAAATTGCAATTGACGTAAGAATCGTCAATGTGCACATACGTTCCGGACTGCTTTTCACGTATCCAGTTGTCGAGCGTCTTTTCCTTCTTCGAATTCATGTACAAATTGCTAAGTTCCACATAGTCTTCTTTCAGGTTAGCTTTATGTGCCGCTGTTTTTTTGAGGAGTTTCACAATCTTATATACAGGTCTTTGCTTGTCGTCAAGCGTTTGAAATGGTTTCGAAATTTCGTTCACATTCATCTGGGTGATGATTTTACTTACATCAGGATCGAGTTCACTCAGTTTCCACTTGGCATCTCCGGTTTCAGGATTAATCACTACACCACCGTTGTTGCGTGAGTCTTTGTCCCACGACCAGCGCAACGCAGCTTCTTCAAATTTAAAAGTTCCTTTCCTGACAAAATCGGCAATACTGTCAATCTGGCTATAAGCCTTTTCCATTTCTTTTGGTGATACTTTTGGTTTCATCAGGATGTGCCGTGTTTTAATCTGTTCACCTTTACGGTCCATAACCTGAATAATGTGGTAGCCAAATTCACTCTTTACCACGTTCGAAATTTTATCGCCTTTCAGGTTAAACGCTGCTGCAGCGTAAGCCGGGTCAAGCTGGCCGCGACCCATGTAATCCAGTTCACCCCCGTTACGGGCTGAACCCGGATCTTCAGAATAAATTACAGCAAGTGGTGCAAATCCGCTTTCCCCACTTTCAATACGACGTTTCAGATCGCGCAACGTAGCTTTAATCCGGTCTTCTTCTTCAAGGCTGATAACGGGCTGAACTGTAATTTGTGCATATTCAATCTGCTCATCAATTTCCGGAATTTTATCTTCAGGCAAATTTTTGAAATGATACCGGACTTCAGCAGGTGAAATCGTCACTTTGTCCAAAATTTTACCCTGCATTTGCTGTGTCATTTGCTGGTTGCGGATCACCTCTTCCAAATCGGCTTTAATGTCGACAATCGATTTTTTGAAGTACGCTTCAACTTCTTTTTCCGAACCTAAATGCGAGGTAAAGTATTGAATTCGCTGTTCGAGGTTTTGGTTTAACTGGCTGTCGCTTACAATTATCGTGGTGTCGAGCTCAGCTTCCGCCAACAAGAGTTTTTCAACAAGCAAATTTTCCAGAATCTCACATTTCATATCGCCATCTGTGGTTATTCCCTGTGCCTGTTGTTGCTGGTACATGGCTTCAATATCCGATTTCAGGATAATGTTTTTTCCAACTACGGCCACAATCTGGTCAACAACTTTATCTTGTGCTTTGGTTTGATTGCTGTATACAATGCAACCCGACAGGATGAATAAACCAATTAGTTTTCTGATCATAAACGATTATTTTTTATTTTAAATAGTTTCACTTTATTGTTGTCAAGGCCTTCCTTGTAAACGTCTTTATCAATTTGTTTAATAAACTCAATTTTTTGCTTGCTTAGTATCAGGTTCCGGATATCGTTTTGAACGTATTCGATGGGCGAAACCTGCCCGGCAAGCCTGTAATCGCGGATGCAGACAATATAGTAATAATTCATATCACTGCTTTCGATGAACCGGTTTCTTTGCAGGAAGCGGTTTTGGTCGGTAATTTCTTCCGGAGTGTTTTTCAGTACCAAATCGGCAGCCACCCATTGGTCGTTGAACCTGTCGTACGCTTTGGCATAACTCATGCAATATTCGTTCAGTTTGGCTTCACTTTCCTGATCGTCGGATGCGCACAAATCTTTAATGTTTTCGGGGCTCGAAACTTCAACCGGAACTTTAATGTAAATGGCTTTTACAATATTTCGGTTCAGGATGAAGCTTTCCTTGTGTTCGCTAAAATATTTTTGTATGTCGGCTTCTCTGACGGTTGTATCCATTTTTTGCTTAACCAGCTCTGTTTTATAGCGGTAAACCAGTAACGAATTGCGGTATTCCTCCAATTCTTTGTTTACGTCTTTCATTTCCGACGTCAGGTTTTCCTCAGCTTTCATAAGCAAAAGTTCGCGCTGAACCCATTTTTTGATGTAATCATCGGCCCAAAGAGAGCTGTCGGTTTCATCCAGATAATTCGGGATATTATCCGACAATTCTTTTAGGGTAAGCACGTTGCTGCCCACTTTGGCGACAGGCTCACCTTTCTCGACAAACAGGCTACAGGCTGTTAGCACAAAAATTAATGAAATAATATAGACACCAGTTTTGATCATTCAATGGCCGGGATTTTCTTTAGTACTCTTTTGTTAATTACAACCGGATATTTTTTATGCAGAGAAGCAATCCATTCTTTTTCAATTTCGTCCTGAAAGTCTGAGGAATACAATCCCCATGCATCTTTCAGGTCTTTTAATTCGTCCTTTGCAATTTTTCCGTGGACAAAGGTAGTCGTTTCGTTAAAACCCTCAGGTTTTGGGCCGCTCCAAATGAAATAATCTACTACCGGATTATCACCTTTTTCAACAGCCACCCCGGTAATTTTTACCGCGTTATCGGTTTTGGTATTGAAAATGTCGCTGATTTCTTCCTTGCCCATTTCTTTTTGATCGAGCATGGTCTCAATCTTCGTGCGGGTTTCAGCGTCTTTTGCTTCAATAATCCAGCCTTTAAAACGATCGTTCCAGAAGTGTTTTTTCGTTGTATGGTCGAAGTAATTCTGCAAACGGGCAGTGTCGGACGAAGCTGCATCCCAGATTTTATCTTTCGAAATGTTGAAAAGAAGTATTCCGTCGTGATATTCCTGGTAAATACGGGCAAAATCCGGATGCTTCCGTTCGAGTTGTGAATCTTCGTAAGCCAAAAGTTTCAGGTTTATGAATTTGTCGAGTCTCGCTTTTAAATCGGTCTCGTGGTTTTTAGCCACTGGTGAATAATTCTGACTTTTCAGGTAATCGGTAAAATCGCTGGTCGTGTATTTCCGATTCGCAAACGTGAAAAGAGCATTGTCTTTTTGCTGATTTTCCGGAGAAAATAAACCGGCTCTTTTTACCGAATCGGAACCTGCAGCTAAAAGTTTCCTGAAATTGTTTTCGTCGATGTTCAAATGATATTCGGCACGCAATTCCCGATCGAAAGCCTCGTCGCTGTATTTGCTGATTGATGGATTCTTCTTGATTTTGTCTTCGAGCTCTGGGCGCAGTTTCTCTAAGCTGAGCGTTTTGCGAAGTTCGAGCCGTTTGATAATGTGCCAGCCATACGGGGTGCGGATTACAGGTGAAATATCACCGTCGTTTTTTAATGCGAATGCCGCCTCGGCAAAAGCTGGAATCATGTTGGTTTGTGTAAACCAATTTAATATTCCTCCGGAAGGCGCCGACTGTTTATCGTCGGAATATTTTTTGGCCAGTTCGGCAAAATCGGCTCCGGCAACAGCTTTTTGCCAGATGCTGTCGGCCGAAAGTTTCAGTTTTGCAATTGTTTCTTCACTGGCTTGCTGTGGAAACATTTTCATAATGTGCGCCACTTTGAGTTCCCCGGGGGCAACCCGTTCGTCGTGAACTTTAATCAGGTGATAACCAAACTGTGTTCGTACAATTTCAGAAACCTGTCCGACTGGTGTCCGGTAGGTCATGTCTTCAAACGGGTAAACCATCTGGAAAGCGCTGAAATATCCCAGCAAACCTTTATTCTGCGCTGCTGAAGGATCTTCGGAATACCTGGCGGCTGTTTCGTTAAAGTCGGCTCCAGCCACTATTTTTTTTCGCAAATCGTTGATTTTGTTCCAGGCCGCCAGCGTGTCAGCAGGCGAGGCATCCGGTGCTATCCGAATGAGAAGATGACTTGCTTTGCGTTCATGTTGTGTCCGGTGGTATTCAGTTTGCACCATTTCGTCGTTAAATGCAACGTTGGTCATGTAAGGCTTTACCAATTCTTTCCGGTAGCCTTTCAGTTCGTCGACAAAAGCTTTTGCTGTATCGTACCCAAGCCTTTGCGCTTCAAGCACTTTTAGTTTAAAATTGATATAAAGTCCGAGGTAATCGGCAGGAGTTTTTTTATCTTTTTCGTACAGAATGTTTGAATTGTTTTTTCGGTAATTGGCCTCAAATTCTTCGCGGCTTATCGGGTGTCCGCCAATGGTCACTACGATTTCCTTTTTGGGGATGGCAAACACATTTGATGCGAAAAAAATTGAAAGAACTAGTGCAAATGATCTGATCATAACTGATTTTACTTAGAAAATAGGAACTAAAATCCGGGTTTAAACAAAAAGTAAGGTCGAACAGGTGGTTTGATGAGTAAGTGAGCCAGACGGATTAACGTTCCGGATTTAAAATATATGTATAGCTTCATTTTTGATATTTTTCATTTTCCCGATCTTATCTGGAACTGTAATTGGGTGATTCACTGGTTATACTAACATCGTGCGGATGGCTTTCCTGAATTCCTGAATTGGTAATGCGCATAAACCGGGCATGTTGAAGTATTTCAATATTTTTAGCGCCGCAATAACCCATTCCAGCACGAATACCTCCGGTAAGCTGATGCAAAACTTCGTCGAGTGATCCTTTGTACGGAACCCGGGCCACAATGCCTTCAGGAACCAGTTTTTTAATATCGTCTTCCATGTCCTGAAAATAGCGGTCTTTCGAACCTGTTTGCATGGCTTCGACTGAACCCATTCCGCGGTAGGTTTTAAATTTCCGGCCCTGAAAAAGGATGGTGTCGCCCGGCGATTCTTCGACACCGGCAAACAGCGAACCTGCCATAATGGAATGCGCTCCTGCTGCCAGCGCTTTTACAATATCGCCTGAATAGCGGATTCCTCCATCACCAATAACCGGCACGCCACTTTTCTTGATGGCTTTACTTACATTGTAAATGGCTGAAAGTTGCGGAACCCCTACGCCGGCAATAATGCGGGTTGTGCAAATTGAACCGGGACCGATTCCAACTTTTACAGCATCAGCGCCAGCCAAAACCAAGTCAGAAGCAGCTTCGGCTGTGGCGATGTTTCCGGCAACAAAATCAATTTCAGGATATTTGTTTTTTGCTTTTTTGAGAATTTCAAGCACATACATCGAATGGCCGTGAGCTGTGTCAATCACAATGGCGTCGACCTGCGCTTTAACCAGCTCGTCAACACGGTCAATGGTGTCCGAAGTTATCCCAACAGCGGCCGCAACACGCAGTCGTCCTTTCTGGTCTTTCGACGCCAGTGGCTTATCTTTGGCTTTGGTAATGTCCTTGTAGGTTACAAGGGCAATCAGTTTGTTGTTCTTGTCAACAACCGGTAATTTTTCAATTTTATATTGCTGAAGAATTGCAGAAGCCTGATCAAGCGTGGTGGAAATGTTGGTGGTTACCAGGTTTTCTTTGGTCATCACTTCCGAAATCAGTTTGTGCATGTTGTGCTCGAAACGCAGGTCGCGGTTGGTTACAATTCCAACCAGGCAACCTTGATCATCGATAACCGGGATGCCGCCGATTTTGTACATTTTCATCAGGCCAATGGCATCGCGAACAGTTTTCTCTTTCGATATGGTTACCGGATCGTAAATCATCGCATTTTCGGCACGTTTAACGATGGTAACCTGTGTGGCTTGTTCGGCAATGCCCATATTTTTGTGAATCACTCCAATGCCACCTTCCCGCGCAATTGCAATGGCCATCCGTGCGTCAGTTACCGTATCCATAGCTGCTGTAACAACAGGAGTATTTAGCCTGATGTTTCGGGTAAACCATGATGACAGTTCAACATCGCGGGGTAAAACTTCTGAGTATGACGGTATTAATAACACGTCGTCAAAAGTTAATCCTTCGGATACAACTTTATCGGCAAAAAACGACATTATTGTGTATTTTTTATATTCCGGTTAAAAAACAAAACTACAAAAAAAACATGTACAAATGTCCCGATTTTTTCAGGGGTACAATCACTATAAAGTATAATGAATCTTAAAAATTGTTAAGCAGAAAGAAGAGGATTTGACCATTCGACAATGGTATAATTTGAAGATTGGGGATGGGAGAATGGTTGTGGGGTTTGCGCGATTTTCTTATGGCGCTTTGTTTATTTGCCAACATCCTGTTTTATCCGAACCGATAAGTGAAATTATTCCCTTTTCCTGTAGTTTTTTGCTGTATCCTGCCTGTAAACTTTAATGTATCTCGAAAATTGGCAAGCTGGAAAATGGGTTTGGGTGTGGCGATTTTCAATTGCCTTTTTTCTTAACGCGGTTAAAAACCATGCCATCCAATCTCCGTAAACAAAAAGCTGTTAAATTTGATAAATAAACGAGATCCTGTAAAATTGAGCGAATTCACGCAAATATTGACCAAATACTGGGGCTATTCCACATTTCGTCCGCTTCAGGAAGAAATTATTGAATCGGTAGCCCGTGGCAAAGATACGCTTGGACTGATGCCAACGGGTGGCGGAAAGTCGGTGACTTACCAGGCGTATTCGCTCTCAAAACCAGGTATCTGTCTGGTTATCACTCCGCTCATAGCCCTGATGAAGGACCAGGTTGAAAATCTGAATCAGCGGGGAATAAAAGCGTTGGCCATATATTCAGGAATGACTGCGCAGGAAATTAAAATTGCGATGGATCACGCGGCTTGGGGCGATTACAAATTTCTGTATCTGTCTCCTGAACGAATTGCTACCGAACGATTTCGGGAGCGGATTAATCAGCTCGATGTGAACCTGATTGCTGTGGACGAGGCGCATTGTATTTCGCAATGGGGCTACGATTTCCGTCCGTCGTACCTCAGGATTGCCGAATTGCGCGAAATGCTTCCCGAAGCGCCGGTTTTAGCAGTAACTGCTACAGCCACTTCGCAGGTTATCGACGATATTCAGGAACAACTGAAATTCAGGAAAAAAAATGTTTTGCGGGCCAGTTATTACCGAAGCAATCTGGTTTACCTCGTCAGGAACGAAGAAGACAAGGTGAATTACCTGGTAAATGCGGTGCAAAAGGCTAAAGGCACCGGAATTGTGTATGTAAAAAGCCGGAAACTGACGCGCGAAATAAGCGATTTGCTCCGCAAAAATAATGTTTCGGCCGATTATTATCATGCCGGATTGCCTTCGAAAATCAGATCGGCAAGGCAGGAAGCGTGGAAAAGTGGAAAATGCCGGGTCATTGTTTCGACGAATGCTTTTGGAATGGGAATCGATAAAGCGGATGTCCGTTTTGTAATTCATCTGGAAGCGCCCGATTCGATTGAAGCTTATTTTCAGGAAGCGGGAAGGGCAGGGCGTGACGGTAAAACGGCGTGGTCGGTTTTGCTGTATAACAACAGCGATAAAATCAGGTTGCACAAAAATGTCGATAAAACTTTTCCTGAACCCGATATAATTAAGCGGATTTATGAAGCGATTTGTAATTATTACCAGATTGCCGTTGGCTTTGGCAAAAACCAAACGCTGGAATTTAGTATGGCATCTTTTGCTTCAGGATTCTCGTTTCAAATTACCACGGTTTACAATAGCCTGAAGATTCTTCAGCGTGAAGGCTATCTCGAATTAACCGATGAACTCGATAATCCGTCGAAAGTTTATTTCATAGTCGATCGCGATGATCTGTACAAATTTCAGGTGGCGAATGCTGAATTTGATGGGTTTATTAAGTTGCTACTTCGCTCGTATACCGGACTTTTTACCAATTATATTGCCATCGACGAGCAACTCATGGCGCAGCGTGCAAATGTTTCGCCTGATTTGGTTTACCAGTTTTTAACACGTCTGCGTACGTTGAAAATAATCGATTACATTCCGCAGAAGAAAACGCCTTTCATTATTTTTGCCAAGGAACGTATTGACATTGATCGCGTTAAAATCAGCCGCGAAAACTACGAGGACCGAAAAGCCGATTATGTGCGAAGAGTCGATGCAGTAGTTCATTATGCTTCGTCGGGACACAAATGTCGCAGCCAGCTTTTACTTCAGTATTTTGGCGAAGCAGAATCGGTGCGTTGTGGAAAATGCGATGTATGCATGGAACGCAACGAATTGAATGTGAGTAAATATGAATTTGATGCAGTTTGTGAACAAATTAAAAAGGTACTTCAGGAGCCCTGTTTTTACGAAGGGCTTATCAAACAAATTGGCGGAAATGCTGAAAATGTGGTGAAAATTGTACGATGGCTGCTCGAAAACGAAAAGATCGTTTATCGTGTTGACAACCGCATGGAATGGAGGAAAAGCTAATGTGTCATTCAAATATATGGTTATAAAAAACTGATTTTACTCGTTAACTGCAGGCAATGTAAATGAAACAATCGTGCCTTTCCCTTTTTGGCTGTCAATTTTTATAGTTCCGTTATTTTTCTCAACGAAATCTTTAACAAGGATTAATCCTAACCCAGTACTTTTTTCGTTTTCGGTACCGGCAGAATGAACGGTGTTGCTTATGTCGAAGATCTTTGAAAGCGAAGACTTTTCAATTCCAACTCCGTTATCTATTATCCGGATATATGCATTGTTCCCTTCCAGAACCTCAGTCTTTATGATTACCAAACCACCCCGGTGTGAGAATTTGATGGCGTTGCTCAGAAGATTACGGACAATGGTTTGAACCATATTAGGATCGGCTTTCACAAAAATCTGCTCATTTAGTTCAACTTTGATATCAATCTGTTTGTCATCAGCAATTTGTTTCAATCCTTTTATTGAATTCTGAACAACATCAGCCAGGTGTAAAACAGTAGGATTATGTTCAATTTTGTTTAATTGTGATTGCGCCCAAATAAGCAGATTTTCGAGCAATGCGCTTACATTTTCAGCCGATTTATATAGCGACGATACTATTGTTTTTAATTCGTCAGGACTGTGTTCATTAAATGTGTCGTTTATATGCTCCAGAAAAGTAGCAAGATTGCCTGTTGGCCCACGCAGATCGTGTGCTATTATTGCAAAGAATTTATCTTTAGCGGCATTGCTTTCCTTTAGTTCAAGGTTTTTATGCCTCATTTTAGTATAAAACCAATATATTAGAATTGATATTAAGATTGCAACAATGATTCCAGTTATCATGATCAGTTGAGAAATCCTATGCTGTTGAATGATAAGGGTATTAATTTGGTTTTGTTTTTCCAACTCCAAAATCTGTCCGTTTTGTTTATCAATCTCGTAAATCGCCTGCAACTGTTCCATCTTTATATCTGCATCACCCGAAAGAAGAGAATCTTGAATTTCAATTTGTTTTTTCTGACAGATAATTGCATTTTCAAGATCATTCATCTTCAAATAGACTTTGGTCAACCTTGAATATATATTTAACTGTATACTTTTTTGGTTGTTTGATTTAGCTAGAGTTAATGCTAGCCGTAATTTGTCAAACCCTTCTTTTTTTTGTCCTTGTTCAATGAGGCTTAATCCGAGGTACTCATAAACCGAGGGAAGACCAAGAAAGTCATTGACTTCTTTCTTTATCTTAAACGACTCATTCAAATGGGTTTCGGCCAGCTTATATTTTTCAACGGCATAGTCAATCATACCCAAGTTCTTATAAGCATTTGATAGTCCATATTTGTCTTTGGTAGCAGTATATGTTTTTAAAGTAAAATCAATGTCTTTATATGCCTCATTAAAATTTCCTGCATCTAAGTTTAGCAGTCCAATCTGAGAATAACAGAGGGCTACACCACTCTGGTTTCCATCCATAGTTGCCATTTGCGTGTATATCTCCAAAGCTTCCTGAAAATATTCTAAAGCTTTTTTTGATAGTTTTAAGTCTGCATATATTCTACCCAATAAATACGCTGCCCAGGCCTTACCCTCTGAGAAACCTGCTTTTTCATAATTGAGTCTCGAGTTGATTATATACTCTATTGCTCTGTCGTATAATCCATTAACTCTAAATATAGTTCCCATCATCGAGTAAGAAGAACCCATCACTTTAAAATTATTAGATAGTCTACATGCCTGAATTGAGGCATTAAAATACTCAAGCGCAGTTATATCTTCATTGAGGCTGTGTTTAATTACACCTTTCCGGAATAAGATTTCACCTTTGTACCAATTATCGTGAGTAACCTCTGAGAGGTTGAGTGCTGTATCGAGATAAGCTAAAGAAACATCCTTTATATCCAATACCTGATTTACTCTTCCCAGGGTAAAATAAGCACGCATTTCCAAGCTTTTATTATTCGCAGTTTTCACTGCACCCAAAGCGGATTTTGCCAGACTCAGTGCTTCATGTCCGTCATTTCCCATGATTTGAAGGGCAAGATCCAATTGGGCAGAGATTTTATCGATTCCTTTTTTACTGTTTAACGCTTTAACGAGACTGTCGTTTTGAGTAGTATTAAATTTCCCCTCAGAGGAGGCCGGATAGGCAATTACAAAAGTCAATAATAGCAGTGAAGACCAGATAACCTTTTTATTCATCTTGTTTTACTTAAAATCCATTCTAAACATTAATAGCAGTATTGTTTAGAACTTGAATATAACCTGTTTGCGATGACGAATTGATGTAGAACAATTACTTTCAGGAGGAAAAATACAAAGAAAAACTGAATCGCCAATTAAAAGTTAGTAAGGCAATTTTTGTAGGTATTAACATCACTGAATTTTGGACTTTAGACAAAGTGATTTTGGAAAAACATAAAGGCATCAGATTTTTGTAAATTTTATTCGTATTTATACTTTCACTTGCCCGATTTATCTCAATCTTCATCATTAAATTCTGCCTTAAACCGTCTGAATAAAAATTCTTTATACTTTTGCATGATATTTTTAGAGCGCTATTCATGAGAGATGAAGAATTAAACAGCATTGTTTATTCAAAAAATGTAATTGAATTTATTACTGTAGCCAACGAATTTTGCAGTTTTTTGGAACATTCGGAGGATATGGAATCCACTGATTTCCTTAGCCGGCTCCAGAAATTACTCCCTTTTTTGTATCTAAAAACCAGTTTATTGCCAAGGTTTGAATCCGGTTCGGAAGATGATCTGGAGAAATTTGTAACCGAAATGGATTACAATGTGATTCTTCAGAAAGTTCTTGATCACACAGGTGCAAACGACGATTACCAGGAAGTTTTTCTTTCCGGAATGCAGTTTAGCGAAACAGCTTTAACTTCCAGCATTTCTGAAAATGTGGCAGATATTTACCAGGATATAAAAGATTTAGTAATGTCGTTCCGAACCCTGAATGAGGATGTTATGGAACAGGCTCTAAGCGAAATGCAAACTAATTTTGAGCAGATTTGGGGACAGAAACTGGTCAACTGTTTACGGGCTGTTCACAATGTTATTTACAGAGAAAATACTGACGACGATGAATCGGATGAGGAACAGTTTCAAAATTCAAAGAATAAAAATCGGAAACCCGATTGGTTGAACGACCGGTTTTTAAATGAGGGAGAATAAATATGTACAGGGAAAGCATTGATAAAGTTGAATTGTCCGAATTACCTCTTATCCAGTTTGAAGGAAAAATTACATTGATTGAATCGAAGGAAGATTACCAATCTTCGATTGACTATTTATCGCAGCAAACAATGCTGGGATTCGACACCGAAACCAAGCCTGCCTTTAAAAAAGGTGTATATAATGAGGTTGCCTTGCTGCAGCTTTCAACTGAAAACCGGGCGTTTTTGTTTCGGCTAAATAAAATTGGGTTGCCCAACGGATTAAAAAATATTCTTGAAAATCCTGATATCCAAAAAATTGGTGTGGCTATCCGTGATGATATTAAAGCTTTACAAAAACTTAACGCATTTAAACCCGGCGGATTTATTGAACTTCAGGAACATGTGAAAGATTTTGGCATACAGGATTTTAGCCTGAAGAAATTATCGGCTATTGTGCTGGGCTACAGAATCTCAAAATCGCAACGCATTACCAACTGGGAAGCTCCCGATTTGACTGAAGCTCAGCAGATTTATGCAGCTACCGATGCCTGGATTTCTCACCGGATTTTCGAATCCCTTAATCAGCAGTAATGACGAATAAGTATAGCCGGGTTATCCTGAAATCCGGAAAGGAGCAATCGCTGCAGCGCTTTCATCCCTGGGTATTTTCCGGAGCCATTAAAGAAATCGACGGAAGGGTAGAGGAAGGCGATGTCGTTGAAGTTTTCTCGAATAAAAATGAATTTCTGGCGATGGGCCATGTTCAGATTGGATCGATTGCCGTACGAATTTTTTCATTCGAAAAAGTTAATCCCGATTTTAATTTCTGGAAAGGTAAACTCGACCGGGCATTGGATGTCCGTAAAAAACTCGGTTTGGTCGATAATGAACTGACCAACGTTTACCGTCTGGTTCATGGCGAAGGCGATGGTTTGCCGGGTCTGATTGTCGATTTTTACAATGGAACCGCTGTGATGCAGGCGCATTCGGCAGGTATGTTCGTGATCCGCGATGTGATTGCCAAAGCGTTGAAAGAAGTGATGGGTGACCGACTGGTTGCCGTTTACGATAAAAGCGAAAAAACCGTGCCTTTCAAAGCCGGACTCGAAGCCAAAGATGAATACCTGCTGGGAAAATCTGAAATTTTTGAAGTTCAGGAATACGGAAACCGCTTCAACGTGGATTGGGTGGAAGGTCAGAAAACCGGCTTTTTTGTCGATCAGCGCGAAAATCGCCGGTTGGTTCAGGAATATTCGAAAGACCGCACAGTTTTAAATATGTTTTGCTATTCGGGTGGCTTTTCGTTTTATGCCATGCGTGGTGGCGCCAAGTTGGTGCATTCGGTCGATTCGTCGGCTAAAGCAATTGACCTGACTAACGAAAATGTAAAGCTTAATTTTCCGGAAGACACTCGCCACGAAGCTTTTGTGGCCGATTGCTTCGATTACATGGATCAGAACAAGGACAAATACGACCTGATCATTCTTGATCCTCCGGCCTTTGCCAAGCACCTCGGCGCGTTGCCGCAAGCTTTAAAAGGCTACAAACGCCTTAACCTGAAAGCTTTTCAGCAGATTGCGCCGGGTGGAATCCTGTTTACATTTAGTTGCTCGCAGGTGGTAACCAAAGATAAATTTCGCGAAGCTGTTTTCTCGGCAGCCGCCATTTCGGGCCGAAAAGTGAGAATTCTGGGTCAAATGGTTCAACCAGCCGATCATCCGGTGGATATGTACCATCCGGAGGGAGAATATTTGAAAGGCCTTGTGCTGTACGTGGAGTAGTTTCAGGTTGTGTATTTCGGATTTTAAGTTGCGTGCTTGTCATTCACAGCCGGGATATATGTCAATTAATTTGATTTCTTTCCAGTTTGAATGTTCTGTCTGACTTACAGGATTCCCTTTTTCGTCAAAGACGTTGCATAATCTGCATGATGAATAGCCGAAATCAATGTTGTAGTATCTTTTCCCGTCGATTTCATACAGTGCCACATCAACAAATTTGCAATCTTTTCCATTGGCAGTTAAGTCTTCAACTTTGTATTTCACCCAAACAGGCAATTCTTTAG
Source organism: Prolixibacteraceae bacterium (assembly GCA_041652995.1). Lineage (GTDB taxonomy): Bacteria > Bacteroidota > Bacteroidia > Bacteroidales > Prolixibacteraceae > Aquipluma. The sequence goes on from JBAZGO010000051.1 coordinate 44,619, forward strand.
AAATTGTTATTTCGTCTTTTTTTTCGCACGAAGAAATAGAAAGAAATATCAGGAGAAATATTAAGAGGATAATTGGTTTCATTTTCTTTTTTTTACTAAGTTAACCAATTCGCATTCAATAAAAAAGACGCAAATCCCATATTTGGGGTTGCGTCTTTTTTTACTTTTTTTATTGTTTTGGATTAACCCTGTGGTTTCAGGATATAATAGGCATATTTTCCGTCGGGATATGCGCCTTCAACGAGCATCGGCTCCTTACTGTTTGTGTGCATAAATACACTTTCAATATCATCTTTACTCGCAACGGCAACTTTGTTAATATCAGTAATAATAAAACCGTCTTTTATTCCGGCATCTTTAAATTTGCCTTTAGTGAGCTTGGTAACCTGCACTCCTTCATCAATCTGAAGCTTTGCTTTCTCTTTTTCAGGAATCGGTCCAAATTCTTCGCCAAGCACCGACATCGGTTCTTTCATAATAGAAGTATCGCCTTTCATGTTACGCAGAACAACTTCAGCATCTTTTAATTCACCATTCCGGATATAGCCTACAGAAACCTTGTCTCCTGGGCTGTATTCGCCAATTTGTTCCTGCAATTGCGAACCTGTTTTTACACTGTTTCCATTGATTGAAACAATAATATCACCTTCTTTAATTCCTGCATCGCGGGCTGCGCCATCGGCTGTAGTATTCCTGACGTAGGCGCCTTCAACTTTCTCTGTTTTCCTTGCTTTGGCAATGCTGTCGTTTACCGACTGCATAGTTACGCCCAATACAGCACGTTGTACCTCGCCATACTTCTTTAAATCGACCACCACTTTTTGGACAATCGTGGCCGGGATTGCAAATGAATAACCCGAATAGGAGCCTGTTTGAGATGCAATTGCAGCATTAATTCCGACTAAATCGCCATTGGTGTTAACCAAAGCGCCGCCACTGTTTCCCGGATTGACAGCCGCATCTGTCTGAATGAAAGATTCCAATGGCATCTGACCAGCAATAATTCCAATGCTTCTTGATTTGGCACTGATAATACCTGCAGTAACCGTCGAATTTAGGTTGAACGGATTTCCGACAGCCAGGACCCATTCGCCGAGTTTAAGCGCATCTGAATTGCCCCAGGTAAGATAAGGTAAATTTGCTGCATCGATCTTTACCAAAGCGATGTCGGTATTCGGATCACGACCGATCACTTTGGCTGTGAATTTACGGTTGTCATTCAAAATTACCTGGACATCGGTTGCACCATCAACAACATGGTTGTTCGTAACAATATAACCATCAGGACTAATGATTACTCCTGACCCTGAAGCCAAAGCAAATTGCGGTGATTGTTTGTACCGGTGTGGTGTATTCCCTTGTTGCGGCCCGTCAGGTCCGAAAAAGAAGTTAAAAAACGGGTTATTCTCAACGTCATTCATCTGTTGATGCATTTTTACTTCTATATGAACAACTGCAGGAACAGTTCTTTGTGCGGCCATTGTCAAATCGGGTAATTGCGCCACGGAATTGTTATTCGTAACATTCGAGGCCAGATGTACCGGCGTCTTTTCGTTGCTTGTTAGTTGATAGCCGGGAACTGCCAGGTACTTGTTATTCAAAAAAATTGCCAACGCTGCAGCTACGAAAGCGATCATAAACACGGATGTAATTTTTTTAACTGTTTTCATAATGATATAAATTTGAATTCAGTAGCACTTTTTCATAGATTGTGCCATAAAAATTAAATTGACAGCTATTTTAAACTATTTAGAAAACATTAAACTTAGTTAACACAACTTGTTGATTGTAAAGTGTTAATAAGTGTAAAGCGCAATTGTATGAGCGATTTATTAAATGAAAATACACCCGGTATTGACTATTCGTCAGGATATTCATTTATTCAATGGTTCGGTAAATTATAATGTAAACGTTTGATTGTCAGTAAAATAAATGAAAAATAAAGGTGAAATAATTTGGATAAGACCTTAGAAATCAGTAATTTAAAAGATTATTCCGTAATTTTTTAT
>JBAZGO010000052.1:0-45949 GCA_041652995.1 Prolixibacteraceae bacterium
GCTTTGATGCAGGTGATTAAAAATGTGGAAGAAAGTTTCTTGTGTTTTTTCCTTTCCGGCAAATTCCTGAACGTCGTCCAGAATGAGCACATCAATCATTTGGTAAAAATTCAGAAAATCGTTGCGGTTATTGTTGCGTGTAGCTTCGGTAAACTGCGTCTGAAATTTGTTCGCGTTCACATATAAAACCACTTTGTCGGGATGGCGCTCTTTAACTTCAATCCCGATGGCGTGTGCCAGGTGAGTTTTTCCCAAGCCTGAGTTCCCATAAATCATTAATGGATTAAAAGCGGTTCCTCCCGGATTTTGTGAAACGGCATAACCGGCGCTCCTGGCCAAACGATTACATTCGCCTTCAACAAAATTATCGAACGTATTATCAAGTCTTAATTGCGGATCGATTTGTATTTTTTGAATTCCGGGAATAATAAACGGATTTTTAATCGATGGTTTTCCTTCGCTTTTCAATGGAATACTCATCGGTTTATTCTGAATTTTGCTGTTGTTGTTTGTCGGATATTTTACAGTGTATGGCTGCGAATTATTTTGGTTGTTGCCCATTACAACCACATATTCGAGCTTTGCGCCTTGCCCCAGTTCTTTGCGAAGTGTTTTCCTTAACAGGTCAATGTATTGTTCTTCGAGATATTCGTAGAAAAACGGACTGGGTACCTGAATTGTTAAAACCTCTTCGTCCAGATTTACCGGAACGATTGGTTCAAACCATGTTTTAAAACTAATGCTTGGAACATTGTCTCGAATGATTGACAGACAATGATCCCACACCAAACGATAATCATTAATCATTTCGGGTTAGGCTATTAAAAAATTTGACAAAAACTATATTCCCTGTTTATTTTCCCTGAAAACAAATTTTGTGAAAAAAAATGTAGAAAAAAAATCGATTTGCTATTGACTTTTTGAAAAATGAGATAAGAGGTATAAGGCTCAGGCATTTAAAAATTAAAAAAATATTAATTTTTTTTCCATGCACCTAATAGTCTGATAATCAAATAACTAGCAATCATAATAATGTAAAAGCCTGCCACTAAAGGGCTATGAGCTGTTTTATAATAATATTATATATTATTCAACACCTAATTTGTTCGTTTTTTTAAAGCTTTTTCAATTTTGATCTTTCGTCCATTTTTAAAAGCGACAATATTGGCATCCGGAAAGTTTACACGTGCAGTATCCAGAAGCTTCGAGATTTTTTCAAAATCGGTTGTATTGCCGGCCATGTAACTGTAGGTTTCGCTTACTTTCATTTCATCAATTTTGCCAAGTCCTTTAAAAAATGTTGATTCAACCGATAATTTAGCAGGGCTGGAAATTAAATGAACTTTGTAAACGATCTGATCTTTATTATTTACATCGCCAGGTTTTGATGTAATGTAAACATCTTTCCCCATGTTGAATGCTGAAAAATGCACATATCTTTTGGGGTTATTTCGTACATCTTTCAGCAGCAAATCAAGGCTTCCGGCCAGGCTATTCAGGTTCTGATACAAGGCAGGATCGTTGAGCAGCAGGCCTGCCGAACTAGTGGGCATATTTAATTTCTGAATGATGGTATCAATGCCCGCAATCGAAGAATGAATTTGAGCAAAAACCGGAGAAACATTTAGTTTGGAAAGTGAATCGGAAAGAGCCGACATATTTTTGATAATATTTGAAATATTGCCAGAGTTTTGTTTTATCGAGTTTGTGATGCTGTCCACATTGTTCACTATGGAATTGATTTTTCCATCGCCCATAATTTTATTCAATTCAGCCGAAGCCGATTCAATGTTTGCAACAGTTTTATTGATGTTTTCAAAACTCTCAGCTAGATTCTCCCTGGTTTTCTGATTAAAAACATAGGTCACAACAGTCATGGCCGAATCCAGTGAAGCGATAAGTTCTTCTGCTTTTTTCTTGAGTGGCAGTACTTGCATACTTACCTGCTCTTTTAAATCACTCTCAATTGAACCTGGAATGGTGTCGTTTGGCTGGTAATATTCTCCGGAATGTACAATTTCGAGTTTGACTGATTTTGTACCCATAATATCACTCGACACAATTCTTGCGGTTGAGCCTTTTGCTATTTTGAAGTTTCCCTGCAATGATAAAGTTACAAGCAGCCGTCCGGAGTAATCGCTCATAAAACTGATTCCGGTGACCTGACCAACCTGGTAACCGTTAATAGTTATTGTACTCGACTTGAGCAAGCCGTCAATTTTGTCATACACAACGTAATAATTTGAACTTTTCTTTAATAAATCAATTCCTTTCAGGTAATTAATTCCCCAAACCAGAATGGCTAAAGTGGCCAAAACCATTACGCCCAATTTGGTGTATTTCGAAATTTTTATCATGCGGATAATGTTTCTGTTTCCTTATACAAAGCTATGCAGCATTAATCAGGAAAACAAATCATTTTAATTCTGCTAAGCTTTTCAAAATTGTAAAATTAATTGGGTTTATATATAATCCGTTTACCATCAACGAACGAAACTATAAATGCTTCTGAATATTTTAATTTTACCTTTTCCAGAATCGGCATTATTTCATCAACCGAAGCTGATTTACCAATATAATAGCGATAATATTTATCCGACTTTTCACGACGAACATCTTTCAATCCTTTAAAATTAGAGGCTAGCGGTTCCATTGAAGTTGTGCTTGCGGCAATTTGTATACTGTAAAATGTATCATTTTTCGCTGATCGATTAACCGCTTCAGGTTCTGATTTTGGTTCAGAATTGCTTTTCGATTCGCTTCTTTCTGTTGCAACTTTGCTGCTTTCTGACCTAGCCGGTTCATCTGCTTGCTGTTTCGAAACCGAATCAGGTATTGGGTCAATAACCTTTTCGTTTAATGAATTGTCTGGTTTGCTTAGCGCTACTTGCCTTGCGGGAATATCGTTGTTTGTGCCATTTGCTTTATTCTTAAATTTCCTGAATGCATCAAAAATCGATAATGCAATGTTGCGCTGGCCTTCGTCACTTTTGAGGTAATTTGCTTCATTTTGATTACTAATAAAGCCAGTTTCGATCAACACACTTGGCATAGATGATTCTCTTAAAACCAGAAATCCGGCCTGTTTTACTCCGCGGTTCGGAGAACTTGAGCTCGACCTTAACTGTCGCTGAATATCATCGGCAAAAGATAAACTTTGGTCCATGTAAATATCCTGAACTAACTCAAACATAATGTATGATTCTGAAGAATTCGGATCGAAACCCTGGTAAGTTTTCTTGTAATCGTCTTCAAGAAGGATAACCGAGTTCTCCTTTTTTGCCACATCGAGATTTTCGTTTGACCGGTGAAGTCCAAGAACAAAAGTCTCAGTGCCACGAGTTCCAGGTGTTCCGCAGGTATTGGCATGAATGGAAATAAACAGGTCGGCTTTGTTTTTATTGGCGATCCTTGAACGCTCAATTAGGGGAATGAAAACATCGGTGTTTCGTGTGTATATGACTTTAACATCCGGAAAGTTTTCAGTAATGTATTTGCCAAGTTTCTGGCCAACACCAAGAACAACATCTTTTTCGCGTACATTTTTATTCACTGCACCCGGATCTTTTCCTCCATGACCCGGATCAATTACTACCACCATTTGTTTGTTTGCCTGTTTCGCTACTGTTCCCGAAAATGTATTTTCAGCAATGATTCCAATTAAAATTATCAGGAAAACAGTTTTTATATAATACTTCAACATGATCAATTTGTTTTTCATGAAAAAACTATGGCTTTATTGAATTAAATATTCTGTATTAAAAAGATTTTTATTCTTCTCAAAAAATCTTCATTAAACTATTTTTTATTCTTTTTTAACGCCAACTTGCCGGAGTTTATTTCCGGCAGCAAATTTGTTTTGGCACAAAAGTATAAATATTAAAATTATTTTACATTTCTTGACGTTTAGGTAAAGGCCTTATTTATATTTTTGCAAACCGAACAGATTTCGTGTTCTTATCCTATAATAAACTGTGGTTTTGATAAAAAGTCTTTTTACAAATATATTCATTTTAGTTGCCCTAACTACGTTTGGTCAGCTCGATCAGAAATCAGGAACCCTTCCTGAAATTCCGATGCCTGTGCCGGTTCTGAATAATGATACAATACCTGTTTTAAAGAATGACACAATCACTGTTCTGAAGAATGATTCCATAGCTGGTATTTCCACAACTGCAACTGCTGATTCAATAAAAAAACCTGTTTTGGAATCTATTATTACCTACACAGCACAAGACTCGATCATTCCTGATTTTGAAAATCAGAAGATGTACATGTATAAAGGCGCTGTAATTAATTACCAGAATATTGAACTTAAGGCAGATTATATTATGCTCGACCTTGTCCGAAAAGAGGTTTATGCTGAAGGTTTGCCAGATTCAACCGGTACGATTGTTGGAAATCCGGTGTTCAAGGATGGCGACGAGGAATTTGAATCGAAGACCATGCGCTATAATTTTGAAACCCAGAAAGGAATCATCAGCGATGTAAAAACCACACAGGGAGACGGATTGGTGCATAGCGACCTGACCAAGAAGATAAGCAAGGATGAGTTTTTGCTGGTCAAAGGCAAATACACAACCTGCGATGCCGACCATCCGCATTTTTATCTCCGGATGACACGTGCCAAAGTAATTTCGAATAAAAAGATCATAACTGGTCCGGCATACATGGTTCTTGAGGATTTCCCGATTTATTTTCCGATGATTCCGTTCGGTTACTTTCCGAATTCAACAACCTATACTTCAGGAATACTGATTCCAACTTATGGCGAAGAGCAAACCCGTGGATTTTTCCTTCGCGAAGGCGGATACTACTGGGCAGCCAACGATCATTTTGACCTGGCTTTGCGTGGCGATATTTATTCGAAAGGTTCGTGGGCAACCAAAGTTCACACAAATTATAAAGTTAGATACAAGTTTAGCGGAAGTCTGGATTTCAGTTACAACCTGAACAAATATTCGGAAAAACCATTACCTGACTACAAAATTACAAAAGGATTTAGTTTAAACTGGACGCATTCACAGGACGCAAAAGCAAATCCGAACCGCACCTTTTCGGCGAGCGTAAACATGTCGACCAGTTCTTACGATAAGGAGAATTCGTACGTGAATAGTACGCAGTCAGTTTCAACTTATCTGCAGACCCAGAAATCGTCGAGTATTTCGTATTCACGCAAATTTGAGAATACACCATTTAACCTGTCGTTAAACCTTCGTCATTCGCAAAACTCGCGCGACACAACCATTTCATTAAGTTTGCCTGAACTTACATTCAATATGTCGAAAATAAATCCGTTCAAGATTAAAAACAGGGTCGGTCCGATAAAATGGTACGAAAAGATTAGTTTGAGTTATTCAGGAAATATTAAAAACTCGATTTCAAATGTTAAGGAAAAAGAGATACTCCATCAATCGCTCCTGAAAGACTGGCAAAACGGATGGCGCCATTCTATCCCGATTTCGCTGCCATCCTTCAATTTGCTGAAATTCATAAATCTGAGTCCTAGTTTTAATTACAACGAACGTTGGTACACCAATTATATCAATAAACGTTACGATCCTGATTATCAGAACCCTAACTCAACAGCGGTTGATCACGTGGCCATTGATACCATTTATTCGTTCAGGAGAAATTACGAGTATTCGTACAGTTTGAGCACTTCGACCAACATTTACGGAATGTATACGATGAGAAACCCCAATTCAAGAATTAAAGCAATTCGACACAAAATAACGCCATCGTTGAGCTTTAGTTATACACCGGATTTTGGACAAAAGAAATTCAGATTTTGGGACTCATATATTGATGGAAATGGAAAAGAAATCTATTATTCGCATTTTGAACGGGGTGTTTTTGGTTATACCGGAAGAGGCGAAAGCGGAGCTATTTCATTCAGTTTAAGCCAGAATCTTGAGGCCAAAGTGCTTGAAGTGAGTGATAGTGTTCAGTCGAAAGATGAAAAGCTGAAATTCAAGAAGGTGAAAATTATTGACAATCTGGGTTTTAGTACTTCGTATAATATGATTGCCGACTCGATGAAATTGTCGCCGTTTGCCATCAATGCACGAACAACCATTAAAGGCGTGAGTGTAAATTTTGGTGCAAATCTTAATCCTTACATGGTTGATGCTAAAGGAAATATATACGACGAATATGTTTGGAACCATTTGAGTGGACTCAATAAACTTGGGCGATTGACCAATGCAAATATGTCGTTCGGGATGAATTTTGATTCGAAAAAAAAGAAAAAAGAGGGTACTGGCAGCAAGGAGAATCCTGAAGAAGGAAAGCCTGAGAACGACGGCGGAATTCCGTATGTCGATTTCAATATGCCCTGGAGTTTCAGATTCGATTATTCGTTTTACTATACGAATTCTTTCAAACCTAATACTGATGGAAAAATAAAACCGACAATTAATCAGAGCTTAAACCTTGGCGGACGACTTAGTTTGACCGATAAATGGTCGATGGATATGAATACCAATTTCGACATTCAGGCCATGAAATTCTCGTTTACCACATTTAATGTGAGCCGAAATCTGCATTGCTGGAGCATGTCGTTTAGTTTCGTTCCGTTTGGCGACCGAAAAAGTTATAGCTTCAACCTTTCTGCAAGTTCGGCCATGCTGCGCGACCTGAAAATTTCGAAACAAAGCTCTTGGCGCGATAATTAATTGAGACATATTTTTAGATACTGTCCAGTCGGGTTATGTTTTTTGATCGAGCTTGGCCATCAGTCGTTTGAGACCAACCATTGAAATATCGATAGTTAAGCTAAATTCATTTTCGTGTAGTTTAACTTTCTGTTTTCTGATGTCAATCGACTCAACAATTGTCAGATTTATGAGACAGCTCCGATCGATGCGAAAGAAAATATTTTGGGTCAGTTCCTTTTCAATAGCGCCAATGCTGTGGCAAATCAGTTCCAGTTTCCCGTTGATCAAATACATATTCGAATAATGGCCGTCGGCCTGAAAATAGGCGATTTGTTCGGGTTTCAGATACAAAACTTCTTTAATGCCGTTAAATTTAACTTTTCCTGAAGCCGGTAATTGGTTGCTCTTAAGCAAAACTCGTGAAATTGCCTTGTTAAACGACGACTCAAGTTCGTCGATATCGATTGGTTTCGTAAGATAATTCACCGGACCCTTTTTCAGCGCTTTCAGTAAAAAATCATTTTCAGTATATGCACTTGTGAAAATAATTTCCGGGTCATAATTTTCTTCCTGAATACTTTCCAGAAATTCAAATCCGTTTTTACCGGGTAAATTAATATCGGTAAGTATAATGTCGGGGTGATTTTGTTTGACAAACCAAAGCGCTTCTTCTGAATCGGCTGCTAAGCCGACGCAAATCAAGGCATCCAGATTACACATATCTATTTTTTGAAGCAGAGTTTGCCTCGATTTTAATTCGTCTTCAACAATTAAGTAACTAATTGCATTCATTTGGTAAAGATTGAAATCAAATAGTTAATACGAAAAGATATTGCAAAAGTATAAATAGAATTTTAAAAATTCGAATACTATACAGTTTTATACCAATAATTTGGTTATTGATCAATTACTAAATAAATTACATATATCCAGCTACTTAATGGTCAAATATTGAATGAATATTTTTCAGGAATGAAAATCGTGAACCGGGTTCCGGCAGCTTCACCTTCAGCATTCTTAAGATCGGTTACCTCAATTGATATTTGTTGTTCGTTAAATTCATTGTAAATTTTAATCTGATCTTCAAGTATTTTCAGGCCTTTTTCGGTACCTTGAGTCTTTAATTTTTGAGCCATTTCGCGGCCAATCCCATCGTCTTGAACCGAAAGGCATAATATGTCGTCCTGTTTTTTTACGTCAATCAAAATCATTCCATGGCTCTTTTTATGCCGGAGTCCGTGCCGCAAAGCATTTTCCACCCATGTGTGCAACAACATATTTGGAATCAGGACATTCTCATCCACCGAATCATCAATATCGATTTGATAACTAAATGCATCGTTAAAGCGCATAATTTCCAGATCGAGATAGATTTTTATGAGTTCGAGTTCCTTATTTAGAGGCCGTGTTCCCTTGTCCGCATCGAGCAATGTCAGGTTCAGCAACCGCGAAAACAGGGTTAAATATTTGTTGGCCTGTTTCAAATCGGCTTTAAAAATGTAATGTTCTATGTTAGCCAGAGCATTTCCTGAAAAATGTGGAATTTGTTTCGACCGTACCAATTGTAACTGCAATTGGTTCAGTTTTTTCTGCTCAATAAGCTTCCTGATTTTACGTTTATGCAGGTTGTAATTAAATAAATAGGTAATTCCGGAAATAAGAAATAAAACAAGAATTAATGCAACAACCCGAACCCAGGCTTTTTGGAACCACAAAGCTTCTATCTCAATTTCATCGCTGAAGTAGGATTGAGACCAGTTCTGCCCGTCGAACGAACATTGAACTATAAACCTGTATTTTCCCGGATTAAGATTTGAAAAATACACCTCATTGTTGCCCGATGGTTCGCTCCACGCATTAAAATTCTCAAGCATATACCTGTATTTCAGATGCTTTTTGCTTCTGAAAGTCAATGCTATGAATTTAAATCTCAGGTTGTTATTTCCAACTTCAGGGTTTTCATTGGGTTTTCGCAAGGTCCAGTTTACGTTATTGTGCGAACTTTCGATGGACGATACGAAAGGCTGCGGAATGAGATTTGAAAAATGGTGGTATAATCTTAGCGGATGAATACGCACAAGATTATACATTCCTGAAAACCACAGATAACCCTTTTCGTCAATCATCGATGTATTTTGCACAACACCAAGTTCGTGTTCGTCGTAAATCCTGATTTCGAACGGATTTCTTTTATAATTGATCAAAACGAGTTTTTGAAAACCCGCAGCAACCAAAAGTGAATCGTTGTAATTGACGATCAAATCAATGGATTCGGTTAAAATTTCAGGCGATATTTTTGTGAATGCCTGATAGTTAAAATAGTACAAGCCTTTATCGGTTCCAAACCAAAGGTTTTCATTCGCATCTTTTTGCGACGAAATAACGTTCGGGAGGGCTGAAGTACTGTTTGATTCGCTCACCTTTCCGTTTGCTAAAATTTGTGTTTGACCCTGGCTGCTTCCCAACCAAAATGAATTGTTCTTATCTCTGACAATGCTTTCGTTTTGTCCAATTGCGAATCCGGCTTGCCTACCGATAAATTTTATTTTTTTATTCGGTTCAATAACTAACATGCCATTTGTTGCTGCGGCAAAAATTGTATCTGGTGATTTCTGATCAATCCAGAGATGTTCAGGAGTTGTTTGAAGCGAAAATTTATGAGATTTTCCTGATTTATCGAATTTGATCAGCCCTTTCCAAACAGGGAACCATGCCTCTCCATTTCCGGTTGATATGGCACCCATATAAGCTGAATAAGGCTCCATTCCTGTTTTTGGATCTTTCCGGTAATCCATTGCAACAGGTTTCCAAACTGAATCCATAAGTTCAACAAATCCGTACCCGAACCTTCCGGCCACAATCCGGTTTTTACCAAAGCGGCCAATACTCCAAAACATATCCGACTTTTCTGTAAATGTGAGTTTTATTTGCTCGAAATCGAGCCTGAAAAAGTTATAAAGACCTTCTTCTGTCGCTACCCATAGATTTTTTTCTTTGTCAATCATCATTTTGCGAATCAGGCTAAAACTTTGGCCCAGGGAAAATGTTCCGGTTGAATCAGTTTTAAAAAGTTCGTAATTGTTGTTGTAATACACAATTCCATCATTGTCGGGCAAAACAATAAATGTGTCGGGTAATTTTTTGCTGAATAGGTTAGAAACGAAAAGGTTGGTTTGTTTCTCAAGAGCCGATTCGCTAGTCAACCCGATTGTATAAAAGCGCGAATCAGTGTCCGAAAATCCCCAGCAGTTTCCTTCGCTGTCGGTTGAAAAGCTTCGGTAATTTTGTTTTAAGTCGGCTAGTTTTACAATTTCATCATGCATTATGCGATACACACTCGTTGCGGTTAAAATAAATACAGTATTTAATTCAGGCGCCTTTACAATTTTGAGCACGGTATCGTTGAAGATGATATTTTCGGCTGTCCATTTCTCGTCAAACCGCAAATGGCAAATATTTCCTGAATTATTTGAAATGGCATTGAATATCCAAAATTTAGAATTGAAATACAGCCCGGTTCCTATTCGTAATCCCCGCACAGAATCAGGAAAAGCCATAGAAAAATTGCCTTTTTGAGGGATGGAAAAGCTTATTCCTTTGATGTGCTGGATTAGAAAATGACCAGGACGAAATTCAAATGCTTCGAACGAGGTACTGGCAAACAAGCCATCGGCTTCGCGGTAATTGGTAAACGAAACGCCGTCAAATCTACTAAACCCCTTCCACGTACTTACCCATAAATATCCTTTCGAATCCTGAAAAACATGCGATATTTGATTTCCCGACAATCCATGTTGCGAATCATAGTGCCTGAAAAGGAACGCTTTGTTTAGCTTTTGGGGCAATGAAGCAGAACTCCACAAAACGCAGAACATAAACATAACAAGAATGAGTTGGAATTTGCCCACAAGTTTTAGTTAAGTTGATTATAAGGGCATTCATCAAAACTTATCCAATCACTTTAAAAAAATTGCTTCGTTCAGTATTCGAACATTAAATCCATCGTTTAACTTTTAGAATACTCATATTTAACCCGCTGTCTGATGAAAAACCTTTTTTTTTAACGAATTCATTGTAAATATAATGAATATGAATGATAGTATTCCAACGTTGATAACTGGAATTTTCTGCCTAAGAAACAGCATCCGAGAAATTGAGTTTTTCGGGGGATAAAAGAACTATTCTTTTTGTTTTCCGGAAAAATTTATCTATTATGAAAAGTCAAATTTTTACTGATTTTAAATGTTTTACATGATTTATTGCAAATTATTTTGCTTTATTTTGCAATAGCCAAATTTGAATTTGTTAGTTTCAACCATTGAAAATAATAAAATATATTAGACTTTATGAAGTGAACAATTAGATAAAAATGGCGTATTATTAGAATTGATTTACTATTTTTAACTTGTGAACCAACGTTCAGAATTATAGGAAAACAGAAAGTTTCGGATGGGAAAAGAATATCTTTAAATTAAATTACTTCTTATGAATTTTCAGAAGAAAATTTTAGTTATTGAAGATGATCAGGCGTTGGGTACTACGATTCAGAATGTGCTGGCCTTCAATAATTACGATGTTTATTTCGCCAATAACGGAGCAACTGGTATTCAAAAAGCATTTGAATATAATCCTGATCTCATTTTATGCGACATTAACATGGATCCACTGGATGGATACCAGGTATATAAAGTTCTCGAAGAAAGTTCCATTTTAAACAGAATCCCTTTTATTTTTCTAACCGGAAGTTCAGAATTGGAAGATATCCGTTTTGGAATGTCTCTTGGCGCCGATGACTACATTGTTAAGCCTTTTAACAATACCGATCTTTTAAAAACGATTGAAAAACGTCTGGAAAAGTTCAGGGCAATTCGGGAAGATGGTACAAAGGAATTCGATCGGTTATTTAACCTTTCGCCTGTTGGAATTTTAATATTTGATGGCAACAAGGTTTACAAAAATAATTTAGCATTCCGGAAACTTATACACATCGGAAAAGATGAGCTGACGAATATGACCATTGACAAATTAATCGATGAGCAATCTGTTTTAAAATTGAAAGGGTTAATTTCGAGTTATGTAACCAATAAAAATGAGATTTTTAGCGATACTGTCAGCATGATAGGTAACAATGGTGAAGTTCAGCAAATGCAGCTCGTGGTTTCAGAATTTGAGAAATATTCGGATTATACCCTTTTCATAGGGTTATTTTCAGTGATCAGCGATGTAGCTTCACAAACCGACCATTTGCAGTATGCCAAAGATGTCTATCGTCTTTTACGGCACGAAAACATCAAGATATCAGAAGCTTTAGGCGAGAAAATTACAGCTATTTTCAGGCAAAAGCAGTTGAATATTCAAAAACAAAGCAATACCTTTTACACCAAACGCGAAAATCAGGTGTTGTATTTGTCGATGGAAGGTTTGCCCATAAAAGTAATTGCCGACAGATTATCAATATCAGACCGAACAGTTGAGAAATACAGGACCCGTTTGATGGAAAAATCAGGCGCCAGCAACATGATCGAAGTTATCGTTTTCGCACTACGAAATAGTTTGGTTGAAATATAGAACTAACGTCCACATCGAGTAATAAAACCAAAAGAGGCAGTATCCAAATTTGAATACTGCCTCTCCCTTTTCATTTAAAATGGTAAATCGTTGTCCGAATCACCTGCCGATTCCGGCGGAATATCGGCTGCCGAAAATTCAGGAGGATAACTTTTTGCTGCACTCACTGCTGAGGCTGTTTCAATTTTCCAGGCATTGATATTGTGATACCATTTGCCATTGAAATCGCGTGATTCGATTGAAAAGAAAACCTCAATTTCGCTACCTTCAGTAATTCCATCGATTAAGCTTATTTTATCCCCAAAGAGCGTAAAACAAACTTTTTTAGGGAACTGCTCGTTTGTTTCAATTACAAAATCCTGTTTTTTCCATTCTTTTCCGGCTTTACTCACGCCCGATTCTATTTTTAAAATCTGGATTAGTGTGCCTTTTACCTGCATGCTCATTTTCTTTTTGTTTTAGTTAGCAGAAATAAAAACACTCTTGCATGCGAGATGCAAGAGTGTTACAATATATAGAAATCTGATTACTTCTTTTCAATTTCGAGTAATTCAACTTCGAAAACAAGAGTTGAATTTGGTTTGATATCCTGACCTGCACCTCTTTCGCCATAAGCTAAAGCTGCCGGAATGTATAATTTCCATTTCGAGCCAACAGGCATCAGTTGCAATGCTTCAGTCCAGCCTGGAATAACCCCGTTTACAGGGAAAGTTGCAGGCTCACCATGTTTAATTGAACTGTCAAATACAGTACCGTCAATCGTAGTTCCTTCATAATTACATTTTACCTTATCTTCAGCAGTCGGTTTTGGTCCTGTACCTTCTTTGATGATTTCGTATTGTAATCCACTCGGAAGTGTAACTACACCGGCTTTTTCTTTGTTGGCTGCAAGAAAATCTTCACCAGCTTTCAAATTTTTATCACCTTCAACTTTTGATACTTCAGAGAAAAATTTCTGCACTGTTGCGTTGCATTGATCTGCCTTAATCTGAACTGAGTCGCCCCTAAATGCTTTTTCAAATGCAGCGATTATAATATCCTTGTTGAGTTGATCAACTCCGGGTGCACTTTTCATTTGTTGCTTGTTGTTTTCACCAATAAGCACTCCAAGTGCATAACTTACTGAGTCATTTTTACTGGTAAGTGTCACCTCACCTTTTTTTCCTGAATTCTGACAACCACCAACTGCAACTGTTAAAACAAGTGCCGCTGAATAAATTAATGTTCTTAGCTTCATTTTTGATATTTATAATTAATTAAACAATTTCCAATAACTCTACATCAATAATTAAAGTTGCATTCGGGCCAACCATTCCGCCTGATCCATGTTCTCCATACGCCAGATCGAAGGGAATAAATAGTCTCCATCGTGCTCCAACCTGCATCATTAAAAGTGCTTCCATCCAACCCTGAATAACCGCATTCACCGGAAAAATGGCAGGTTCATTGCGTTCTACAGAGCTGTCGAATACGGTTCCATTCAACAAAATTCCGTGATAATGACATTTTACCTGGTCATCAATCGTTGGGCATGAGCCATGTCCTTTTTTCAGTATTTTATATTGCAATCCCGATTCAGTTTCAATAACGCCCTCATTATGGAGGTTATTTAAAAGGTACAGTAATCCCTCTTCCAAATTGGCATTTGCTTCCTCTTCGTTTTGTGCCAACATAAATTCCTGCAATATCTGATTTGCTTCATCCATATTTATTCTGGGTTTATTCCCCGAAAAGGTATCCTGAAGGCCAGCCAAAAATAAATTTGAATTGATATCCTTTACACCAGACTGAATCAGGTTGGATGAAATGGTCAACCCTAAAGAATATGAAAACTTCTCCAATTCGTCTTTGAATTGATTATCAGACATTAGTATAACTTGAATTTCAGGCTACGAATATAGATTAATTTTTATTATCATCGAAGAACTTAAATAGTCTTTTTCCCCCTTAAGATTTCTTTTTTACCTATCGGACCTTCAATGCGTTCCATAGTAAAACCTGTGGTGGTGAATGATCGGCGAACCGATCCTTTGGCGCAATAAGTAACTAATATTCCACCAATCTCAACACAACCAGCCACCTTTGCAATTATTTCGTCAGTCCACATTTCAGGTTGTTTCCCAGGCGCAAACGCGTCGTAGTATACCAAATCAAATTTTTTCCCTTCGTCAAACCGGAAATTCTGTAAATCAGCTTCGCACTTGTGCAGTGTAAATTCAGGCGAAATTTCAACATCAGTATTCCATCTGGCACCATGAATATCCAAAAATGCTTTGGCATATTCCGGAAAAATGATTGAAGGATAATTCAATAGGATATATTCGGATTCGCTAAGCGGATACTTTTCAAGGCTGAGATAATTCACCGAAAGTTTTTTCTGAAAGGCGTAACAATAAGTCAACCACGCATTAAGTCCTGTGCCAAAACCTATTTCGAGAACTGATAAAGTTTTTTTTCCGGAGAACAACAAACCCTGGTTAATGTAAATGTGCAACGATTCCTGAATTGCACCGTGAACCGAGTGGTAATGTTCGTCCATTTCAGGAATATAAATGGTGTGCGAGCCGTCTTCAGTAAGAATGAACTCTTTGTTCATATTTTGTTTTTTGATGAATTTACGTGCCAAAATAACTAAATTTACATCCGTTAGAAAAATGGAGGTTATAATGTTGCTTAAAATTTATCCTGAAAACCCAAATCCAAAAGACATCAGACAAGTGGTTGAGGTGCTCAGAAGTGGCGGTATTATTGTTTATCCAACCGATACAGTTTATGGACTGGGCTGCGACATTACAAATGCGAAAGCGGTTGAAATGGTGGCCCGCTACAAAGGAGTGAAAGTTGAAAAATCGAATTTTTCGTTTGTTTGCAGCGATTTGAGCCATCTTTCTGACTTTACCCGGCCAGTTTCGAATCAGGTCTTTAAACTTTTAAAACATTATTTGCCTGGTCCGTTTACGTTTATTTTGAATGCAAACAACAATGTTCCCAAATATTTCAAGGGCAAAAAAAAGACCATCGGAATTCGTATTCCCGATCATTCAATTATCATTGAAATTGTGCGCGAACTTGGCAATCCAATCATGTCGACTTCAATACGCGACGAAGACGAAATTATTGAATATTCTACTGATCCCGAACTGATCCACGAGAAATTTAAGGACATAGCAGATTTGGTGATTGATGGTGGTTACGGTGATAATATTCCTTCAACTATAATCGATTGTACTGAAGAAATTCCGGTAATCGTCCGCCAGGGAAAAGGAGTTTTCGAAGACTGAATTATCTTTTCCGGAATGTTGGGGAAAACAGCACCAGAACTGTAACCAATTCGAGTCGGCCCGGAAGCATCAAAAAGGAAAAGATCTATGCACTAAAAATAGTTTATTTTGCAGGAATATTTTGCTTATCAAGTCTTTACAAAGCTTAAACGATCAGTTTAAGCTTAAAAAATAAGCACCTTTCAATCTGGTTAAATAAAAATTTGTCGTGTCTTTATCTTTGGTAAAATACGAATTTCCTGAAAAGATTGTTTTCCGGGTTGTAGTGGTATCCTGATTACTTAATTTCAGTTCAAGTGTATATAATTCAGCGCGTTGGTTGATAAATGAAGTTCGGGCGTTGAATTTGATCCGACAATTTAGGAATTGGAAATTGCCATAATAAACTTTCAAATCCTTAAAATTTAATTCTCCGGAACTTTGCCTGTTCAGAATTACTGGTTCATTAAGTTTCAGATGGCTGACAACTCTCTGTACAATATCTTTATCTGTTTGAGTAAGAGTATCCGAACCGTTCGTAATCAGGTAATTTGTTCGGCCATTTATCAGATGGATCAGTAACCCGGGAGAATTATAGGCAAATACCTTTTTTTGATTGATTAACTGATATTTAGTTACCAATTGACTGACTTGTAGGGAAATAGTTAAAGCCATTGCCAAAAACAGCCCTTGCTTTCTTTTTGATAATCCGAAAATCAGGATGAAAATGATAATGCCATAAAGGATAAATACTTCTGGTTTTTTGATGACAATCCCTTCGTTTACCGAATATGGTAATTCACTCAACGTTTTTAGAACATGGAGCATTAAACCTGTTGTGAAATGCAAAATTTTTGCAAGAAGCGCCGAAATAAACGGGAGAGGAGTTGCAATGAAAAATGCAAATGTTAGCCAGATAATAATGGTTGCGCCAGGAATTACAACGAAATTGCTGAGCCAAAAATAGTTCGGAAATTGGTTGAAATAAAATAAGCCCAAAGGAAAGGTTGCCAACTGTGCTGCGATCGAAACAGTGAGTAATGTCCAGAGAAATTTCAATAACCGGTTTTCGACTTAAACAAGACCCGCCAATATTGGTTGAACCAAAACAATTCCGAAAACAGCTAAATACGACAATTGAAATCCAACTTCCAGAATAACTTCAGGGTCAAGTAGTATTAAAACTAAGGCTGAGGATGTTAACGTGTTATAAACATTTACAGGCCGACGGAGAATTGACCCCAGAATAATGAAAGTAATCATAACTGTTGCCCGTTGTACAGATGGCGAAAATCCGGTAATAAAAGCATAAATCCATAAGGAAACGATCATGACTGCCGGAAAAATAAACTTACCAATTTTGTATCTTTTTATGCCGGAAAGTAAAAAGCCAAGGATGAAATAAATCAGTCCGACATGCAAACCCGAAACAGCCAAAACGTGCATAGCGCCAGTTGAAGCAAAATAGTCGATGGTATCAGGATCAAGCTCACTGCGATAACCCAATGTTAACGCTTCAACAACAGCAAGTTCCTGGTTTTTGAGCGATGTTACCAAAAGTTTAGAAATCAGTTTGTCTCTCAACCTTTCAGCAAAATATGAAATGCGATAGACTTTGTGGCCGGTCTTGAGATAAGTTCCCGCTGATAAGTATACCGAATACCAAATCTCTTTTCGCTGCATCATCGCCTGATAATCAAACTCGAACGGATTCCCCATGGTTTTAATTATCTGAGGCTTGGCGAGCAAAATCAGTTGATCGCCTGTGGATATTGTTGAATCAAATTGAGTTTTACTGATGTAGGCAATTACCTTTTCAGGCCGTTCGTGAATCGTATTCTGAATATTCAGAATGGTTTGATAAGTCTTGGCTTTTGATACAGGTTTTTGACAGACTTCAGCCAGAAAATATTCTTTTTGACTAAAATTTTGTTGGCTGTTTTGATGCCTCCGGGTTGGATAAAAAACTCCGGAAAGAATAATGGTTATTGAAATTAAAAAGTTTTGAGCTTTGATGGATGTGAAATTACTGTTTCTCCAAAGCAGAATAGATAGGGAAATAAGAAGGGTAATTAGAATCGCAGCTAAATGCAATTCAATTTTCAGGAAATGATTTAGTAAAATGCCAATCAGGAAAAGACTGGTAATGCGGATAAAGGGGATTTTCTGGAAAAAATTTCTCATTGTTGACTTTGGGATGATTTTAAGCCAACTACGGAATTCTTGTTAAACAGGTTTTTCAGTTCAGGAAGATTATTCCAGAATGGCCTGTTTTTTCCATGAAGTGTTTAATTTAACAAATGAAACGACAGATACTATTTCCCCGGAACTTTAATTCTGTATTTAGGAACGACCTTTCCTTTTGAGATGGCGATTAATTTGCTTTTCAAAATCCTCTTTTTTAGCGGATTTAAGTAATCAACAAACATGATGCCCTCCAAGTGGTCGTATTCGTGTTGTATTACCCTTGAAGTAAAACCGCTGTAGGTTTCCGTATGCTCAATCATGTCTTCGTCCAGATATTTTATTTTGACATTTTCAGGACGCAAAACATCTTCACGAATTTCGGGCAAACTTAAACAACCTTCATTCATAACCCACTCATCTCCCGATTTTTCAAGTATTTCAGGATTGATAAAAGCCTTTTTTAATCCGGGAAGTCCTTCGTCTTCGGCTTCAGTTGAGTCGATTACAAAAATACGGATAGCCTGTCCAACCTGAGGTGCAGCAAGACCAACGCCATCAGAATTGTACATGGTATCAAACATGTTCTCGACAAACCCTTTCAGGTCTTTAAAATCTTTCGTTATTGGCTCTGCCTTTTTTCGCAGAACAGGGTCGCCGTATACAGTAACCGGATAAATCATCAGAAATATTTTTTTTGTTCTAAATAACTTTGTAAAATAATGGTGGCACTAACTCCATCAATCGTTTCCTTATTCTGCCTGTCCTTTTTCTTTAAACCTGCATCAATCATAGTTTGAAATGCCATTTTTGAAGTAAAGCGCTCGTCAACCTGCTCCAAAGGCATTTCAGGATAATCCTTCTGAAACTTTTTCAAAAACGGATTGATATATTGAACGGCTTCGGATGGCTGATTGTTCATCTGAATTGGATAACCCACTATAACTTTTTCAACATTTTCCCTGGAAAAATAGTCTTTGAGAAAAGTCCAGATTTCATGGGTCGGAACTGTCGTAAGTCGGGTGGCAATCATTTGCAGGGGATCGGTCACTGCAATTCCTACACGTTTCTTACCATAATCAATAGCCAAAATTCGTCCCACGTTATCATATTTTGGGGCAAAATTAACATTATTTGTTTAAGAATCTCGCTGTTTTTATTTTATTCAATCTAAAAATATCCTAACGAATTCCATTGTAAGTACTTGCATTTCAATCGTATAAATTAGCATTCTATGAAGCGTAAAAATTTTGGCATAAGCTTTGTTTTATTCTGGTCAAATTACCGGTAAAGTTCAAATATTTATTTATTCACCTTAAAACAGAAAGCCATGAAAACCATTAATTACTTCAGGCAGTATTTTCCGGTTGTAATAATTTCTATCGTTTTATTCGCTTCAACAGCTAATGTTGAAGCACAAAATCACCGGAGAGAAAATAAAAATAATGAAAGAGCTCATGCTGAATACAAAAAATCGGATCGGAATGAACGAAAAACCGCCAATAGAAACTGGAAGTCTGACAAGAATTACAAACACGAAAAGCAGGCATGGAAAGGAAATGACCGAACTTGGGATTATCGTGCAAAATACGAAAAGAAGTATAACAGGAACAGGGTATATTTTGAGCACCCCAGATATGGGCGGGTTTATCACAGATTTGATCACAATCCTGTAGTATTCAGGCATAATCACGATAACTATTATTACTACGGAAATCATTTTTATACGTACAGGCGAGGGATCGGCTATTGTGTTATTGAACCGCCACACAATGTCTTTTTCAGAGATTTACCCTTCGGTTGTGACCGTGTAAATATAAACGGAAAAGTATTTTTCAGAAACGGCGATTTGTTTTTCCAGCTTTCGCCCAGAGGATATGCAATTGTTCCGGCGCGGCTTGGAATACACATCACTGCAAGGTTCTAAATGGTTTTGAAATCAATCGGTTTGCGTTTCTATAAATCATTTGGCTGTCTCAGATTTAAGGCAGCCTTTTTTTGTCTGTTCCTGAAAATAAATATTTCTGAATTTAATTTGATAGCTTTTATACTTTCGGATTGGCCTGAAAAGGCAGCTTCGCCATTTTTTCCACCTCGAGGCTTGGAAATCCAAATTCTTCGACGATTTTCCCAAGGATCAGATACATACCGTCACCGCGAAAAGGATACTGCTTCAGCGATGGTGGAAAATGTACCGTATCGAAAAATTCGCCCTGCACATCGGTGAATGTCCCGAAATGCATGATGTCTTTTCGCACAGTACGAACGTATTTGATGGTTACCAGTCGCCCAAGCATTCGCACTGTCCGGCCAATATGATGAATCATTTCCTTCGCCATAATTTCACCGCGGAAGTTGGTTTGAAGCATATCGAAAGTCGTCATAGAAACAGGGAAACCAATCAATTCAATTTCGTCCCAGGCGTCGCCCAAAACCGATTGCTCTAGTTTTGGAAGCATAAATTCTCGTGGACTGGCTTCAAACATGGCCCGGGTTTTGGCTACAGGAACGGTTTTATTCAGAAGCATGTGTGCTTTCCACAACAATTCGGCTTTTGCGGCTCCGGTACAACGAAAAGCACCCAGCCGAATAAGGATAACCAATTGTTCTTTGGTAATGTGCACCCGTTCAATAAAATCGGAAAGCGAAGCAAATTCGCCATTTCGCTGTCGTTCGTCCAGAATTTCAGTGACAATGGATTGTTCGAGATTTTGAATATGCACAAAGCCCGTGTAAATGGTTTTTCCGGTAATATGTGTTTCATTTCGGCTTTTGTTTACGCAAGGCAATTCGATGTGCGCTCCACAACGTTGGGCTTCGTTAAAATAGACCCAGGTTCGATAAAATCCACCAAAATTATTGATGACGGCCACCATAAATTCGAGCGGATAGTGGGCTTTCAGGAAGAGGCTTTGAAAACTTTCTACCGCATACGAAGCCGAATGGGCTTTCGAAAACGAGTATCCGGCAAAAGATTCGATTTGCCGCCATACTTCGCGGATTATTTCATCCGGATAGCCACGCTCGCGGCAATTGCTGAAATAACGGTCAACAATGCGCTGAAACTCCTCTTTCGACCGGTGTTTTCCGCTCATGGCCCGGCGCAGCACATCGGCTTCAGCCAGGTCGAGTCCGGCAAAATGATGTGCTACCTTAATCACATCTTCCTGGTAAACCATCACACCGTAAGTTTCTTCAAGCTGTTCTTTCATTACCGGATGTAAATACTGAATTTTATGCGGGTTATGAAATCGCTGAATGTACTGTTTCATCATACCCGATTGGGCTACCCCCGGCCGGATAATGGAACTGGCTGCCACGAGTGACAGGTAATTATCGCAATGCAATTTGGTGAGCAAACCACGCATGGCCGGACTTTCAATGTAAAAACAGCCGTTGGTTTCGGCGGTTCGTAACTGAAATTTGACCTGTTCATCCTGAAAAAAGCGTTCAACCTGGTGCACATCAACCTTTTCTCCCTGATTCTCAAAAATAATATCAACCGCCTCTTTAATGTGCCCGATGCCACGTTGACTGAGGATATCCAACTTTTCGAAGCCCAGATCGTCAGCTATATACATGTCCCATTGTGTGGTTGGGAAACCTTTTGGAGGTAAATCAAGTGCGGTATAATAGGTGATTGGTTCTTCCGAAATCAGTATTCCGCCGGCGTGAATACTCCGGATGTTTGGAAAATCAACCATTTGCCCGCCAAGAGTACCAATCAATCTGGCTATTTCATGATTGTTCCCGACATCATCCGGATAATCCACCAACAAGTCGATTTCCTCTTTTGGAAGGCCAAAAACTTTACCCAGCTCGCGGAAAATGGAGGCACCTTTAAATGTTGATGTGGCGCCAAGTAAAGCGGTGTGCTCGTGCCCGTAGCGTTTAAAAATATAATCCTGAATGCGTTCGCGGTCACGCCACGAATAATCAATATCGAAGTCGGGCGGTGAGCTGCGGTTAGGGTTCAGAAAACGTTCAAAGTAAAGGTTTAAGCTTATGGGGTCAACATCAGTGATTTTCAGGCAATAAGCCACAATGCTATTAGCGCCGCTTCCACGCCCGACATGGTAAAATCCACACGACATTCCGTAACGAATAATATCCCAGGCAATCAGGAAATAGGACGAAAATCCCAGTTTGTGAATGATTTCAAGCTCGTGCCTCACTCGTTGCCTGGCTTCCGGATTGTTCTTCCCGTAACGGCAGACCATACCTTCAAACGTCAGTTTTTCGAGTAAAAGCTTGTCGTCGTAAAGTGATTGTGTAAATATCTTTTTATTCTTGTTCGTTTTAAATTCGAAGCTGATGCTGCATTCATCCAGTAGTTTTTCCGTATTCCGGACAATTTCCGGATAATCCCGGAACTGAGTCATCAGATTTTTGTAATCCATGATTTCCAAATCGCCGGCAAACTGGGTTTTCTGAAGTTTGCTGATCAGCGTGTTGTGGTCGATAGCCCGGAGAGCTTTGTGCAAAAACTGGCCCGTTTGGCTTTGAACAGTTACCGGCTGCCAAACGACCAGTTTTTTAGGAAAATTACGATATTCAGAGGTGAGAAGTTTATTTAATTGTCCGCTTTTGATACCGGTAAATTCGTTTTCGCGCAGTTTTCCTGCCGCTTTCCTTTCGAACGGATAAATGATGTAAACATTGGTAAATTCAGGAGCATCGGCAGGGTAGGGCTTCTCCTGAAGATTGTGTTCAGTTTGCCAGTCATTCAGCTCTTTCAGGCCTTCGCGGTTTTTAGCCAGTCCGATATACAGCAGTTCGTCTTCGTTCCTGAATTCGCATCCGGCAATGGGTTTGATACCCTTTTTCAGGGCTTCCTGCACGAATTCCGGAATGCCCATTGTGGTATTGATATCGGTAAGTGCAATTGTATCAACACCGTTCCCGATAGCCAAATCAAGCAACTCACCAATGCTGAGCGTTCCGTAGTGAAGACTGTAATATGAATGACAATTAAGATACATGAGAGAGTTCCGGGTTTCAAATTCAGAAAACAGATCAAGATTTTAGATATCAGATAATAGATGGTAAATCATTTTATGCAAAGAATCAGTGATGAAAATCCCGAAGGGATTAATGTTGATCACCCCCAGTAAAACAGGGCGAAAAGCTAAACCCAAAGCGATGAACGCTGAATAGGGTTCAATTACCGCATTGATATTTGTTGAACCCACTTTGGGGTTCTGGTTTCCTTTATCGTTCTTAACCCCCAATTTTATTGGGGGTTAAGAATATTCAACCCTCCGGGTTATGAATCAATATTTATCTGTATCAAACATTTTCTCTTTTGGGAGAGGAGGTAGTCTTACCTTCTCACTCTTTTCCACTCCTGAAGCGCGGTGAATAGCTCCGGCCCCAAACCGAAGTCTGATCTGGTCCATCGAAAGGTAGAGTTTGATCATTTTCTCGTTGTTGTCGAACAGATCGAGCTGCTGAACGCCGCCAATCAGTCCGCCCAGTTTAACACCAATCAGCCGGATGAGCATACGCCGTTCGTACAGTCGCCGGAAAAGTTCGAGTGCGGTGTCCATCAGAGTATGATCGAACGAAGTGTAGGCAATCTTTTTTTGCAGTGTGTGTGTGTCGTAGTTTGCGTATCGGATTTTCACCGTGACCACCGAGGCCAGTTTTTGCTTTTTCCGCATTTTAAAGGCAATCTTTTCTGTCATGTAAATCAATAAGCGTTCAAGTGTTTGTATGTCAATTGTATCGGTCTCAAAAGTTTGTTCGGTGCTGATAGATTTCTCTTCCGAATAGGGCACGACCGGAGCGAAATCGATACCATTCGCCTTTCTCCAGAGATCAATTCCCGATTTTCCGAGCACGTTTTGCATCATTTCCGGAGGAATGGCACTTAGCGTGTGAATAGTGACCACACCCATCGAGCGAAGCAAACGGTAGGTTTTGTCGCCCACTCCCGGGATCTTTTTGATGGAAAGCGGATTCAAAAAAGGCTGCACCAAATCGCACGGAACTTCTTTTTCTCCATTCGGTTTGGCCTCGCCGGTTGCAATTTTCGACACGGTTTTGTTTACCGACAGCCCGAACGAAATGGGCAATCCGGTTTCGTGGATGATGCGGTTACGCAGTTCGTGCGTCCATTTGTATGAACCGATAAAACGATCCATTCCTGAAATATCGATGTAATGTTCGTCAATCGAGGCTTTTTCGTAAACCGGGGCAAGGCCGGCAATCACATCGGTGACTAACCGCGATTGTTTGCTGTATTCGTCCATATCGCCACGAATGACAATTGCATCACGACACAGATTCAGAGCCATGCGCATGGGCATAGCCGAATGAACGCCAAATTTACGCGCTTCGTAGCTGCAACTCGCTACCACACTACGGTCGGAAAGACCACCGATAATAACCGGCTTGCCGATTAATGCGGAGTTTCCTTTTCGTTCGACCGATACAAAAAAGGTATCGAGGTCCAGATGTACTATGGTATTGTTTTGTAGGTTCATGGTGTTTATCCTCCCTGTGTTTCTGTCATCTTGTCATCCTGAACTTGTTTCAGGATCTCCACATCTCAATGTCAGACCCCGAAATAAATTCGGGGTGACTGCCTGTGAGAGAGTTGAAAAAAATCCCTCATTCTTTTGTGTTTCAAATCCAATTTTATATATTTGATTGCTTAATAATCAAATTCTGCGATTGTAATTTAATCAATTGAATTTAAACTACCAAATATGTACTTCGATTCGAACATTAAACTTTTACGGAACAGGAAGAAACTGACTCAGGATCAGTTGGCTGTGGCACTGGAAATAAAACGCTCGACTCTTAATAATTACGAGAATGGAATTTCAGGCCCAAGTATTCAGGCTTTGGTTTTGTTGTCTGATTATTTTCATGTGGCCATCGATACAGTCTTGCGGGTCGATCTTTCAAAGCTACGCGAAAGTCAGCTTTACGAACTGGAGCACGGTCAGGATGTTTTCCTGAAAGGCAGCAACCTGCGGGTAATGGCCACCACAGTTGACCGGCAGAATCGCGACAACATCGAACTGGTTTCGGAGAAAGCCAAAGCCGGTTATACCAACGGGTTCGCCGATCCGGAGTATATTTCTGAATTGCCTGTATTTCAACTTCCGTTTTTGTCATCCGAGCGGAAATACCGGACTTTCCAAATTAGTGGCGATTCGATGCTGCCTATTCCGGATGGCGCCTGGATTACCGGAGAATTTGTGACCGACTGGAACGAAATAAAAACCGGAGGATTGTATGTAGTGCTGACCCTGAACGAGGGGCTGGTTTTCAAGCAACTGAAAAATGAACTGGCTGAGTATGGGCATTTTCAACTGATTTCACTCAATCCGGAATATAAAACCTTCCAACTGGGTGTCACAGAAATTCGCGAAGTCTGGAAATTTGTGCATTACATTAGCAAAGAAGTGGCAGAACCACAGTTAACTGACAGTCAGATAGCGCTGCAATTGAAAATACTGACCGATGAAATTGGCGCGCTGAAACGGAGGTTTGAAAATCAATAATACTTCCACTTACATCTCTGCAATAGAACAAATACTTTCACGGGTGCTGAAATAAAAATCCATATCAAAGACATCCAGAAGGCTGTCTGCCCAACTAGGCATTAGGTTTTATTAAGTTTTCCAGCTTTTTTTGTCTGAAATACTCAACGATTTCCTCTTTTGACATTTTGGAAAGTTTTTCGCTCAATTTTTCCCGTTGTGTACGCATGAATTTTACAGCATCAAACGTTTTTTCAGTTGTTGTCTTCATAAGTCATAAAATCTCTCGGTGAACGTATTTCTAATTCTTTGTACCCATTCTTAATATTGATGGCATTATACCCACGTATTCTCTGGACATTCACAATGTGTTTGAAATTCCAGCTAATCAAATAATCTGCTCGGCTAATTGTTGCCAATGTAATATGAAGGCAGTCTGCAAAACTAGTTTGTCCAACCACTCTCTCTTCTATATAATTTGTTGCCAATTCGACAACCTCATCATTAATTTCCATAAATTCTGCGTTTTCAGCTTTCAAACTCGAAACAAGGTTTTTTACCTGCTCTGGAGCAGAACTCAGTTCATCTTGAGTAACAGTAGAAAACAGCAGTTTAAATTCGCCATTTTGTAATCGCTCGAAAAGTGGTCTGGTATATTCAGAAAACTCCTCGTCGAAATAGCCTCCAAACACTGAAGTATCAATGTAAAGTCTCTGTTTCATGCAATAAAGATAATGGAAATCTCTGGAATTTTTACTGGTTTTGGTACATAACCATTTCTGTTGTCCTATTTCCCATTATCTATTTCAATCTCCATCAACCCCTTCACCTGCTTGCAATAGCCGCGAAGGTAAGCAGTTTGGTTTGGGAACTGTCGCAATAGCTTTTATTCTATAAAATCCGTTTCAGCACTTCTTCCCGTTTCTGCCGCGAGATTGGGACACTGCTTCCATCGGTCATAGAAATGTAACCACCATCGGTTTTAACGTAAGCAGCAATTTTGCGGCAATTGATCAGGTGAGATTGGTGGGTGCGCATAAAATTATGACTTTCAAGTATTTCCTGGTATTCTTTTAAAGTTTTACAGACGAGATATTTTTTTTTGCCTTCCAGAAAAATGCGGGTGTAATTGCTGTCAGCTTCGAGCCTGATAATTTGATTGATGGCGATAAACTCAATCTTATCGGCCAATGGCAAGGCAATCCGTTTTTCATCTTCCGTGCGGTCGATGTTGGCAACCAGCTCCACCAAACGCTGGTTTTCTTTCTTCCTGATAATCTGTGCCTGAGCTTTCTCAACGGCTTTCGATAACTCGAAAATATCAATGGGTTTCAAAATATAGTCAATCGCACAGAATTTTACCGCCTGAATGCCGTATTGGTCGAATGCCGTTACAAAAATGACTTCAAAGTTCTGGTTGTTAAGCGATTTCAGTAAATCGAACCCCGAACTGCCGGGCATTTCAATATCCAGAAAAATCAGCTCAGGCGATTGCTGTTTGATTAGTTTCAATGCTTCTGCTGCCGTTGAAGCTTCGCCAACGATATCAACTTGCCGGCAATATTCCTGAACCAAATCGCGCAGGTTATTCCGGCTTTTGGGTTCGTCGTCAACGATGATGCTCTTAATATCAGCCCCCTTCCCGTTCCCCCGAAGGGGGAAAGCTTGTTCATCATCTACTATAATACTTTTGTTCATCATCATCTAATCTATTGGAATAATAAGCGTTGCAACAGTTCCGGCGGTGTTGCTTCGGTTTTCGACTGTTAGCCTGGCTTCTTTGCCGTCTAAATTTAGAATGTTTATCCGTTCTTCCACCAGCTTCAGTCCAAAACCTTTCTGGCTTAATTCATCTATCTTTTGCGACTGCAAACCAACACCATTGTCGGACACACGAACGCAAAGGTTTCCATTTTGCCGTTTTACCTGAATGTTTAGCTTTCCCTGATCGCCTTTGCCTGATAAACCATGCACCACAGCATTTTCGGCCAATGGCTGAATAATCATTCCCGGGATTTCGATCAAATCGCCATTTACCTCCGGATTAATGCTGATCTCAAATTTGAATTCGAAGCGCAATTGCTCCAATTGGCAATACAGTTCAACCGCCTGAAGTTCGTCGGACAGCGAAATCCTGCTTTTCTCCGAGTTATTCAGCACCCCGCGCAGCAGTACCGCAAATTTCGACAGGTAAATATTTGCTTCTTTAAACTGGTTGCCGTTGATGAGCGACTGGATGGAATTCAGCGCATTAAAAATAAAATGTGGGTTCATCTGCGAGCGAATCGCCTTTATTTCCAGCTCTTTGATGCGCCGTTTGGCAGCTTCCTGTTGTTTGATTCGGCGGATCCAAATTTTGTAAATCCACAAACCAATCAGAAACGTGAAAAGGATGGTGCCAAAGCTCCACCCTGTAGTTTTGATCATGGCTGTTTTTTCAGCCTTCGAAAAGCGTTTGGTCTCGATTGTTTTTCGGAGTGATTTTTCGAATTTGGAAATACTTCCGGTGTATTTGTGAGTCGATGGGTCTTCTGCGTTGTTTTCCACTATCCGGAACCATTTATCGAGCATGAAAATTTTATTCCGGTCAAGCAATAGATTCGACTTAATATTCTCTTTATTAACCTCAATGTATGTCACATTCGGCATTTTAAGAACAGCGCTGTCCAGTTTGCTTTCCATCCAGGTTCCGGTAATGCGGGCAATAATAAATTGGACTTCATCGGGCTTAAATTTGGTGAATTCTTCTTTGTAATGTCCAATATGAGACTTTGGCCCATCGATTACGACTAAACAAACTGGCTTTCCTTTAAATTGTTCAGGGTTAAAAATTGAACTGTCTTGCAAAACGAGACCGCTTAGCGGAAATTTATTCCCGATTTTCAATTTCCCGGCTGCTTCATAAGTTTCCCGTAAAGGTCCGGTCAATCCCGGATCGGTACAATTGTTTAAAAAAGCCTGGTAATATGGGATTACAATGCTGTTGTCGGCAAATTCCTTCCTCAATTCCTTATCGATGAGCTTTGCTAATTGGCTGTAAAGAGGATATCCCTTAAGCGAAGCCAAAGCAAAATAATAGCTTTCGAGGAAGTTGTCATTGTGTACACGACCAACAGAAAGACCCAGACGATCTTGTTTGATTCGCTGGCTGTAATACAAAAATTCATTAAAGTTTTTCCCGTGTTGATAGGGATTTAGCAGAATGGCCATTGTATCACTCTCACTAAAGAAATCGGATGGATAATCAAAAAAAGACTTTGCGTTGGAGCTTCCATTAAAAAAATTCTTATTATCAGAAACCGAATATTTTTCATTATCGAAGAAATAGAATTTGTCGGTGGCCAGATAGTACATAGCCTCGGTTTTGAAGTAACTGATGCAAGTTGGTGAAGCTTTTCCAGAATATTTTGTCAAAATCTCATCGATTTTTTTGCGCATTCGAACCTGAAATGACTCTGCTGCTTGAATACTATTGAATATTGGGTAGTACACTAACCACTGGTTCATCTCAATAGACAGCAGTGTATTATTCGCTGCCGGGCCTGAAAAAAAATCGGGTCGATTTGTATTTGAGGCATCTTCAGGAATATCCCAGAACTTACCTTCAACAACATCGACTCTTTCTTGTGTTCTTCCGATTCCTTTAATATTTAGGGTATCGCCAGGTTCCATAAATGTGTCTAACGATTTATTCCCAATTTTGAGCTTCATGTGTTGTGCCGCGGTCAATAGAAATGGGCAATTAAACGCGCCGGCTGCATCTGTTTTGAAATGGAATTCTTTTGATTCTGAAAATGGATGAGAATCAACAAAACGAATCAACACCTCTTGGTTTGGTTGATCTTTAAGCATTCCGTTTATCATGGTATTTGCAGGGATCGGAAATGAAGCATCCGTAAGCAGAACACCAAACAAATCAGAAGCTTCGTCTGACATAATTGCACTGAGAACCCCATTGGTCTTTGAATAATAAATTTCCCCGGTAATTGAATCGTTAAAAACTACTTTGGCAATGTTGTATTCTTTTGTTTCGATTATCTGCTTAGCATAGATTTCAATGTTTTTCAATATTTTACCTTTCTCTTTTGACGGGAAGTAGGTGAATAAACCAGACAGAATTTCCAAAAGCTCTGGCGACAGAATATCAAACGTGAAAGTAATACCAAACGGATTCTTTAGTTTTGGGCTAATCTCATCCAAATATAAGGTTGTATTGGTGGGATTTGCTTTATCGGGAACGAACCGCAGAATGTTGCCCTTTGGGTTCACTTCCATTTCAAAAAGAAATTTTTTAGGTGATGATAATTCACCCTCAGAATAGGGAGGATAATAGGTATCATACCCCAACCAAGTGTTAAATGATGACCAAAGCATTTTCACCATGATCCTCTCGGTGTTTACCCGGTAAACCTGGTTCCCGTTTGGAAGCTGCTTTTGTAACTGGTAACGAAGGTTCAAAAGGCCATTGGTGTTTTCTTTCTCCTTTGTCGCGGCTTTCTTGTTAAATACATTGAACGCTTCATAAGTCCCGTTAAAATCGAAGGAAAAATGTAGCTGCATTTCAAACCAATCGCCTTCTTTTAGCTTAAAGCGACATTCGGTGTTTTGGGCAAATAGGTTGGCCGACAGAATCAGAAGTACTGACAGTATTCGTACGATTTTTGTTTTTTTCATTGCTTTCAAAGTTTTAGAATTTATAGTTCAAAAGCAAAGAACCAAAAACAATTTTTTATTTGGCTGGCATACTTAGCAAGCAGCATTTTTGGTTTAGTATTCGGGAATAATATACATTTGAATTTCCAATCTCAATTGTTATGCCTTTTATTCAGCTCGAAAAATGTACCCGTTGTTTAAAGTGTGAAAAAGATTGTCCGGCGAATGCCTGACTTTGGTCATTCGTTCATGTTGCAGCTATTTGCGAAAAGTTGTTCCTGATGTTGTTTTATTTCAATTGATTGATAATATGAAGCATTGTCCATCGGTCAGCAATGCCCGGCCGTTGCAAGTTAGTTCGTAGTTGTTTGTTTTTCAGCTCAATGCCATAGCAATAGATACCCCGATAAAAGTTCCGATGACATAGCCCAGTATTCCGACAAGAATTCCGGGAGTAATCAGTTTTTTCTGTCCGAGCGAGGCGGCCATTGGCGCGGCTACCGATGGGCCCATGATGTTGGCTGCCGATGAAATAATCACTTCATAGACATCGAGTTTAAAAAGTTTGGCCATTGAAACCAGGAATACAAAATGGAAAAACATGATGATCAGGTAAAAACCCAGTACTGCCGGACCAACATGAAGCATATCAGCCAGATTCGTCGATGCTCCAATGGCTGCGAGAAAAATATACATCATCCATAAACCAATGGCAAAGGCTGTATCTTCAAGCTTTTTCAGCCTTTTAGGAAACACATTCGCCATAAAAACTGCCAGAATAGTGATGATCAAAACACTGGTGCTCATTCGGGTTGAATACAATTTTTGAATCAGATCAGAAATCAGGGTTCCGGCTCCGGCAATGACTACAGCAATTACTACTGAAATCGCAATTCGTTCCATCGTAATTGGATAGGACTTTTCTTCAGGATTTTTTTCTGCAGCCTCCTGATTTTCGATTTTAGGCTTGACAAAAAAGCGGGACAGAAATTTCATGGATGGTATCGCAAACAACAATAAAACATAGGCATTTGCGGCAAAGTTATCGACAGCGATTGTAGCAGAGAACAGTGGATGTGTGCTGAAATTCAGAATTTCGCCGGTGGCAATGAAATTCATACTTCCACCGATTAAAGTGGCTGAAATTACTCCGGCTGCGTTGCCCGAATCTGCTCCAAGATTGATCATGTAATAGGCCAAAAAACTTCCCAGCACAACGCCAACAGCGCCTATCAAAAAGGCAACCAGCAGTTTTCCTCCTTCGCGGATAATTCGGGTAATGTTCGATCCCATTAGCATCATCGGAATAGCCAGCGGAATAAAATAATTGAAAATCAGCTCGTAAACTTCAACTTTTTGTTTTGGATTTGAAGCTACCGGAATAATGCCAGACATGGATAATAGCGACATTACAACCATGGTAACCAGTATTCCGGAAACTTGCCCAAGCCATTTTTTATGTTCCGACCATATTCCAAGTGCTGCGGCTCCGGCTATTACGGCAAAAAGTACCAGGTGATTTTCAGGAGAAATAAAAGACATTATTCAAATTTTTGAGTTGCGAATATACTTTTAAAAGAAAAGTATAACAACCGAACTTCAGATTCTGTTAATTCAATAAAACAGAAAAAGTGACGTTTCCGCCACTTTTTAATCCGATTTATTACAATTTCTTCGCGCTAATCCTGTTATGATACCGACTTCTGGCTTCTTTGGGATCAGCCCCGATTGCAATGTAAATTCTTGTTTTAACGTCTATTATAACTTCCTGCATTTTAGTTAAGTCAGGAGTTATAAAATTAGTCTGCTTCTTTTCAAACATGTTTAATGCCTTTCTTTTTATCTGTGTGTTTAATTATAAAAAATTTAAGAAATACTATTCTCAAAAAAATAAATTGTATCACGCAAAATTTTATTTTGCCTGAATGCAAAAGAGGAGATTTGAATATTCATCAGGTGAATTTGGTGATTGCCCTGAATATCAAACGTTATATTTTTAGAATAGTTCCAAAAAAGACAAATATATACTTTATTAAAGCATAATTGGGCTTTTCCAGCTAATTATAACATTAATTAACTTTAAATCAACATTATCCGGAATCTAAATGTCCATTCAGATTTATTACGGTTTATTGTTCCAGAATATATTTTTCAATTTGAATGAAAATCTTCTATTTTTTCGACTTACAACATTGACTTTCATCATATTTCTAATTAAATTGCTATGTCTTAAAAAACTGCATTGTGCCGTATTTTGTAGTGAAGATCTCCTCAGATTTTTTAAGATCCTTAATCTGCAACTAAATTCACAGATATGGACTACACAAAAAAGTTTCGGTATCTGGATGTCCGGAAATTTTTCGAAACTCATTCTCCGGGTAATCCCAACTCTTTTTCCAATTCCAGAAGAGTGGCTCTCAAACAAATGTCGACCCTGATGATCGGGATTTCGCCCGGAATCAGTGTCATCGAGAAGGCTCTTAATTTCTCATTCACCATTCAGCAGCAAAGCAATGGTCTTGTCTTTTTCTATCAGGAAAATCCGGCGTGGGAGATTTTACCCGAACTTTTTGATGGGCATCCGAAAGTTGTTTTTGAAGAAAGCGCTGAAGTCATCAACCTGGAATTGCGAAATGCATTTTATCCGGCAACCCGAATTCGTGCTGATTTTAAAGCGATTATTTCCCGGAAACCCTCCGGATGGGAAATGGAAATTGTATTTCCGCAATTCAGGGCTAATAAAAATCTGTCTTTTATCGACTGGTTAAAAGGGAATTCCCGGGTATCAGGGTTAATTTTAGAGAACTTAAATTTTCCGCTCGACCGGAACGACCGACTTGATATTTGTGGTCCGGTTCAGTTACTAATCGATCACCATTGGCAGATCCAACTTATCCCGGAAGGAAATGCACAGCTTAAATTATTTGGTGAAGTGGAACAATTCACTTCGTTGAAACTTTCACTTTATAAATTAAACACTTTAGATAAACCCATCAATTCTGAATTTCAGAAAGCCACATGCGTTGAACTTCAACAGGCTCAGGGTATGTTGCAGTCGCTTGAATCGCTTAAATTTTCAGGAAAGCAAATCTTCAGTATTGAAAAGTATCCGTTCAATTATACCAGGCTTGTGCTGTTAAATTCGGCAGGAAAGATTCAAAAATCGCTCTGGGCCGGCAATGAAACCGAAAGCGAAGCCAACGTAAATTTCATGCTGCAGACCAATGGCGAAAATAAACTTGGACTTTTCAACAGCCGGTTTTACAAGGAATATAATGCGGTAGGATCGCCGTTTATTTACCTGGCCGATCTGGGTGGATCGCCGCAATGGATTGGAGCAGGAGGCGCTGCATTTGCGTTGCAGGGTTCTGCCAATCAGCGATTTGTTCTCGCAGGAAACGGAAAGAAAGTAGAATCGATTGATTGCAAGGCATTGCTGGTGGCATCCCGGATTCATGTTCAGGGGGGACAATCCGTTCCGGTAGCGTACAAAAATGCTTCTGAAGTAGCCATTTGGCCACAGGATCCGGTAAAAGTAAAGCCCAAAACAGTGAAAGCCGGGCAAGTTCTCGATACCGGTAAGATTCTGGAGGTGGCGCCGGAAGACGACCGTAAAGCAAACTGGATTTACGTCAATCAGGAACCATTGAAAGTGAAGTTTAAAATTGATAAGCCGATCATGTTCAATGTAATCAGGCCTGAAGATTTTATAAATCTGCAATTTGAATTCGTCAATTTTGCTTTGGAAGATAATCTGCTTAAAATTGATGATAAAAAAGAACCCTCATTCCTGATTGTTCATTTTCCTTCGCAACACACACGCGAAGAAGTAATGCGCGATATCAATTCCCCTACGATCATTTCATTTGGCAGACAATCAAAAAATACCTCCATCGTTCCCAATTTGCATGCTCCTGTCAAATTTATGCGGGCTGGCAGCAGTCGCCTGGTTTACAGGGTTCCCAGTGAATACGGACCAATTCCGGTAACTCTGGACAATCTGCTGGATTGGAAAAATTTTGATATTCAGGTGAATTACCGTGCCCGGTGGTTTAACCAGGTTTCAGGAATTAGCCTGATAAAAAGCCAGTTGCAGGCTTCCTCGATGGTCTTTTCCCGAAAACCATCACCAGGTGAAATTCAGATGAATGCCCCCAAAGTGTCCTATCAGGCACGAACCATACAAGCAGTTGATTCAAAAAGGACTGCTGTAACGAGTTTGCAGAAACCAAAATCTGTTCAGGAAATAAGAGTGATACTTGCAACCACTCCAAAAGGTTCGGGAGTTATGGCTCTTTCCGATGAACAGTTCAACACTTTGCTTGCAAAACCATTGGTCGAAACTGTGAATGTGGTTGATTTAAAGGGTCAGATGAAACGGCTGCTTATAATGAACGAGCCATCGAAATATGAAACGATGATTGAAGCTCCGACTTATTTCCAGATTTCACCCAACCAATTTTCAGGGTTCCAGCATTTAACCGATTTGCGGGATGCAGCCGGAAAGTACGATCCTTCGGAAGCCGGAGTGGTTGAAACCAGCGACGAAACTCCGGAATTAAAACCTGCTCAGATGAACCGGCAGGCGGCAAAAAAAGCCATGCAAATTAATACCGCAACGGCTAAAATCAGGGCAAGTAACATCGACTATTACCGGAATGTTGTGATTGGCACAACGGCTTCACCACGATATAATGGTATTGTTTCGTCAGCATTGATAAGAATGCCGGTTGTGATGGCTTTGCCAAAAGGCAGTCTGTTTGAGTTGTGGCATACACGGATGGGGGTGAAACTGGCTAGTGGGGAAATAGACGAAGATGCTCTGAATCAATTGAAAACGGTGCGTGTACTCTGGTCGGAATTTGCTGATGAAAAATATAGCAAAACGGCTGAAATTTCGGAGATCGATGACTATTTCTACAGCTTACCTAATCCGCAACATGCCCATCAAATTGTTCACCTGACCTCAAATTATACCGATCTGACTCTGGAAGGCACCAGAAAGAAAAAATACACCCCACATGCTGTAAAGGCCGATTTGCTGATGCTGTCGGCACTTGGAAGCTGGATCGATTTTAAACTGAATATTCCGGAAGATGTTGAACTTCTGTCAGTAAAAGCCTGGCTGCAACGGGCAACCATGGGGCGCGATCATTACATCAAAATTGTGGAACGCGGAACCCTTTTCCCGTTTGGTCACAAGGCTTTGCTGATTACGATCGCTGAACGCCGAATCCGGACCATAAACAATGTAAATACAGCGGTTTTAATTCAGCGCGAATTTATTATTGTGAAACAACCCGAATTATATTATGGGAAACAAGCTGGCAGCAACGATTTTATACCATTCCCTTTCCAGCGTGTTGAATTAAAAGACATGGAATCTGAAGTTTTTTCCGAAACAGTTCTGGAAGGTTCCAAAACCATTGGCAAAGAATTATTTATGCCTGATGGCTCCGGAAGACCCCGGTATTTCAGGATTGATGTGGATGATGCTTCCGGAAAAACAGTGCGAATGGAAGTTCCGCTGAACTGGATTTCAGCCATTGTTGAAAGCGGCGATGGACTGATCAAACATTACAATGACAGCAATTGGGATTATTTTACCTCGAATGCGCCTGCCAAACCGCTGGCCTACGCACGAAGTTTAATTCCCGGAGATACCACTTTCGAAACTGCCGGAATTATTTTTAAGGCACGTTCGTTTACCAATGCAGACACCGGAGGAACTTATTATCCTGAAATACTGGAATCGTCGGTTTACATCAGGCAGATGGAAGAATTGACCGGAAAAAGGAAACCGGTGACCATTAAATTGATTGACGACAACAACATGTCGATGGTTTTTGCCGAAATTATTGACGAAGAGAAACAGTCGCTTGTATTTGACGATACGGAAAAAGGCGGAGGGTTTCTGGCTCCGAATATGAATATCAATGGTTTATCGAAACTTACCGGTTTGGTCGGAAACAAAATTGAAGATCTTGAAAAAGTTGTTCTCAACATTCAGGATGTTTTCTCGATGGCCGATAAACTGATGCCCAAGCTTTTCGGAGCCATTCGGTTCATCGATTTACTGGTTGATAAAGTGGACGTTACGCCGGCCATGAACCAGATAAAAAGCGCGGTTGAAAATATCCGTTCTCAAATTGAGGATCTTGAACAGGAAATTCTGTCAGTTTTGGCGCGCATCGACAATGAAGTAAAAAAGCTTGATAAACTGATAGAGGTAATTGGTAGTCTCCTGAACGAAACCGACATTGTTGGAGCGTTGCAGGATATTCAGAAATTATCGGTAGCATTTTCGAACTATGGAATTTCGATTGAAGGCGATGCTGTTGATGCCCTGAATGCCACCGTGTTGGTTGGAAAGGAAATTCAGGATAAAGGGATTGAACTCGACAGTGTGGTTGGTTTTGTTGGCAATGCGCAAGGCCTGAAAAATAAATTGCAATCGGCCGGAATACAGCTAACTCCTGAAATTTCAGGCGCAGTTGACCAAATGCTGAAAGTGGTGAAGGCACTCGATCAGAAAGGATTTGGCGACCTCGAGATTCTTGGAATTATTGGTGGTCTTGGACTGGCCAACCAATTATTCGACATTCAGGGGTTGATAAAAAATCTGGCATCGCAGGTTGCCGACAAAGTGCTGCAGGCGATACCCGAAATTCCAAATGTAAAATTCCAGATCAAAGGCAATGAGGTTGTTGTGGAGTACCATTGGAAACCCAAAACCAAGAATGAATATTCGGCTGCCGGAATCTTCCGTATCGCCAATTCAAACAAAAGCATGTCGCAGGTCGAGGTTTCAATTGACAGTGTGATGACCAAATCACTCGATTTGAACAATGCACCCAAATTCGATGTCAATGCATCCATTAAGGAATTTTCGATAACCATTGCCGATACGATTCAACTCAATTTCAGCAAAATTGCCTTTAAGGCCGGAATGAGCAGCAAACCAGATGTTGACGTTAAATTTCAGCCGGTTCCGATTCGGCTGGTTGGTTCGCTTTCGTTTGTCAACAGTTTGCAGCAGGTAGTCAAATCCGATCAGTTCTCATCGGGGCCCTTCATCAACATTACCGGAACCGGGATTGAGGCCGGCTTTAATTTTGCGCTTCCAAATATTGAAGTGGGAATTTTTGCCTTGTCGAACATGATGCTGGGCACCAAACTTATTTTGCCACTCAACCGCGATCCGCTGCGACTTGGATTTAACTTCTGTACGCGTGAAAATCCGTTTGCATTAATGGTTTCCTGCTTTGGCGGAGGTGGCTTTTTTGCCATCGAAACCACCATGAACGGCTTAACACGGCTCGATGCGGCCTTCGAATTTGGCGCCGGAATCTCGCTCAATGTGGGTGTAGCCAGTGGATCGGTAAGTGTAAAAGGAGGTATTTACTACAGCATGGTTGTCAGCGATTCGGGTGACGAAAGTTACACGCTTTCGGCCTATATCCGAATGACCGGACGCCTGTCAATTATCGGCCTGATCAGGGTTACACTCGAATTCTATCTCGAACTGAGCTACCAGACCGGATCGGAAAAGGGCGAAGTGGATGGTATCAAATTGTACCAGGGAAGCCGTTTAGTTGGTTCGGCCACACTGACTGTAAAAGTAGAAGTGTTGTTCTTCAGTAAAAGTGTTTCTGTAACGGTTAGCCGCACACTTAGCGGAAACGACGCCGACCCGACTTTTGCCCAAACTTACAGACAGGATCACTGGCTGGAATACTGCAATGCGTTCGCTTCGTAAATCACCCACAAAAACCGCAAGAAAATGAAACAGACATTTATATATACCGCACTTCCAAACGGAAGAATAACTAAAGATGGCACAGATTATCTCAGGATTTCGATGCATTGTGCCATGCGTTTGTCGCACACATCGGCAACCACACTCGGTCAGTTTCCTGAAATTATGGGCTGGGCTGCCAAGCTGAAATCGGCGCCGGGTTTCAAAGTCAGGATAAATAATTCGCAGGTTGTCGATGCCGTTGCCAACACCGATGCCATCGATCCTTCGGTTTGGGAAACCATGTTGCACAACGATATTAAAGTCTCGGCTTTTATTGTGGAGGGCAACAGCAAACGTATTATTCACGCCTATCCGGTGGCCGAAATAAATAATTCCATCCTGAATGTTTACAAGGAATTTGGAATAAAAAGTCCGACGCGGTTTGTTAAGGCTGATGTAATGCTGCAAAATCCGGTGTGGAAGTCGGCCGGAAAGTACATCATCGATCAGAAGGTAGTAAATGCCGTAGGAAATATTTCGGCACAGAATGTCCGGAAAGCCACGATTCGAAGCGATTTCAGAAAACTGAATGTAACACGGCAAAATATAATTCAGCGAAATGCTGATCAGACTCAGATCCGCGATCTGGGACAGATGATGCGGGCCAAAAATTTCAGTAATCTGAAGACATTAAATAAGGAACCTGAATTTCAGTTTGCCCGGTTCCGTGATTTTCACCGGGTTGACCGGGAAAAGAAACCTGTTTTTAAAGTTCCTGAATTGCCCGAATTCGAATTCCATGATATTATTGCCCAATTGGGCGATTACCCGCAGGTTCAGCGAAAAACAGGGATAGTGGTCGATTTGCTGGTTCCGTTTGATTCTTCATTACCAAAGGAAGGTACCATTGCCGCTTTTCCTTTTGGCCTTGAATTTACTATGGATAGCGAAATCTCTGTAAATGCATCGGCTTACCGCATTACATCTGATGGCTTTTTTGCCCGCGAAAAATCGGGCAGTGACGTAAAAAATGGCTTTGTCAGACTAAACAATGGTGAATTTTCGGTCACTCAAATTGATACTGACGGCGCTGCTATGCAGACTATAAATCATGCTGATAATCAAATACAAGTGGTAGCTAACCGAACGCTTCGGTTTAAGTCGGCATTCAGTGCAATGAGCGCTGACGACGAAGAAGTGGATGACGAAGATGATCAGGTTACTCATGCTGAAGACACGAAAGGAGAGGGGCTGCCTGTTATTCGTTCTTCAGGAATTGCCATTGTAAAAAATAATATCGACGAATATCTGGATATTAAATTTACCCTGGCCAAACAGCTTAATTCACAACTCGAAACCATTGGCGCTGTTCCGGAGCAAAAAAGAGTGCAGAATTTTCAGGCGCTGGGGTATCAAACAGCAACGGTGAATACGAATATAAAAATCATGATCCCCGAAGCCAATGTGCTGTATGCCGACGATTTGGTGATGGGCTACCGGATGGATGTCGCTTATTCTGACAATCCGGATCGCTGGTATTCGCTTCATTACAAGCAGGATGAAGTGGTTTGTTACGACGAGAATCAAGATCCGTTTCCGGTTTTGGATATCGCTCCCGACGAAGGTTATTGCCAGGTGGCCATGACTTCGGACCCTGAAAATGAGGAAGATGTTTTTGTGAGCGGAGTTATTGCGCGCTGGGCTGGTTGGAGTCTGGCCGTTGAACGACCCGGATTTGCCATTAATGAGGATGATGGCGTGAAGGGAAAAGATTTTGTGAATGACGATGTTTCGGTGGAACAGAAAAAGTATGCATACAATCCGGCGGCCAATGTCAGGTTAAACGTACAAAGCAAGCTGGTGCCCGGAACTTTGCCGGTTTTGCGTTACGGAAAAACATACAATATCCGTATGCGAACTGTTGATCTGG
Source organism: Prolixibacteraceae bacterium (assembly GCA_041652995.1). Taxonomy (GTDB): domain Bacteria; phylum Bacteroidota; class Bacteroidia; order Bacteroidales; family Prolixibacteraceae; genus Aquipluma. The sequence continues at coordinate 39,492 of JBAZGO010000052.1, forward strand.
CCGGAAACAGCGTTCCGCTTGATGCTTCTCCTGAAAATCCGAACGAAGCCTTGATTAGTGATTTCACTTATCAGCGATATGAACCGGTTACGACGCCGGTGGTATTTCAGGCAAACAAAATGAAAATTGGCGAAGACATTGAACGGCTGGTTATAAAAAGCAATTTCGACGTGCCGGTTGACGATTATTCTGAACCCGATGTTTCGCAAAAAGATAAAATTGCCCAACGCATTTTCATGCCGCCTCAAAACAGCCAGTTGACGGCAGAATTGCATGGGAAACTGGATTCGGCTTTTCGAAATGATCCGGTAGCCGCCAAACAAATTTACGACCTGATTACATCACACGAAACACCGCCGCGGGCCGGTGAACCTCAGGATAAAGTTTATGCAGGCGATGAAATTAGTATCCGTTATTTGCCTGATCCTGCTGCAGCCGGTGTAGCTTTCTTTCTTGATGATGACAGTGATGAAACGCATACCCAGGTGTTTTCGCCGCAGTCGATTGGTTTTGCAAAACTGAAATCAGGCATGGACGAAAGTGAAAAAATGGATGCCTGGCTGAATCCAAACCCGGTAACATTCAGGCTTGAAGAAGGCCCTATCAATGCGAAATGGAGCGAAAGCAGCCGAACACTGACATTCTTTTTACCGAAAGGGCACAGGGCAAAATTGCGGTATTCCAGTATATGGAATGAAGACGATTTGGACAAACTTTCGGGAATTTGGAAACAACTGAGCAAAGAGAATAATTTCAATTCGGTAAGGTCAAAACTGAATCAGGGAAAGCATTGGATGACTAGCCCATCGCGGGAACTGGAACTGGTTCATGCGTTGCAACAGCCATTCATTGTGCCTGAACTGATGGATTTGGCGCCTGAACGTGGCTACGACGATACGCCGGCCTGGATAAAAATGAAAATTAAAGTGCACGGACAGAGCACTGAAAAAATAGATTTGGAAGCCATCTGGAAAGACCTGGACGACAATCCGCTGAAGCCAGTTCCGGTTGAAATTCCTTCGCGGAAAATTCTCGACCCGATAACGATTAAATACAACGAATCAGTCAAATACATCGGATTGACACCTCCAAAAAATCCAGATTTCAGGGTAATAAATACCGTTTTCCTGGATACGAATTCGGTGAATATGCGCATGAAACCGAACACAAAAATTACGCGTGCACAGGTAAATGCAAATGTCCGGCGGATGAACCTTCAAACACAAAACCTGCAGCCCAATAACCTGCGAACCATGACTTTGCTCCCCAAATTCTCCCTGGCCTATGTGCTTAAAGCTTTTGGCGTAAAACATTTGTTCGACGATACCCGGCACCGTTTTGTGGAATACACGCCCACAGCTACCTCACGTTATGCTGAGTTTTTCAGGCAAAAAACGACTGACGGCGGACTTATTTTGCCTGAAAATCTTGAAGTTACACGAATTGGCAATCCGGTGAAAGTTAATATTCTGAGTTCGGCCAGACCCCATAAGCCTGAAGTGGAATACATTATTCCAACGTTTAACTGGTTGAAAAGCGCCGATAAAGATTCGCTCACGCATATTCGGGAAGGCGGCGGATTGCGCATTTACCTGAAACGTCCCTGGTTTTCATCGGGCGAAGGCGAAATGCTGGGTGTAGTAGTAAACCCTCAGGCAGCAACCGCAAAAAATCTGAATAACAATGATCCGGTGATGTTTACACAATGGGGAACCGATCCGATTTTTCCTCTTCCCGGTGGAACCGATTTGTACCTCGATTCGTCGTATTTCCGGTGGTTTGCCAAAACAGAAAATGGATTGAATTATTCGGGTGGAAACAATTTAAAAGCCAATGTAATTGGCTATCCGGTTCATTTCGATGCCGAGCGAAAATTGTGGTATGCCGATTTGTCAATCGGTCCGAAAAACCGGTATTTCCCGTTTGTGAAACTGATGCTGACCCGGTATCAGCCCGATTCGCTCCGGATAAGTGATACCGATGTTTGCCTGTCGAATGTGGTTGAAACGGATTTTATCCAATTGATTCCGGAACGGAAAGTTAAACTTGAAGTTATTAGGCGCGGAGGGAAAGCTGTTCAGATCAGGATTGAAATTACGGGCTACAAATACGATCAGTTCCTGAATTCGTTCGAGATTAAAATAATCAGCGAAGATTTGCCTCAGCCGTATTCCGGAGTGATAAGCACGGCTGTGGCTCAGCGCGGTTCCAGGAACCAGGAAGCCCGGATGAACAGCATTACCTTTCCGGATGACAGTCATTTTGTAGCCACCGGATATTTTGAAATCTCGTCTGACATCAAGAAAAAACCGTTTGATGTTTTGGTGCTTGAAAATGAAAAGCCCGATGTTAAAGGTCAGACCAGACTTGTTTTTGCCGATGAATTCCACATCAATAAAAAGGAAGACGATTGATTAATTGATTGATTTTGAGAAAAGAAAAACCGGGATATTCCCCGGTTTTTTAGTTTGTGTTTATTTTTAGTCGGTTTTCAGGGGCAAAAAGTATGTTGCTTATTATCTTTAAAAATCATGCTTATTGCTTTAAATCAGATGCTTATGAAATTTAGAATGATGTCTACGCGATTTCGTCCGAAGGGAATTATTTGCTCTGTTTTCGAAGCCTCCCGGACGATTTCTTTCCAGCTTTCTATACCCGGGACGGCGTTTGGGTTCGTTACTCCTTCAACTTTGCCCCGAGATGATTTTTTTAACGTTTCAGGCCTAAAGAAACTCCCATTTATCTTCTATTGGGTAAACGGGACGGTGTCGTTTTTTGGGTACCTGTACTGGCAAATGCTTTTTGAGGCGACAACACCATCATCATGGCTACTGCGGTAAATGCGGCGTATTTGCCGGTTTTAACCAAAGCTTCTCTGCGTTCAATGCGTTTTTCACTTTCCTTTTTATCAGTATGTTTTTTCATAATTTCTAATTGTTTGTGGTTTACCTGAGGCACAAAATGTTTAATTAATCACAACTTTTCGGATCGTTTTCCACGAGCCATCTGTGACTTGCAGTATATAAATACCTTTCACGAGGGGATGAGCTGACAAGTGGTTCAATTCTTTGTCGTTCAGTCGAAGATCGATAAGTAATTTTCCGGAGATATCATACAATTGTGCTTTTGCATAGCCACTTAAATATCCCTGAATGTTGATAAGCCCATCGTTTACCCAGACCGCAATGTCCGGATTTTCATTCCCTAACGGATCAATTCCGGTGAAGTCTGTTTTGCCGGTATACAGATAGAACCTGCCTGTACCTTTTGTATTTGCTGGTAACGAAACCAAATAGCTGTCGGTTTTCAGATTGGTTAAAGTGCCTGTAACTTTGTCTTCGAGAATAAATTGCGTTCCATCGGGTAAGTTTGTTACATAAGCCGAGAAAACGAGGCTTCCTCCGGATTCAAAATCCACGCCCAGCGGAACAGGTACTTTATCCATTTCAGAAAAAGGCAATGCCTGAACAGCAAAGTCAACACCATTATCGTCTGCCAGCCTCGAATAGATTTCCAGACCGTTACCCGAACGCAACAGTCCGGCATCGTATGTAACATCAAGACCTTTGGTCATGTCGTCGTTAAACGACACAATGGTATGAGCGGCCATATCTATAGCTTTCACATTAAGCTGCAACCCATACCAGTTATTTACTGTAGCAGATTTTAGCGGAGTTGCTACCGAATGGCTTTGCATGGCTCTTGTAAATGAAACAGTGTTCCCATTTGTTGCTGCCTTAACAAAGAAGCCCTGACCTGCCTGAATGTGGGATTGTGTATTCGGATTAACCGGATCAGGAGTAGTTGGAACTGTTCCATTGGTAATTACCCTGAAATAATTGGTTTCCCCATCATATCCCGAACCTTCTTCCCAAACATATATGGCGGCATAATTTTCCTCCAGGTTCCCGGTATTAACTTTCAGAAAATTGGTTGTTGCGTCACCTGATGCATCGTTCGCCTTGATGGCTGAGGTAAACGGATTGCCAACCAGGTTCCAACCGTTCGTTGATTTGACCATAGGAACTGAAACATCTGAATTATCTGGAAAGCCAATAAAACTAACCTGACCTTCATCCGATCGCAAAAGTCCATATCCTACACCATTTTGAAAGTTTGGATGGATGCCAAAATATTCGCCCGCATCAAGTTCATCTTCGTAATATTCCCAGGTGTCGGTTTCTTCCCTGTAAATAACCATTTCATACTGATTATTTGTTGCAGTTGCCGTGGAAGGACGGTAAATTTCATTAACACTATTTGCCAGAAATCCTGAAACTGGCTGATCTTCTCCGGCTGCAACCGGCGATGCAACCAAATGCCAGCGGGCAGTCATAAAACGATTGTAGATAACTTGGCCAGAGCCGGTAAACGTGCCATGCAAAATAAATGAGCCACTGCCTGACGCATCAGATTCAATGGTAATGGTTGCTCCTTCTGAGATAAACAGGTGATGGCAATCGGCAGTTAAATCCTCCGATACAACCGGATACTTTGTCAAGCCCGGAGGAATACGAACATCAGTTGTTGCATTTGGTACCTGACCATTGCTCCAATTGGCTGAATTTGCCCAGTCGGAATTGACTGTTCCGATCCAGTTTATCGTTGAAGGTACCAGTTCGCCTGAAGTAAGCAACAAAGGTGTACCCGGATATCCTGTAAAACTGATTTTTGCCAGTTGGTCAGTTGTCAATCCGCTTGCAGATGTTCCAAAATAAATTTTGCCACCAGTTTCAGACCAACCGGTAATGGTCAGACTTACTCCATTCCACGCGACTCCATGACTGTCGGCGAACTTCAGGATATGTTGATTTGCTCCGAGATCAATGGTGGAACTGGCATCCAATCTAAGCGTTTTGGAACTGATTATGGATAGGCCAGAGGCAATTCCGGTTGTACTCAATTGACCTGCATTCAGGACAAATTGGGTACCAGTTGATATGTTTATGGAAGGATTTAGTCTGAATTCACCTTCCGTGATGGTGGTGGTTCCGAAATAATTTATTTCACCGGTAACAAGCATCGTACCAGCACCAATCTTTGTCAATGATGCACCGCCAGTTCCTGAACTCAAATTCCATTTGATTTGAACTTCAGGTTCATTGAATGAGGCTTTGGAAATATTAAACACTCTGTCTCTTTTGTCGGCGCCAATCTGAAAATCAGCTATACCTAAATCTGAATTTTTAAATACTGCCGGCGCAAGGTTCTGACTACTGTATGTTATCGATCCCGTCCCGGTCAACTCAATATTGTTTGTGCCCATTGCTGTTGCTGTATAGTCAAATGTAGCCGCACCCAGAACAATATTACTGGAAAATGCTAAGCTCGCTGTACCAGTGCTAAAAGTCAAAGTACCGCCCGTAATTGCAGATGGTCTTGTAATTGACAAAGTATTACTTGCTTTGGTTAGGTTGCCTCCATTTATCACCAGTGCTCCAATTTTTTCTGTTCTTGCAGCTGGATTAAAAGCACCACCATTTATTGTCAAATCAGAGTAATCTGATATTTGTTCCTCTTCTGCATTGGAATAATCAAGTACCCCGCCATCAATTTGGATATTCCCGGCTATTGTGTTGGTTGATTCATCTCCTCCAAGACTTAATGTGCCATCCCTGATAATTGTTAATCCAGAATAAGTATTTACTCCGGAAAGGATAAATTTTGCAGTTCCTGTTTTTATCAAATCAATTGCTCCCTTTATATTACCGGCAAATGTAACAGTGGTATTTCCTCCGCCAGTAGTAAAGACCGCTGGTGTTGTAATATTATTGGTTAGTACTCCGTTTCCGGTTAGAGATCCACAGGAAAAGTCAAATCCATTCATATCAAGAGTCCCGGAAAGATTCAGGGACTTGCATGAGTAGGCTGCATCAATCGTAACAGTTATGTGCTCCGGAATTACCACATCATCGGTGGCTAGGGGAACAACATCACCTTCCCAGGTTGTGGTTGTATTCCAGTTTCCGGATTGATCGGCTGTATGCGTTTCTGCCATGGATGAAGTAATCAACAGCAGAAAAAGTATGATCAGAGGGAATGCTTTGCAGCAGAGGCGTTTGAAATTGAGTTGGACAATCGGGGGAAGGAAACTGTTGGCTACCCTTAAAAAGTCAGGTATAGCTGTTGATTTGGAGTGGTTTTTTTGCATCAGATTAGATATTGAATTTGGGGATTCAGGATTAATATCCGTAAAATGGCTTGTTGTATCAAGCAGGGAGAGGAAGTAGGGTGAAATACAAAATAAGTAGCAAAATAAAATTCATGCTCTTATCAAATTTAAGAGAATTATTGATTAATAACAAGTTATTTTAATTGAAATTATCAAACTAATTTACTATGTTAGTTGATAATCTTGAACAACCTGGTAATTCCGAAACATTAATTCTACTTTAACACATTTAAATTCTTATATATGAGTAATTTATATCTCGTTGCCTGTTTAGGTGTCGTTTAAA
>JBAZGO010000053.1:0-45409 GCA_041652995.1 Prolixibacteraceae bacterium
TTCTTGTTCAAACCCGGAATTAAGCGAAAACCATACCCGGTTTTTGAAAGTAAATTACAAACATATCATCAAATAATTAGCTCGATTTTTATCGGGCTATACTTATTTATTAGAATTTCTAAAAATATTTATAACATTCATTTTATTAATAATCAACAAATTACGATCTTAAAGATAAAATTTTTCATTTTTTTCTAATTACCAGGGTTACCTTTTCATGATTTTGGGAATAAACCATCGAACAAGAATAATTAAGGAACCAGTATTAATCATTAAAACTCAAAAAAATGAAAACTTTATTTGCGAACAACGGAACAACAAATTTTGACTCTTTCTCTTTCGACGTTTTAACTGCTGAAGAACTTTCTTTGGTAAAAGGTGGAAAATCTGAAGATTCGTACTGCGATTTGAACTAATTCCAGCTTTTTTAATTTATAATTTATTTTCATTCTGTTTTTGTTGACCCGGAGTATTTCTCCAGGAATACAACAGCACAAGTCTGAACACCTTTTATAATGCCTTTTATGGCTTTATAACATACTAATAACCAGAAAAATGATACGCAAATCAGAATATTTTGAACAAACCGACCAGTACATTAACTCGGAAATGACGCAACCGGAGTTAAGGGAATTTGAGATCCGCCTGGAAATCGATTCTGACCTGGCCGATGAACTAAACCTTCACCTGGATGTGGAGCAGGCCATTGGCGAGGCTGATGTGATCAGTCTGCGCAACAACCTGAACCAGATCGTTCAAAATCAAAATGATCTTGTGTACAACCAAAACATTGGCGTCATCAATTCTTTCAGCTTTGGCTTATCTGATGAGTTCTCTTCACACAAAAACCTGAACAGCCGGATTACCACGGAAGATATTTTCAACTTCGGGCATTCATTCCCGAAAATCCACCTATACCAGCACAATGTGGCCGGTAAAGAAAATATCCACCAGTTCTACAGGGAACAATTCAACTCAAATACTGTAAATGATTCTGAATCAGGATTCAGTCAATTTGACGAAGAGATTTTCATGGATGTACAAAATGCACTGGAAGAAAACGAAATACTGGATATCAGGGCTAATTTAGCGCAAATCGCTGCCAGCATGCCCGCTCACCAATATTCAGTCCAGGATCTTGAAGATTTCATCGCTAACCGGATGGAGCCTGAACTTAAAGCACGGTTTGAAGAAGAATTAACTGTAAACAGCAAATTATCCAGCGATGTGGTACTGGCCAGAGAAATTGACCAGGCCGGGGCAGAAGCCGATATTATGGACCTCAGGGCTGCTCTAAATAAGATCCAGAAGTCGGAAGTTCATTTCGCAGCCAAAATCGAAGAACTTGAAAGCTATTTAAACCAGGAACTTTCTGGCGATAAACTGGCATTGTTTGAAGAACAACTTATTTCAAACCAGGAACTTAAAGACGAAATTAATTTAATCAAAAATATTGACCTTGCTCTGAAGGAAAGTGATGTTATGAACCTGAGAAGCAAACTCCGGGATATTGCCGGTGATATTGCTTCACAAAAGCAAACAGAACGTGCTTTCCCGGCGAGAATCAAATCCGGAAGGGTGGTCATTTCAACCATAGCCGCAGCAATCGTCCTGCTACTGGGTATTACTGGCCTGCTCTCGAAACAAATGTCCCAGGGGGAAATCTACCAGAAATTCTATACAAAATATGAAACTTCAGGTATTGTGCGTTCGGCTGACTTAACTGCCAATCAAACGCTTACCGAAGCCTTGCAGAAATTCGACAACCAGCAATACCAGGCCGCCCTGAACCTTTTCAGCCAGGTCATTGCCAATGACCAGAACAACATGGTCGGACATTTTTACTCCGGCGTTGCTCTGCAGGAAACAGGTAAATACAAAAATGCAATCAAAGAATTTGAAACCGTAACCATTGACAAAGACAACCTTTTCACAGAACAGGCCGAATGGTACATGGGGCTTTGCTTCATCCAGACAAACGAAAACAAAAAAGCATACAAACAATTTAAGAAAATAGCTAAAAAAGAAGGGTTCTACCAACAAAAAGCAAAGGCAATCCTTCGGCAAACAAAATATTCAGAAGACTAAAAAAATACTTGTTCGTTCGCAATTATTGTTCCTTATAATGTTTTATTGATTAATACTGCTTCTTTAATGTTCTAATGTTCTAAAATTTAATGTTGTTCGCCCGGCTCAGGCCTTCGGTTAATACCGGTTCCTTAATTGTTCCTGTTCAAAAACTGGTGAAAATCGAAAACCAAAACCGCTTTTTATTAATAGTTCTTAAAATATTTAATGTTGTTCGCCCGGCTCAGGCCTTCGGTTAATACCGGTTCCTTAATTGTTCTTGTTCAAACCCGGAATTAAGCGAAAACCATACCCGGTTTTTGAAAGTAAATTACAAACATATCATCAAATAATTAGCTCGATTTTTATCGGGCTATACTTATTTATTAGAATTTCTAAAAATAAAATTAGAATCATGAAAGGACTTCAGGTATTCTAAAAATACTGAATCGAACAAATAACTTCAGGGAACCGATTATTCGGTTCTGATTATTTATATATTTATGCCAATCTAACTAAACTAAAAACCAATGGATTTTATCTCCACGATCCAATTCCAACCATACTTTCATGCAGTGAGTTGAAAAATATCAGGCCTCATAAAAATAAACTAACTCAAAACTATATTGAATCAGAGTCTCATTTATCAAACTAAAAATTTAGCTTATGGAAAATGTAAATCAAAAACGACTTTTTATTGCCGCTTGCCTGGCACTTTTAGTTACAGCAATAACATTTGCTATCAGGGCCAAAATCGAAGGAGTTTTTACGGACGATTATGGCTTATCCAAAGAACAGGTTGGACGTGCTTTTGGACCTGCATTTTGGGGATTTGCCGTAGCCATGTTTGCGGGTGGATATTTTATTGACATAGTAAAAACAAAAACTGTTGTTTGGATGGCATTTGGAATGCATCTAGTTGGTATTGTTTTGCTGCTGATGGCAAAAGATTACTCTTCACTTTTTATTGCAAATGTGTTTATTGGCCTGGGCAATGGAAGTGTCGAAGCCGCCTGTAATCCTCTCGTGACCACACTTTTCCCGGGCAAGAAAACGAAAATGCTCAATCGTTTTCATGTTTGGTTTCCTGGTGGAATAGTCATAGGAAGTTTATTGGCTTCAGTAATTATGGACGAATTAAATTTACCATGGCAGATTCTGGTTAGCATGTTATTTATTCCATTGGCGATATATGGCTTCCTGTTTTTCGGACAAAAGATTCCGGAAACTGAACGGGTTTCAACTGGTGTTTCTTATAAAGAAATGATGCGAAATATTGGTGCGCCAATTACCATAACAATAGCTGTTATTTTAATGATTCTCGTTGCAACAGTGCCATCCTTTACAGTTAATTTCGATAGTGCGACACCATTTATTATCATTGGAGTTATTGTTCTGCTCATTGTTCTGGAAGGCAGGTTGGTTAATAAAATTACTTTACTTTTTCCATTCGTTTTTTTCTGCATGCTATTAACGGCTTCAACCGAACTAGGCACAACTCAATGGATCAATGCCTTACTTGCTAAAAACGATATTGGCCCAATGATAATATTAGCAGTTGTAACAGGAATTATGGCAGTTGGACGTTTCTTTGCCGGCGGATTAATCCACCGTTTAAATCCAACTGGTGTGTTGATTGGATCAGCAACGTTTTCATTGGCGGGATTGTGGCTACTGAGTGTTGCTTCAGGCCCCGCGATGACCGTTGTGTCAGCCGCTGTTTTTGCAGTTGGCGTATGCTATTTCTGGCCAACTATGATTGGTGTCGCTTCGGAATATATGCCAAAAAGTGGTGCTTTGGGAATGTCAATTTTGGGAGGAGCAGGTTTTGTTGCTACTTCAATGGTTCTGCCCATAATGGGTAAATCGATTGAAACTGCCGGACCACAAATTACATTGCGTAATTTGTCCGTTTTGCCAGCGATACTGGTTGTTGCATTCATAATACTTTCCATTATCATTAAGCAAAAATTTCCAAAAACTAATTCCGCCGAGGTAAAATAAATTGCAAAATATAGAGCAGTTTTTGGGAGAGATATTTTGATGTGTTGGTAATTATTAAAAAGTGAAGGATGTCGCATCGACATCCTTCACTTTTTAATAATTGAACCGATTTATAATAACTGACGGCACAAAATAATTAGGTAAAAGTGACTTAAAAGCGTAATTTTGCAGCAATTGTAATTATAATCAAACAGGAAGCAAAATGAAACCAACACTTTTAATTTTAGCCGCCGGAATGGGAAGTCGTTATGGTGGACTAAAACAGGTTGAACCAGTTGGACCAAACGGGGAAACCATTCTGGAATATTCAGTTTTTGACGCTCTTCGGGCAGGATTTGGTAAAGTTGTATTTGTGATCCGTGAAAGTTTTGCAGAAGATTTCAAAACTCGTTTCGAATCAAAATTGAAAGGGAAGATTGAAATTGAATACGTTTATCAGGAAACAAATAAATTACCTGAAGGTTTTAGCCTTCCTGAAGGCCGCGAAAAACCCTGGGGTACTGGTCATGCTGTTTTGATGGCTAAAGATGCCATAAACGAACCATTTGCCGCAATAAATGCCGATGATTTTTATGGAGCCGAAGCCTATAAAGTTATATCAAAATACTTGTCTCAAACATTAGCTCCAAAATCGTATGCAATGGTTGGTTACCGGTTAAGCAATACACTTTCTGAATTTGGTACAGTTTCAAGAGGGATTTGTGAAACCGATAATAGCCTGCAATTAACGAAAATTACTGAAACTCATAAAATAAGGCGAGAAGAAGAAACAACCCTTTGCGAAAATGAAAACGGAGAAACTGTTCAATTATCAGGAAACGAAACGGTTTCAATGAATTTTTGGGGATTTCATCCTTCAATATTTACAAACATCGAAAATCAGTTTATCGATTTCCTTAAAAGCAATATTAATCAGCCGAAATCGGAATTTTATATTCCCTTTGTTGTGTTTGAAATGATTAAAACCGGCCTGGTGAATGTGGAAGTTCTGGCAGCAGATTCGCCTTGGTTTGGTGTTACATACAAAGAAGACAAGCCTTATGTTATTGAACAGATAAAGAAATTGACCATGCAGGGAGTTTACCCCGAAAAACTTTGGTAAACTGAGAAGGTTTAGAATCTTTGATTGCGAAAGTGAGAAAGTTATTTCAAAATAGTTTTCTCACTTTTTATTTTCTGACCAATAAAGGTTGCTGCATTCCGTTCGAACACTTCTTCATTTTCAGTAGTGTAATATTTCCGGATTCCCGATTTCGAGCATTTTGCATCCATTTCAGGATGCCTCATTAAATACTCAACAAGTTTGCCACTTACCACTTTTCCCTGATCAAGCACCTTAATTCCTTCAGGAATAAATTTCTGAATAACCGGCAGCAACAATGGATAATGCGTGCAGCCCAAAATTATGGAATCTATTTCGGGATCGGCTGCTAAAAGATTGCTGATGTTTTTTGATACAAAGTATTCGGTTCCCGGCGAATCCAGTTCATTATTTTCAACTAGCGGGACCCAGATCGGACAAGCTTCCTGTGTTGTTTGAACAACTTTACCGCCAGCCCATTTCTCCAGTTCAATCGGGTACGAATTGGAAAGTACGGTTCCTGAAGTTCCAAGAATTCCTACATGCCCATTTCTGGTGTATTGACTAATTGATTCGACTGCCGGACGAATGACTCCGAGAACCCTCCTCTCAGGATCGATTTTAGGCAAATCGTTTTGCTGAATATTTCGCAGCGCTTTTGCCGAAGCTGTGTTACAGGCAAGTATTACCAAATGACAATTCATTTCGAACAATTTCTTAACTGCCTGCAATGTATATTCATACACAACATCAAACGAACGTGGCCCATAGGGGGCGCGGGCATTATCGCCCAAATAGATAAAATCGTATTCAGGCAAATCGTTCATAAATTCTTTCAGAATAGTTAAACCGCCATATCCGGAATCGAAAACACCAATAGGCTGGAAATTTGAAGTCATTTAAGTTGAGTTTTAGCAAAATTAAAAAAGCCACCTTAATTAAGATGGCTTTCTCAAATATTTTTAGAATCGAACTATTGAATACCCAATTTGGTTTTAACCAAAGGAAGAAGATCAAGGCTTTCTTTCGAGTTGTACAAAATCGTTCTTGTACTCATATCGAATACATAAATCAAGCCCTTTTCAGCGCCAACCTCTTTAATTGCTTTGTCAGCTTTATCGAACACGGGTTTCAACAATTCCTGTTGTTTGGTCTGAAGTTGTTGTTGTGCATTTTGCTGATAAGTCTGGATTCTTTCGTTTTTTGCATTCAAATCATCTTCTTTCATTTTCCGGATAGTCTCCGATAAAGAATCTCTTTTGGTTGCATAATCCATATATAATGTCTGAAATTCTTTCTGCATAACACCAAGTGCATCTTCAAGTTCCTTTTGATAGGCAGTGAATTGTTTCTCAGCGGTAGCTCTTTCAGGCATAACCTGGATGAGGGCCTGTAAATCAATATGACCAAATTTTGGAGCCTGAGCATTGGCAAAACCTGCTGAAAGCAACAGTATCCCTAAAACACAAATTTTGAAAACACTTTTCATACTTTTCTGGATTTAATTTATTTTTTTTGACAAATTTATAACATTAATTCTTATAACCAAGCTTGGTTAAAACCTGATCAGAAAGATCAAATTTTGGGTTTGTATAGATCAGGGTAACGCCGTTGGCTTTATCAAAAATCACCGCATAATTACCTTCGGTTGAGATCTCCTGAATGGCATTAAAAATGTCGTCTTGAATGGGTTTTATCAATCCCTGACGTTTTTTGAACAGGTCTCCATCGCGGCCAAAATATTTTCGCTGCAAATCTTTGTATTCTTTTTCCTTGGTGATGATTACATCTTCACGTTTGCGCTTCATTTCATCTGAAAGCAATACACTTTCCGACTGAAAATCCTTATACATCAGTTCGAGTTCCGCATGCATCGATTCAAGTTCTTTCTGATATTGTCCTGAAAGTTGGTCCAATTGTTCCTGTGCAGCCTTGTAAGAAGGAATATTGTCAAGAATATATTCTGAATCGACGTATGCAAATTTTTGGGCAAAAGTGGCTGCAGAAACAAACAGCAAAATCCCTGTAATAATTATTAGTTTCTTCATGATGTCAAGTTTTTAATTAATATTTCAGGTCTGGCTTAAGCAAAATCCAGACCAATTAAAATTGTTGTCCAATAACAAAGTGGAACTGACTTCCGGCGGCATCGCTTTGACCTGAAACCGGATCAAATCCATAACCCCAGTCGATTCCCATCAAACCGAACATGGGCAAAAAGATGCGTACACCAGCTCCAGCCGAACGATGAAGTTTAAACGGGTTATATTCGTCGAAAGTATTCCATGCATTACCTGCTTCAAGGAATCCAAGCACGTAAATGGTCGACGACGGTTTCAGGATAACCGGATACCGGAGTTCCATTGAAAGTTTATTGTACAGGTTCGATCCGTAGTAATTACTCAAACTGTAATCTTTATATCCGCGAAGAGAAACGATATCGCTTCCATAGAGGTTATATCCTGACATACCGGAACCACCAACACGGAATCCTTCAAACGGAGACTTGCGAAGCTTATCGTAATATCCCAAAAAGCCATATTCAAATTTGGTATGCAAAACCAAATTATTGTTTTTCGATAACGGTGAATACCAATCGCCTTTAAACATCCACTTGTGGTATTCAATCCATTTATAGCGTTCTTCATTGGTCAAAGTCGGGTCGCTGTAATCAACACCGTTCCACAAAGAATATGGAGGTGTGAATTGCAGTGAAAGTGAGAAATTAGACCCACGGCGGGTGTATAGTGGATTATCCATTGAATTTCGTCCAAAGGCCGTTTTAAAGCTGAAGTTGTTGAATCCGCCATCCCCACTTCCGGTACCATCATTCAGGAAATAATAATAGCCTGCCATATTCTGTAGCTTATAATGCTGGAACGAAAGTTCGTGGTACATGGTAAAATAATCATCAGGCCAGGTTAACCGGTAACCATAACCAATCGCTGCAGCCGAAGTAATCTGAATCTGATCGTCAGTCGAAGCTTGAGTATCATAGGTGTAGTTTGTTCCATAATCGTATCCGGTTCCGTAGCCATAACCGTAACCATAAGGCGAATAACTGCCATAGCCACCACCATAACCACCATAGCCACCATAACTGCTGTATGGATCATAACCACTTCCATAAGAACTGGTATTGGCCGAATAATTCACTTAGAATGTGAGAAAGATACGGTGAATGAATTCGGTTTACGGCCGCCAAACCAAGGTTCGGTAAAGGTAAAACTATACGATTTATAGAACTTTCCACTTGTTTGCGCCCGTAGACTCAACGATTGTCCATCGCCAGTTGGCAACGGTCTCCATGCTTCCTTATTCAATATATTCCTGACAGAAAAGTTCGAAAATTTTAAACCGACAGTACCCACAAACATATTGGCTCCCCATCCTCCGGAAAGTTCAATCTGGTCGTTTGCCTTTTCAACCAGTTCATAATTGATATCAACAGTTCCGTTCTCGGGATGAGGACGCACATCGGGATTAATTGCTTCAGGATCGAAATGCCCCAATTGCGACAATTCACGCACAGTACGGATTATAGCCTCTTTGCTGAAAAGATCACCCGGCAAAGTTCTGATTTCACGACGGGCAACATGTTCGTTCGTTTTGGTATTTCCGGAGATTATTATTTTATCAATCGTTGCCTGACGTCCTTCATAAATACGCATTTCCAAATCAATCGAATCCGATTCAATGTTGGTTTCGATTGGCTGCAGGTTAAAGAAAAGATACCCATTGTTCAGATAAACATTGCTAACCGCATCATCATCTTCTTTGGTTCGTTTATCCAGAAGCTTCTGATCGAAAACATCACCTTTTTTAATACCTAAAACAGATGTTAAATATTCACTGGGATATACTGTATTACCGACCCATTTAATACTTCTGAAGTAATATTTATCACCTTCCTCCAACCAGATATCCAGCTTAACGCGATCGTTGTTCAATTTAGTCACCGAATCTTTTACGATTGTAGCATCGCGGTAACCTTTTTCGTTGTATTTCTTAATCAGGTTAATTTTATCCTCATCGTATTTTTCTGCAAGAAATTTCTTCGAGCTAAAAAAGTTTCTCAGCTTTTTAGATTTCGTTTTTTTCATGGCATGCTCTAGGGTTCCGGGTTTCAGATTTTTATTTCCATGAAATTCAATCTCACTGATTTTTACCTTTTCCTTTTTATCCACATTAATGTCAAGAATTACACTGTTTGCTTGCGTGGTATCGTCACGCTGAATAATCTTAACTTCAGTGTTCAGGAACCCTTTATCCAGAAACAGGTTTTTAATCACTTTTTCAGCCGTATTAACCTGGTTGTCGGTAACCTGACTTCCCTTTAAGAGTAAAACTTTTGCCGTAATGTCATCTTTTTCCGATTTCGAGACTCCGCTAAAATTAACCTCCGCCAATCGGGGGCGCTCCTGTAGAATAATATTCAGCCAAATGTTATCGCCAACAATTTTATCGGCAACTATTTTCACATCCGAGAATAACCCGTGATTCCAAAGTTTTTTGACAGAATTGGTTATGGCATCGCCCGGAACCACAATTTTATCACCAAGACTAAGTCCTGAAATTTGAAGCAGCACCTGTGTGTCCAGGTATCGAATACCCTGAACATTTAAACCGGCAATTACATATTCTTTTGGACTCGAATAATAGATGGAGAAGTTCGTACTGTCGGTTTCAGCTTCCTGCGAAAATACCTTTAAGCTGATGAACAGCAGAACAATAAACAGTTGTAATTTTTGCATTCTATTCCTTATTGAATTAACCTACTAATTGTTGACTCGTTTTACCAAACCTTCTTTCCCTGTTTTGAAAGTCATAAATGGCCTCAAATAAATCTTCCTGCCTAAAATCGGGCCACAATTTAGGGGTAAAATACAATTCGCTGTAAGCAATCTGCCACAATAAAAAGTTGCTGATCCGGCACTCGCCGCTTGTTCTGATCAACAATTCCGGGTCGGGCATATCCGAAGTATTCAGGAAACAATCCATCATTTCGTAATTAATATCTGCCGGTTCAAGTTTTCCCAATTTCACTTCTTCAGCAATTCGTTTAACTGCTTCCACAATTTCCCACTTCGAGCTGTAACTTAATGCCAGCACAAGAGTTAAACCAGTGCACAAATTAAGCTTGTCAATCGACCAGGTTAGTTTATCCTGAACATTTTGAGGAAGGCTTTTTACATCACCAATCACCCGAAGACGAACATTGCTTTTAAGAAGTTCATCGGTTTCATCGGAAATAGATTGCACCAGGAGACCCATCAAAGCATCCACTTCAACCTTCGGACGAGACCAGTTTTCGGTAGAAAAAGCATAAAGTGTTAAATATGCAACTCCAATTTCGCCGGCACCTTTTACAACCGAACGAACGGCTTCAACGCCATGCTCGTGTCCGTAGGTGCGTTCATTGCCAAATTGAGCTGCCCAACGCCCGTTCCCATCCATAATGATGGCCACGTGCTTTGGTATTCTATCTTTTATCAGTTTATCTTTAAATAACATTTTAAATTGTTTAAACTATCTGACAGTGACTTTTCCAGTTTAAATTTTCCGGATATTTTTGTTATTATCTTCTGCTTTTATTAAAAATTCCCCAGTCAATCATGTTATGCTCTTTTACTGTTCTCAGCTCCCAATTGCTGTCTTCTGAAATAATTTTATACACCAGGTGAATGCCTAAATATGCGGTCCAGTCGTTGTTATGAAGCTGATCCGTAAAAGTAACCTTCACATTATCTGCTTCTGTATAATAACTTAACGGATCATCCAGATCATCCAGCTTATCGGAGAATGTTTTTCGTAAAGTTCCCTCAATTCCGATACCCCATTTTTTACTTAAATTGTATTTAACCCCAAGACCAAACGGAAGTGTTGGCGCAATTTCAGAACCCGATATTGGACCAGAATCGTATGTAATTTCATAACTATACATTTGCATACCAACGCCACCATAAATAAAAGTCGACCACGGAGTTTCCTTATCGCCGACAATGTATTTCATGTAATTCCACTCAAAATACAATGCAAGATCTAACACATTTTTATTAAAACCCCAATTTTTCACATTTGGATCAGTCACCCATTTTTGCGAATCAAATTCGCCAGCGGCACCAATAGTACCGTTCAAAACATTGAACCGCAAAGCATATCTTGGATTGAAATTAAACCGTAAAAAGCCGCCATAAGCCGGATTTACAGATTTCTGAAAATCGATCTTTGTCATGTCTCCAAAGTAGGTGCCTGCTCCTCCGAAAAAACCTAAGTCAACGCTCTGTTGTCCAAGCGCTTTAACTGACAAAAATCCCACCAGAAAAATAACCAATAATTGCTTCATTTAAATTCATTTTTGAAAGGGTTTTATACTGTATAAAACATTCAGGCACTACCATTTACATTCTAAACATAACACCTTTCAAGTGCTACAAAAGTAATACAATTCTCATATATTCATACCTGATGCATATTATAAAACCCAAATAGAGGTTAAAAATTGTTAAGCTGCAAAGAAATCAATTTCGCTTATCCACGCCCCACATCAGTTTATTCCGGAGGGTTGAAAAAAAACTGTGGTCTTTAAGTCTGATAGTCTTAACCTTAAATGGAGCTTTTCGAATTTTTAACCATTCGGAGAAATATATAGGTTCCGATTTGGAATCAACGGAAGTCAAAAAATGTTGACCACGACCTTCAACCAAAAGTGTGATCAATTGATTATCGGGAACAACAATTGGTCTTACAGTTAAATTGTGCGGTGCAATCGGACTGATCACAAAATTCTCGGAATCCGGTGTCAAAATCGGACCGCCAACGCTCAGTGAATATGCTGTTGACCCGGTTGGCGTGGCAATTATTAAACCATCGGCCCAATATGTATTCAGGAATTCATTGTTGATGTATGTGTTAATATTAATCATCGACGACGAATCGAGTTTTGTTACCGTAATTTCGTTTAAAGCATACTGAATAACAGATTCGTTGTTTTTTACAATTTCGAGCTCAAGCACAGTACGTTCGTCGATGTAAATATTTCCGGCAATAATATCGTTTAAAGCCTGTTCTATTTCTTCGCGCGAAATATCGGAAAGAAAACCCAATCTTCCGGAGTTAATACCAACTAGCGGAATAGTGCCGTTTTTAGCGGCCATGAACGATTTCAGGAGGGTCCCATCGCCTCCCAAACTGAGCATAAAAGCTATGTCATCGGGTAAATCGTCGCCACTATCGAAATGACCAACAATTTCAGGATGTACACAACAATCCTGTTGAAGGTATTCCAAAAACGGACGGTACACGAAACATTTGATCTGTTTCCCGTTCAACAAATCAAATAAATCCGACACTTCGTTATAAAATTCGGGTTTAATGGTTTGTCCGTAAAGCGCTATCTTCATGTATGAAAGTTTGAACGAAATTAAATATTCATAAATTTCATCAACTGGTCAAGGCGGTCGTCGTACATATTTCTGATTACCGAATCATCCATGTAAACCGCAATGATGTTGTAATCGTACCGGACAAATGTCTGAATAATTGCTGATAAATCAACTACATTAATCTTCAGGGTTACAGTCATCCGTTTCGATTCTGCTTCAGGAGAAATGTAAAAACTGAGTATTTTTGCATCGTTGCCTTCAACAATCTGGGCGATTTGTGAAAGCGAATAATCAATCGAATTTAATTCCAAAACAATTACTCCACCCGGTTCCTGCACGGCAACCAATTCAGCAAATTTTTGGGCCAGATCAAAA
Organism: Prolixibacteraceae bacterium; assembly: GCA_041652995.1. Taxonomy (GTDB): domain Bacteria; phylum Bacteroidota; class Bacteroidia; order Bacteroidales; family Prolixibacteraceae; genus Aquipluma. The sequence goes on from JBAZGO010000053.1 coordinate 12,913, forward strand.
ACGGTGATTACCCCCACATATTGATCATATAAATCGAGTACCGGAACAGCGCTTAATTTCAGGCCTGAAATGGTTTGAAACACTTCGTAAATATGCTGATTGGTATAAATGTGAGGTGAAAGTAAATGATCGGAATAATCTCCCAAAGGTTTGTCAATGATATTCAGATCATAAATAACTTTGTCCGAAATCACTCCCACCAATGTTTTTCCTTCAACTACCGGAAGATGAGAAATTCTGAAAATCTCCATCCAGTTTAATGCTTTCTGACCGCTATCAGTCAGCCGTAGAGGAGGAACAACTTCTGAAAGAAGGTTTTGAGCTATCATTTTTTTAAGTTTTCAATATCGGCTGTATCAAATCTAAATCGTAAATTGCGCCCAATTAAGTTTAGACGATGACCAGACTAAGTGTAAATATAAACAAAATCGCAACATTGCGAAATTCGCGCGGAGGAAATACTCCCAACGTTTTGGAAGCTGCAATTAATTGCCAAAAATTTGGTGCTCAGGGCATTACGGTACATCCAAGACCCGACGAAAGACACATTCGCCGCCAGGATGTTTTTGATATAAGACCCATAATTTCTACTGAATTTAACATTGAAGGTTACCCAAGTGAAGATTTTATCCAAATGGTTATTGAAGTAAAAGCGCACCAGGTAACTCTTGTTCCGGATACTCACACGCAACTCACTTCCGATCATGGGTGGGACACTTTAACCAATCTATCATTCCTGAAAGAAGTCATTGCACGTTTCAAAGAAGCCGGAATCCGGACTTCGATCTTTGTTGATCCGGATCTTGCCATGGTTGAAGGCGCTAAAGAAACCGGAACCCACCGGATTGAATTGTACACCGAACCTTTTGCAAAAAATTACCCGATCGATCCGCTGGCTGCAGTTGCCCCATTTAAAGAAGCGGCAATTCTGGCTCATCAGCTTGGATTAGGAATAAATGCCGGTCACGATTTAAGCCTGAAAAATTTGCGTTTCTTCCACAATCATGTTGCTCATCTCGACGAAGTTTCAATCGGACATGCACTGATCTCGGACGCGCTTTATATGGGCCTGAGAAGCACTATTCAGGATTATCTTTCCTGTTTGCAATAAACCTGTGTTATGCAATTATTTTACAGAACAGAAGGCGCTGGCACTCCTCTGGTAATTGTCCACGGACTTTACGGATCATCGGATAATTGGCTGACTGTAGCTAAGAAACTCGGCGAAAAATTCCAGGTTTATTCCATCGATCAGCGTAATCATGGCCGATCGCCCAAATCTGAGGTTCACGATTTTGAAGCAATGAAGAATGATCTGGCCGAATTTTTTGACGCCCATAATATTGAAAAAGCAGTTTTAATGGGTCACAGCATGGGTGGAAAAACGGCCATGTGTTTCGCTGCCGATTATCCGGAGCGAATTGAAAAACTAATCGTTGTGGATATTGCGCCTAAAGATTATTTCCTATTGTATGACGAAAGCCAGTATTACCTGCACAACAATATTTTACGAGCCATGCTCGAAATCGATTTCAGCCGGATTGAATCCAGAAAAGATGTAGAGATTTTTTTGAACGAACGGGTTGACAGCGTTCAAATCGTTCAGTTCTTACTTAAAAATGTACACCGGAATAAGGAAACTCACCAATTTGAATGGCGATTAAATGCTCAGGTGCTGTACGATAATCTGGATGAAATTATTAAAGGTGTGAATGCCCGATGGTTCGACGACCGTATTCCAATTATGAATTACCCTGTCCTGTTCATTAAAGGAGCAAACTCAAATTACATTCTTCCTGAAGATTTTCCATCCATTCGCCGTATTTATCCGGATGCTGAAATTATTGAAATTCCGGATGCCGGACACTGGCTGCATGCTGAACAGCCACAGTTGTTTATGGACGCAATCTGGAAATTTCTGAAATAATTTCAAATACCAATTTTCGGGTTCCAGGTTTCGGTTGTGATTACTCAACTGTGTTGAACCCGTCGAGGGCAACGAGAAAAATTAGCAACAAGTTCGGAATACGCCAAAATTCAAAGTGCCTAAGTTACTAAAAGTGTCATCCTGGAATTTGAAACCTGGAACTTGAAACTCAATTACCGATTATACTTCTCCGTAATCTGCTTCAGAAAAACCTTGTGATTATTCCTGATTTGTGACCAGGTAAAACGCCAGTCCCAGTTACCGGAAGCCACTCCGGGGGTATTCATGCGGGCATCAGAATCGAGACCCAAAACATCCTGCATCGGAGCAATAGCCGTGTACGCCACCGATGCCCAGGCAAGTTCAATGAAATTCAGTACAAATTGCTTCCCCTTTCCGCCAACATATTTTCGCACGAGTTTCCGTTCCTTTTTATCAATCGCATTGAACCAGCCCATCGATGTATCATTGTCGTGCGTTCCGGTGTAAACCAGAAAATTGGTTGAATAATTGTGCGGCAAATTCTCGTTCGTAACATCCGATCCAAAAGCGAATTGGAGTACTTTCATACCCGGAAGTCCAAATTCGTCCCTTAACTTTTCAACTTCAGGAGTAATAATTCCCAAATCCTCAGCAATCACATTTAAATTCCCCAAATGTTCTTTTAATTTCCAGAACAATTCGTGACCTTTTGCCGGGAGCCAGTTTCCAACGACGGCAGTCTCTTCTTCCGCGGCAATCGCCCAAAAAGATTCAAGTCCCCTGAAATGATCGACCCGAACCAGGTCGAACAGTCGCAAATTGAAATGCAGGCGGGCCAGCCACCAGTCGAAATCGCGTCCGGCAACACGTTCCCAGTCAAAAACCGGGTTGCCCCACAACTGACCTGTTTCGCTGAAATAATCAGGCGGCACACCACCAACTTTGGTTGGCTTCGAATTACCATCGAGCAGAAATATTTCCTGATTGGCCCAAACATCAACACTATCAAGTGAAACGTACAGCGGAATATCTCCAATAATCCGGATTCCTTTTGAATTTGCGTAGGCTTTCAGTTTAACCCATTGCCTGAAAAACAGAAATTGCAGAAATCGATGGTAATCAATATCGGCGTGCAATTCGCTGAAAGCGTCGTGCATCGCTTGCTTGTCGCGGGCAATCAATTTTTTTGGCCAGGTATTCCACACACTTTCATCGTGTTTGGTTTTCAGCGCACGAAACAAGGCGTAATCGTCGAGCCACCAGGCATTGTGCCGCATAAAATCGTGGTACTCATTTCTGAAATGATCAAAATTTTTCTGAAATCCAGTAAAAGCTTCTTTGAAAATTGCAGTTTTCCACTCTCCTACCCGCTCGAATTCCACTTTTTTACCCTTGAATTGTACTTCAGGAATCGATTTTTTAGAGATCAAACGGTCGGTAACCAACTGCTGAACGTCAATAAACAAAGGATTTCCGGCAAAAGCAGAATAACACTGGTATGGCGAATTTCCAAAACCAACCGGTCCGAGTGGCAATATCTGCCAGATCTTTTGTTTGGTTTGAGCCAAAAAATCAACAAATTGAAAAGCATCTTTCCCCATACTTCCAATGCCGCCTTCGCCCGGAAGCGAACTGATGTGCAGCAAAACGCCGCTACTTCTTTCCATTTTTCTGAATTAAATTCCTGTATATTTTCAGGTGATCCGCTGTTTCGCGAACAACGCGTTGCACGGCCAGTCCATGTTTCAAATCGGGCACATAAGCTTTCGGATCATTTCCACCCAGAAAAATATAATGCGCATGAATCATCGAACGCAGCCAACCAGGCGGAACGTGCCCTGAAGGGAAACTGCTGATTGGTGCATAATTACTGCCAACAACTTGCCTCGTCCATTGAGCGGTTTCCTCCATATAATATTCAAAATAATCGACTGAATGCGAAGAATATCGCAACATTCCCCGTTCTGCATATATTTCGAGCGAAACCAAATCACCGCTTCCGGAACTGATGCGACTTGCCGACATTGTTCCGGCTGCCAGACTTTCTGGATGAACGAGTGAAAGTGAGCTGAATAAATCAGAATCTTCAGGCACATCGGCAAAGCGGCCTGCCTGAAAAGCGCTTGCAATCTGAAGATTTTCGCCCAGAAAAGCCATCAGCAAACTAATGCCATGCGAACCCAAATCGGCCATAGCACCACCATCGGGGGCAGGCGTTAAGCGGGTCACACGCTTTTCGCGATACGACTTTTGCAAATAATCGCCGTGGTAATATTTCAAATCGAAATGAATGGGCTTGCCTAACTTTCCGGAGTGCCAAAAAGCAATTGCTTCGCGCACCGAAGCCGTTAGCAAGTACTGAAATCCGACCTGAATTTGTTTTCCTGAATTTTCAGCTATGATCTGCATTTGTTTTTCTTCATCAAGATTCGAACAAACTGGTTTTTCCAGATAAATCCGACTCACAGAAGGCATCTCGAGTGCTAATCTCAGGTGTTCAAAATGAACTTTATTCGGGCCCAAAATCAATACAGTATCAATTTCGGTGTCCAATTTAAATTCATCAACGGTGAGCGATTTTTTAAAGCCAAACTTTTCAGCAAAGGCATCGCGGCTTTCTTTTCGCGCCGAACTAACGGCTTCAAATTCAATTTCAGGAACTAGCTGATAAAAGTATTTCAGGGAGCCCAGTGCAAAAGCATGAGACCTTGCAATTCCTCCGGCGCCCAAAAAGCCGATCTTTATTTTTTCTGAAGGCATAAAATAAGTTCTCAATTTGAATGTTCCAAATTTAAGTGATTAAACGAAATGGAAACGATTCTTTTGCAGAAGATTAATTTTTACGAAACAAAACAGCCAGACTGTTGGGCAATCCGGCTGTAAAGTATTGACTTTATTATAAGTGATTTTTTATTCCAATTCAAGCACCACAACCGACTTTCCGGGAATGGTAAGTTCGAGTTTGTTGTCGGAAAGCTTTTTAGCATTTTTAAATGTTGCAGGCGACACAGTTTCTGGTTTTTCAAATGTGTTGACCGAATTGAAAGCCGGAGCCGTTAAGATGGAGCCTGAATTTATTTTGACAAAACCTTTTCCTGAAAGATTTACCTCCAGTTTAATTTCCTTGGTTGGATTTAAATTACTGATCGTCAGATGAATTTTGCCATTTTTATCAACCGACGAAGTGCTACTGAGTGCAGGGATTTTGTCGTCACCCAATTTGTAATCTTCGCAAATCAGCTTCGAGGGCAACAATGTTGCATCCTGGTGAACATTGTACATTTTGAATACATGGTAAGTTGGAGTCAACACCATTTTATCGTCTTTGGTCAAAATCATCGCCTGCAAAACATTTACAATCTGGGCAATGTTGGCCATTTTTACCCGGTCGCTGTGTTTATTCAGAATATCCAGTGTGCTTGATGCAATCAACGCATCTCGCATGGAATTTTGCTGAAACAGGTGTCCCGGATTTGTTCCGGGTTCCACGTCAGTCCAGATTCCCCATTCGTCAACCATCAGGCCAACACGTTTGCTTTGATCATACTCATCCATGATTTTCGAATGGCGGGATACCAATTCGTCCATGTACAATGCTTTTTTCAGGCCTGAAAAATATAAATCTTCTCCAAACCCGGTTGCTGCCGATTTATTGTTCCAACCTTCTCCAGCTATGGTGTAATAATGAACCGACAAGCCGTCCATACTGTTGCGGCCCTTATCCATCAAAACCTTTGTCCAGTTGAAGTCGCTGCCGTTCGATCCACAGCCTATCCGTTCGAATTTATCACCTCCATACATCTTTGCATAATTCGAAAATTTCTTCATTAGATCGGTGTAAAACTCCGGAGTCATATCTCCCCCACACCCCCAGCTTTCGTTTCCAATTCCTAAAAATTTCACATCCCAAGGTTTTTCGCGACCGTTTTTTCGGCGAAGATTGGCCATCGGAACATCATCGTCCGAAGTCATGTATTCGATCCAGTCAACCATTTCGTCAACTGTTCCTGAACCAACATTGGCAGAAATGTAGGGATCACAACCCAGCATTTCACACAAATTCAGGAATTCGTTGGTACCAAAACTATTGTCTTCAACCGTTCCGCCCCAAAATACATTTTTTATTTTCGGACGATCGTCAACCGGACCGATGCCGTTTTTCCAATGATAAGTATCGGCAAAACATCCTCCCGGCCAACGAAGTACCGGAACTTTTAATGCCTGAAGCGCTTCGAGTAAATCTTTCCGGTATCCGTTTACATTGGGGATTTTAGAATTCGGGCCAACCCAGATTCCGTCGTAAATACAACGTCCAAGATGTTCAGCAAACTGTCCGTAAATGTTTTTATTGATTTGCGTTTTCCCATCGGCGGCGTCAATCTCCAATACATTCAATTGCGCATTGGTTACAATAGCCGCCATTAAAAGAAAAAATATGACCGTGATTTTTTTCATTTTGTATAGATTTTATTGATTCTACAAGTCAATTAAGTTTGAAACTCAAAAGAACAAAAATATAATTGTCTTTCAAACACTTTATTTTTTACAACACAAAAAATAATACCTAACTCCCCGTTCACCAAATTGGGAAGGGAGAAGTTTGGCTGAAAATGGCAGTAATTTCATCTAATCATCCCTTCACAATACTCAACTGATGGCAACCAAAATTAAGTAAAATTCAATGGTTTGACTTTCATTTTTCAATGAGACGAAATCTGGCAAAACAACACGTACACAAAAACAAATATTATTCGGAACCGAGGAGTACTTATTTAAAAATTATGAATATCCGGTTGCATGCCTAATTGTTCCAACCGATGGGGCTTTGCCCCAAACCCTAATTACTTTTTTGCCTGAACACAAAAAAGCAATCAAAAAAAGTCAAGGGAAGTTTTTCATTTGAGGTAAAGTAACGGATACTCACTTAAGATTAATTCATTCACAACCGACTCATTTTGAATTTTTCTGAAATTATCGGCTGCAATTTCTTCAATGGCGGTAAGTAAAAAGCCGTTATATGGAGCAAATTGTTCTTTTCTTTTCCGGATGTATGAAAAATGAAATGGCGAACAATCTTCAACATTGGAAATATATTTTTGGCTGTATGCGTCAGGGTTTTGCGCAATAGCCTCAATAATAAATAAATCCATACTTTTGCGCATCAGTGATTTAAATAAGTCGATGTGCAGCCCGTCAAAAAAATGAAGGTTCTCCATCACTTTTTCACCAAACCAATACGTTTTATTTAGTTTCGCATCCAGTTTACTTTTAAACATATCTACTGAAAATACAGTTTTCAAACCAGCCTGAAAATCTTCTTCAACATCCTGAATATCATCCAAAAGCTGCAAATATGCACCAAAACCTGAAAGAAAATATTGTTGCGATTCACTCAATCTTCCAGAAACGAGGAACCCATCGGCTAAAACGGAGGCGCTTCCCTTTTCAACACAAATTTCCAGGATTTCAGCTTCCGTAAGTTTGTTCTGAATAAGTTTCAGACTATTGGTCTGAGCTTCGTGAATCCCGAGCAAGCTTTCAAAAACTTCAGGATAATCGATGCGTGAATATTGGGTTTCAATCATTTCAACCAATCGAAATACAGCATGTTCAGTTTTGTTCTCAGGTGCAATTTTAATTCCTGAAAGCCTGTCGTGAAAGCGTGAACTAAAAGCCATTTTCTCGAAACCCAAAATTTCCGGATTATCAATCAGATTATCGGTATATGGGTACAACAGACTGTAAGCCAGAATAGATGGTGTCAATTCCATTTTCAGGCCCAAAATAAACTGCAGGCCATTCATAATCCAGACATTCCGGCAAGCCTGAAAAATATCCTGAAACGACAATCCGGAATCGAATTCACGCGCCTGCTGTACAAATTTTCGGGTCAGCGCAACCATTTCATCCGAAAACATGAGCTCCAGTTGATCATTGTTAAAATCGAGACCATCTCGCAAAAATCCACGAGTCTTCAGGATAAAAGTTTCCGTAGTTTCCGATTGAAACAGTTTATTCCGGATTCGCTGCTTCCTGAACGATTTTACCGATTTCAGAAATTGATCCAGAACTTCTTCCTTTAGGTGTTTTTCTTCAGGATTGTAATGTCTGGAAAAACCAGGAAAATGATCTGAACAGGACTCCCACAACGCGGAATAATAGTCGGTATATTTTTTCAACATAGCTCTGTTTTTTTGTTCGTGCAATGTCGGACATTTGCCAGATCAACTGAAAAATAAAACGACAAAACCCTGCTTTTTACCGATGAACTGCAGTTGGATTAAGAATTACCAATATACCACGTTTGACTATTTGAATCAGGAAAAATCGACTCAGCATTTTCGAAAATTTTATCTTCTAAATTCTTCTTCCAAAACTAAAAATTTCTATATTTGCAGCGCTTTAAACGAAAAGCATAAGCCCAGATGGTGAAATCGGTAGACACGCTAGTTTCAGGGACTAGTGCTCGTAAGGGTGTGCAAGTTCGAGTCTTGTTCTGGGCACGGAGGAAATATCAAAATGTATCAAAAGCGCTTAAATTCAACGATTTAAGCGCTTTTGTTTTTGGCCGAAATATCAAAAAACTTCATACAAAGTCATATTTAAAGCGGCAAAATCGAGGCCATTCTCAAATTCACTTTTTCTGATCGCCGCAAATCACGCAACGAATTGATTCAAAACATTTTATTTGATTCTCTTTGACTCATTTTAGCACTTTTTTTATCGTACAAAATGCGGTATTTTAGTTTGTCTGCGAGACTAGATTTTTGATTTTGTTAATTGTCGTATCATGAAAATTGTTATTAATTTCTTATTGAGAAAAAGTAGAAAATCCGATGATGGAAAAACATCCATTTGTGTTAGAATTACCTACCAAGGTAATCGGATTGAACTCGCCACTGGAATTTATTCGTCAACTAATCATTGGGATACCTCCCGACAGCGAATAAAAGATAAAGTTATTGGCGCCAGAGTGGACAACGAACGTCTTGATCGGATCAAAACCGAAATTCAGGATGCGTTTAATCAACTTCGCTCAACGAATGAAGATTTTGATGTAAATACGATTAAGCGAAAACTTTTAAATATTCAGGAATCGAAAGGAATTCTTGCTGTATTTGATTATTATCTGGATAGTATCCTTGCCAAGTTGAACAAGGGGTATTCCATGTAAAGCTATAAGCATTATAAATCTTCAAGAAAACGATTGGCTGAATTTATTGATACCAATCTAAGGAGACCTGACATCTCTGCGCAGAGTATCGACTACAAATTTCTGGATGCTTTCGATGTCTTTATAAAAAAGGATTTCAACAACGTCCAGAATACGGCTTGGAATTACCACAAACATCTAAGACGAGTTTTAAACCTGGCCGTTTCTCTTGACTATATTGATAAGAATCCATATTCAAAATTTAAAGTCGGGCTGGATGAGACACACCGGGAAATTCTTTCCATGGAAGAGTTGAAAAGGATTGAAGAAAAACAAATTGAAATTGAACGGTTGACTGTTGTTCGGGATATTTTTGTATTTGCCTGCTATACCGGACTTTCCTTTGCGGATATATCGAAACTTAGCGATATTCATCTTCAGCAAAAATCGGAGGGCAAACTATGGATTGTTATAGACCGGTCAAAAACAAATAATAGGTGCCGCATCCCAATCCTACCCAAAGCAAAAGAGATATTGAATCGGTATAAGGATTATCCCAAAACCAACGGGAAGAATCTTTTGCTTCCTGTTTTGACGAACCAAAAAATGAATAGCTATCTGAAAGAGTTAGGAGGCATCTGTGGTATTAAAAAGAATATTACCAGGCACATTGCCAGGCACACATTTGCAACAACGGTGACTCTTAGCAATGGAGTACCCATTGAAACTGTATCAAAGCTACTTGGCCATTCATCTTTGAAAACAACTCAGATATATGTCAAAGTTTTGGACCAAAAAATTTCAGAAGATATCGAAATGCTGGAAACCAAACTACGCAGTGCATAAACCAACTGGAATTGATTAGTCAAGTCTTGCGGTAAAATTTTGGGTACCAACCATGTGGGAGTCTCGAAATAGTCTCTTTCAATTTAATAATACATGATTGATTTGGTTGTCCCAGATATTAAGTCAAATGTATATTTAAACTGATTTGATGGATTTTGGTGCTTTTTAGATCAGGAGTTTATGACTCAGCTGGTACAAAACCCGAACCATTTGGTGGAGGATTTGAGGCTATTAAGCACACTATTTGCGGCATAATAGCTTTTAAATTAATCACAAACCAGCGGGATATTATTTGCTAACCAATTGACATCAGGTATTTTCAGATGCAAGTCAGGTGAATCCTGCCGCGCCGATCCAATTCCTCCTGTGGAACAAGATCAATTTGTATGATTTGTTCCCTTTAGCTATTATTCTGTAAGTGGTTGTCCAAAGGGACAACCACAGATTCAATTCATCGATCGTTAAACAGAAAAAATTGATTCACAATTCTGGCGTTTCACAAAAACACCTGAAATGAAAATTTCAGGTGTTGTATTTTCATTTCTGACATGCTGAGTTTATCATTTTATTCCTTGATAAATCTGCCGACCATTTTCGAGTGATCAACAGTCAAATCATAAAGATAAATTCCTGATTTTAGATTACTGACCGCAACGGCCATTCGTTGAATTCCTTTTCCCCAGCGTATTTGCTTCACCAGAGTTCCGGTAAGTGTGCTAAATCTCAGATGAGCATCCTGATGATCCGGAATATTCAAAATAAAATTTAGCACACTTGTCGCCGGATTCGGGAATACGATCAATTCATCTTTTTTTTTATCGAACTGGTTTGTGTTAACAGGTTTTTCGCGCTTTCTATCCTGAATGAATAGGAATAATCAACATGTCCCTGAATTTTGTATTCAGGAAGAACATCTGGTCCGCAGCTTGCATTTCCCAAACCTTTTTGTATGCAATCCAGGCTCAGGTAACTTTCAGCTTTTTTCACTCCCGGCAAAGAAAAATCATGAACAGCATTCCACAAATCGCGATCGGTAAAATGCAGCACATTAAAATTAAGTTTTCCTTTTGAAGTAATTTTCAATCCATCTCCTGCCTGATTTGAAATGTCAACCCAGCGAACATCTTCGCGGTTACCGTTACTTTGAGCCCGCACATAGTGCTCCAACATTCCTGTTACTGTATTTTCGTAAGTTCCGAAATGGGCAGAAGCTTTTCGGTCGGCATAGCATTCCTGTGGTCCGCGACCATACCATTTCACCTGCTCCAGTCCCGGAGACAAGGCCATCTGCAAGCCAATGCGGGGCATATCGCCTGTATTCGAGTTGTTGGTGATTTTCACATCCACATCAATAACTCCATTTCCGAAAATGGTATAGGTAATGGTATATGGAAAAACTGCCACACTATTGCTGGCGTTCATTTCTGAAACGACAACCACTTTCTTCAAATCGGCAGATGCAGTATAGTTAAGCGATTGACTGGAAATAACTGATTCGGTTAACCCGTTATTTGAGCTTCTATCATTATTAATTCTACGGTAGTAGCTAAACTCTGGCCCCTGTCCATTGGAAATCATCTCAGTGCTTCCATAAATTAGAGAACTCAGAATTCCTTTGTTGCGATTAAAAGTTAAACTGAAATCAGTTCCTTTAATCTTGTATTCTGAAGTTGTTTCTGATACCGATAATTGATTCATATTATTTGTGTCAATAGTTTCAGGAAGAACACGATCAGTAATCCGTATTTGTTCAGAAGCAAGCATGTATCCGGCAGGTGCCCACGAAGTTTTCTCTTTCAGTTCAGCATAAAAATTGATAAAATATTCGCTATTTCCGGCTATAACCGTTTTGAACGGAACTGTTATCAATGCATCTTTTCCGGCTGTTACGCTTGGAAGGACCACACTACCCGACTCTGCAACCATTCCATCTTTTACTATTTCCCATTTGAAATTAAACTGATCAAGATTAATAAACCCATACCTGTTTTGAATGGTAAATTTCTTTTCAGGGAGGTTTGCTGCCTTAAATTTAATGTATTGGTAGACCTTTTTCACTTCAAGCAATTTGGCTGTCACTTTCCGATCGGGAGTCACAATTCCATTCAGACAAAAATCGTAATCGTTTGGTTTATCGCCGAAATCGCTGCCGAAATAATAGTTGGCCGTATCGTCGCCAAATTTATTCAGTCCCTGATCGACCCAATCCCAGATACATCCGCCAATGATGCGTTTTGAATTTTCAATTAAATCCCAGTATTCTTTCAGATTGCCGGGTGCATTTCCCATGGAATGAGCATATTCGCAAAAGAAATATGGCCGGGACGAATTGGACGCATCATATCTGGCAGCACCTGCCAGATCCGGATACATTTGAGAATCAATATCCGCCGCATTACTATTTCCTTCATAATGAATCGGACGGCCTGGATCAATGGCTTTGGCCACTTTATTTACTTCGTAAAAATTTTGACCGCCTCCACATTCGTTACCCATCGACCAGAAAATAACCGATGGATGATTTTTGTCCCGTTCAATCATTCGAACCATTCGATCGACAAAAGCCGGAAGCCAGGTTGGATTGTTGCTTAACGACTGGTTCCCATGACATTCTATATCAGCCTCGTCCATGATGTATAAACCGTAATAATCGTATAAAGCATACATCTTCGGATCGTTGGGATAATGAGATGTACGAATGGTGTTAATGTTGTTTTGCTTCATTAAAACGATATCCTGAATCATGGATTCAACAGGTATTGCCTTTCCAAATTGAGGATGGGTATCATGACGATTCGTTCCTTTGAAAAAGACTGGTACCCCGTTGATCTGGACACGGGAGTTTTTAATTTCAATTTTCCTGAATCCAAATTTGGATGAAAGGACTTCAAGAACTTTCCCACTTGCATCCTTCAGGCTTAAAACAACTGAATAAAGATTTGGCGTTTCTGCGGTCCACAACTGCGGTCGATCAACACTACCCTGAAGCACAAAAGTTGAATCTTCTAAGCTTTTCAACTGATCAATTTGCTGAATGAATGAAAGAACTTCGGTTCCTTTTGTATCAAGCAGGCTGACATTCACAGTTACAGCTCCGCTCACATTTTCAGAATAGTTTTTCAGTGTGGATTCAACTTTAAATACTGCTGAGTTAAGATTATCAACCGGAAATTCAGATTTCAGGAAATAATCGCGAATATGAACTTTAGGTGTGGCGTAAATAAACACATCGCGGTGAATTCCACTCAAACGAAACATATCCTGATCTTCCAGATAACTTCCATCGCTCCATCGGTAAACTTCGCAGGCAATTGTATTTTCTCCGGAATGCGCGTAATTGGTAATATTGAACTCCGCTACATTATTGGCTCCCTGACTGTACCCCACTTTTTGCCCGTTTATCCAAACATACATGGCGCTGTAAACTCCATCGAAATGAAGAAAAATTTCTTTTCCATCCCAATGTTCAGGTAAAACAAAAGTGCGGCGGTATGATCCAACCGGATTGGGTTCTTTTTCGTTGGTATAGCCGGTTTGAGGAATTATGTATGGTGGTTTGTTGGCATACGGATAAGTAATATTCGTATAAATCGGAGTTCCATAACCATACATTTCCCAGTTCGATGGAACGGGAATTTCCTTCCATCCTGAAACGTCGTAATTGGGCTGATAAAAATCCATTGGACGTTCTGAAGGCTGTTTCACCCAATTAAATTTCCATGTTCCGTTCAGCGAAAGGAAACGCGATGATTTTGGCGTAATCCATGGTTTCTCCCAGCTCGGATCATTTTTCAGTTCATCTTCAGTGGCAAATGGAATATAGGTAACATGACCAGCTTCCTTGTTGATCGCAAAAACGGTTTCATCTTCCCAGTCGTGATGCTCCCGCTCTCCTACCAATTCAATTTTCCATTGCTGAAAAGCATTCGATGGATCGGTTGTATATTGACACAAGTCATTATTTTCCGAAATTTTCCGCCAATCCAGATTTTTTCCGCTGGCCTGATTGGTCAGGGTATAAAAACTTCCGTAGTAATTTAATTTCCAGTGTTGATTTGGGTTACTTGAATCAGCGCTCCATTGAACCATGTTGTTTCCATCGGACATTGAACCTGCTGCATTGTCCATATTCTTATTGCTGTTCATACTGGTCAGCGTGTAGTAACCCTGGCCAATGTCCAGCAACGACCATTGCTGGTTGTTGTTTTCTGCTGCAACATCGGTCTTCAGGCCAAAAGTACTGTTATCGGCCAGCGATCTGTTGTTGTCGATTGCCAGTCCGTTGTTGTTTAAGATCTTGAAAATCTGCTGATATTTGGGACTAATTGGTGAAATCATCGTACTGATGTCCCAGATTCCCCACTGCTGACTATCAGAAGAACTGTTTCCTCCTGCCTGAACTGCAATTACGCCATCGTCGGCTGATGCGCTAAACAAATCGAGAAATCTGGAATCAGCTTTATTAATCAAACCGTTGTAAAATGCGTTTCCATCATTCTTTTTCCACAATTGGTTGGATGCACCTGTCGGATCGCTTAATTGTACCATATTGGCATTGGTTGCGGTTCCGGCAGTCAGCGCTTTTCCGTTGCCTACATTAATCAATTGAAAATACGACAAATCCTGATCAACTATTTTCCATTTCTGCAAATCGCTTCCGGAATAGGTACTTTGTTCAACTGAAACAATTAATTCATTGTTTTCAGCATATTCAAATGCATCGACGATAATCTCAAAATCAGCCGCCTGTTCGCCGGTCGACAATACTTCAAGAGTATGTTTTCCATAAGGAAGTAAATTGGTTTCGAACAACATCGCATTGTAATTACTACCGGTAGAGCATTTTACTTTTGCAACAAAGTTTCCGTCGACACGAATTTCTGCTACATCTAAATCGTTCCGGAGATAACCATAATATCGGGCTTTTACTCCTGTAAACGTAAATTTGGCTGACGCTCCCTGGGTCGTTGCAAAATGCTCTGTACTCTGAAAACCTGGATTTCCATGATATGTACCCCAGCCTCCGGTATAAACAATTGAGGCATCGGTATCGTCAGTTTTTTTCCAGTTTGCAAGAATCTGGCTGCCACTTCCCAAAACTTTGCCACTGTACCTGTTGTAAAGGGCAAACGAATCATCAGACTTTTTTTGTCGATTTCCCCCTAAAGTAGTGAAGGAAATAATCAGAAAGATTAAAATCAGGAATGAATTGTGTGTGCGTTGCATGATTTAGGTTAAATGAGAGTTATAAAAAATCAATTATTGTCTATGTTGAAATTAAGTTATACCAAGCGTACCATCTGGCAAAATCGGTCCGATAAAATCAAAAAAAATCCAGGTAAAATTCAGGAATTTATTAATCATACCGATTCACATTAAAATGCATTCACTTCATCCAAATGAGTGAATAAAACATTTCCGTATGTCGAAAGCACGGTTATCTTTATATATCTTGTTTCAAGCATCTTACTCACAAAAAAGCGTTGTTCTTGATTTGAATTTTCAAGTTGGACGCTGTCTACATCTTCCCAATCAGTACCGTTCATACTTACTGAAATGATAATATCTTTTGGTTTCCCAAGGTTATCGGATTGTCGACCAAATATTGAAATACCATGAACCACGCGGGTTTCTCCCATATCAATGGCAATCCAATGTGGTGGTGTTCCGTATCCTCCGGCCCATTTTGAGTGCCAGAATGATTCCAGATTATTGTCAATGGCGGAAATTCCTAATCCACCATTTACAGGCCCTTCGGCTGGTTCTTCCGAAGAAACTCCTAAAATACTCCATCCTGAACGGTCGTAATTGGGATAATCAGCAAAATCAAGCATTGCCTCAATCACAAAATAGGATGTTTTAAGTTTGTCATTTACCGGATATTTCTGATTGGCAACCTTGATTGAAATAGGTAACAGATATTTTTTGAATGCGGCAAGATTTTTTATTGGATTTATCTTCACCAGTAGCGGTTCAGTTGAAATTTTTCCTTTTAATATTAATGCTGATAATTTTTCCAATGAATAACTGGCTGCAGGTAAGATCGGATAATTAGTTCCATTGGCAAGATTGAACGAATCTACCATCGATTCATTTACTTCAAATTGAATTTGAATATCGCTGGAAGGATAACCATAACCACCAAAATTTGCGCCGTAAACAATATTTTGTACTGAATCGGACATGAGTAAAGTCACAACATTCGGATTACGGGCTGCCTCGGGCATATACACCTGTTCAAAATCCGAAGGATTCCCACCCGGAATTTCAATCTGTTTTTGACAGGATATAAAAATCAATGTCAAACCGATTATCAGAATATATACATATAAAAATCTCAAAATCATAATATTAAAAAACAATTCGAACAATCCACTTAATTACCAACCAGGATTCTGAACAATTAAATTACTTCTGTCCATTTCGTACTGTGGAATTGGCCACCAATAATATGCGCTCTTCCAGGTGTGATTTGACGCCACAACACGCTGATAAAACTCATCACCATTTTTATCAATGTTCATTCCATGCATATCACCCATCACCTTGTCTGCTATTTTCCAGCGCCTGATATCAAACCAACGTTGAGTTTCGAAAGCCAGTTCGACACGGCGTTCCATACGGATTTTCTGTATCAGTTCGTCACCTGACGGTATTGGCAATGGACTTTCACCACTTCCATATTGCGGGATTCCTGCTCTTTCGCGTATTAAGTTCAAATAGGTCAATGCTTCTGATTCATTTTCAGTTCCACCATATTCTGCTAAAGCTTCGGCATAATTGAGATAAATTTCAGCCAACCTGATCAGTACCAGTGGTCGGTTATTAAATTTCCACGCAAGCCTGTTTGTTTCTGGCGAAAGATTTTTGTAAATCAGGTATCCGGTATGCGTATAATCCTCACCGCCAATTTGTTTTCCATCTGTACCACTGTATGTTAGATCCACAGTTACAGAATCGGATGTAATTGCTCCGCTTTTATATTTGCGCCCGTTATATGTTACCGCTGCATAAAATCGAGGTTCACGGTTTAAATACATGTTGAAAACACTATTTGTAAACCCAATTTCAGTATACAATGAAGACTCATAAATAGATTTCCCATCTTTCATAAAATAGGCATCAACCATCTCCTGGGTAACGCCCAGACCGCTCCATCCACCTGCTCTGCGGAGTGAACAATGAATATCCCAATCGGATAAATTAGTACTTTTCCGGACAAAAATGCATTCCTTATTCCAAGGTGAAAAGAAAATATCACGCTGTGTTTTTATCAGATCACCCGAAGGATCTTTATAAAGTTGATATATCCCCAAATCGATCACTGCTTTGGCGGCATCTGCTGCCTTTTTCCATTTTTCGCGAGAAAAGGTTTGCGAAATCATTGGTGATCCGTCCAGATTTTTAAAATCAGCAAAACCTTTATTACCATTGTATTCAGGACTTGCTGCATACAACAGCAACCGTGATTTTACAGACAGGGCAATTCCTTTGGTTATACGGCCGAAATCCCGATCCTGAACAGAGACAAGAGGAAGTACCGCAGCAGCGGAATCTAACTGGCCAACCACATAAGCAACACATTCATCAATTGGGCTCCTGGGGAGCATGAATTCAGAAACCGGAGCATCCGCAGCTAAAACATTGTTGACAATTACCACCGGACCATATTGACGCATGAGCATAAAATAATAGTATGCTCTTAAAAACCTGGCTTCCGCCTTGTACTGATCAATTAATTTTCGCCCATCCAACCGCAGTATTTCATCGTTGTGATCAATGTGGTTTATAAAATAAGTTGCCGAGCGAATTCCCTGATAATAATATCCCCAAAATCCAAATGGTGCATCTGCAGCATTCCAGTTTCCGATATTTATGCGATATATATCATATTTGGCCCAGGCAACGTCCATTTCATCGGTATTACCCGTCCATGGATTACCTGCCCACTGGTTCGATTCGTCTCTGATATAATTGTACACACTGGCCAGATATTCTTCCGAAGGACCTTTTTTCTGAAATACTTCATCAATGGTCTGCCGGTCATCAGGGACCTGATCCAGATAGCCGTTACATCCTGAAAATACAATGATCAGAATAAACAAGATAAGTTGAAGAATTCCTCTATGTTTCATATAAATACGATTCAATTTCCGGTACGATTAAAATTGAAAATCAACCCCGACATTGTAGGTTTTAGTTAACGGATATTGTGCACCTTTCCCATCGCCAAGCTCAACATCCCACATTTTAAAACTACTCATCGTCAATACATTATAGCCAATGGCATATATTCTGAAATTCGAAAATCCTAATTTCTCAGTCCAGCGTTCTTTCGGAAAAGTATAACTCAGCTCAATGTTCTGAAGCCTAAGGAAGGCACCATTCTTTATCCACCAGGTGCTGTTGTTATAGTTTGTGTTCGAAGAGGACGGATAAGTCAGTCGCGGATACAACGGATCATGATTCGAATGATCCGGAGTCCAGCGGTTAGTAATATTACTGTATAAGTTACCCCGAAGGCCTTCCATATTGAACGGTTGTAGTCCTTCACCGTTTAAGGAAATATCGACATTACCAATGCCTTTAAACCAGGCACCAACAGCAAATCCATTGTAACTGATGGATGGTCCAAATCCATAGACCATTCCGGGTATAGAGCCATATCCGATTGGTCCTTCATCGTAGGAGTCAATTTTTCCATCTCCGTTCAGGTCCTTGTATTTAATATCCCCTGGCTGAATGTCACCAATCTGAACCGGACTATTGGCAATCTCCTCTTGACTTTCGAACAGCCCCAGCGCAATTTTGCCAAAACGTTGACCAAGTTTACGGCCGATTCGTTGCTGCCATGGATATGGCCAGGGAGCATTTGCATTCTCCACTATTATTGCACGGTTCCATGTAAAATTTCCACGAAAATCAATGTCCAAATTTTTAGCCAGGTTCTTATGTAACGACAAAGTTGCATCAATTCCTTTATTGTGAATCTCTCCCAAATTTCCCCATGGATCATTCCGAACGCCAACATAATCAGGCAAATCTCCCCGCTGAAGAAAAATGTCGGTTCGGTTTTCACGAAATAAATCAACCGTTAGCGATAAATCGTTTCCCCAGGTACGTAATTCGATCCCTAAATTCATCTTCTTCGATTTTTCCCAGGTTACATCTACATCATAATCGCCAATATCCAATCCATTGTAGTCATTATTGGTATTTTTACCAAACGAATAGCCTGTAACTGGAGCAACTGTTGAGAGATAAGCAAAACGACGACCACCGATGCTGCTATTTCCTACAGTTCCGTATGACCATCTGAATTTCAGGAATTGAATGATCTGAGAAACGGGTTCAAAAAATTTCTCGTTTGAAGTAATCCAGCCTACTCCCACTGAGGGGAATAACCCAAATCGATGACCAGTGCTAAAGGTTTCAGAACCATTGTACCCAAGATTTACTTCACCCAAATATTTATTATCAAAAGAATAGGTGACACGACCGGCCAATCCCTGAAACCGAATCGGAATAGAACTGATAAAATCATTTGAAAATGCGTCACTCTTATCACTTTGATTGTATAAAATCATTCCACCGACATCGCTTTTACCGAAAGAATTGGCATAGTTAAAAGCCGCTTCAGAATAGAATTGCCGATTACCACCATTCGAACGACTGTAACCCAGATAATTTGATCCGACTCTGGTTTGCTCAAAAATCAATTCTCCATTTTCGTCTCTTCCGGTAGCAAAATAGGTATCTACGGTTTTTGTACGTGCAATTCGGTGACTGTTGTAGTTATCGAACGAAAACAGGCCATAGGCCGATAAACCTTTAACCAGTGACGATAAATCCTGAGTCAGCTTAATATTCGACCAGATTTGACTTCTCAGTTCGTTGACATAACCCGTATTGACCAGTAAATCATATGGATTACTTACATCGCCTGTACGATTGTGTGCAACATATCCGTTAGAGTAAACTGATGGGATTAAAGTTGGAGGTGAAACAAAAGCCGCATTCCAAATGTCGGCAGTACCCGTTCCCGGATAATTTCCGTTAGAAATCCATCCGGAAGCACCAAAATCGAGTTTTGTATTTTTCAAAATCTTCAGGCTTAGATTACTCGTGAAGTTATAGCGTGTGAATTTTATAGAAGTGTTGTATTTCGAAATATCTTCGGTTTTAAACAAGCCTGTTTCGTCATAATAGCCTAACGACAAATAATATTTAGCGCTAACAGAACCACCTGTAACATTCATATTCATTCGGTTATTATTTCCGTATTCATTAAATATTTCGTCAATCCAATTTACATTCGGATACAAATCCGGATCGGAACCGTCTGCCGTTTTTTGAATCCGTTCGGCCGAATATAAAGGGAGCTTTGCATTTGGATTGCTGTTCTTATAGGCCTCATTGGCCATCTGCAAATAAGTGACTCCGTCGGCAAACTGGGGGGTTCGCGTAAATCGTGTTACCCCGGTATTTGCCTGAATATTTATTTTTGGTTTCCCCATCTCGCCTTTTTTCGTTTCAATCAGAATTACCCCATTCGCACCTCTCACCCCATAAACTGCTGTTGCTGATGCATCTTTCAGGATAGTAAAACTTTCAATGTCTTCAGGATCGATATTTCCAAAAGCACGTTCGATACCATCAACCAGAATCAGTGGATTACTATTGGTAAAGGTTGAAATTCCACGGATATATATTTCAGATCCGTCGTAACCAGGTTCACCACTTCGTTGTACGGCCACAATGCCGGCAATCCTTCCGGAAATTGCATTGGAAATGTTAGCCACAGGTTGTGCTTTTAAATCTTTCGAAGTTATACTTGCCTGCGAACCAATCGTAGTCAGTTTCTTTTGTACTCCATAACCAACCACCACCACTTCGTCCACTCCCTGTGATTCTTCCTGCAAGATGACATTCAATGACCTTTTACCGTTTAATTTAATCTCCTGTGCCTTCATTCCGACAAATGAAAAAATCAATATCGCGTCCTCCGGCACATCCATCAATTTAAATTTTCCTTCGGAATTAGTTATTGAACCAAGTAATTCACCTTTGATGAAAACCGTAGCTCCCGGGATAGGGATACCATCTGCTTCAAGAACTATTCCTTCTACCGGACCTTTTTGGATATCGGCGTCGGAGGATTTAAAAGTAGAGGGGCTATTATTCATTCCAGAACCCAGAATAACAATCTGACGGTCGTAAATTTTAAAAGAATTTGCTGTGCCTTTCAAAACCTCAGTTAAGATATTTTCAATACTTTCATTTTTTACATTAATGCTCACCTTACGGTTGACATCCAGAAAGTCTTCATTATAAAAGAAAACAAATTCACTTTTTTCTTCAATCTGATTAAAAATCTCTTTTACGGAAACCTCGTTCAATTTCAAACTCAACCTTGTTTGCTGAGAGAAAGAACTCAATGAATGAGTTAGCAATGCCACAATGAAAAATGCGAACAATAACTTCATCTTTTAAAATCGATTTCTTAAGTCTTCGCGCCGGGACACGAATTCATACTTTTTTTTTCATAAATTTGAATGTTTCTTAAGCGTTAATATGTGTTGACGTTTAATCTTATCCGGAGCGTGTTGACCGCATTCTCCGGATTTTTTTTATCGTTTTAGTAAAGGTTGAATCTTTTGGTTTACAAAAACCTGATTTTCACTAATCCGAAAAGAAATGGGTGCAGCATCCGAAATTACTTTCATAACTGCTTCCAGCGATTCTTTAAGATCAATCTTACCGCTGATATTTCGGTATAATTCCACGCGATCATCGGTAACAAAGCGTACATTATAGTACCTCGAAAGCCGTTCGAAAACAAATAAGATACTTTCCTTATTGAATTCCAACAAACCTTTGGTCCACGAAATGTAATAGGAGGCATCAACATTCGATTCAACGACTGTTTTATTCGTTAGCTTATCGTAAACTGCTTTCTGATTTGGAATAAGTTTAATCTCTTTACTGAATAAATTCATCAGATTATTCTCTTTCAGACCTACTTCTCCTTCAACCAGAACCACTTCAAAATTCGTCTCTGTGTCGAAATTATTGACATTAAATTTGGTACCATGCACCCTGATATCTATCTGGTTGGCACTTACGATGAATGGCAAATCTTTATTTTTTGCCACCTCAAAATACCCTTCGCCTTTCAAGAAAACTTTACGATTTTTGCCCGAAAATTTTTGTGGAAATACAAGTTTTGAGCCTGCATTCAGCCACACTTTAGTCCCGTCTGAAAGTTGAATATTCGATCTTTTCCCGTAGGGAACTACTAATTCGGCCATCTGACCGGCTTTCGAATCGAGGTCGACAATGCTGTCGCGGTCGATCTTTACTTGTTCACCTGAATTATTTACTGAAAGATCAGACTTTGTCCCTTTCAGCAGAATTTCTTTTCCTCCGGAAGTAATCAGCCTTGAATCGCAGACTTCGGTTAATGAAATTGGAGTTTCCGAAAACTGAACCTGATTTCCGGCGTAATAAATGATCGGAATAGCGGCACCAACCGCCAATACAAGAACAAGAACAGCAGCATATTGCATCAGTTTCCGCAGCCTGATTTTTCGCTTCGACTGGTGGTGGAGCTTGTAGAAAACTTCAATATTTTTATATACCTCGTTGATATCGTCCACATCCAAATCCGACTTTTTATACCGAAGTGCAGCAACGATTTTCGAAGCAAGTCTGATATCTTTTGAGAGTTCAGGATTCTGCTCAATAAAATCTTCCCATTCTTTATTGCCGGTACCATTGGTTACCCAGTTAATAAATTTGGTATCCTGAGTAAAGTCTTCGACCGAATATTTGATGTATTTTTTATCCACTATTGTTGTGTTTATAATTAAGTCCTGAATAGCCTGTTTTGTGGACATTCTGTAATCATGCTAGAAAACATGTTTATTCGAGAAGTGCAGCACCATCAGAATCGGAAGCTGCGTTTGGTCCGCCATAATTTCGCGCAATAATTTAACTGCCCTGTAAACTAATTTTCTTGCTGAATCATTTTTCAGTTGCATGATATCGCAAATCTGCCTGTAATCCATTCTACAATCAAAACGCAGGTATATGATTTCACGCTGACGATCACTCAAACTCTTTAAGGCATTTAGAAGCGCCATTTCCTTTTTAGTTGCATGATCCTTTTCTGCCAGTTCATCTTCCAGCAAAAAAGGTGCATCGAAGTTTAAAGGTTTAAATTCGACCAATTCGATTCTCTTTCTTTTATCTAATTCTTTATAGATATTGTTTTTTAGAGCCCTGAAGAGGTAAAACCTGATATTTTCGGTTGAACCAAGATTTTCACCTGCTTTAATTAGCTTAAAAAATACATCCTGAATACAATCTTTAATAAAATCAGGATCATCTTTAAACTTTATTCCATACTGAAACAGGATCTCAAAATTCTGAAAATAGATATACGAAAGTGCGGATTTATCACCATGCTTAAAATCTTCCCATATTTCTTTGTCTTTCATCAACTGATTCTGCATTTCAAATGTGGCCTAAAAATATAGAATATTTGCAGTACTTCCTATTACTTAACTTAATTAAAGCACTTCACAAAAAATTACCGGGATGTTTTAATATACTTTACTATTACACCCGAATTGATGGCTGCTCTATATTCTATTGGAAAATAAACCTGTGCAAATACAATAAAATCAGGTTAAATTTTGTCACAAGTTTATCGTTTAGAAGCCTCCTGAAGGTATCCAGAATTAAAACTGTGACAATTAAGGATGGATCGCCAGTTTAGAATTGTAGTTGCGATACTCTTGCGAGTTACATTTAAGGTTATTATTGTAAAACAAAAATAGGCGGAATCGCAAAATTCCGCCTAAAGTCAACATTATTATTTGAACTAATTCATTGGAGAATACACATTTATTTCTGCAAGAAATGCATAAAAATTGGGTCCTTCAAGCGCAACATATTTGATATACCGTGCCGTTGGGTTCGTATTACTATTAAATTTCTGACCGTTATCAGTCGTTGCATTCATCGCAAAGGTTCCAAAATCAGTCCAGTCGGTTCCATTACTACTGTATAAAAACTGGTGTTTGGTTTGTCCGCCGCCATTTCCCTGCCTCCGGAACACTTCGATGCTCGAGATGACGACTTCCTTACCCATATCGATACTAAACCAATGCGGGAAACCCGGATTGCCACCACTCCACTGCGAATGCCAGAAAGAATTTAAATTATCGTCAATCACAGCACTAGCCAGTCCGTTTGGTGCACCTTCCGCAGGTTCTTCCGTATCAAATCCCGTAATCAACCAGCCTGCTTTACTAACTTTTCCTTCGTATGAAATGGCAGCCGTTGTTTTGGCCGAATAAAAAGTATCGATGGCCGCCATTTCGGGAACATAAATTGACTGATACGAGAAAGGTGTTCCCGGTTTGCGGTCAACTAAAGTTATGCTTGTTGAATCGGGTGA
Source organism: Prolixibacteraceae bacterium (assembly GCA_041652995.1). Taxonomy (GTDB): domain Bacteria; phylum Bacteroidota; class Bacteroidia; order Bacteroidales; family Prolixibacteraceae; genus Aquipluma. The sequence goes on from JBAZGO010000053.1 coordinate 37,288, forward strand.
CAGCAAAATTGTTTTCTCACCTTCAGCCTCTGTAGTATACGTGACTAATGTTCCTCTTTCCAGCGGATCGGCGCTTAACCAAATCGCTTTCAGTTGATTACCTTCATATTTAAATCCGTTGCTGGTTCTGGGAGTTAAACTATTCCGAAAAAGATCGCCATACGCCGTTCCTGCAATTGAAACTTTAATGGAACTATTGCCTGTTTCGTTTCGGGTATAAAGATCAAAAATATAGGATTTTTCCTGAAGATTTGGAATGATCAGATTCAGTGAATCCAGCGTTTTCGAATTTGAATAATCGAAAACGAGTGAATCAGAACGGTTATCCCAATATACAATTACCTTATTCACATTGTAAGCGTTTTTCAGGTAACCCGACAATTGTATCCGATTTTTTCCAGCGTACGAAATTATTGAGTCAACTTTTGCCAGATAAACAATTTCACCATTTTTTATATAATCCTGGTGAAAATCCATCATGTCTTTGCATGAATAAATTCCTGTAACAATTAATGCAACCAGTAGAAATTTATAGAATGATATTTTTTTCATCATCGTTTGTTTTAATTGTAAACTTCGCTAATATTTCCCCACCAGCTTAACTCGTTGAAATCAATATAACCAGCACCATCCCAGGTTTCCCAAACCACAAAGCGGAAATACCGGATCGATGAAGGAATAGCAGCCTGGTCAAAATCATACTCATCGCCATTCAAACCATGCTGGATATCTTCGTCTGTATTTTCTGCAAGCCCTGAAGGTTTGGTAGAAACACAAACGGGCCGAAGTTTTTGCCATTGCGTTAAATCATCCGGATTAGAAGGCATCTCGGCAGCACCATAAACGTCGTACTTTTTCGGATTTCCGTGCTGATAAAACCAGCCGGTATCATTCGGCCCGCGCTGGTATACCCTAAAGCGGCTGAGGGTTGCCTTTACACCAAGATCGATTGTAAAAATCTGGGGCCAGGGATGATCGCCCTGTGTATGACCAGTAGTGGTAAAATCGTCATCAAACAGATTTTCGTATTTAAATCCCCATGCATCCCATTTGGTATCGCTCGGAAGGGAGATTTTCCGCATTTTGGTTTTATCAAGTTTTTCTTCAAACAATGGAGTCAAAATTCCTCCCGGCGGAAAGATGGTATCCGAAACATTGTCCCATCGGTCGCGAACAACTGCAGCAAATTTTGTTGGAACCGATTTCATATTGCGAACCGAAAACTTGGATTCGATCTGCGAGGTGTAAACTGTATTTACTTTCACCAATTTGTGTGTAATCGAATCTTCCGTAAAAATCTCGATGGCAATCGGAGCAGCAGTACGATTGATCCAGGTAAACTTAGCCCCGCCAAAATCAGTCGAAATTTTCAGTGAATCCTGAACCAGACGAACCGGAGGAGTTAACGGAACAGCTTTGAATTCAACCGGAGCAGAAACGTTTTCAGCGCGGTCGACAGCATAGAGTTTTACGGTACGTTCCGAAGTATCGCCAAAGCCAAGTACAGTAAGTTTATTATCGAAATACGAAACTTTAACTTCACCTTTTACACCGCCCACCAGGTCGAATTCGGCTTTAACATAGAGCAGATCGTTATCAGCAGGTAAATTATATTCCACTTCAAATCCACCATTGAGCGGAGTAACCTGAGTGATCTCCACCTTTCCGGGAGCAACTGTATCGTCTGAAATCGGTTTCAGAATATTTTCGTCGCAACCCATCAGCAATGCCACATTCAGCACCGCCAAGATTAAATATATTTTTCTCATCATCTTTTTTTTGAGTTTCATTGACATTCGTGTTACCAACCAATATTTTGAACCAGATTCGGATTTTTCACTGTTTCGTCTTCAGCAATTGGCCAGAAATAATCGCGTTCAGTAAATGTCTGGGTATAAAGAGTTGTCACATGATAATATTCACGTGGATCAATTTTCTGTACATTCCAACCCTGAACGGGAGAATTCTCATACTTTTTAGCAAGCATCCAGCGACGTAAGTCCCAGAAACGATGACCTTCAAAAGCAAGTTCAATCAAACGTTCACGCTGAATAATTTCGCGCATTCCATTTTTGGTTGTCGGTTTCGAAGGTAAGTTTGAATAAGCATTCCAGCTTTCAACAACTCCTTTCAAACCGGCACGTTCTCTGACTTTGTCGACATAACTGTAAACAGTTGCATCAGGTGATGCTTTGGTTTCGTTCAGAGCTTCGGCATAATACAGGTACAGATCGGCAAGTCGTATAATCGGGAAAGCATATATTTCAGCATAATAGCTTTGTCCGTCGCGCACTTCGTTGTTTATATTAACCAGTTTTTTGGGATACATCCCTGTAACAGAGAATTGAGTGATTTCGAAAATAGAAGCAAAATCGCCTTTGCGATTACGTATGTACCATGGCTTTTCTTCAGGTGTTTGAGGCGAACCATTCCCAAACCACGCTCCACGGTCGAAACTGATGTCGGCATAATAGCGTAATTCCCGATCGTAATTTAAATTTGCAGTTTCTTCACCGGGCTCAACAAATATCCAGTCTTTGTCGGTTGCAGTGCGAAGTTTATAGCGGTTTTCAAACGACCATGTTTTATCTTCATTGATCGGAACTCCGTTTTTGCTGTAAAATTCTTCGGCTACCTTTAGTGTCGGTGAATGGTTAGATCCTGAAGGATTCCCCAAATAAGCATACCAGCGTGGACTCGAATTGTTCTGGATTGAAACTGAGTTGCTTTGTGTCGAACCCCAGATCAGCTCTTTGTTCCAACGTTCGGAAACCACACTGCGTAATGCTGCAATTTGTTTGGTTGTGTCGTTCATCGGAAATCCATTCTTGTAGTCCGATGTTTGATACAAACTAATTTTATTCAATTCAGCAATATCGATAGCTTCTTTGCAGGCAACAGCCGCTTTTTCCCATTTCGATGGATCGGAAACAGGATTAAATAAGGCTTGCCCATCTTTGTTGGCTAAAGTTGAATGAACCTGATTTCCGTTAAAAAGCGGACTGGCAGCAGTCATCAAAACTTCAGCTTTTACTGCCATGGCAATTGGTTTGGTAATACGGCCTAAACTTGTAAACGGATTTGCCAGTACCTCGGGCAGATCGGCAATCGATTTATCGAGCAAGCGGATCACATAGGCAAAACAAGTATCAACAGGCTCGCGCGAAACTTTAATTGCTGAAGTGGACGATGATACGGGTACACTTTCATCCATGATTGGAATTGGACCGTACATGCGAAGCAAATAATAATGGTAATAGGCTTTTAGGAAATTTACCTCTGCTATCCATTGCTTTTTTTCATACTCCTGAAGGTCCCTTACGGTACCAATTTTTTCAAGAAATGTATTACAATCACGAATTCCTACAAAGAGACCACCTCTCCAATAATCAAAAAACGGATTGGTAATATTCTGATATCCTTTAGCTAGTTGCACAGCATTGGAATACCTGTGATATTCGGAATACCAGATGTCGTCGCCACCTGCAAGAGCAGGATTTTCAGAGGTACTGGCAAAATCAGGAAGATACGAATAGCACGTGAAAAGGTATTTTTCAGCGTTGTATTTATCCGTAAATGCATTATCGATGGTTGCCACATTATCGGGCACAACATCTAAGAAAGAGTCACAGGAAAAGAGTATTCCGGCGAACAGTATTGCGATAATATAATTTATTCGTTTCATATTTCTTTTCTTAATTAAAATTCGATCAAAACACCCAGATTAATTACCCGTTGAACCGGATAACCTAAACCGTTACCACCCATTTCCGGATCCCACAATTTGAATTTGCTAAATGTTAAGAGGTTTGTACCACTGGCGTAAAACCGACATTTAGACATTCTCATTTTTGATGAAATACTTTGTGGAAGAGTAATTCCAACTTCCAGCGATTTTAAGCGGATGAATGAACCGTCCTGCATAAACCAGGTACTGCGCTGGTTATTATTTTCCATGAATTCGGTTGATAAACGTGGCCAACGTGCATAAATATCAGGATTTGATTCTGACCAGTAACTATCGGCCCATACTTTTAACAACTGGTTATTTCCGATACCATCTCCATTGTAAGTATCGATAAACGGAGCAGAATTAAAGGTATCAATCCAAAATGTTTCATTGGCCAATCCCTGAAAGAAGACAGAAAAGTCTAATGCTTTGTAGCCGGTTGAAAAACCGAAACCATAGACAATTTCAGGAGTTGTAGGATATCCGATTGGAACCAGATCAAGGTTTGAGATACGGCCATCGCCATTAATATCGCGGTATTTGATATCACCGGCGCCATATTTTCCAAATGACTGTTCCGGAGAATTATCGACTTCAGCCTGATCTACAAACAGATGTTCGGCAATAAAACCGTAACCCTGATTAATCGACTGACCAACATGTGACAACCATGGAGTGTCAGAATAATCAGGTTCTTCAAGTTTCGACATTTCGCTGACTGCATAGGTAAAGTTGGCTCGTGCCTGAATCCACAAGCCGCTTCCGAATGTTTGATTGTAGTCGATTGACGCGTCAATTCCCTTACTTTTAGCTTCGCCGATATTGGCTCGAACTCCAGCCTGAAGCCCCATCGATGCCAGCTGAATACGATCCATCAGAATGTTTGTACGTTTTTCGTGGAACACGTCAACCTGAATATCAATTTTATCGAACAGACCGATTTCAGTCCCAACATTTAATTTGTACGATGTTTCCCAGGTTATCTGGTCATTGGCATAGCGCGAAATGGATACACCACTTTTGGTGTAATCCATAAACTTACCAAAACTTGCACCGCCACTGTTCATGTTTACCTGCGACAGGTAAAAGAAACGATCGTCGGCGCTCCCGATTGCATCATTACCCACCAAACCATAGGTTGCTTTCAGCTTAAATTTGGAAACTGTTTTTTTGAGGTCAGCAAAAAATGGCTCGTTGGAAACTAAATATCCCAAACCTGCGGAAGGGAAAAATCCGAAGCGGTTATTCTTAGCGAATCGTTCCGATCCGTTGTATCCAAAGTTTGCCTCCACAAAATATTTATCGGAATAAGCATACGTAAAACGACCGGCCAGACCAATGTTGCGGTATGGAAGTGAATTCTGAAGAGTTGGAATGTTTTGTGAATTGTTGGCATTACCATTCAACTCATTGCGCATGGTAAGTACCAGCAAACCGCTAACTCCATGTTTTTCGCTGAATATTCGGTTGTACGAGGCAGAAGCTTCGGCGTAATAAGTTGTACTCACGTCTTTTGTTCCGGGAACATAGTCAAGGTATTCGGTACCGGTTTCAGGATTTAATGCGTTCAGTACATATTTCCCGGTTTCAGGATTAATCAATGGACTGTAATAATAGGGCCGGTAAGCTCTGGAAACATCAAAATACGAATATACATTTCCGTAACCAATAGCTTTAACTTTCAATCCATCAGTAATCATACTTAAATCCTGTTCAAGTTCAATCTGAGCCAGAATGCGGGAAGAACTATATTCCTTGTACCCTCTCTGAAGATCGGCATAAGGGTTATAATAGTTTCCTGTTGCACCATAGTTTCCAAAAAGAATATGATTGGTATACTCGTGGTCGGCATCAGCCTGATAATAAGGAGCAAAATAAACAGGATTGGTACGCATCACATTCTTAAACATGTCACCACCACCAGTAATCGGTCCGGTGTATTTGTCCATGCTGGCGTTAAAAATGAATTTGGCTTTGGTTGTTTTGGTCAGATTCAGGTTCAGGTTGTTACGTAACTGGTATTTCTTCAAATCGATATTGCTGTTGAAGTTATTCATCTTATCAACCTTCATGATACCGTTATCCTGATTTACAGTTGCCGCGATGTAATAACGGGCAATTTTACCACCACCGCTCATGTTCATGTTAAAACGATGGTTAATGGCGTGATTCTTAAATAACATGTTGTACCAATCGGTAGTCGGATAAAGAACAGGATCAACTCCGGCAATCGTATTGGCTATTTTTTCCGGAGAATATGGAAGTGGTTCCAGTGGATTCCTGGTCCGAACAGCCTCGTTATGCATTTTCATATAAGTAATCGGATCTGCAAGTTCCAGATCGCGCGTGTTTCCTGAAGCTGACATTTCATATCGAGCAGTAATGGATACTTCTCCTTCAACCCCTTCCTTGGTAGTCACATAAATTACTCCGTTTGCACCTCTGGCGCCATATAGAGCTGTTGCAGTTGCATCTTTCATAATTGAAAAACTCGCAATGTCGTCGGGTTGTAACCGTGCAAGATCCGAAGAATTTAACTCCATTCCATCGATCAGGATTAAGGGATCTTTTTTGAACCCCATGGTGGTGACACCACGAACAAAGAACTGCGCATTATCCTGACCGGGTTCGCCGCTTCTCTGGTACGAAATAATACCCGACATTCGCCCAGCCAATGCAGTAGTTAAATTGCTTGACGGAACTTTAAGTTCTGCAGGTTTTACGGTTGTAATGGAAGCAATCACGCTGTTTTTCTTCTGTTTGGCAAAAGCAACAACGGTAACATCTTCCAATTCTTCGTTCTTTTCAGTCAATTCGATGTTAATAATCTTCTTTTGACCTACTCGAACTGCCTGAGTAATGTAACCCACAAATGAAAACACGAGGGTATTATCCGGATCAACATCAATGTCATAATTCCCATCGAAATCGGTAATTACGCCTCTGGTTGTTCCTTCTATTGCAACAGTGGCTCCGGGTACCGGCTGTCCCTTACCGTCGGTAACAGTTCCCTTTACCTTTTTGTCGGCGGCAACAATACCCGGAATACTGCCTGAATTGACCATTGACTTACCGCCAATTTTTGAGACATTTTCTTTCGATTTTGCTGAAACCTGAACCACAAAAAGCAAAAGCATAATTGCAGCCAATTTCATCATTCGAATTGATCTGCCTGTCCGATGTATAACCACACCGGAAAAGCGTTTTTCTTTTTCCATAAATTTGATTGGTTAGTGAATAAATCGAAAACAAAATCTGCTTCATAATACATAAGCAGAAAAAAAGCATGGGGAAAAATCTTTTGTTTCCCTTTCTTCAAATCATTCTTTCTTCATAGTTTTTAAGTTTATTTCGGTTAATTATTCAGTTCTTTCAAAAACGGTTTAGTTGGTTTACCTTAGTTTCCGAATCCTTTTATTCAATAAATAATTTTCTGAGTAATGTGCTTTTGACCGTTAAGTCCGTGATGACCGATTTTGTGGACAAGGCTAAATTGTGCTAGAAAACATGTTTGCAGAAGTCTGGGTAGAAAAATAGGATTTCAGGTTGCAGCAAACTTGCGAAAGAAGGAATAGAAATTACTCATGAAGATTATATTCTGAATGCTTTTCATGGGCAGATTCGAAAAATCACTTCTCAGGATTTTAATTATTTTACATGAATATCCTTAACTGCACCTAAATTGATTTTTGTAAGCTATCGAGCCAACGAGCAGAATATCAAATAAAGCTTCATACATTTGATTTCAAAGTGGTATGCTTGATAATCCGGACATCTGCAAATGTACCGACTTATGATTTTAAATAATTATGGCTAATCATTCAAGGATTGAACCTTAATAGGAATCGAGCCGAATAGTAGATATAAATCAACAAGTTGGAAATTAATTTGGTTTTTATCATTTACATCGAACCAAAAAAAAGCCTTCAAAATCAATGACTTTGAAGGCTCTAATAAATTTTTGTGTGACCCATCTGCTAGATGACTTGAAGCTTTTACGTGATATTTTTGTGGCTTGAATTACGGCAAATCGATGCTGCTAAAAAATTAGGTACAATTACGGATTCACTATTCTCTTCGTATTTTAGTTTCGCATTTAATGTCATTATGGAACATAATATGATGTCACAAATCATTCCGGATAAAAAAGCACCAATCCTCCTCCTGAGGTTTCTTTATAAATATTTGACAAATCTTTTCCGGTTTGTTTCATCGTCTGTACAACTTTGTCAAAACTCATATTTGCAATTAAGTCAAGAAAAACAAAGTAAACTACCACCCCCAAAGGAGGTGGCTTTAATTTCAGTTTCCCCTAAAAGGGGGACTACATTAACGCTATTCTCTTTTGCGTTCTTCCTTCTCTTGATGACGAACGTATCTCAGTATCATTTC
>JBAZGO010000054.1:0-44159 GCA_041652995.1 Prolixibacteraceae bacterium
TACCGACTCAACGTTGCCGACCCAATTGCGATCGGGGTCAATGCCATGGGACCAGGCATGTTTTGGTTTCGTCCAATCATCAAAATTGCAGCAATTGCCGGTCTTACCTCAATAATTCTTGTCATGATACTTGGGCTTCCCCGCATATTATTCTCCATGTCCAAAGACGGACTGTTGCCATCGGCCTTTTCAAAAATGCACAAACGATTTAAAACACCCTATATTGGCACTATTTTGTCAGGTATTGCAGCTATAATCCTTGCAGGTATTTTTCCAATCAATATTTTGGGCGAGATGGTTTCAATATGTACGCTCATGGTATTTGTAATTGTCTGTATCGGGATCATTGTTCTTCGCCGCAAGAGGCCAGACCTACCCCGTCCATTCCGCACCCCTTGGGTTCCAGTTGTTCCAGCCTTTGGTGCACTAATTTGCCTGCTTCAAATGTTTTCGCTCCCATTTAACACTTGGCTGCGACTGATCATTTGGCTTGTTATGGGCTTTACAGTTTATTTCATCTATGGCATTTCACATAGTGTTTTGCTTAACGGTAAAAATGAATAATAAAATGGAAAATATGGAAATCAAAATTACGAAAACGGAAAATTCCAAATTGAAACAGATAGACTTTGATAACATCCCTTTTGGAAAATACACCTCCGATCATATGTTTGTTATGGACTATGTCAATGGGCAATGGAAAAATTTCCGGATTATCCCTTATCAGGGTTTTTTACTCGACCCGCAATCCAAAGCGTTGCAATATTGTCAATGCATATTTGAAGGAATGAAAGTAACCATGGGAAAAGACGGCATTCCAAGGTTTCTGCGTCCTGATCTGAATATTGAGCGGTTTAATCATTCGGCTGAAAGGATGTGTATGCCTAAGATACCGTATGATATTTTCCTCAAAGCTCTAAATGCCATAGTGGCCATAGATAAAGATTGGATACCAAAAGCTGAAGGCAGTGCATTATACGTTCGCCCAACAATGTTCGCAACCGAGAGTTCCCTGGCGGTTACACCCTCCGACACCTATACATTTTACATTTATACTGGCCCGGGACAACCCTATTTCTCCAAACCGGTAAAAGTAATTACCGAACAAAAACTGATCCGGGCTGTACCCGGAGGCACCGGAGAGACTAAAACTGGCGGTAATTATGCAGGTTCGTTATTTGCAAGTGAGTTAGCCAAGAAAAAAGGATATGACCAAATTATTTGGCTCGAAAGTCCTGAATTTATTAAAATTCAGGAAGCTGGCATGATGAACCTGTTTTTTGTTATCGGCGATGTAGTTATAACTCCCAGACTTACAGGCGCTGTTCTAAAAGGCACAACCCGAACTTATTGTCTCGATATCCTTGAAGAGAAGCACTTCAAGGTAGAAGTAAGGGACATTTTTATTGACGAGATTATTGAAGCTTTCAAAAAAGGCGACTTAAAAGAGGCATTTGGCACGGGAACGGCAGCTGTTATTTCGCATATTTCCGAAATAACGCATAGCGATGTTTTGATGGTTTTACCAAAAGTTGAGGAACGTACAGTCAGCAATATGCTTTATGATGAAATAAACGGCTTAAGATCTGGCAGGATCGATGACAAACGCAATTGGTTAATACCTGTAGATATTAATTCTACTTTAACAGATTAAAAAGAAGTATTTAAATTGTTGATTTTCTTTATCTTGTATTTGCTTTAGTTGTTGATTATTAGTATTTTAGAAGTGTAATAGAAGAACAAATTTATCGTTCCGAGCAATGTTTAATACAACTTAAAAAAGACAATCGATATGGAAAAACACTGGCCTCTGTGACCCAGAGGCTAAGTGATCACCTTACCCCGTATAAGCATGTATTTTGCAATAGCACCAAGAAATTTTTTGATAAAGCGGAACAATACACAAAAGGAATAGTGCAAAGCGAATTGAGAAACATAGAACGTATCAGTGAAGATATTGATGCCAATTACCATCAGATGCAACACTTCATTACCGAATCCAATTGGGATGAGCGTTCCGTAATTGATCAGGTTTCCAGAGAAGTAAGTTCAATTCTGCCAAAGAGAAAGCTAACCGGACTAATCATTGATGAAAGCGGTTGGGTTAAAAAGGGCGACAAAAGCGTTGGTGTTGGATGGCAGTATTGTGGTAACGTAGGCAAAATATCCAACTCGCAGGTTGCCGTTTTTGCTTGCCTGAGTAATGGAGACTTTGCCTCTATGGTAGATGCCAGGCTCTATTTGCCTGAAGATTGGTGCAATGATCCGGTTCGTTGTAAAGAAGCCGGAATACCCAGTGAAAACAGGGCATTCAAAACGAAATTGGAATTAGCTGTTGACATCATTCATCAGCAAATTCAAAACGGTGTTTCCTTTGATTATATCGGAGGAGATGGTTACTACGGCAACGATGCGAATCTTGCCAGAGCCATTGACCAGATGGGCTACATTTATATGCTGGACATTCATTCAGACCAAAAGATATTTCTCAATCAGCCAGAGCTGTTCCTTCCTGAACGTAAGTCAAGCAAAGGGCCAGCTCTCAAAAGGCTCAAAGCATCAACACCGGACATAAGTGTATCCGAATATATGGAAAGCATTCTGCCCGAAGACTGGGAAAAGATCCAGGTACGCAATACAACTAAAGGGAAACTTACAGGTGAGTATCACTTTGTTCGTGTATTCATCTGGAATAAAAGCATAAACCAGATAGAACCCCGGATGCTGGTTATTCGAAAAACAATGTCAGCAAAAAATACCGTTGAAATAAAATATTCGTTCACCAATGCCAACTTGGAACAATACACACACCAGGCATTAGCTTATATGCAGGCACAGCGGTTCTTTGTCGAACATTGCATCAAAGAATCCAAGCAAATATTGGGCATAGACCAGTTTCAGACCCGCAAGTGGCTGGCCTGGCAACATCAGGTGGCTTTGAATTTTCTAGTGTCGTCATTTATCCTCAAAGAAAAGCTGCACTGTTTTGACGATTTGCCCCTGCTTTCTGCAAAGGATATAAAAGAATGGTTTTTTTTTAAACTGTATAAGGAAATGACAGAAGAACAATTCTTTGATAGAATGTATGACCGGCACCTCATCCGACAGCGAGACATAAATAACTCGTATCTAAGAATTTAAATGTGTTAAAGTAGAATTAATATTTAAACAATCATATTTATGGAAAAGCTAAATTGGAATAATGTTCCTGAAGAACAGGTGAATCCGCAAATGAAACGTAAATTCATAAACGGAGAAAGGTTAATGATAGCCAAAATGGAATTTACCGATGGTTTCGCTGTACCGTGGCATCTGCATGACAATGAACAGATAACTGAGGTTTATGAAGGAACCCTCCGTTTTTGGTTTGATAATGATGAAATAAGTTATATCGACTTATTGCCCGGAGATACAATTGTTATCGCGGCAAACCGCCCGCATAAAGCTTTAATGATTGGCAACGTTGTTGAAACTGATACGTTTGCCCCACCACGACAAGATTGGATTAACAGTTCTGATAACTACTTAAGAAAATAAAAAAATGGATTTAGGAATACAAAATAAAGTCGCATTGGTGATGGCTTCAAGCATGGGTTTGGGTAAAGCCGTTGCTATTGAATTGGCTGCAGAGGGAGCTAAGGTTGTTATTTGTGGTAACGACCAGAAATCTCTGGACGAAACATTAGTCGAAATACAGGCATTTGCACCAGGTAGGGTTACCTCTTTTTTTTGTGAGCTTACCAACGAAGCTCACCGTAAGCAGTTAATCGAACATAGTGTTAAAACCTTTGGTGATATTGAAATTTTAATAACAAACTCCGGAGGACCTGCCGCTGGACCTTTTGAACAGTTTGATTTAGAGGACTGGAGAGGTTTCTACGATTTATTGTTTATAAGTGTCGTAGATATTATAAAACAGGTTTTACCTTCTATGAAGCAAAAGCAGGCTGGCCGTATTTTGGCTATGACTTCGGTGGCCGTGAAGCAACCTGCCAATAACCTTATTTCTTCCAATGCAGTGCGCACCAGCGTGGTGGGTTTAGTAAAAAGTCTGTCGAACGAAGTGGCCCAGTATAACATAACCGTAAACAACCTGATGCCAGGTTACACCGATACAAACAGAATAAAATATCTTGCCGAAAAAGATCCCACAGTTTACCACATAATGGATGAGATACCTATGAAACGTTTTGCTGCGACCCGTGAATTTGCCGCAGCAGCTGCATTTTTGGTAAGTGAACGGGCTAGTTACATTACTGGACAATCTCTGGCGGTTGATGGCGGTTGGATTAGAGGAAATTGTTTATGAATACAATAATCCCTCATTATATGGGAAATATTACCCCTGAATGACTGCAGTTATCGGCCATCTTTGCGTTAGTAAAATTCCTTATAAATCTACAACGTCGGTAATGGGGAACCGATAAAGTTGACCGATCTTATTTCAATTATAGGGAACATTACCAGCCATAAACTGAAGAAAGATGATCAACTTGCAAAACGGTGATGTTTACCAAACATATGGCGACAACTCTTCTCTTAAACTTCAGTTAAACCACAAACCAACCATTTCTGTTAACGAAGGTATTTGCTAGATAGGGTCTGCTTAGAAACTGTCATTTATTATAATCGTTAAAACCACCTCCTTTGGGGGTGGTCATGTTTAATTGGCTAAGCCTGAATTTTCTTAAATTCGTAACATGAGTAATTTTAAAAAATTGAATCATGTAATTTATCGGTGCACATACCATATTGTTTGGACACCCAAATACAGATTTCGCGTACTAGAAGGTCTTGTTAAAGAACTGCTGCAGAAGGATATCCCGATGTTATTGGAATGGAAATCAAGCGAGATGATTGAATTAAATATCCAAAAAGATCATGTTCACCTGATTGTCAGTGTTCCACCCAAGATTTCGATTTCTCAACTGATGGGGATATTGAAAGGCAAAACGGCCATCAAAATCTTCAAAAGTTATCCTCAATTGCGAACAAAACCTTATTGGGGCAATCATTTCTGGGCCAATGGATATTGCGTTGACACAATTGGTCTTGACGAAGACAAAATCAAGAAGTACGTAAAATATCAAGAAGATCAAGAACGTATCGAAGAGCAACAGCGGCTCAACTTTGGCCCCTTATAGGGGCTTTCTTCAAAGTCCACCTTCTTTGAGGGTGGATTCTTTAATTCAGCCGAGAAGTATACGTTATTATTTAAGAACATAATCTTCCAGTTTTTAAATTTAAATATTTACAACAACGGGGCCTACAAAAAATCCTTTCTTGTCTCGCTACCAGATATTCCTTCTTTTTTGATATCGGTTCATTAGTGTTGCGTTATAAGTCGAACAAATTCAATTGATTACAGATATCTTTGATTTCATCGTTCTTTGAAAAGTTTGTAAGTAGTTCATTTAGTGGTGTCTTGTCAAATGTGGATACACTTATTATTTGTGTAATTTCGTAGAGTGACAGGTCTGATTTGAGTTGTTTCTTTGCATAAGCGATAATCAAGTAAGTACAAACAGCAATCCAGATTTGAGTTTTTACAGCATTGGCAGATGTTCCCCAAAATGTCTTAATCCGCAAGTGTTGCTTGATCCATTTGAAGAACAATTCAATTTGCCAGCGATGTTTGTAAAGTAAGGCAATGGTCAGGGCATCAACTTCAAAGTTATTGGTTATAAAAACCAGCATTCTCTTGTTATCCGCATCATAAAACTTTACCCTGCGAAGATAAATGGGATATGATTTTGAACTTTTATATCCTGTTAGCTTTATGGTTTGATCGCATCGAAGTCCTGTTGTTTTTTCAACCTTGGAAGAATAAAGCCGCCTGAAACTCAGGTTATCTTTTGCTCTTGTTACAAAAAAAGCATCTGAAAGCGTGATCTTATAAAAGCGGGCAAAGTCAATGTAGCCTTTGTCCATCACATAAAAAGCACCATCTTCGAATTCGATCATATCCAGTGCATTGACATCATGCATTTTCCCGTCGCTTATATGGATGAAAACCGGAATATCGGTCTTCAAATCAAGTAGGGTGTGAAGTTTTACTGCACCTTTTGCTTTACGGAACTTCGCCCATTTGAACATGGAAAGGCACAAATCAATCGTGGTTGAATCCAATGCAAAAACAGGGTTGTCCAAATCAAGGTCAAAATCATTGTCTTGGCAATAAAGCGGCCGGACCAGTTCGATCAAATAAGTTGCAAAGTCCGAATAAATCCGCCAATCTCTGTTCTCATTGGCCCTTGTCAAAGTCGAATGTGAAACCACCTTTTTGATACCCAAATGATAAACTTTATTTTGATGGGCACTTAAACAGGTGATAATGTCACGGATACTTTCACGATGGGTCAATTGTCCAAAAATCATGGTCAGAAATTGGTTCCAACAGCTAAAATCCTGGACTTTATAATCCCCGTTGTAGCGGGAAACACACTTGTCAAATTCATATCGATAGACCAATGACACCAACTGAGCAAAAACAAACTTTCCTTTATTCATGGCTTTTCCTTCGAATCTACCATGAATTGAAATCAAAAAATCAAAGAACGTCTATATCTTATTGAAATATATCGAGTTACAGCAACTAATTTAAAAACAACGCAACACTAGTGATATCGGTTGATATATCTTCTGCCCATTTTTCTGAGTCTTCATTTCTACAGGCTAAATAAGGCTTACCATTACTAAACCCTGTCAGCTCGCCCGCATTTAATTTAATCGAGTTACTGTCTATTTCAAAAATAATTTTGGATTTGGCTGTTTGTATAACATAAAGTATTTGGCAATATCAGCCGCATGACTATTCTTCCATACAGAAATACTTGTAAAAAGAATGATTAGGATCGTCTTAACAATATGATTTTTAAAATTTCTCGCTAATATAAAGTTTTCGTTTTAAAAATATTGGCCTAAATGCTTCTTAAGTTAAACAGTTAACCAACCACTGCAACAAAAACCAATTTACAACCAGGATGTGAGATCATTTGTGGATTTGAGGCTTTATTTGGTGTATGGACAAAGTTGTAATAGATCGCTGGCACTAAAGTTCCAAATGCTGCACCAAGTCCAAAAATGACAGAATTTCCAAGCGACATGCTTAAATATCGTATTCCCAAGCCATATGTCAACCCGCCAATTCCCCACAATATCCCAATCGTGAAGGTAATGACCAAAATATTGAATGAAGTGACGCCTATAATCTCTGAAAATCTGGGGACTGTCAACCATGCCAAAAATGGTGAAACAATCAACCAAGTGAATAAACCACCAACGATCCAGTAACTTTCCTATACCCAGTTTTTCACTTTATCAAATGGCATATAAAAGCTCCCGGAAGCAAAACCGCCAATGGAGTGAAACAAGAGACCTAGTGGCACATTCATAATTATCAGGTTTTTATTGGTTTAAATACTTAATGTTCAATATCTTAAGATTGCATTAGATTAAATTGCTCAATCGTAATTTTTTAACTGCCCCTGAGATTGAATAATTCGGACTAAACACACTGCTACTTCCAACCACAAAAATCTCAGCGCCTGCCTTGCTCATTTTGGGCACATTCTCGAAGCTGCAGTTACCATCAACCTCAATGATAATATTTGTGTATCCTTTATTATCAAGATATTTTCTGACATCTGAAATTTTCTGAATGGTCTGAGGAACCAACTTCTGTCCCGCAAATCCGGGATTAACAGTCATTAGTAATATCATGCCGATATCGTCCAGAACATAATCAAAGGTGTTGATAGGAGTCGCAGGATTGATCGCAACAGAAGCAATTGCACCTTTGTCTTTAATCAGGCAAAGCGTACGTTGCAGGTGTCTGGTTGTTTCCTGATGGATGGACATCATATCACCGGGCTGCAAATCAAAGCTTTCCACATGATTTTCAGGATGATTAACCATCATATGAATATCAATGGGAATTTTTACAGCCCTGCGTAAGGCTTTCACATAGTCGGTGCCCAATTGAAAATTTGGCACAAAATCTCCGTCCATTACATCAATATGCAGGTAATCGATTTTTGATTTTTCCAACTCCTCAAGGTCTTTCCCCAAATTAAGGTAGTCGGCACACATCATGCTCGCGGATAATTTCATGATCATTCTATGAGTTTGGGTTAACAATCACTCTTAAACCAACATGTCCCTCTGCTGCCTCAAAGGCTTCGGCAATCTGATCAAGAGAGAAATTGTGAGTTGCAAATTTCTTGATATTGATTCTTCCTGAACTGATCAGGTCAACGGCAAGGCTATGGTGAATAGGCATTGAGCCATGTGCACCGGTAATAAAAAGTTCTTTATAATGGATAATGTTGGTATCAAGAGGGACTATTGAGTCATTCTTGGGCAGACCGCCAAAGAAATTTACCTTTGCCCTGTTTTTGGCCATTTGGATGGCGTCAACCTGTGATTTTGGGTTAGGATTTGAAGTGAAAATAACATCCGCACCTAAGCCACCTGTTTCCTCTAAAACACGTTTTACCGGATCTTCTTCCCGAGAACATATTCCAACATCGAAAAGATTTAATTCTCTTGCCATTTCGAGTCTTGGCTTACTCCTGTTTACAACAATAATTTTGCTTGCGCCCATGTTTTTTGCCACTTCTGCAATCATCAATCCAATCGGTCCGGCACCAATTAAAACAACTACATCGTTCAGTTTGACAGGAGCAAGCTCAAGTGCATTCAATACACAGGCAAGCGGTTCTGCGAGACAAGCTTCATCATAGCTCACATGATCAGGAATTTTGGTAATGGGACCGTAATTAACGACAATGCTGTTGAGCAATAAATATTCAGCAAATCCACCGGCAAACTGATAGCCCATAGCATAGTTTATCTGGCAGTTATTCCCAATACCAGCCTTACAAAATACACATTCGCCGCAGGGAATATCAGCCCCTACTGCCACCCGGTCGCCGATTTTGAATTTTGTGACATTCTTCCCCACTTTTACAATTTCTCCACTCGTCTCGTGACCTAAGGTCTGGGGAGGTGTAACCCGTGAGTTTCCACTGTGATAAATCCGAATATCACTGCCGCAGACAGCACAGGAATGTACTTTAAGCAAAATGCTGTTATCGTCCACTTCCGGTACCGGTATATTTTTTACTACCATTTTATCGTTACCCAAATAAACGGCAGCTTTCATGATTGTCTGATTATTCATATCTACTTTCATTATTCGATAAACATAACTTTGTTAAAATATTCTTTCCTGTCGCGCATAATGTCAAAAGCCTTTATCCCATCACTAAAACTAAATCGATGGGAAATGAGAGGTTTAACATTTAACTTTCCCTGTTCCATAGCCCTGATGGCAGTTTTCCAGTCGTTGTGAACATCATTGTAACTGCTGTTCCAGGTTCCTTTGAGTGTTATTTGTTTGCGAAGTATTTCCCAGTATGCATTTTGCGAAAGGCTCATCTCTTTGATTGGATTGCCCATTACTACCATCCGTCCGAAATTCTTCACTGACTTTAATCCTTGCTCCAGGGTAGCAGAAACACCAGCCCCCTCAATACAGACATCTGCTCCCTTCCTGTTTGTGAGCTTTTTAATGTATTCGACAGGATCGATTTGTAAGGAGTTAATCGCATTTTTGAAGCCCATTTTCTGAGCAAAGTCCACCTTTGTCTGGTCAATGTCGGCCAGAACAACAGTGAATGCCCCCCATGCCATGACCCACTGGGCCAACATAATACCTATGGGGCCAGCGCCAAAAATGGCTACAGTATCCCCAACTTCAACTCCTGCCTGTCTGATTGCGTGAAGAGCCACAGCCGCAGGTTCACACATGGCGGCTTCTTCATAACTCAGATCATCACTCACCAGCACAAGATTCCATTCTTTAACAGCAATATATTCTGCAAATCCGCCATCTCTGCGTGAACCATAATAGTCGTAACTTGTGCATTGCGCATATTCCCCAACATGACAAGCTTCGCATTTAAAACAGGGTAGTAAAGGAAAGATGGCCGCCTTTTTGCCAACTAAATTTACATCGTCGGCCTCAATTATCTCTCCTGAAAACTCGTGTCCCGGAATTGTTGGAAAATGATAAGTTCCCTTGTCGTATACACGCTGGATATCACTACCGCAAATTCCACTGGCACGTATTTTTAGCAAAGCTTCCCCTTTTTGACAAACGGGCATCGGAACATCCTCATATCTCAGGTCATTGATTCCGTGTAGGTTCAGAGCTTTCATATTCTTCGTTTTTTGCATTTTCCCTCTCAACAAAAGTTTTCCAGTAAGCAATACTTTCTTTGTGATCGGGAATGATGAGGGGTTCAACATCCCGGTGTTCCCGATGAGAGAGTTCAAGCATTAATTCGCATTCAGTTGCACCGCCTTTTTTTAAGCTTTCAATGACCCTATTACCGTCAATAATACCTTGCTCGTTATATTGTTTGGTGAAGGGCCAGTGCATTGATTTTCCCAACTGCGATTGCTGCAAGTGTACAATTGGGCTGTACTTGCCAGCCTTTTCCAGCCAAAGATATGGATCGCGTTCATCAGGGTGAGGAGCATGGCCTATGTCTATAATTAACCGCATTGGGACCTTTGCATTTTCATTCACTCTGTTCATGAGATAAAGGCTATCGGCAACTGTATTTGCCATTTCCCGTTCCACGCTCATAGGCTCGAATGTGATGAAATCATAACCGCAATCTGCCGCATAATAGCTAACTTCCTGCCAGTTTTTCACGCCTTCGTCAATCAGGAAATTACGCCGGTCAATATTCTCATAGTCAGTAAACGTCATAATACCAAAATGACTTCCACCGCTTTTTGCTCCAAGCCGGGCCCCTATTTCAAAAAATCTTTTGAAAAATTGCACATAAATCTTTCGGGCCTCAGCATCCGGGTGCATAAGATGGTTAATCCGGGTAAATGCACTTGTAAAAACACTGGTTACCTTCACGTCGTTTTCTTTCATAGCAACCAAAGTCTTGTCAATTTGCTTATCAACCCATTCTTTGGGCATTAATGGGTTCAGACAGTCGGCAACAAATTGAACCCGATCAACTCCCATCTCCCTCACAACTTTGGGCCAAACTTCCGGTTCAAAGTATTTATTAATTGCAAAACCCAAATTTACACCTAAGCTAAGTTTCATAAATTCAGCCAATTATTTAAAAGGTTATCTTTTAAAAATCACCTCTTGTTCGTACTTCTGAATGTCTTTAATAAATCCCTCTCCTATCGGTACATTATTAATCATGCAGAAATAATCCCATACTGCATTCCAGGGCAGAGCTTTAGATTCTTCAAGCATAGCCAGGCGTTCAAAGTACTGGCCTTTCCTTTCGTATTCCCGCAGAATATCAATAGGTTCCAAAAGCGCCTGCATGAAGCACTTTTGTGTTGCACGGGAGCCAACAACATAAGCTCCGATACGATTTATTGATGCATCGAAGTAATCCAGTCCGATATTAATGCGGCTGAGTACATTGGCCCTGACGATCTCTTTGGCCAACTCTAAAGTTTCATCATTCATGATTACAACGTGGTCAGAATCCCAGCGAACAGGACGGCTTACATGCAAGGTGATTTTTGGAACAAAAAGAAGCATGGATGAGATTTTGTCGGCAACACTCTCACTTAAATGAAAATGTCCCATATCAAGAGTTATCACCTTCTGATTTGCAACGGCATAGCCCATATAAAATTCATGCGATCCTACCGTAAAACTCTCGGCGCCGATTCCAAACAACTTGGATTCAATGGTATCCTCCATATTTTCGTATTTTATCTCAAAAATCTGATCCAGTGAATTTTTCAACAAGCGACGGTACTCCATTTTGTTTACCGTAATATCTTTTGATCCATCATGAATCCAAAGGTTCATCGTACATGTAGAACCCTGTGCTTTTCCTATCTCTTCGGAAATTTTTCTGCAACGCTTCGTGTGTTCAATCCAGAAATTTCTGATTTTTTCATCCGGATTAGCTAGCGACAGGCTACCACTTAACGGGTGTGAATAGGAAGTACTGTTAAAATCAAGTTTCAGGTTATTCTCCTTCGCCCAATTGATCCATGATCGAAAATGCTTAGGTTCTATCTTGTCCCTATCGACAAATTGACCATCAAAATCGCCGTAAATGGCATGGAGACTAACTCTATGGGTTCCGGGAAGGAATGAAGCCGCCACTGCAATATCAGCCCTTAATTGATCAATACCACATGCCTTCCCAGGATAGTTGCCTGTTGCAACAATACCGCCGGTAAGAGGACCGTCAGGGTTCTCAAAGCCTGAACCATCATCAGCCTGCCAACAATGCAGTGACAATGAAATATTCTGCATTTTATCGATTGCCGTATCCACATTAACGCCAAGAGTTGCATACCTCTCTTTTGCGAGCTCATAAGATTTTTCAACTTGCTCCTTAGTCATGTATATATAATAAATTGTTAAGACTACCTTAAAAAGGAATAAACACTAATCATGACATTATTGAGAAACAAAAATATCACTGACTTCTTGCACGATAGAAAAATATTGACAATATTGTTCACAAATCTGACACAACTCAGAAGCGATGCATTCAACGCATATATTTATATTAAGCAATTGATATTTATGAAAAAATGGGAAGAAACTGATATTCTAAAATATTTCGCTTCAACTAATTCTGAGGAAAATTGGGGTATTACGACAACAACTGCCGGGTTTGAGAGTATGAAGACCAGAGATGATGATCCCATTTTGGCAATGCATCCGGCCATTTACAGGTTTAAATCGGATCAGGGCAGAATCCTGAATGAATATCAACTCATTTATATTACAGAAGGAAGAGGTGTATTTAAATCATCTTCTTACGATACGACCCAAATAAATGCAGGTACAATGTTTCTGCTTTTTCCGGGCGAATGGCACAGTTACTACCCCGATCCCAAAGCCGGGTGGAAATCTTATTGGATTGGGTTTACCGGTCCAATTATTGAAAAAAGAGTAGCTTCAGGACACTTTTCAAAGAAAGAATGTATTTGCAACATTGGAATTAATGAGATAATTATAAACCTTTATAAGGAGGTGATACATGTTGCGTCTGATAATCTGGTAGGTTCAGAATATTATATTTCAAGCATTGCACAGCACATTTTAGGTTTTTTCTACTACAAAAACCTGAATCACATTGAGAACAGCAATACAAAAATCATTGACAAATTAAACAAGGCCCGTTCAATTATGAGGGATAATCTTATCAACGACATATCCTTCGATGATCTGGCGAAAGAGTTGGGCGTCAGTTATTCCTGGTTCAGGAGGATGTTTAGAAAGTACGAAGGCACAAGTCCTGCACAATATCTGATTCAATTAAAAATAATTCGGATAAAGGAGTTACTGACAACTTCAGACTTATCAATCTCAGAAATTGCTTATCAAACAGGTCTTGAAAGTAAAAGCCAACTGTCAACTTTCTTTAAAAAGTATGAAGGGAAAAGTCCATCAGAATTTCGCAAGACAAATCAATAAGGTCCATGTATAGAAATTTCACGAATGATCCAAAATCTTAAAAAAATAGCTGACCAGTTCTAAAAACCATAAACCCGTTTGAACGAATCAGTATCATCCGCGATAAGAATGGGCTTACCAATCAGCTGCATGCCTTAAATCACTCCCATCAGGCTTTTAAAGACAGTATCCGGCGGATAAAAGACCGGATAAAGCTGGCCGATAAACAATTGGCAGAGATTGATCAGCAAATGCATGACCCGATCCGGGATACCACTGTTTTGAATGAAAAAATCAAACGGGTAATTACCATTCCGGGGATAAATTTTGTAACGGCAGCAACTGTTATTGCCGAAACTGATGGGTTCTCCAACATCAGTAACCGTAGGCAGTTGGTCAGCTATGCTGGCCTGGATATTGTGATCCGGGAGTCGGGAACGCTAAGCTGGAGGCCTCACATATCCAAACGCGGAAACGCTTACATCCGTGCTGCTTTATTTATGGCAGCCGTTAGTTCCATCCTGCATAACCAGGTCCTGCGCATTTATTTTAACCGTATGAAGGATAACGAGAAACCCGGGAAAACCGGAGTCATCGCTCTTGAACGAAAACTGCTGATCCTGATCTATACCCTCTATAAAAACAATACCGATTATATCGTGGGGTATTCTTGTAACAACGCCGGGGCTGATTGACCGGCAAGACTCCTCGGTTAATCGGTTCGTGTAAAAAAGGTAGCCCGGCAAAGGTCATCAAACTTAAAATCGTACACAAACATGGTAAAGCCTTTACGGATATGTTGTGTAATGATGTGGCGTATCACGAAGTAAGATTTACCGGAACCTGGCGTCCCCAATACCATTACTCCCCGGAGAGGATTAATGATGTTGATCCAGCTATCACGCACCTTGTCTTTAAGATGGTAACGGGCAGGCAGGTTAATGGAATACTCGTTCTCCAGCAGCCGCTCTTCCTGTGGAAACGTCTCGTTTTCCTTATTGAAAATATCTTTATTATTGAGCCTGTTACTGATAATCCTTGACAACAATGTACCACCAGATAGCAAGAGCAAAAACCCAATGGAAGTAATGCCAATATATACTACTGCCAATTCCGTTGTCTTTATTTTCACCAGCAAGGCCAGGTAGCTTGTAAAATAAATCAGCAGTCCGGTGATGATGTAAGCAAAGGCTGTATTATGATTCAGCTTTTCGTTTTTTCTGCCTCTTGCACCTAACAGAGAGATAAACAGAAAACCCACGGCGATGAGTTTGGATTTATGAAAACTTCCAAATAATCCTGTTCTAAAAATATTGCCCAGTAAGCGGTCACTCAGTGCGCTGCTCAATCCCCACTCCTGAAAGGCAGCATAGCAGTAATAGTAAAAATGGATCACCAAAATCAGAATACTGATCAGCCTGGTCATATCCAAAATTTTCCTCATCGCCTGTTCGTTCTCTCCTGTGTGCATGACTTAAATTTGTTTTAGATTTTACTGGTTGTTGTTTAAGTTCCTGCGTTTCCTTCTTTTCTTCCTTCTTTTCAAGTGGTACGGCAGGTAATTTGGTGCCTGTTCCGGATGCATCAAGGCATTCAGAATGTTTCCGGCTTCAGCCAGCGGTGTTGCAATCTTCCGGTCGATTTGCCAGTCTTTGGTTTCTGCCTCACCGGTGTTAGCCTGAGGCTGTAACCCAATCGGTTCCTGAGCTGAATGCGGAGGCAACTTCTGCTCAGAAACATCCTTTAACTTGCATCGTTCCTGGATTGCTTTGGCGCTGTATTGTTTACCTAATGCACTTCCGTTAAATACGCATTTGGTCTGGTGGTCAACGTAGGTAATGCCGTAAATCAAACCGGTATTGTTTTGTCGCAGAACAACATGGATACCCGTCTTCTCCAAGGCTTTTATTAACTCCGGAAGCGAAGCGTTTTTATCCATCAGGATTACATCAACAGCATTCTTAATTCGGGACCTGTAAGGCATCCGTTTCGCTTCGTTTTCCTTAAATTTTTCTTCCAGAAATTTAAGGGTAGGCTGCATGTAGAACAGGCTGGCCTTTAGCGGGACTCCAATGGGATTGCCATCTGTGTCGAGTACTCTGTAAAGCAATCCTTTTTGCCTGTAAACCCTTGAATCTTCTGTTCCCCGTTCTGCCCTGACATTGTACTGCTGAAGTACAGTATTCAGCTCCGCCAAACTGGTAAAGCAGTACTGATTTAAGACGGTCTCCAATACATTCTGAACCGCTGTTTTGGTTTGTACTTTGCCATACGAAACCTTTGCTACTGATACCGGTTTAAGCTTGTCCTTTTCCTGTTTTTTCTGTGCTTCGGCAGAGACAAGACCGAACTTTTTTTCAATCAATTTTCTGGCCTGTTCAGATTGGTTTCGACCGATGTTGTTCATATCAATACGGCTGCCATCAGGTCTCACTTTTATGGTGACCAAATGTAAGTGTGGATGACCGGCATCATGATGCTGGTAAACCAAATAAGGTTGTTCTCCGAATCCAATTTTATCCATGTAATTTTCAGCAATAGCCATTAATTTCTCTTTGGACAAATGGCTTTCAGAAGGATGAAAATTCAGCGAAATATGGACGCTGTTTCGCGTCACGTTTTCATTCAGTTCCAACTGCCTGAGGAAACGATTGAGCTTTGATGTAAAGCTCATTTTATCGGGATCAATCGGAAAATTCCCGGCTCCGATGCACACGGCTACTTCTTGTTTGACCTTATTTTCGTTGTAATTCAAAATGCAGTGAATGGAGTGCCCTGTTTTGATCACTGTAACCATGATTCTGCTATCTTTTGCATTTGCTTTTTGATCTCCTCAACTTTGTTGAACAATGTCTTTTTTTCTATCTCGTAGCCGATCATCCAGCTTCTGAATTCGGCAATCTGTGTTAGTGTATGCAGCCGTTTTACCGCCTGGTTAAAGTTGTTTCCAAGGTGGTTCAACTCACCTCTGAGGCGGCCCATTTCTGCCATAACGTCATCCATGGATTGATTACGGTAGGTGCTGGTCACCGGTCTCTCAAAAAGGCAATGCCTTATATAATCACTTAATTTCCGGCAGGTACTTGCCCGCCATTTTCGTTCAATTTTCATATACTCTGCGGTCGTTAACCGCAGGCTGATTTTTCTTATCCGGTTTGAATTTTCTCTTTCCATCTCATCTCTTTTTACATTTTCA
This sequence comes from Prolixibacteraceae bacterium, assembly GCA_041652995.1. Lineage (GTDB taxonomy): Bacteria > Bacteroidota > Bacteroidia > Bacteroidales > Prolixibacteraceae > Aquipluma. Next base: position 16,674 of record JBAZGO010000054.1, read on the forward strand.
AACTCATTTTATCGTATCAGTTTCCCCCGCCCACGAGTTCCGAGTGTGGGGCGGCAAGATTCGGTTGTCGGACAACCGGACATCTTGCCGATTGCAGGAACGTGGCAAACTTTCAGCCTTTCCATCTATTGCCTAAACATTTTCTGGCTGTAATTCGACTTCATCAGCACAAAGTTAAACAGGCAGTTCGGTCTTTACCTAACCTCACTATATTTTGATTAGGATGGTTTGTATTTGGGTAACTAACTTTATAGTGTAAATTTTCATTCTTAAATAGGAGTAAATATGTTGCTGGTAAATAACGCAGCCAGCATTGAAAGTTGGCGTGGAAATGAATGATTAGAAAAACGTTATCGGGGAGATTGATCAGATAGTTAAAAGCAAGGGAACATGCTTTTTGCAGTCCATAGCAGGAGGAGAGAGATGGAAAACAAGGAGATCGGGAGGATACCACCTTTAAAGGCAGCGGAGCTTTTAAAAGAAGACGGAATTGAGGTTACGGAGGAACAGGCAAAGATTATCCTGATTTTTTTATATGAAATGGCCGACATTGTTGTTGATCAATACCTGGATAGGACTGCATAATTTTGTAAATTTACGGGATATGTTGTTGCTTAAGTTCCACCTTTTTAAGTATCAGATTATGAAAATTGCAGATTTATATATTCGGGTTAGCACCGATGAGCAGGCTGACAGGGGTTATTCACAGCGGGATCAGGACGAAAGACTACGTAAATATTGCGAAATAAATTCTCTGCAAGTTCGTAAAGTAGTCTATGAAGACCATTCTGCAAAAACATTCAACCGTCCGGCCTGGACAAAATTATTAGCATATCTCCGAAAACATAGAGGACATTCAGACTTTATCCTGTTTACCAAATGGGACAGGTTCAGCCGAAATGCCGGAGATGCCTACCAGATGATAAGCACCTTGCGGCGGCTGGGCGTGGAACCTCAGGCCGTTGAACAGCCACTGGACTTGTCTGTCCCTGAAAACAAAATGATGCTGGCTTTTTATCTGGCAGCACCCGAAGTGGAAAATGACAGAAGATCGTTGAATACAATTAACGGTATGAGGCGTGCCAAAAAGGAAGGGCGTTGGATGGGGCCGGCTCCTGTAGGATATATAAACAAAATAACAGAAACAGGGAAAAAATACATAGCACCTAAAGAAAAACAGGGAGATATTTTGCGCTGGGCTTTCAATGAACTGGCCAAGGGGAAATTCAACACTGAACAAATATGGAAAATAGCGAAGAAAAAAGGGCTGATTTGCAGTAAAAACAATTTTTGGGCAGCCATACGAAATCCTGTCTATTATGGTAAAATCGTTATACCAAAATATAAAGATGAAGAAAGGCGTATGGTTCAGGGGCAACATGAACCGTTAATATCTGAAAATATTTTTTTTGATGTGCAGGATGTATTAAATGGACGTAAAAAAGCGATGCGTCCGAAAATTGTAGTTGATGACAACCTTCCTTTACGGGGTTTCCTGATATGTCCCAAATGCGGAAGGATGCTTTCGGGAAGTGCATCAAAAGGGCGTACGCAGTATTACTATTATTATCATTGCAGTTCAGAATGTGGTATTCGCTATAAAGCACCGGATGTCAATATAAAAATTGTAGATGAAATCCGGAAGTATGTACAACCACTGCCCCGTCTTCAATTATTCAAAGAGGTAATTGTTAGTGTTTACAAAGCTAAAACACACGCTCAGCAGGACGAAGTTCAGCAATTGAAAATACAATTGGAAGACGCCACCAAAAGAATATCAAGGGCAAGGGAATTATTACTGAGTGGTGACATTGAAGCTGATGATTACCGCACGATAAAATCCGATAGTGAGGAACGGATAAACAGACTGGAGGCAAAATTAGCAGCCTCGGTAACAGATATCACCAATATTGAACCTTTATGGGATAAAGCAATCAGTAGCATTTCCCGACTGGATGTTTTGTACGAAAATGGGACAGTAACTCAAAAAAGAAAAATCATTGGTTCGATGTTCCCGGAAAAATTGACTTACGACGGATTTCAACATCGAACCACTCGCATCAATGAAGCATTGAATCTCATATCGCTGATAAACAGCAAAATAAAAGGCAAAAAAAATGGGACAAATCCATCATTTTCGGACTTGTCCCATCCAGTATCCCGGTTGGGATTCGAACCCAAGACCTACGGCTTAGAAGGCCGTTGCTCTATCCAGCTGAGCTACCGAGACATCCTTTTTAGCGGTTGCAAATATATAAAAATTAGCGGAGCATCGGCCAGCATTCGGTAAAAAATAAAAAGATACCGGCAATCAGCTCTAGACAAGCTGTAAATGCCGGTATGATTGAGATTCTTAGATCAGTTCGATGTGATTTCCTTTACAAATTGTCTTCATTTCATCGGGCCAGATACTTGATTGGATTTCACCAATGTGAGCTTTCCGCAAATAATACATGCACAATCTGGACTGCCCTATTCCACCACCAATTGAAAGCGGAAGCTCTCCGTTTAACAATCGCTTGTGCCAGTAAAGATTCTTTCGCTCAGTTGTTCCGGTGATTTCAAGCTGCTTCAGGAGTATTTCCCGGTTCACCCGGATTCCCATCGACGATAATTCGAGTGAAGTTTCCAAAACAGGATTCCAAACCAAAATGTCGCCATTCAAGCCTTTTCGGTTTGGCGCTGTTTCAGTCAACCAATCATCGTAATCGGGGGCACGTCCGTCGTGCTTTTCACCTCCCGGAAGCAGGCCCCCAATGCCAATAATAAAAACGGCGCTATACATTTTGGCAGCTTCGTGCTCGCGTTCTTTGGGTGTTAAATCAGGATATTGTTCCTCAAGTTCTTCAGCGTGAATGAATGTAATTTCTTCGGGCAACAGTGGGGTAATTTGTGGAAAATGTTCAGAAACAATGTATTCGGTCCGCAACAATGAAGAATAAATTTTCAGTACCACTTTTTTAAGGAAATTCAGATTTCTCTCCTTTTCGGTGATTACCCGCTCCCAATCCCACTGGTCGACATAAAGCGAGTGAATATTTGTCAATTCTTCATCGGGCCTGATGGCATTCATATCGGTATAAATTCCGTACCCTTCTGCAATATTTAAATCTGCAAGCGTCATTCGTTTCCATTTGGCCAGAGACTGAACCACTTCAGCCCTGTTATCGTTCAACTCTTTTACAGGAAATGAAACCGGGCGTTCAATTCCATTTAAGTCGTCGTTAATTCCGGTACCTTTCATTACAAACAATGGGGCCGTAACACGGCGCAAACGAAGTTCAGAAGCCAAATCCTGCTGGAAACTTTCTTTAACAAGTTGAATCGCCTTTTCAGTTTGATTGACATCAAGTAAAGGCTGATAATTTTGGGGGATTACGAGTTTCATAATTTAATCTTTAAAATTTACAAAAACAAAAATGCGCGATTGCATTTCTCTAAAAATAGCTAAAAACCGATCATATCAGAACAAACACAGGGAAATAAACTCATATTTTTAAGCTTTTAACGATATTTTACATCTAATTAACAAATTGACCAAACTAAACAATAAGGTAATATTTGTGTTTAATCCCTCAATTGCTATTTAAACACCGGTAGATCTATTCACTAAATTTTACAAAGAGAAGAATACCTATTTTTGCTAAAAATTCGTTTTGAAAAAACTACCCCAAAATATACCGCAGTTATACCTGATTAAAGTTGCCAAATGGTTTAATCTGGTTATGCCAATCGTGGTGCTCTTTTACCAGGAGAATGGCTTGAGTATGTCGCAAATATTTATCCTGAAGTCGATTTATTCCATCGCCATGGTAACAATGGAGCTACCTTCAGGATATATGGCTGATGTTTGGGGCTGCCGGAAGACGCTTTTGGTTGGCGCCATTCTGGGAACAATTGGCATACTGATTTACAGTATCTCGTCGGATTTTGCCAGTTTTGCGATGGCCGAAATCGTTCTTGGCGTTGGTTTTAGTTTTGTTTCAGGAGCCGATTCGGCCATCTTGTACGATTCGCTCAAAGCCGAAAACCGCGAAAGTGATTACGTCAAATTTGAAGGAAGAATAACTTCAGGCGGAAACTTTGCTGAAGCTTTGGCCGGTGTTGCCGGCGGACTTTTGGCTACCATAAGTTTACGGACTCCTTATTATTTCCAGATTTTTGTGGCCGCATCAGCAATTCCCGGAGCATTTTTTCTGAAAGAACCACAACATGTGCTCGAACGGACACACCTGAAAATGAAAGAAATTCTTTCGATTTTAAAGCTCACCTATCAACAGCGGGAGATGCGAAGCGCCATCATGATTTCGTCGTTCACTGGCGCAGCCACCTTAACTTATGCCTGGTTTGTGCAACCTTATTTTCAGAAAGCAGGAGTGCCGGTTGCAGTCTTTGGTATTTTATGGACTTTGCTAAACCTATCGGCTGGCGTATTTTCAATGTTTGCATACCGGATCGAACGATTCTTTGGCAAAAGAAATTCACTGCTGTTTATTGTCATTTTTCTTGCAGCCGGATTTATCCTGACGTCGCTAAATATAAGCCTGGCCGGAATTGCCATTTTGTTCGGGTTTTACATGGTTCGCGGAATAGCCACCCCCGTGCTGAAAGATTATATCCACCAGTTTACCGATTCAAAAGTCAGGGCTACCATTCTCTCCATCAGGAACCTTGAAATCAGGATTTTATTTGCAATTATTGGCCCGGCTTTGGGTTATCTCACTGATGCATTTAGTTTAAACAGTGCCTTGATGATTGCCGGAATTATTTATTTCGTGGCTGCTATGTTCAGTATTTGGCCCATTGTAGCCCCCTCCAAACCTCCCCCAAAAGGGGAGGCTTAAAATACTGCATTTCAGAAAATATATTATTTCCAGAAAATATTACTGATTATTTCTCTGCCTGACACAATTGATCTTTTAAACGTTTATAAATTTCCAACATTTATTTCTCCTTCTTTTCAAGGCATAAAAAGTCCTGCAGTACCAATAATATATAGCAAAACAAACAACTGAAAAAATGACGCGAATGCTTTCCCAAAAAGGACAGCACCTTTTTAAAAAAGGACAGCACCTTTTTGGTAAAAGGACAGCACGAAGTTCAGAAAAGGACAGCACGTTTTTAAAAAAGGAAAGCACGTTTTTAAAAAAGGAAAGCACGAAATTTAGAAACCCATAAACACGATTTTAAAAAACGATGCTAACTGTGCATTTCTGCCCCATTCTGCTTCAGTTTTTTAAGTGAAAGAAAACCTATTACTTCAGCTCTAAAGCTATCAACACTGGAAGAAACGTAAATTTTTGTCAACTTTTCGAACACCATTCTGAGAATAGGTTTCTTTAAGCCCCCTCTTTCGGAGGGGGTTTGGGGGAGGCTTTCTATTTAAACAGCTTCTTCAGCTCGTCGCCAACTTTTTTTACGGAATTTTTAATTTCCTCCATCGAAGCTTTTTTAACTTCCTTTTCAATTTGAGCACGCGCTTTACTTAAATCGAGCGAAACTTCAGGCTTGGTTAGTGGCCCCTTCAGAATTACAGTAGCATCAATCATTTTAATGTTATCAGAGCCTGGCAAAATTCCCAGCCCTTTGTTGATGTCGGCGCCTAAATCTTCGCGGTTGACCAGAAAATCCATATTCAGGTTAATTTCTCGGGCAGCCGATAAATTGCCGTAGATCGTTGCTTGCTGATCGGCAATAGTTGTTTTAAACGGATTCAGTTTTAACTGTCCATTTTCAAACTGAAACCTGGCGGTAAAATTATCAACTTTTACGTTTTTCAGCTTTTCTTTTTTAATGATACCGCGAATCTGATCAAACACAGGCGAATCAACAATCATCAGGTTTTGAGTATTGAAAATCCCGTTTCCGTTCAGGCTGGTCGGCACAATATTCATTTTTTCGTTCATTGCGCCCGTCAGGCCAAATTGTGTTGAAATGGTTCCCTGACTCTTCGCTGCAATGGGCAAATAATGTCTGAAGGTACTTAAAGACTGGTATGCAGAAGGTAAATCGACATTTTCCATATTCAGCTTAAAATCGAATTTTGGTTTGTTTTCGGCGTTGCTCACGTAGGCTCCATTCACCGAAAGTTTTCCCTTCAGCATTTCCATGGTCAGGTTGGTAAGTTCCAAACGCTGGTCTTTAACCCTGATTAAGCCATTGATATTGTTGATAGACATATTGTCGTATATGGCTTTCTGAATAACCGACTGAAAACTCAAATCAAGCTTGCCCGGAACTTCAAACGCAATCACAGAATCCGAAGCAGCCGAAACCGGGGTTGGTCTGGGCTCAGCCTTTTCTCCTTCTGCCTTTGCTGCCGGTTTCTGAATGTTCGACAATTCCGTGAAATTCATAAATGACGAATTCAAACTGAAACTACCGTTCAGAACTTCATTCTTAAAAATATAAGCCAGATAATTGTTCACTTCGCCTTTCAGCGCAAAATCACTTTGTCCGATTTTTCCGTCAAACTTACTCACCGAAATTTGGCGGTTATTTGCTTTAACCTGTGCGCTCGAAATTTCGATCGGTTTTGTAAGCTGATTGCTTTCAATCCTGAAATTCTGGATAGCAGCTTCACCGTCGGATTTGAACTTTTCGTACTCTTTCTTTTCTATCGACGACATACGGCCAGCCAGTTGCATCCGCGCTTTCATCACTCCTGAAATATCGAGACTGTCAATCGGGATAGCCTGTTTTAACGTGGTAAAATCAATAGTTCCTGAAAATGATGCATCGATATTCGGATCAGTCATCAAATCGCTGAGCGACATCCGCAAATCGACCGGATTATTTTTAATCGAAGCATGAGCCTGATCAACATTCACGGTGAGCAGATCCAAGTCACCTTCGGGTTTGCTGATACGCGCCGAAATCTGAATATCCTGCACGCTTTCGGGCAAATCCAGGTATTTAAAACTGGCATTGTTGGCAGCCAGAACAACTTCAATCGCCGGATACGTTTCGTTGTAAAACAATCCCTTAACCAAACCCTTAAATTCGGCAGAACCATTTATCTGAGCCTTTTCCAGATATTTTTGATAATCGGCAGGAACCAACGCCAGAATGGTTGCAAAATCGCTTTTTTCGCTTTTGAAGTTCAGGTCAAAAAACATACTGTCTGAAGGCATTGCAAACGAACCATCAACTTCGAGCGGAAGATTATTTATCCGGATTTTACCCTGACTGAATGCAAAATTCATTTTGTCGTAGTCGGCTTTCAGTAAAGTTTCAGCTTTCAGCCGGGTTTTCGAAATGTACTGAACCGAATCGTATTCGAAAATAAATTCACCGGCTTCTGCTTTCAGGTCGAAATTCGTAACAGTTCCGGCCACATCTCCTGACGATTTTAGCGAAAGGTTTTTCAGCCACACTTTCATGGGCGATTCCAGATCGTTATAGAGCAGGTTCAGATTATTTACCTGGATGTCGCTCAGTTTCACTTTCAGTTGATCTTCAGCATTTGCGGAACTGGATTCTTCAGGTCTGGCAACTGTTTCCGCTGGTTTGGCAATGTCCCAATTCACTGCTCCTGATTTGCTCGCGACCAAAGATATTCTCGGATTATCAACGATCAGGCTTTTAATTTCGAGGCCTTTACCACGAATCATTTCCATGAGCGAAATCGTGGTAGAAATGGAACCTGCCGAGAAAATTGTATCGGAAGCAAATTCGTTCATTCCTGTTAAACTCAGGTTTTCGATCTCAAGTTCCACTTTCGGAAAACTCGAGAAAAGAGTCACATTGAAATCGGTAAAATCAATTTTTGCATTGACCTGATCGTTCAATGTACTTTTCACTTTTGCCAGAAGTTTATCTTTATACAAAAATGGCAACGCAGCAAGAATTGCGAAAATGAGAACAATTACACCCGCTATGATAAGGATTTTACGTTTCATCGTGTTTCTTTTAGTATTAATGTACGTAACATATTTAACGCGGTATGCGTGGTACGTATTATATTTCGCTCACGGTTATGCTTAAATATATATTTTTTACTCTGCACGCCTGAAGGACCGGCAACCGCAATCCAAACAGTTCCGACAGGTTTTTCGTCGGTTCCGCCATCGGGTCCGGCAATTCCGGTCGTTGAAACGGCATAATCAGCCCGAAGGGCTTTTAGCGCTCCAAGTGCCATTTGCTCGGCAACCTGCTCACTGACGGCGCCTTCTTTTTCAATAATTTCCGGAGAAACTTGCAGAATGTTGCTTTTCACTTCGTTGGAATAAGCCACAATTCCTCCTTTAAAATAAGCCGAACTTCCGGAGTTGGAGGTCACAAAATGGGCAATGTTGCCTCCTGTACAACTTTCGGCAGTTGCCATTGTTTTTCCTGATTCAACCAACAAGCGACCGATCACAATTCCAAGATTTTCATCGTCGAAACCGAAAATATTTTCAGGAATTAATGCGAGTAATTTCTTTACCTGACTCTCTATTTCTTCCTGAAGTGTTGACTCATTGGTTCCGTAACCGCTCAGACGCAAACGAACCATCATGGGACTTGGAAGGTAAGCCAGTTTGATGAATTCGGGCAGTGCACTCTCCCACTCTTCAATTTTTTCAGCAAGCATCGATTCGGGCAAACCAATGGTGAGAACCGTTTTATGTATGATCGACTGCGCGATTCCCAGCTTTGCCAGTCGCGGGAAAACTTCTTCGGTCATGATGGCTTCCATTTCGAAGGGAACGCCGGGCATGGACACAAAAATGGTGTTGTTTCGCTCGAACCACATTCCGGCAGCAGTTCCGGCTGAATTGTGCAAAACGGTACAGCTTTCTGGCAAAAGTGCCTGGTCCTGATTCAATTGATTGATTGAAACATTGCGTGAGGACAACAACGACCGAACATGTTCGAGAACTTCAGGATGAAAAACCAGTTTTGTATTGAAATATTCGCACAAGGTATTTTTGGTAATATCGTCTTTTGTTGGTCCCAGACCTCCGGTAATGAGCACTATATCGGCATTGCTTTCAGCTTCAGCCAGCGCTTTCAGAATGTGTTCGTGGTTGTCGTGAACCGATGTAACCTGGTAAACCTCGATGCCGAGCATGTTTAATTTCTGCCCCATCCAGGCCGAATTGGTATCAACAATTTGTCCGATTAAGATTTCGTCGCCAATGGTAATAAGTTCTGCTTTCATAGATTTTGATATGCGTAGAGACAAGGAATTCCTTGTCTCTACAACAATGTTTTTAATGCGTTTAACCGTTGGATTAATGTGGGGTGCGAGTAATGAAAAAACACGTATGCCGGATGTGGTCTCAGATTGCTCAGGTTTTTTACCGATAATTTTTTGAGCGCAGAAGCTAATTCTGCGGCATCAAAATTCCTGGCAGCGAATTCATCAGCCTGATATTCATTCTTCCGCGAGAAAATATTCATAACTAAACCAAGAATCAGCGAAATAGGCGAATAGAGAATGCCAAAAGCAATAAGCCCGATGTGGAAACTCGGCGTTTCAACGCCCAATGCTGCTGAAAGTTCGGGACGACCAACAAAGAGCGAAAAGATGAACAACATGGCGCCGGTTTGCAAAATGCCAATCAGCAGACTCCAGATAACATGGTGCTTTTTGTAATGACCAATTTCGTGCGCCAAAACGGCAACCAGTTCGTTAATTGTCAAATCGTTGATCAGCGTATCGTACAAAACAATACGCTTTTTTGATCCAAAACCCGTAAAATACGCATTCGCTTTGGTTGATCGCTTTGAGCCGTCAATCACAAAAATATTGTCGAGTTTAAAACCAACTTTTTCAGAAAAAGTCTCGATCGCCCTTTTCAATTCACCTTCTCCGAGCGGGGTTTGTTTATTAAACAGAGGCACAATCAGGTTCGAATAAAACAGAACCATAAAGATTGAAAATCCGCTGATAACCATCCAGGCATAAATCCAAAAGCTGGTGGTTGTGAGTTGATAAATGTAAATGATTAAAGCCAGAAGTCCGCCGCCAATGACAGCTCCCAGAAGATAACCCTTCAATTTATCGAGAACAAATGTCTTTGGCGTGGTTTTGTTAAAACCGAATTTTTCTTCGATCACAAATGTATCGTAGACCGAAAATGGTGTTTGCAAAATATCGGAAGCCAACATCAGGATACCCAAGAAAAACAAGGCAGTAAGTATAGGTTGAGTCGACATCGAAAGAGCAATTTGATTGACCCAGGCAAACCCTGCCAGTAGAAACATAAGCAACATAACAGCAAAACTAAACGACGAATTAAGCATCGAAAATTTGAAGTTCACTTTTTCGTATGCCTGCTGTTTCCTGTATTTGTCGACGTCATAAATATCTTTTACCTCATCCGGAAGTTTGTCGCTCCACCTCGTTGAATTCAGGTATTCCAGTATCCGTTCAAAAATAAAATCGGCCATCAGCAGGCCAACAATAACATAAAATAAAATTTGTGACATCTAATAAAATTTAGCTCAAAAGTAGTAAAAAGCTTTTCTTTTCAACCGAAAAGATTCCATTCAAATCGCAATTTCCAAACTGAATCAGATCGACCTAAAATCTTCAATACGGTTGATGTTCATAAACAATCGGGGGTAGTTTTTGATTAACGAATTGCAATCTATAAAATCAGTATTTTGAGTTGAAAGCAGGTTCATTAATTTATATTCGCCTGCTTCAATCATTTTTTCAATTGCCGGAATTGCACGTTTATTGTAAAGTCCAATCAGTGGTTCAATTCCACCCTGATGTTGAGGAACAATACAATTCTGATTTGAAATATTGGATATTAATAACGTGATCAATTCATGGTTTACAAACGGAACGTCCACGCTCATAAATAAATTCCATTCTTTTGCAGATGACCTCAAACAGGAATACAAGCCTGAAATGGGTCCGCAACCGGGATGCAAATCAGGAATCATTTCAGCACCGAAAACTTCATATTGGGCATTTTGCCCGCTTATTGAAACAGTTTCACAGAATGGATTGATCAGCTCAATCATTCGTTGCAGCAAAGTTTTATCCTGAATTTTCAGGAGCGCTTTATCTCTGCCCAGGCGGCTGCTTTTTCCTCCGGCCATTACAAATCCGGCCATTTCAGGTTTATTGTCCATCACAATAACTTTAATCGATGTCATTCAGGAACTAATCTAAACAAATTTCGTGTTTTGTAAGATCCGCATAACCGATTTCACTTAAATTCATGTTTTAAAACCTTAGTTACTTCCTTTTGGATTATCGTCTAAATAGCACTAACAGAAACACGTAAAACAGAAACTTAGCGCCGGATTTTTATTTCCGTTCGCGATGACTTTTTGCGAATTTGTTGGTTTTGGTAGTTCTCTAGATTTTATATTGACTGGTTGTAGCTCCTGAGCAAACATTCTGAAATGATTGCAAATGGAAGCTATGGAAAAACCGGGAAAACCATTTTAAAATGAATTTTCCCGGTTTACCTTTTTTCTGAATTTATCGGGCATTTAAATTCGAACAGTAACCATCGCCTTTCGTGGAAGCGCCCGCAAAATCGCTTTGGCATCGTTTTCAGGAATACTGATCAGAATTTCAGGAGTATAAACCGGCCGTTTAAACTGAATGACTTGCTTCATCGACTGAAACATATTTTTCAAATCGCGTTTAAACGTAAATCCCTTGCCCAATTTATAGGTTGAATCGGAAATGGAGTCAATTCCCTGAATATTCAATTCAATATCCTGATCAAGCTTCACGTTCCAATATACACTTTCGTTCTTCGCAGAATCTTTTTTCATAGCATTTGCGTCAGCCTCTTCTTCGTTTTTGGGCGCCTGAATTACTTTAAACGGATTTTTCGCAATTGATGATTCGAAATGTAAAATTTTAAGCGGGCTCCCGAACATGCTAAAATAGACGTTTCCGTCCATTCGTTTAAAAAATCCTGAAGTTGAATAGTCGCGAATTTTAGACTTCATAACAACAACACCTTTTAATTCCAACTGAACCACCCGCTCTTCCAAATCAATTGAAAGTCCGATTGAATCGTAGGCCGCCATTTTTAGTCGTGATTCGACCCATGCTTTATCCTTCATCAAATCAATAAGCGCCGGATTAACGTATGCTTCATCTGCTACCTGAGATTTTTCCTGATTCATCCGGTGACGCACTGCACCTATCGACAAGTACGAGTAGACACTAATAAAAATCAGCATAACAGCAATAAAAACAGTTACAGTTATTTTTAATCCATTGCGCTTTTTCACAAACAAGCTATCAAAATCATCTGTTGAGTTAACTTTCATCCTTAATAGATATATACTTTTGAACCAATTTCCATTGTTTTATATACGGCTTCCAGATCGTCGTCGAGCATCCGGATACAACCATGAGTTACATTCTGCCCCATGAAACGCTTATAGATAGTCCCGTGAATCATATAACCATCGCCCAAAACGAGCTTGTATGCACCCAACGTTCCTGATTCGAATCGGGACGGATCGCCTGGAGGAGGGATCGGCAAACCATCTTCAATAAAAGCCCAATCGGGTTTGGCCCAAACAGGGTTTGGCTGCTTGCCTTGCACCGTACGAACGCCAAAAGGAGTGTAAAATACATATTCTTTTTTCTTTCCGCCAACCACCAATCGTTCATTTTTCCCGGTTGAGCAAACTCCGTCTCTGATGAGTTTTCTTCCTTTATATAAATAGAAATGATTGTCAGAAGTATTAACCACGATATATGCACCTGTTGGTGTATATTTATCCAATTTGACGTTCAGTTTATTTACTTCTTTTTCAAGAGAAGCTTTTTCTTTTCCATTCACTGCGGTATCAGCTTTCACTGCCGATACAGAGGGAAGAACCAAAGTAGATTCCTGAAGTGCGGGAACAACAAAAAACAACATTGATGTAAAGAACAAAAGCCCCGCAACGGAAATAGTCACATAAATTAAAATAGTTCGAACCATGACAGTATTCGTATTGATCTGGTTAAAAGTTTTCGTTTTCTTACCAATTTAAACTAAAAAAGTTTAAAAATTCACCCCCTGTGTAACTACTGAAAGTGGTTCAATTGAACCAACAATAGTTACCCGGGTACCTGCGCCTACCAACCGGCAAAGATCATCGATATCCTTATCTCTTAATCCGATGCAACCACTTGTCCAGTTAAAACCTTTGCCGCCGTTTCCGTGTATTTCAATCAAGCTGCCAATTCCTGCGTTTCTCGAAATCAGCCCCTTTTTCTTTTTCAAGGCAAACTGCCGGCGATCTTCCGCATTTGGATAATCGAGAAGCAAAGCCTTGTGATAAATGGTCCTGCCCCGGTCTTTTTTACTCGTAATATGATAGTTTCCTTCAGGAGTTGCTTTGTCGCCGTTTCGCTCCTTATGAGCCATCCAATTGGGGCCAAATTCTGCCTCATAACTTCGGATGGCTTTACCCGACTGATAAACATACAGAATATGCGCGACTTTATCAACCAGAATTACCTTATTCCCTCCACGCGACGAGGCGATTGCTTTATTTGCCAGGTTTTTCCATGAATTGTAATCGTCAAAATAATCGCGAAGCATTTTACTTGCCGCTGTATTTGCATGATTTACAAATATTTCAGCCTTTTTAAACAGAATTTCTGCATCTTTAAGTTTGCCGCTCTCATGCGCAATTTTTGATTCGCTTAACAGCATTTTCGATCGGTTATGCGCATCAAAAACTGATTTTGATAACGGTAAATCCTTGAAGAGCTTATTATACAATTCAATTTTTTTGTTCAGATTAATGAATGCAGTTTCAACATTCTTACTTAAATTGCTCGATTGCCGGATTGCTTCCTCCTCCGATTCCTGTGCTTTCTTTTTTGAATTTTTTGCAAAGTTAACAACTCTTGAATAATCCCTGAACAATATAAACCGTGCGTTTTCCTTTGACCAGTTCACCATGGCAGAATCGTACATCTGTACAGATTCAACATATAACTTTTCAGCATAAACATTTGCTTCGGCATCTTTAGCTTCGGATAAAGCTTCCCGAGCCATACGCAAATCTTCAGTTGGCAATTCTCTTTGCGATACAATGAGTATGCTTACTCCAATTGCAACAACCAGAACAGACAAAAACAATACAATAAACCACTTAATTTTTTTTCTCTTCCTTAAAACCATTATTTCTGTATTAAAAAAATACCCGGTGGTATAGACCCCGGGTATAAGTAACGTTTAACTCCGAAAAGTTATTATTTTTTTCCGGCTTTTTTAGCAATAGCATCTTCCAGTTCAGCTTTAATAGAAGTTGCTTTTTCTTTAGCAGCTTTAATTTTGTCGTTTGAACCGATTAAATCGCCGTTAGCCAACAGGCCTTCAACTTCTGTTACAGTAGCTTCGGCAACAGATAAGTCACTTTTAATAGCTTCCAAAGCTTCTTTACCTTCTTTACCCTTAGGAGCTTTAGCCAACAAAGCAGTATTTTCTTCGATCAACGTTTTAACTTCACCGATCATAGTTTCTACTTCAGCTTTTAACTCAACTTTACGAGCTTCAGATTTAGCTTTTGTGTCAACAGCCATTTGACTAACTGTAGCTAACAATTCTTTAGCTGGAGTATAGTTTGGGAACCATTTAGCTTTAGCAACTTCAACTTTTTCGTTAGCCGATTTCATTGAATCAACCAATGCCTGGTAAGCTTCAGGAACATACAAATCTGCACCAGCGTCTTTTACTTCCTGAATAGAAGCAGTAGCTGCGTCAATTTCAGTCTGAGGAACTTTAGCACATGAGCTAAACAATACTGCGATACCAATTGCTGCAATAGCAATAACTAATTTACTTTTCATACTCAATTTTTAATTTGGTTTTCTCTAAAATTATTAACTTCAATATTTGATTGATAAAATCTTTTAATTTCTATTTTTACGTTTGATTTGAAAATACTTTTAATCAAATTTATCATTGTGACGAAGGTTTCTTTAGAAGTAACACAACTTTAAATTAATTTATTGTATTTTTTTTTAGATATCTCATTTCCAAGACCTATAAATGGCATTTAAGACCAAATATCAGCAAAAATCGGATGAAGAAATAGTCCATCTGATTATGAATTCGGGTAACAAAGAATTATTTGAAATTTTATACACACGGTATTTTAAGAAAGTTAAGGATAAATGTTTCAGTTTTTTAAAAGATAATAAACTGTCGGAGGAATTTGCAAACGACGTTTTAACAAAGGCCTACGAGAAAATTCCGGGTTTCAAGGGAAATTCTTCTTTTTCTTCGTGGCTTTACTCCATAACATACAATTATTGCATCGATTACTTACGGGTAAAAAAGAAACTTCACTATCCTGAATGGAACATTAATAACGAAATTCCGGAAATTATTGATGAATCGGAAGCAGACTTTGAAGAAGCAGACTACGATAATTTATTAACCATTCTTGAATTGATACATCCTGAAGAAAAGGTACTTCTTTTAATGAAATATCAGGATAATTTACCCATCAAGCATATCGCCAAAACCCTGCGAATAAGTGAAGATGCCGTGAAAATGAGGCTAAAAAGAGCACGGTCGAGGGTTATTTACATGTACAATCAAAAATTCGTTTCGAATAATTAATTCCACTTAAAAACGTTACTATTCAGGTCATAAACCGTCTATAGAATTGAAGGATCAAAAATCTTAAATTCTATTCGATTTAATTACAGAGCCTTAAAACCAACCTAAACAATTATAACAACAATGACCCATGAAAAACATCTTTAGTAAAATATTCAAATTTTCGAGTGTTTCACTGCCATCCAATGTGAAAGATTCATTTTTTGAGAAATTTGGCGATTCAATTAATGTAGAATGGCTGCACAGCGATGATTTCTACGAAGCTATTTTTTATCTTGAAGATATTGAACACATCGCACATTTCGATCCTACAGGCAAGCTCCTGAATCTGAAAAAAAATCTGCCAATTCAAAATACACCTGCACACATTAAAGAAAAAGCTGCCGAACATGGCGAACTGATGAATGTAATTGAAATCAGGGAAGGTGAAATTGTAGGTTACGAACTCATTGTACGCGACGAAACACTCATCAGATTCTCTCTTCTTTTAAATGAAAAGGGAGGCCTGATCCAAAAAAGCAAACTTTAACTATTGCTTGTTTTTAAAGTAAATTTCGACAATCACCGCAACAAAGCTGTAACAATCTTCGATTCAGTTATTTATCAAAATCAAATTTTAAAGTGTACTACGGTTGATTTTTATTCAGAAATAATGATGTAAAAAAAACTTAAAAACACTCTAAAAAACGCATGTTTGCTATTGCACAACTTAGAAATTAAACACTATATTTGCAACCTCAAAATGAAACACGGTGGTTGTAGCTCAGTAGGTTAGAGCACTGGATTGTGGTTCCAGGGGTCGTGGGTTCAAATCCCATCTACCACCCCACTTTGAAAGCCCAATTATTTGTAAAACAAATAATTGGGCTTCTTCATTTTTGCCTTGCGGCGAATAGTTTTATTAGCTATTCCGAATTATTTCGAAAAAAAGGAGACAAGTCCGATGCATCGGACTTGTCTCCTTTTTTGATAATATTTGTCCGTACTATTGCATACTCACAAAAGTACCGGCATAAAAATTTTATATGAATATCCGGTTAAATGCCTAATTGTTCCGACAGATGGGGCTTTGCCCCAAACCCTAATTCCTTTTTTGTCTGAACACAAAAAAGTAATCAAAAAAAGTCAAGGCTGCCTCCGCATCGCTCGAAAAACCAGCGCCCGACGGCTAAAATCTTTTAAACTCGCCTGCCGCTCAAACAGAAAAGATTTTTTAGCGCCGACTTCACTTGTTTTTCGGCTCTCCGGACGAGGCCAGTCTGTACACGAAGAAAAACTTTTCATTTTGGCTAAAGTAACGGATACTCATTAAACTTTATTCAGGAGAATCTTCAGGATCGGTAATCTCCCCCATTTTTTGTTCTGAATACCAGGCACCAACAATCAAGGCAAAAATAATGAAAATGGAAACGTAGAGTGCATTTGGAATTGGTGGGGGATCGCCTTGTGCATACGAATGCATTCCGGACAAATAATAGTTTACACCAAAAAAGGTCATCAAAACCGAACCAAGGCCAATTATAGCCAGACTATTCAATGCCAAAGTACTTTTGAGCCCCGGCACCTTACGAAGGTGTAAAATGATGGTATAAACCAACACAGTAACCAATGCCCAGGTTTCTTTAGGATCCCAGCCCCAGTATCGCCCCCACGATTCGTTGGCCCAAACTCCACCAATAAATGCTCCGATAGTGAGCATCAAAAGGCCAATCATCAAAGCCATTTCAACAATGTACGAAACTTCGAGAATCGTGAAACTGATATTTTGTACATTCGTTTTGTTCCGTAAAATCATCAGGACCAAATTGAGCATTCCGAGTAAAGCTCCCATAGCCAAAAAGCCATAACTGGCTGTAATTATCGCTACATGTACAACCAACCAATATGATTTCAACACCGGCACAAGATTCGTAATTTCGGGATTCATCCAGCTCATTCCGGCAACAAACAAAATTATTGATGTCAAAATCGTTGTAACAGCCAGCGTAATTGGCGACCGTCTGACAAAAATAAATCCGGAGAGACTTGTTGCCCAGCCAATATAAATCATGGTTTCGTATCCGTTACTCCACGGTGCGTGTTCCGAAATATACCATCGCATGAGTAAACCTATCGTATAAAAAGCAAAAGCAATAAAAACCAGGATTGTACCAATATTGATAAATTTAGAAATACCGCCGGTTGATTTAAAAATGAGCATGAAATGCAAAACCAGCAATACAAAACCAAACAATGCATATATTTTGGCGAGCTTTCCGAATACATTCCAATTGTTGTACAGTATTTCGAGCCTGATTTTGGTTTGTGACGGGATTATTTCAGCGCCGTATTGAGTTTGGTATTTCTTAATATAACCAAGATATTCATTCGGTTTTGACCAATTTCCGTTTTGAGAGGCTGTATTATATGCATCGTAATACAAACTCAAAATTCCGGTGGTAAAATCAGCATTCTCTATCTTCAGATTTTCAGCAAGTTTCGAAGATGTCACCCAGGTTTTTCGTTCATCATTCGGAATCGGAAAAATCTTTAGCAAGTCGCCGTTGAAAATCTGATAACATATATTCACGCGCTCATCGACATTAATAATTTCTTTATCCAGTTTATTCCTGAGTGTCTGTTTCTTGTTATAAGCTTCCTGAACCATATTGTACAATCTGTACGATCCGCTCTGATCGAATGCCTGCCTGAAGGAAATATAACTACCGGATCCACCTAACATTTTCATCAGTTCAGGATTGGCAACTTTAATGAAGGGAACCACTTTCCAACGTTCAGGATTAGCGCTCATTTCCAGAAATAATTCGGCAGCCGGCATACCGTCCCATTTGTCTTTTTTGGAAATCTTCCGCAGCAAATCCGATGCGAGCGTGCTAACCGGCTCAATTCTTCCCTGGTGATCCTGAACAAGTAACCCGGCAAACGAATCGATGTGTTTGGTTTTTTCGGCTGAATTCCCGGCACCAAAAGCCAGATTTGAATTCAAACTTAAACCTGAAAGAATAATACCAATCAGTGCTATTTTAGCTGCTTTGCGTTTAGCCTGAAGTTTTGAACTTAAGCGAACCAAAGTCCTGAATCGGCTGCCTTTACTAAAAACAGTAAATACCATTCCCAAAGTCATTAAAAAATATCCGAGGTACGAAATTAATGTTCCCCAAAGGTCGTGATTTACCGATAATACTGTTCCTTTTTCGTCCTGATCAAATGAAGACTGAAAGAATCGGTAACCCTGATATTTCAGAATATTATTCATGAAAATGCGGAACGGACGTTCGACTGAAGATGCAGAATCTTTTAAGATAATTTCGCTGGCATACGACGAAGGGCTCATCGAACCGGGGTAACGTTCCAACTGAAAATCAGTCAGGTAAATACGAAATGGCAATTCGCGAATAATTGAACCATAGGAAATACTTACATCAATTCCATTTATCGTACAATTAGCTGTCTCAGCATTCATTCCACCTTTTTCAAAAACATTAAGTCTTCGGGTTTCTTCTCCTGAAGTAATTTTAGCAGTGAATGCATTCAATTCAACAACCTGACTTTCATTCGGGAGTTGAACCAAGGCGGGAATAGCTTTTGCCATGTACTTTTTCAGGACAAAACCCGATTCGCCAACTTTGTAAAACGTATTTTCATTCACCGGATAAGATTCACCAGGAATTAATTTTTCACCAGTCGGACCAGTCATTCCGGAAACAAAAATGGTATCGTTACCAACCATGTTCAATCCATTCCCAACGCGGTTAAATACAACGTTTGCGGAACTATCGCCTGTTTCGAACCCAAAACTTTCTGATGCCATTTTTTTATTGTCGCCAGGCATCAGTAAAAAATCAGCATGCTCCTGAATCATATCGCTATAAATTAAAGATATAACGGGAGTTCCTTTTTCATCAGGAACAAGTGTTTCCGAAGCCCGTGGAACAAATATTTCATTTTCAACGGTTACTTCCTTTCCGCCGATCGCGAAAGTTTCGCGGTAATGGTTATTTGTGTTGGGCGTAAATTTAACCTTCGTTTCGCGTTTAATTTCCGAATTATTCGAACTTGCGGTAACACTAATGTAAGTTGCTTCCGAAACCACCTGATTGGTTGCCTCTCCCTCGCGAATGTGCATATTTCCTTCAAAACCAAAATAGCGGGTAACTCCGGCTCCAATAATTATTACGATGAATGCAAGGTGAAACAATAGAATGGCCCATTTTTTCCGGTTAAACAACTTATATTTCACCACACTTCCGGCCAGATTAACAATTCCAACAAAAAGAAGCAACTCAAACCACCAGGCCTGATAAATCAAGGCTTGAGCAGTGGCCGTTCCATAATCGTTTTCAATAAATGTGGCATACGCTATTGATATGGCAAACATCATCAATAGCAGTACGGAGAAAAACATGGAGAAAAAGAATGAAACTATTTTTTTCATGATTCTTTTTAAATATCAAAACTTAATAAACAATAAAACAATGACTTATGAATACTAACAACCCCTTCTTTTGAATCAAAAAAAACTCCTTTGTTTTATGGTTAAAACAAAGGAATTTTTTAAAATCATCCTGAACCGGGAATTATTTTTTGGTTGGATCAGCATGTGCAATTTTAGCCACATATTCTTTGTAGTTAAATCCTTTGTAGTTCGGACTTTCTTCATTGTGGCATTTTTTACAAACTTTTTCGTCAGGCATGATAAGACCTTTAGCCATAGAAGCTTTCATGTCTTTCATAACTGTAGCAACTTTGTAAGCACTACCCGGGCCGTGGCAAGATTCACATGACACACCTTCAGCAACAGTAATTCCAGCGATTAAACCCTGATCAACACTTGCTGCTGTTGAATGGCATTTAATACATTTTGGATTAGTTGCATCGGCACCTTTCAACGATTGCATAGCCTTGGCGTGAACACTTGATGCCCATTTGTTGTATTGTTCTCCTTTTTCTGCCTTGTTGTGGCACATTTTACATTTGGCAGCACCTACATATTTGAAGTTCTGTGCAAATGAAAATGAGATGAAAAACAAAACTAAACCCATTAATAAAACTAACTTTTTGTAATTCATAGTCATTGTGTTTTTAAATTAATACAATACCTTACTTCACATAAACCTATAATAATTTCTCTGATTACGTTTGAATTTTGGTCCTTTCGACATATAAATATGCATTTATTTTTCGGTCAGACAATAGATTACGGTCAATTTTTTAGGCCACCTGACTAATATCAATAGAGCGCCGAGTGACATGAAGAACACATTTCGGTCTTCCATGCTTCGTCGATATCTACCGGATGTTTAAATTCAAGAGGCTCAAGAGATTTTGAATATTCTATGTTTCCTCCAATGCCTTCAGCCAAAATAGTATGACACAAATTGCAGTCTTTCGAAATAACATTTCCCTTATCGGATGTGTGCCTGTCGTTGTGACACCGGAAACAACCGTCAGATTCCATGTGACCAATATTGTTTGGGTACGATTTCCAACTGGCTTTCATGAACGGGAAAATATTGTTTGAATAACCATTCTGAATTTCAAGAATTGCAGCTTCAATATCTGCTTTCTTTTCATTGACTAAATCAGGATAGCTTGATGCATAATATTCATCTACCTGCTTTTTTATTTCCATAAATGCCGTGTATTTTGTTGAATAATCCTTGTACAGAATCTGCATGGCAACTTGCTTTATTCCCGGTAATTCTTTCGATATTTTTCCTTCTGCAATTGATTTATCGACAAAATTCTGCGGAGTCTTGTAATTGTGCGCAGGCCGGTTGTGGCAATCCAGACAATCCATAACACGTGTTTCAAGCGAATCAAGTTTTTCCTGACTCATTGAATTTTCACTGTCGTTAAAAATTTCAACTTCACCAGTTTTCAGATTGGTATATTTCACCCAGGGAATAACATGGCGATTATCGGAAGTGGTTTTATATTCAATCCTGACATCAGGATTAATGTGCTGATGAATTCCTTTCTCGAATCCGTTTGCAGTCATTTTCGAACTGGTTTTAATCTGAAGATTGATGTCCACTTCTGTGTTTGCATCATCAGCGAGGTATGATTTTTCAATTCTCAATTTTCTGTCGTAAAATTTTTCAGGCCAGTGACATTGCTCACAGGTTTCACGAGCCGGGCGCAAGTTTGAAATGGGCGTTGGAATTGGAGTAGGATATTTTTTGGCCAGCACAGAATATACCTGATACAAACCCGACATCTTACTTTTCACATACCAACTGGCACCTGATCCTACGTGACATTCTACGCAGGCAACCCTGGCATGTGACGAACCCTGGTAAGCCACGAATTCGGGTTCCATGACCTGATGGCAAAGCTTTCCGCAGAATTCAACTGATTCGGTGTAATGAAAGGCTTCGTAACTTCCAATGGAAGAAATTACGAGCAGAAAAACAGTTCCAAAAATGAAAATAATAGATGCGTTGCGGGTCGCAATATTATTAAAATTCAGGATTGGCCAACTTTTTTCCTCACCACGCGCCTCTGCTTTTCGTGCTTCACGACGATGAATTCGCATACCTACAGGAATGAGAATTAAGCCAAAAATCATGAAGGCAGGCAATAACATATATATAAACAACCCGATGTAGGTACCACCGAAATCGAAGAACCAATTCAAAATCGCCAATGAAAGAATTGTTGCCAGATTAAATACAGCCAGCACCGCTCCGACAATTGACACCCAGTTTTTAATCGATGATGGAAGTTTCATGTTTATTCTTTTAGACAAATGAAATTTCAGTTTGATGGCGCAAGTTTATTAAAAGTCGGGAATAATTCAATATACATTGACAAGTGTCAACCCACAGCATTATCAAATTAATTATCAGAATGTTATAGCTATAAAAAATGAGTCCATACGGCTTTTTACCATACCCAATCTCATATTTATATATGAAGGGATGTCGATTCGAAAGTGAGATGGTTCAAAACGGAAAACCCGGTAGAATCCTGAAAAATATTTTTCAGGAAATTCCTCAGGAAAACTACTCCATCCGATTAACATGAAATGAACGAATTGTCATGAAAAATAAATCGAAGTTCAGACAGTTGTTGCCCGAACTTCGATCTGTTCTGAAACTTTATTTCAAGAATTAAAATAGACCATGTTAATGGAAAAGCAAGGAGTAAATAATAAAGATAATCTGGATAATTCCGGTAAACAGGAAGATGTAACCAAAGAACTTTACAAAACGCATCTGTTTCTTCGAAAAATCTTTTTTTACTGTTACAGTTTCGAGCATGCCTGTTTTTTCCAAATCTTCAAATTCACGCGGACGGTCAGCTTTGTATTCATCAAGTTCAACATGACCTGTAAAAATTACAGTATCCATTGGGAACGACTCCGGACGAAGATGGGTGTTGAAGAAGTGGATAGTAAAAATAAATCCAACAGCCAGCAAAGCTTCATCACTATGAATTATCTGAGCCACATTGATAACCCATCCGGGCAAAATCATTGTAAAGAATGTTGGGAACCAAAGAATAAGACCTGTAGATCCAATCACTACAACTCCCCAGAATACAGCCATGTAATCAAATTTCTCCCAATATGTCCAGCGTCCGTATTGTGGGCGTGGCCCTTTACCTACAAACCATTTCACCGAAGCCCAGAAATCGCGTAAATCCTGCCGGTTAAACATGAGTGAATTGTACCCGAAGACAAAGCTGGAAATATCTTGTTTTTTCGAAAGTTTCATTTTCACAAGGGAGAAAACATGGTATCCAAAATAACCAAACGTAATTACCGCAGCAAAACGGTGAATAATTCCGGCATTGTAAGCACCACCAAGCAGTTTCACAAAAACTTTAGCCCATTCCATGTAAGCAAACTTCAGCAACATTCCGGTGAAAGCAAGTGACAGGAAGCTCACAATTACGAAAATATGAGTGATTCGCTGGCTCTTTGTAAATCGACGAATATATACTTTGTCTCCTGATTCTTTCTGATGAACTTTCTTCTTGCGCATGGCGTCAATTGAACGCGGCAACCATAAAAGGGTATGAAGACCAAAGAAAATAAATACGCTAACCAGCAATATCGTCATTGACCAGAATGTGTAATACAGCCAAGGAAATTTACTCTTGTTTGAATGTGTGGCGTGAGTCAAATAACCGGTAAACTTCTCATTGGCATCAGCATGACACTTCTGACAGGTTGCTACAATATTTTGTGCATTGATGGAAGATTTAGGATTGTGACGGTTCAGGATATTATGGGCGCCATGGCAATCAGAACACCTTGCTGCCTGAAGATAACCAAGCTGATAAACTTTGCCGTGATAAGTCTCGAGGTAAGTTTCTGCCAGTTTCGAATGACATTTTCCACACTGCACCGTAATTTCCGACATAAATTTATCCTGATGTACTTCAGTCATGTTATGGGCCGTATGACAGGTTTCACAAGTTGGATATTTCAGGTCACCATTATCATCACGATAGGCATGGTCGCTTGCAATGTAGTCGTTGTAAATACCTTTGTGACAATTTCCACAGGTAGCCGCAACATTTTTAGGATTTACGGAAGATCGCGGATCAGAAGCTTTCAGGTTAAAATGAGTGGTATGACAGTCGGTACAAACGGCAACCGAAAGCAACCCCTTTTCAACAAGACTTTTGCCATGCACACTTGTTGAATAATCATGGAATGCATCCACTTCATGTAAATCTGTTCCTTCCGTAGCTTTTCCGCCAGAACGGTGACACTCGCCGCAAAGTTTTGGAATTGAAGAACGGTAAATCGGTGAACTTTCGTCATTTTTAGGTTTTACCAAATGAGTTCCGTGACAATCGGTACAATACGGTGCATTCGATTTTTTACTGAAATAGGCTTGCCCGTGTCCGCTTGAAAAATAGATATCCGATTCTTCAGCATGACAAGCAGAGCAATCGACTTTTCCAACCGTTTCGCAAGGCCGTTTCGCATGTACCGACACATCGGAATGGCATTTTACACAAGTGATATTTTTATGTATTGAGGCAGCCAAATCTCCCACATTTACTTTCAGTGAAACATTCCTGCCATCAACAACTTTGTGAGTTTCTTCTTTATCGTGACATTTCAAACAAGTTTTATCCGAAATATTTGAAATCACATTTTGCATTTCGACCTTGTGCGGCGGATGACAGGAAGTACAAGCCGGAATGGCACCGGGTTTACTTTCCCAAAGTTCTTTGTTGATAACCTTAACATGCACATCCTCAATGCGTGCATGACATTTCATACAGGTAGAAGCGATGTTTTTGGGAGCAATGCTCGAACTGGGATTGGTGTGCGGCAAAACCAGGTGATTACCGTGGCAATCGTTACAGGTAGCTGTAACAATCAACCCGCTTTTGTAAAGTCCCTGACCATGAATACCCTGGCTGTAATTTTCGAGAATATTGTGCTCCGAAATATTGTAGTTTCGGGCAACCGGAGCCCCCTCTTTGTGACACGAACCACAAAGAACGGGTATATTCATTTTGTATGTTCGCGATTTCGGATCGCTGTTGTGAAGAATCTGGTGCGTTCCGTGGCATTCTTTACAACTTGGAGCATACTTATCGTTGGCCAAAAAAGCACGTCCGTGAATCCCTCTAAAATATTGATCTTTAGCGCCTGAATGACAAATTCCACAATCAACCGGTTTCAGGGATTCAGGATGCGGGAAATCTTCAACAGCAGCATCGGTATGACATTCAGCGCATTTCAAACCTTGATGTACAGAATGTTCCAGCGCATTTGGCTTAATGTAAAGGGACACTTTTTTACCGGTCCGTTCAGTGCTCAATTCAGGATCGTCGTGGCAAGCTAAACAATCATCATTTGTTTGAGCTGATAACCGGCAAACGCCAAGTAAAAGTACAAAAGCAACAAAAATAATCGGTTTCAGGCTTTTTAATTTCGGGTCCGAACGATACAACTGATTTTCCGGAGACTTTCTGTTTTTCTGTTTAATCAATCCGGAAATTAAAAGCTTATAATCCTCTCTCATAATTTTCTCTCTGTATAAGCGTATATAATCATATTATCTAAACATTCATTCAGCTTGAAACTTTAACTGGCAATTCTTAAATGTGGTGCCAACCTGTTATGATACTCTTGAAATTTTCGAATGGTGATTTACCAATTGAAGCAATGTACAAGTGGACTATAAGAAATATTGAAATTAAAAACCCCATTGCTGAATGACAAACTGCAGTAACAAAAACACCATTAAAAGAATAGACTTTTTCAAGAATTATTTCAGGAAACAGAAGGGCAATTCCGGAAATGATCACACATGGAACAAATAAATACATCACCGCGATGTAAGAGTATTTTTGAAGTGGATTGAATTTTCTCTTTTCAGAAAGCGGATACGGTTTTTCCATTCCATGAAACATGCCCCACGCATAATAATAAGCCTGTTTGATTGGTCGTTTCAGGAACCCGCGGGGTTTTACAATATAGAACTTTCCGTTGCTGGTAAATAAATTACCGAAAAAGAACAAGAAATAGCTTAACGTAACAACTATTCCGGCAATATTGTGCAGATTCACAATCACATTAAAATTGATAAAAGAAATATCTCCGCTCGATTGCATGGATATTCCGGTAAAAATCAGAGCAAGAATGCCCAAAGCATTAAATCCGTGCCAAATCCTTAGCCAAACCGGATAAAAATATATTTTATCAGTTGCCATATTTTACTTCTTTTTGAAAATTCTGAACAAACTATGAATAATAATACCTGCCAAAGCAGCAA
The DNA here is from genome assembly GCA_041652995.1 of Prolixibacteraceae bacterium. Taxonomy (GTDB): domain Bacteria; phylum Bacteroidota; class Bacteroidia; order Bacteroidales; family Prolixibacteraceae; genus Aquipluma. The sequence continues at coordinate 42,970 of JBAZGO010000054.1, forward strand.
TGAAAATAATGATACTCATCATTTTAAGGAACGGACTTTGATGAGTTCCGATGACATACGATTCATTAGCCAAAACGGTATTGATACCACCGTTCTCTGCACGCTTTTTAAGGTTTTGGTATTTGTAAAGTGAAGCTTTCAGCCTCGAATTGGCCGAATGACATTCGACGCACTTTCTTACGGCCTGACTTTTATCCAAAATGTCGTGTGAAACCATCAGGCTATCGGTCACCTGTGTGTGACACTCAATACATCTCACATGTTGAAAATGAAGTTCCTGATTCGGCAACCAATCGTGAACCTCAACCAGCTTGGGATTATCATGACCTGAAACCATTTTATATTTTTTCATGTCGTTGTGACACGAAAGACACATTTTGTTGCTATAGTCTACAATTTCCATCACATCGCTGCTGTTTCGTGCAGTTGCTCTGTAGGTATGCTGGCTATGGCATTTTGAACAAGTAAAACTTTCACCATATACTTTGTAATGGACACTCTTTTTAAATTCTTCATCAATCCTTTCGAAATGATAGGAGGCAAATGATTCATCTCCACCATGGCAATCGAGGCAGGTGCTCATTGGTTCAAGTTTCAGATTAGCCTGGTGCGGATAAGTTGCATATTCTGAAGAATGACAATCTGTACAGTCGAATTGCTTGTGCACTCCTTGTGAAAGTGCAATTGTATCGAGTATAAAATACGGATTCATCAATCTTTTTTGTTCCAGCCCGGTTACTTCATTCAGAAAGGAATAGGTTTGATTTGAATGACATTTTAAGCATTGATGATGCGCTGCATCCTGGTAGGATTGCGCGCCGGCATACAGTGAAATACTGAATATTAAAACTGATGCAACTATGACCAAACGATATTTCATGTGTTTAATTTTCAATTTAAGTTCGTGCAATTTGCGTATCAACTTTTGGTTTTCACCTAAAAACCCATACGCATGGAACTCGCCAAAAAATCATGTTCCAATAAGAGCAAATAAGCTTTAATGGCTCGTTTCATCTTATAGTAAATCTAATTTAAGTTGAGTACAACTCTATCTTACAGGTACACTTTTTACTTTATCGAAAGTCAATGCCTGTGTCAAATAAAACATAAACCAATTTTAAAGCATTACTTCCGAACCAAATTAAAAAAATGGTAATATCCCGAATTAAGGAATATTACCATTTAGTATT
>JBAZGO010000055.1:0-43620 GCA_041652995.1 Prolixibacteraceae bacterium
ATGTTCGAAAATCCCATCCCGTTGGTTGTGGGCTGGTCTATCACTTTGCTCACATCAAACCCTTTCCCATCATCTTTGTAGGCAATATCCAGAAATTTTCCATTTTTCGTCAAAGATATGTCAATCTTTTTGGCATTTGCATGTTTAATCGTATTGTTTATCAACTCGCAAATAACCCGGTACAAAACCACTTCCACATTGTTGTCGAAACGTTCTTCTTTCAGGTCGGAAATCAGGTTGATCTGAACAGTTTTCGTAACATTTATTTTATTGGCGAAATTGCTCAAAGCCCTTACCAGTCCAAAGTTATTTAAAATGTGCGGACTTAAATTTACCGAAATTTCTTTCAGGCTTTTGATGGCTTCGTTAATTACAATTTCGGTGTTTTCAACAATTTCGCGCGAGGCTTCGTCGTGTTTCATTTGTGCCAGCGACGAAACCGACATTTTAACGCTCGAAAGCAGAGGCCCAAGTCCGTCGTGCAAATCTTTGGCAAACCGTTTCCGCTCTTTTTCTTCAGTCTGAATGATGGCATTCAGGAACATTTTTTCGGTCAGGCGCCGTGAGTCTTCCACACGTTTCATGTATTTAAAAATGCGTTGAATCATGAAGACGCCGATCGCAAAAGTCAGCGAAGTAATTACGCCCATCCAGACAAAAATCTCACGGTAATCCTGCGGTTTTATTGGGCTCACGTACGGTAAAAATTCAACCAGCCGCATAATGGCCATCAGGATAAAACCCAGTGTGAGCAACATCCACGAGAAATTATATTTGGTAACGCGGGTGAGTTTTATGGCGACACCTACGGCGAAAAACTGCAGAATAATGGCGATTACAAAAAGTATTTTCAGTATCATACTGATAAGTTTTAGTGTTTACAAAGTTACACCGATTGAATCCTTTTCAAGCTAAACAAGTTATAAAATAAGTTGGAAACGGCTTTATATTTCTCCTGAAAATAGTCATGCTCTTTTTACAGCAGCGGAACTAAACATGGGAAATGAAATGTAAAAAACGACAATGCGCACGATCCATTTCTGAACTTCGGGCGGAAGCGACCTGACCACGTAAGTCGCCGGAAAAACACCTGCAATAGATGAAGCAACAGTTTTTTCGGTCGAATGCTCCTTCGCTGATGAACCGTGTACTTCCCTAAATCATTGATAAGATTGCTACGTTTGTGTGCTTTTTTGATGTGAAATCATACCATAAGGTAGGATTTTCAGGAAATCCGTTTGCATAAGTTTCTCTTTTTCAGTAAAAATTGATTTGTGGTACATCGATTGAAAAAAGGCTGGCAAATAAAACCAAAGGATATGAAGATCATTATTCCGATTGCAGATACAGAAACTAAAAAGAACATTGCCGATAGTTTTCATAACACGGAATTTGCCTGTATTTATAATACGACAGATAATTCGGTTGAGCTGGTGGCAACTAAAAATATGATCAGGAATGGAAATTTGGAAACGGTTCTCCGCGAAAATGAAATCAATGCAGTCATCAGTAAAAAGATGCCGTTGATGGCACTGGGTTTTTTCACTGACAACGGGTTGACTGTTTATAAAGCCGAAAGCAGCAACATTGAGGAAAACATCGACTGGTTTTTGAACAGGCGACTCAAACCCATGACCAACGCCAGTGTTAAAATCAGTTCCGATTGCTCAGGTTCCTGCGGTTCGTGTCACACCACATGTAAATCATAAAAAAACAAAGAATATGGCGCTCGGAAAGTCAATTAAATTTGTGAAGCAATTCATCCGCGACAAGGATTTTAGGGATGACTGCAACAAAAGTTCGAAGGGAGAATTGTTGAATAGACTCGATTTTACTGAATTGGAATTTGAAGATGCGATCAATATGCAGTTGGTTAAATGTCAGACCTACGAAGAGGCTGACGTTATTCAGCAGGTAAAACTTTGGTTTGCGTTTTTGTAGTAAAAATTAAAACTCAAAATTATGATATTTCGCGACTTGGAAAAAGTTCGGGCGATGCTAAAAGAAGCCACTGAGCTCGACATAGCCTATGCCTACGACGATCTGGTATTTCCTGAACATACAGCTTTTATTATTCAGTATGCCGAAAACAGCGATACCGATTTTTCGTGCTATTTTCACGAAGATTGCTTGCCTGAGGCCAAAACGGAAATCCTGGCAAACCTGAAACTGTCGTTTCAGAAAAAGGGGTGCAAACTCGAATCAAAAGGTATGTTTAAACTGGAACAGAAGGGTGAGGAAATTGAAATTCAATTTGTATAAAAACTCCGGTATTTCTGAATGCTCCTTTCGAAACGCTTAGCTATCCAGGAAGGGAGCTTTTCAGTATTGTATTCTTCAATTTCGCTTGGAGACAGCTCAGAGAGTGATGATTTTATACAAGTTATCTTTAGTAAATTTTTGTGTTAGTAAACTCCTGAAAATGATTATTTAGTTTCTCTTTCCCATTCCCAGCGCGAAATTCCTCCCCAAACCATATATCGTTTATAACCAGATTTTTTTAATTTTTGGGCAGTTATTTTCGCTAAACCGCCAACTGTGCAATACAAAATCAAATACTGGTCTTTCGGAATTTCATTTAACCGGTTCAGAATAGTTCCTGAAGGAAATGATTTCGCGGTAGGAATGTGACCGTTCGCGTACGCTTTTTCAGACCGAACGTCGATTATCCAGATTGAATCAGTGGGTTGATCAACCAGTTTTTTTAAGGCTGATGGTTCAGTATATTTTCGTAATACTTTGCCTTCTGATCCAGCCTTGCCAACATAAACCGATTGGGCTGCGGCTGGTTGGAACAACGAGAAAAGTAAAATCACAAACAGTACTGCAACTCTCAGCCGGAGTTTTTCTCCTGATTTCATTCGATTGCGATTCATTAAGTTTTATAATCTAATCCGGCAAAGTTATACTTTGAGAATGATGATGTTCTGTGGAATTTAAAAAAAAATTTCAGGTCAGGATTGATTTGACTTTAGGATCACTCTTTTCGATACGATCTTCAATATCGCGAGTCGCGTGTTGAAATCCGGGAGATGTATAAAAAGCAAATTCATTCTCAAGCCACACGCCCTGATTGCTGGTGGCGTTTGAAAATGATGCATCGCGATCAGTTATACATGAGAAATTTTGATGTTAACTGGTTATAATTCATCTTTTTTAATCACACTATATCGGTAAGCTCTTCCAAGAGTTATTGTTTTCTTTATGTTTTTAAATTCATCAAAGCATTGATAAATTGCAGTACCAATGGCTTGTTCAAATAGATCATTTATTTCATATTGGATTGAAATTGATGGTTTCTGTTCGAAGGAAGATGATGAAGTGATAAAATCCAATAATTTATTATTCTCGTCATATATGGCTATACTCATTTCAACAAGCACAAATTCCCTATGTTTAAAGAAAGTTTTCGTGGCTTTTTTAACCGTATTTACAATGTAACAGACAACTTTTAGTCTTTCCCCGGTATTCGTGAAATAGGAGTGGATCTTCCAATCGATGAATTTTTTGTTGTTATTTGTTAAAGCCGGATGTGCAATTATTTCATAACCGGAAAATTGAGATTTCGGAATTTCAATATCTTTGGTTAAGGACTGAAGTCTGTAATCAACGATGTCAATACCTGCTATTTGTCCTGTAATTTGAATCCCGTGGAGCTCTTTAGGGTTATAAATAGAATAATAGACTTTATTAGCACAGCCAGATAAAAATAGTGTGGCGATAATAAGGAGAAAGGCGTATTTGGCGATCATAAGTATGTAATAGTTTTATTTATCACTCATCTTTTTAATGATTTCCCGAAGCAAATCGTTTTGCTCCTGCCTTAACTGGATAAACTTAGTAACCCAGGTATAAATCAAATAAAAGATACCTGCCAGAATAGCTAAATAAAAGGCTACAATTAAAAGCGGAAAGACTGCAAATAGACCCATGATGTTGGTTTTTAAGTGGTGAATGGTTTATAACTATTCGTTGTTAATGTTTATTTTGTGAGTTTTAAACTCGAAACTGAGTTGATGCTATATTTTATAGAAAGAGAAATCCGAATAAAAATCCGGCGGCTAATCCTCCAATAATCATAACTGTATTCTTTCCTCTATCTTTCGACACACGTTTATTGATGTTTTCGGGTTGGTAACCCTTATCACTTTGAGCCTTGAAATCAGGATTGGTATATCTGTAAAATTCAGCTTTGCAGCGATAACAACTACTCCATAAATCAGCCCTGGTCTCTTCTGTAATATTGATGACATTTGCTTTCAACGCACACCCTTCATTTTTGAGTATTTCAATGGCATCCTCTTCGCTACAAGCAATAGAAAGTCCGGTTTCACCAAGTTTAATCTCGCCAACTTTTTGCAACGAATCCGAAACAATCATCTGCTTTTTTATGACGATGTCACAGTTACGATAATCTGCTTTGTTAATTTGATAACCCATTCTGACAATCCGGTGAGAGCAGCCTGTAAACAAGATGAGAAGAATGAAATAAAAGAAGGCCTTTTTCATTTGAATATAATTTGTTTTTTAATAGCTGAATATTTCTTGTTCAAGGAGTTGTAAACTCAAAACCAACAATCCCTTCGTTACAAATGAGAGATAAATTTGGTTGTTTAAAGTTACTTCCTTTTCCGTATATGTTCACCAAAAAAACACCACTTCCCCAATACTTTTCAACATCATTCATTTATCCAATCCCAATCGTGTGTTCAGTTCCGGAGTTATGCTTACTTTTAGTTTTTCAATTTTAAAGGAACAACTATTTAAACTCGAAGCCACATTTTTTTAATCTGTGTCTATCCGTGTAATCTGTGGTGAAATTTAGAAATCTATGTCGCAACTCAACGTATACAAAGCTTCTGCAGGCTCCGGAAAAACCTTTCGGCTGGCCATCGAATACATGAAACTGGCTCTGACCAACGATACCAATTACCGGCACATTCTGGCTGTAACTTTTACCAACAAGGCCACTGCCGAAATGAAATCGCGCATCATCGGCGAATTGTATCATTTGGCCAATGGCCAGCATTCGGTGTATATGGATGTTTTGACCAAAGAACTCAGTTGGTTAACGATGCAGGTCGAACGTCAGGCTCAACTTGTTCTGAAACGTATTTTGCACGATTATTCACGTTTTTCCATCAGCACCATCGATAGTTTTTTTCAGCGTGTCATCAAGGCTTTCAATCGCGAATTGGGCATCAATGCGGCATACAATGTAGAGCTCGACGAGAAAAGTATTCTGGAAGAGGCAGCCGACCGACTAATTCAGTCGGTGGAAGACGACCCGAAACTGCTGGAATGGCTTAACGCGTTTGCGTCCGATAAAATTCGCGATGGCAAAGGCTGGAACCTGAAAAAGGATATTCTTCGGTTGGGAAACGAGATTTACAACGAGACGTTTAAATCGCTCAACGATAGCCTGTACGAAAAACTGAACGACCGTTCTTTTCTACGCGAGTACCGCGGAAAACTCAGCAAAATAATTGCTGTTTACGAAAACCGGATGAAATCAATCGGGCAGGAAGGAGTAAACATTTTAACCAAAGAAGGTCTTTCTGCAGAGGATTTCAAAGGCAAGGGAAGAAGTCCGGCAACGAGTTTTCAGCGAATGAAAGATCCTGAATTCGCGCCATCAAATACTGTACTTCAGGCAGCAACAGAAGTTTCGGGCTGGGTAACGGCAACCACAAAAGAACCACTGAAATCGCAACTGACCGAGGTGGCCGAAACCAAACTGATGCCGAAATTGCAGGAAGCCATTCGCCTGATTGAAACAGAAAAACGAAAATACATAACCGCAAAACTCATTGTGAGCCAGCTTTACACGCTTGGTATTTTGGTCGATTTGCGCCGGTCGGTCAAAGAATTGTGCCGCGAAAAAGGCATCATCCTGATTTCGGATTCGGGACATTTACTCAAAGACGTAATTGCCGATTCTGAAACGCCGTTCGTGTACGAAAAAACCGGTTCGGTATATTCGCATTTTATGATCGACGAGTTTCAGGATACATCTGGTTTACAATGGAGTAATTTCAAGCCACTAATCGGGAATTCGCTTTCAGAAAATAATTTGGGGATGGTTGTGGGCGATGTAAAACAAGCCATTTACCGCTGGCGCAGTGGCGACTGGCGTTTGCTGGCTGGCAAGCTGGGCGAGAGTTTCCCAGCTTTTGGACTCAACAATAAAGTATTAAACAGCAACTGGCGCAGCCACGGAAAAATCATCCGGTTTAACAATACCATTTTCAGGCTCGTGCCTGAAATACTTCAGGATAATTTTTCAGGCGAGCTTGCAGAGGCGGGCATTGCTGAAAATCCGGTCGGAATAAGTATTCCTGAAGTTTATGCCGACAGTGTTCAGGAAGTTTCGAATAAAAACGTGGCCGATTTGGGAACTGTGCGCGTCAGGTTTCTGGAATCGAAAACCGATTTGAAAGAAGCGAATGAAAAGCTAACGCTCTCTGAATTGGTCGAGTCGGTAAAATCGCTTCAGGATAAAGGAGTTAAAGCCAATGAAATGGCCATTCTGGTGCGCGATAAAAAACAGGCTCGATTGATTGCTGATCTTTTCCTTGAACAAAAAAGCCTTCCGGAAAACCGGGCATACAATTTCGATATTTTATCGGGCGAATCGCTGTACATTGCCAATTCCGAAGTCATTAACCTAGTTGTTTCGATGTTAAAAATGTTCCTGAATCCGGACGATCAGGTGGTAAAAGCGCAGGTGAATTTTTTGTATTACCGGAAAATTTATCCGCGATTGAAGGAGTTGGGCAAGGTGCCGCAATTTAAACAGGAGACAGGAGACCGTAGACCGGAGTTCAATGAGAAATATCTGGAATCTGGAACTCAATATGAACCGAATTTAAATCAGCAGTTTGAGGAAATGAATGTTCCGGAAAATGAATTGCTTCAATTTATCTCCGGAAAAGCTTTTCAGGAATTGATAGCAGGAAAGCCAATCTTGGAAATTATTTACAGTATATGCGAAAAATTTAATCTGTTCAGTTTGGCCGATGAACTGGCTTATTTGCAGGCCTTTGTCGATCAGATTTCGGTGTTCGAGCGCAACCACGCCTCAGAACTTACCAGTTTCCTGAATTGGTGGGACGATTCGGGCGATCAGTTTACCATTCCGGTTTCCGACAGCATCGACGGCATAAATGTGCTGACCATTCACAAGTCGAAAGGATTGGAATTTACGCATGTTTTTGTGCCGTTTTTCAATTGGGGCATTCAACCGCATTCAACGGTTGAAATGGCTCCACTGCTTTGGTGCAAACCAGGGGTTGAGCCGTTTAACGAAATGGAACTGGTACCAGTCAGGTATAAAAAAGAGGTTGGCGAATCGATTTTTTACCGCGAATTTTTCACCGAAAAATTCAATACTTATATCGACAATCTGAACCTGATGTACGTTGCTTTTACCCGGGCCAAGGCTGGTTTGTATATATGGGCCTCGTTTACCAACAAATTTAGCTCGATTGGAGACTTGCTGAAACTGGCGGTCGAAAATCAGGATCAGCTCTCAGGCCGATTGACGGAGGATGAATCGGTAAAGTTTGCCGAAAGTTTCAATCCTGAAAAAATGATTGTTGAAATTGGAGGATTTTCTGCAAATGCAAATGGGCATCAGAAAGAAAACAAAACGATCAAAGATGTGCGTTTGTCGGAGTTTGAATTTGCTGATTTCAGGAAGTTTTTGCAAATACGAAAACGTGGAGAAGATTTTTTTAGTAGGGAAAACAAGCGCCAAAGCGGAATTAACAAAGGGAAGCTGATCCATGAGATTTTGTCGCTTATTGAAACTACCAGCGATTTGCAAAAGGCGGTGAAACAAGTTGAAACTGAAGGAAAAATCAGTTCGGAAGAATCCGGGAAAATGGTGGCTGAACTTTCGGAACTGCTTCGTGATCCGGAGGTAAAAAGCTGGTTCGACGGAACATTCAGGGTGGTGAACGAGCGAAATATTTTGACCGGTGCAAACGGAATTAAGCGACCCGACCGGATTATGATCGGAGCCGATGGGGTTGTGGTGGTGGATTACAAATCGGGCGATGTGGAAGCCGATACATACAAATACCAGTTGCGTTCGTACATTCGGGAATTAAAAAATTGTGGCTTTACCAATGTTTCAGGCTATATTTGGTATACCAAAACAAACAAAAGGGTGGCGATTTAAACGAATTGTTTCAGGTTCCAGGTTCAACCTTTCAAGTAGTTGAAACAGTTAATTTGTGTTTATGCCGTCATTCATTGTAGTCTGTTTGCGATGACAGACATCGATCAAAAATAAACTTAACCAATGACTAAACTGATTATTCTTACCGTCTTCGTTCTATTGCTCATTTTGCCCGGAGTGGCTGTAGCACAAGACGAAGATCCATGCCACAAAACCACTGAAGGCAAAGACTTTTGGTTCGGTTTTATGGAAAGCCGGAATTACCATTCAAACCATTATGTTGAAATAACACTTACGTCGCCAAATACCTGCAACTACGTTATTACGATTGGCAATTCAGGAACAATTGCGCCAATTATCGGCACCGTGTCACCAGATATTCCCAAACAGGTAAGAATTGACTGGAAATTGGTGGAAGCTACAGGTTCTGAATCCATTCAGGAAAAAGCCATTCACCTGACTTCGGATAATCCGATGAACGTTTACGCGCTCAATTACGATGTGAATTCGGCCGATGTGGCGCTCATTTTTCCAACCTCTGCACTCGGAAACGAATATTTTGCCGCCTGCTACACGCCGCATATTCGCGAAGATTCCAATGGAAATTACGCGGATGGACGTAACAGCGAATTTCTGGTTGTGGCTGCCGAAGACAATACCAAAGTTACTATTGTGCCGTCTAAAGTAACCGACCAGTTGAAACCTGCAAACGAAGCTTTCGAAATTACACTCAACAAAGGTGAACTTTACCAGGTTCAGTCGATGAACCACGACAATCTGGCTGGGCAGGGCGATTTAACCGGAAGTTACATCAAAAGTGATAAACCAGTTGCATTTTACTCAGGATCACTTTCTACTACGGTTCCGGCAGATGCCAATTCATGCTGTTGGGATCATTTGTACGAACAGATTCCGCCTGTTCAGGCCTGGGGTAGTTACTTTATGGCTGTTCCGCTCCGAACGAGGCAAAAAGATACGTACCGGATTTTGGCCGGTTACGACAATACAATTGTAAATGTTGGGAGCACCCGCTATGTTTTGGAGAAGAAGGGAGATTATAAAGAATTTATGCTCGATTACAATGATCCACGAATTGTTGCCAGTTCGAAGCCGATTTTACTTATTCAGTATTCTAATTCCCGAAGCACCGACGAAGCTTATACCAATGGAAATGGCGACCCGTTTATGATCATTGTCAGTCCACTCAACCAGACCAAGCAGAACGTAACTTTTGTGGCTTACAATTCAAATCAGATTACCACCCGTTATTTTGTGAATATTGTTGCCAAAGATGTGGCCACTTCGTTTATTACGCTTGATGAAAACCTTATCCCGTTCGTCAAACTTGGAACTTCAGGATATTCTTATGCCCAGGTACCGATTAGTTTAGGTACGCACATATTGCAAACCAGTCAGGCCGACATGGGGTTTATTGCGTATGTTTACGGATTTGGCGGTTACGAATCGTATGGTTACGGTGTTGGTTTCAATCTCGATATTCAGCTCGATTTGGGTTTTAGTGCGGCAGGAAAAGATACTACCGTTCTTTGCAAAGGCACACAAATAAAGCTTGAGGCCGGAGCCTATTTCGATAAGTACCAATGGAATACCGGAGATACAATTCCTTTTATAAATGTGTCGGAAGAAGGATTTTATAAAATTACTGCGACAACTTTGTCCGGTTGCGAATTGTCGGATAGTATTTATGTGAAAATCGATGATCCGAAAATTGATTTTGGAACTGACACAAGCTCGTGTGGCCCCGGGAAAATTGTTCTGGATGCCGGAAAAAATTTCGAAAGCTTCCTCTGGCAGGATGGTGCGACAAGTCAAACTTATACGGTCGTTACTTCCGGAGATTATTCGGTTACAGGAACAAACCAATATGGCTGCCAGGCCAGCGATACAATTCATGTCGAAGTTTTTCAGGTTCCTGAAGTTGAAATTTCCGGTCAGGAATTGAACTGTGGAAGATTTGATGCTGATTTAACCGTTGACGTCAGCAATTGCGAGGCGGCGTTGTGGAATTATTCTGGCGCTGCTGAATGGACGGCTTCTCCGGAAGGTTTGGAATTTACAAACAGTAAAGCCGACGGCGTGACCGTGAGTGCCACGACACCCGGAAATTACCAGGTGAAATATGTGTTGACAACCAAAAACGGTTGTCAGGATTCAGCTATTTTCAAGATCGGATTTTTCGAAATTCCGGAATCAATTTTTGAAGTTTACACTCTGGAAACAACCGATAAGTGCAGCTCCTACAAACGAATTGTGGAATACACCGGAAAGAACGGATCTTCAGCCAAATACAACTGGGATTTTGGCGGATTGATGGTTCTCGACACCATTGGCCCAAACCATTTCGAAATTTCAATTGGCGCCAATAATCCGGAGCGAACCATTAAGTTAACCGTTGAAGAAAATGGCTGTACAAGTCCTGAAACTTCTAAAACCATTGGCGTAAATCCGACATTTAATTTTTGGGCCGATAAAGTTCACGGTTGCGATGCCCTTTGTGTGCAATTCGGTAGCGAAGTCACCATTATGGATAGAGTTGCTTATTTGTGGACTTTTGGCGATGGTGCAACTTCTGAGCTACAGAATCCGCAACACTGCTATGCAGATACCGGAAAGTATGATGTTTCGCTGGTTGTAACCAATGTAATTGATAGTTGCCGGAATGGTTCCGTGGAGCCTGAAATGATCAAAATTTACAAGACCCCGACGGCTGAGATCTCGGCCGATCCATTGATTTGTTACGACGATACTGCTCATTTCGAGTACCTGAATAAAAAGGGAAATTCGAATTGTCAGTGGTTTACGAACGGTAATGAATTGGTCGCCGAAAACAACACCGGGGCAACTTATCTTCTGAGAAACGAGATTTCGGAACTCGGCTTTGTTGTGGAAGAAAATGGTTGCAGTTGCGATACGTTGAAAGTTGAAGTGAAGCGAAAACCAAATTTCGATTTCGAAGCTGATGATGCTGAAATTTGTTTGCCGTTTCCGACCACATTAAGGGCAATTCCGGAGGATCCCAATTTGCAATTTTTATGGACTGTCGATTCGTTGCAACAATTTCCGGGCGACACATTGAACCATCTTTTCTCCACTCCTGGATTTTATTCAGTGACTCTCGAAGCCTATTCTGCACGTACCGGATGTTCTGATATTTTGACGAGAGATCAGTTTATTCAGGTTTATCCATTGCCAATTCCTGAATTCAGTCAAAACTATTTGGTGGCCACACTCGAGCATCCTGATGTTACGTTTGCCAACCAATCGGAAGGAGCAGTGAGTTATTTTTGGAATTTTGGCGATGGAGTTACCAGTGAGGAAGCAAGTCCGAAACACAAATATGCCGATGTTGGCGATTACCATGTGGTTATGGAAGCGTTTACTGAATTTGGATGTTCGGATACAATTGGTTCGAATGTGAAAATTATACCCTTTTCATTTTACATGCCAAATGCTTTCCGTCCGGATAGTGACATTCCTGAAAACCGGATTTTCCTGCCCATTCGCGAAGGTATTGATCCGCAGAAATACAAATTTCAGGTTTACAACAGAATCGGATCAAATGTTTTCGAATCAACAAATCCTGAAACCGGCTGGGAAGGGCAAATGCCAAACGGAAGCAAAGCCGATCCCGGAGTCTATGTCTGGATTGTCAAATACTCTGATATTCAGGGTTTCGATCATCTTCAAAAAGGCACGGTGATGCTGGTACGGTAATGAAGGTTGATCTTTTGTTGATGATTATAAGCTGTTTCAGAACTCCGAACTCCGATTTTTTTTACCGGATATCCCATTCGCCGGGAATTTCATAGAAGGGGAAAATGCTTTTTTTGCCTGGATCTTTCAGGAGAAACGAAATGGAAAGTTCGACGGCGCCATGAGAACGCAGTCCGAAGCCGTGAACATTAAAATCGTAAGTGATGGCCGATTTGAGCTGTTTGCCAATAAATCCTGCCATAAAAATCATGTCAGCATTGTTGTTGGTGGTAAGTCTGTTCCAAATACCCAGCGAAATTCCTTTGCGGTTGGCATAAACTCCGTAGGTAATGTTTTGCTCATTCCCCTGCGACTGAATGATCGCATTCGGAGTGAACGTACAGAATTTCCGCAGATGACCAGGGTGGAACCAGGGAAGATTAACTTCAAAATGGGCCGTAAATTTTGCTGGAAGCTGATAGGTGTAATCCGAATAAATCGATTCGTCAGGTTGTGACAGGTGATCGGCTGCAATTCCGAAGAAATATTTGTCGTTAAAAATCAGAATTCCGGTGCCAAAATCAGGAAACAAACGGTTGTTATTGTCAGGAACGGTTTCTCCTGTTGGCACATTGTTGCCGTAAATCGGATTGAGCCCATCGTAAAAGACCAACCGGTTAAAATTGAGCGAATTCAACTGTGCACCTGCAGTTAGGCTTCCATACATGGTCCAATCGCGGTTCAGTTTTATTTCCTTCGAATAAATAAGCTTGAAGCTGCTTTCGGTGTACAATCCGTCGCCCTGAACATCGTTATAAAGCAAAATGCCAATTCCGCTTTTTATTGAAGATAAATAAGTATCGAAAGATGCGAAATAAGTTGAATAAGCATTACTTACACCCGGCCACTGGTTGCGGTACTGTACTCCTGCACGTGGCACCTTCATCGTTCCGGCATACGACGGATTCATGTAAACCGGGTTCAAAAAAAATTGTGAAAAATACGGATCCTGCGCCTGAAGAACTGATTGAAATCCAATAAATATACTGATAATCAGCAGTATTCTTTTAAGCGCACAGGTTGAGGAAAGCATTTCAGGAATTAGGATATGGTTGTTTGTTCAAATGTATGAAATTAAATTACTGCAACATAAACGGGATGACGTATTTCTGTTGATTTTTCGCTGAAGTGCAGTGAGTATTTATTAGTCAATCGCTGAAAAAAGTTTATTTTTGCACAAAAAATTGCAGACATGATACAACGTATTCAAACTTTATACATACTGATTTCAGCCATTCTTGTTGGTTTATTGTTTTTGCTTCCATTTGCTGAAATAGTAAAAGACGGGGCTGTGTACCTTTTCAATTATAAAGGCATTTTGCTTGATGGAACAGTAAAAGAAGACGGGGTAGCCATTTCAGTGTTAATTGGTATTATACTGGCTCTTCATGGTTTTGCCATTCTGAGTTACAAAAACCGCGTACGGCAAATTAGGGTAATTGTATTTACTATCCTGATAATGCTTGGTCTTTTCGGCCTGTTCTTCTTTTTTACGATGTATTCATTTAAAGACGCGCAGCTCAGTTACAAAGTCAGTATGGTTTTCCCGATTGTAGCCATTATCCTTGACTATCTGGCCATTCGGGCTATTGGCAAAGACGAAGCGCTGATCCGTTCGATCGACCGCATTCGATAAATACTGTCTTTATTTTTACTGTGAAAGGAAACTGCGACTGAAACCTTTTTCTATCCTCTTTTCGAAGATTCCCTGACAATCAACTCGGTAGGTAAAACGATCGTGTGAAACGATTTGTCTTTATTTTCAATTTTACTGATAATGAGTTCGGCGGCTTTTTGACCCATTTCGAAACCCGGTTGTGCAATTGTGGAAATTGATGGTGAAACAACTTTTGAAAATGGTTCATTACTGAATCCTACAATTCCAACATCCTGAGGAATTCGGATTCCCTTGTCGCGCAGGTAAATCATTGCGCTGAGGGCAGTGGTGTCGTTTCCGCAGAAAATGGCATCCGGAGGATTTGGAAGGCTCATCAGATGTTCAACTGCAGCAATTCCATCGTCGCTGGTCAGCGTATTGACCAGCACCAGAGATTCGTCAAACGGAATATTGTTTTTCTTCAATGCGTCGATATACCCGTTTTTTCGCTGGAGATAGGTCATCAGGTTTTGCGGCCCTGCCAGGTGCGCAATCTGCTTGTACCCCTGATCGATTAAATGTTGTGTAACGCGGAATCCGCCAGCAAAATCGTCGACAATAATTTTGTCGGTTTCAATTTCAGGAACAGCCCTGTCGAAGAAAACCAACGGTATATTTTTTTTCTGAAAAAGCTTTAGGTGGTCGAAAGATTCGTTTTCCATCGAAATGGAAATAATCAAGCCATCCACGCGATTGGCAAACATGGAATGCACAATATTAATTTCTTTGGCGGCAAGGTCGTTCGACTGCGAAATAACGACATTGTACCCGGCTTTAAAAGCCACGTCTTCAACTCCGCTGATTACCGAAGAAAAGAAATGTCGGTTGATTAGTGGAACTACAATCCCGATGGTATTCGATTTTTTATTCCGGAGATTTGATGCAAGCGTGTTTGGCCTGTAGCCAAGCGAAGCAGCCACGGCTTTTATTTTTTCTTTGGTTTTCAGGCTAATACGCGGATTGTCATTCAGCGCCCGGGAGACAGTCGAAGCTGAAATTTTCAATTCTCTGGCAATGTCGTGAATGGTGGGTTCGGAATTCTTGTTCATGTTTAATCAGAATATTATGCAAATATGCTAATAATTTCTTTTTGCAAGACTAATTTAAAAATTAATATGCAATCGATTGCACCTCTCCGGATTACTTCTTATATTTGCTAAATCTTGAAGATTTTTGTTCAGACGAACCTTGTAAATTATACCGCTTACTGTTGTCCGGAAGCATTAAAAATAAATATATCCTTAAATTGAACTATCATGTCAGTAATTTTTGAAGAACGGTTTGCCGCTCATCCAAGAGATGTAAAAAAGTATGATACTGCGCAATTACGCGAAAACTTCCTGATCGAAAAAGTGATGGAAGACGATAAAATTCGATTGGTTTATTCGCATTACGACCGCTATATTGCGGGAGGAGCTGTGCCTGCAAACGGGCCTTTGGAATTGACCCCGATTGACCCGATGAAAGCCGCATACTTTTGCGAACGCCGCGAACTCGGTATTATAAATGTTGGAGGAAAAGGTTCTGTGCTTGTTGACGGAACCGAATACGCGCTCGATTTTAAAGAGGCTCTGTACATTGGAAAAGGCGCCAAACAGATAACATTTCAATCGGAGAACAATGCTCAGCCTGCACGTTTTTACCTGAATTCAACTCCGGCACACAAAGAACTTTCTATTCGTCACATTACCCTGAAAGATGCCAATGTGCTTCAAATGGGTTCTCAGGCAACTTCAAACGAACGTCAGATCAATCAGTTGCTGGTAAGTAAAGTGGTTGAAACCTGTCAGTTGCAAATGGGAATGACCGAATTGCGCCCTGGAAGTGTTTGGAATACGATGCCGGCACATACGCATAGCCGTCGCATGGAAGTTTACTTTTATTTCAATGTTCCTGAAGGCCAGGCCGTTTGTCATTTCATGGGGCAGCCACAGGAAACTCGTCACATCTGGATGGTAAACGAACAGGCTGTAATTTCGCCAAACTGGTCGATTCACTCGGCTGCCGGTACAGCGAATTACATTTTTATCTGGGGAATGGCCGGCGAAAATATGGACTACTCCGATATGGATGTCGTTCAGCCTAATCAATTGAAATAAATACTGATTTTTAGAACAATTTAAACGAGGTAATATGAATGAATTATTCGATTTAGCCGGAAAGGTTGCCCTGATTACAGGAGGAACTCACGGAATTGGAATGGCCATCGGAAAAGTACTCGGACAGGCCGGTGCAAAAATCTGTGTAAACGATTTGAGCGAAGAAAAACTGGAAGCCTGCAAAGCGGAATACAAATCGGTTGGCATCGACGTGTTTACGGTAGTTTTTAATGTTACCGATGAGGCCGATGTCGACAAAGGAATTTCCATTATCGAAAAAGAAGTAGGAACTGTCGATATTCTGGTAAACAATGCCGGAATTATTAAGCGTATACCAATTCTGGACATGCCTATTTCCGATTTCAAACAGGTGATTGATGTGGATTTGGTTGCACCGCTGATTGTTGCCAAGCGCGTTGCTCCTGCCATGATTGCCAAACGAAGCGGAAAAATCATCAACATGTGTTCGATGATGAGCGTTTACGGACGTAATTCGGTTTCGGCTTATGCCGCAGCCAAAGGCGGGTTGAAACTTCTGACTGCAAACATGTGCTGCGAATGGGCCAAATACAATTTGCAGATCAACGGAATAGGACCGGGTTACATTGCCACTTCGCAAACTGCCGATATCCGTTTGGGCGGACATCCGTTCAACGATTTGGTTATGACACGCACACCGGCAGGCCGTTGGGGCGAACCTGAAGATGTAGGCAACGCTGCGCTCTTCCTGGCTTCGAAAGCAAGCAATTTTGTAAACGGACATGTACTTTATGTCGACGGTGGTATTCTTGCCAATTTTGGCTATGTAAAAGGCGAAAACGATCTACCCGAATGAAAAAAATAATTTACATCAGCGCTGTTCTTCTCATCGGAATCACAGCATGTTCCAAGAAAAGTACATTGGTTTTGACCAATCCTCTGGCAGTTGACCGTCCGGATGAAACGATTATTTTGAGTCGGGCCGATGTTGAAGCAAAATTAGGCGCTGTTCCCGAAGGTTTTGCACCTGTCCTGAAATTAAACGGCCAGAATATTCCGTCGCAGGCCGACGACATGAACAGTGACGGAAATTGGGACGAACTGGCTTTTACTGTAAGCTTCAAGGCTTCGGAAGCATTAACCCTCGAAGCAGAAAATGTTTCGGTTTCACAGTATCCTGAATTTGAAAAACGTACGAATTTGCGTTTGGGAATTGAACGGCCCGACGGCAGTTTTCCTGAAGTTGACGAATACATGGCGCCATTCTTCAAAGACAGTTTCAAAATTATTGCACAAGGCGAAAGTGTTAGTTGGGAAAACGATAAAATGGGGTTCCGCAATTATTTCGATTGCCGCAACGTGAAAGATTTGTTTGGAAAGCTGAAACCGGGAATGATGATCGATAAAATTCATACTCCTGAAATTCCCGATTATCATACGCTATCTGATTGGGGAATGGATGTTTTGCATTGCGGAAGTTCACTTGGATCGGGCGGTTTAGCTATGCTCGAAGCAGATTCACTATACCGTCTGGGATCGACTGATACGTACGAATACAAAAAAGTAGTTGAAGGTCCGGTCCGTTCGGTTTTCGATTTGATCTATACCGGCTGGCATGTTGCCGATCAAAACCTTACCGCTGTTGAGCGCATTTCAATCTATCCCGGAAAATACTGGTTTCAGTCGGATGTGACTGTCTCCGGATTTTCAGGAGAAAAACAACTGGTTACCGGTATCGTTACCAGTTTGCTTAAAAATGAGCCTGTTGATTTTGAAGCCAATGCCGATTATCGTTCCATTGCCACTCTTGATAAACAGTCGCTAAATAACGACGAACTCGGAATGGCCGTTATGATGAAAAAAGACGAGGTGACTAAAGTGGCACGTACAACAAATATTGATTACTACAAACTGGGATACCAAACCGTTGTCGAAAAGCAATTCAGTAATGTTATTTCACAAACCTATTACGTAGCTCAAAAAATCAACGCTGATTCTCCTGCGCGCCATTATTTCCTTGCCGTTTGGGGCCTTGAAAACGAAAAATGGAAAAGCATGGATAATTTCAAAGCTTACATTTCTTCGGAAGCTGACTTGTTAAGTAGTCCGATTGTAATTAAATAAGGATAAAATATTACTTTGCTTGTGGGGTGAAAGTTGGTGCTGAAAAACCAATTTTCACCCTATTTTATTTGTAATAATTTGGTGATGATGTCAGTAATTTGATTCATTGAAATTCATAAATATTCCAGCCTTTAATTCCTGATTGTTTATTAATGAGAAAAGTTCAGGAATTATTTTTTTTGATTTTTTCAGATCTGGATAAAAGAAAACCATTATTTTTAAAGCCACGCAAACAAGTGCATTCCTGAAATAGCAGGTGGTGCAGAAAACTCTAAACAAATTATCATGACTTCAACCAAA
The DNA here is from genome assembly GCA_041652995.1 of Prolixibacteraceae bacterium. Lineage (GTDB taxonomy): Bacteria > Bacteroidota > Bacteroidia > Bacteroidales > Prolixibacteraceae > Aquipluma. The sequence goes on from JBAZGO010000055.1 coordinate 18,119, forward strand.
TCGTATCTGTCAATTGCTCTGGCAGTATTTCTTTTGTTTTCAGGATGTAAGGAAAAAACAGTTAATCTGATCCAGTATGTAAATCCTTTAATTGGAACCGGGCCGTCAACGGGGCCAAATGCAGTGAAGCACAATCAGGGTTCTGAAGCCTGGGGTCAGGATATTCCGGCTGTTTCAACTCCTTTTGGCATGACACAATGGACGCCTCAAACCCGTGAAACTGAAAATAAATGCGTTTCGCCCTACTATTATGGCGGTACCAATATTCACGGGTTTCGTGGAACTCATTGGTTGGGAGGATCCTGTGTTCAGGATTACGGAAGTTTTACGATTATGCCGATAACAGGTTATTTGAAAACTATGCCATCAGAACGGTCATCCAATTATAAACACGAAACCGAAATTTCAACACCTGCTTATTATTCAAGTTTTCTGGAAAAATATATGATTCTTGCAGAAATGACAGGTACTGCTCGTTCAGGATTTTTTAAGTTTTCTTATCTGAGGGAAGAAAAGGCATCAATCCTTATCATGCCAAACAGTGATGAGGGGCAGGGATACATAAAAATTGATCCCGGGAAAAGGGAAATTTACGGATATAATCCGATTCACAGAATCTACCAGGGGTGGGGGCAACCTGCTGGTTTCAATGGTTATTTTGTAGTCCGCTTTGACCGTCCACTTGATAATTTTGGATGCTATTTCCAGATGGAAGATTACAAACAGCAGACAGAAATTTCCGGAAAACCTGAGATTGGCGCTTATGCAACCTTTACTACCCAAATAAATGATATCATATTGGCTAAAGTCGGAACTTCCTTTACCAGTATCGAAGAAGCCCGTGCCAATCTTGATGCGGAAATTCCTCACTGGGATTTTGAAAAGACGAAAGCGGAAACTGAAGAAATCTGGAACAAATCACTTTCAACAATTCAATTAAAAGGTGGTAAAGCCGAAGATTACGAAAAGTTCTATACGGCGATGTACCACTCGATGTTGTACCCGCGCACGTTCAGCGATGTGGACGGATCGTATCCTTCGTTCGATGGAAATAAATCCATTCAGAAAATTGAGGCAGGTCATGTGTATTACGACGATTTTTCGTTGTGGGACACACATCGCGCGCAACTTCCGCTGGTGAGCCTCATTGCTCCTGATAAATATGAAGACATGATGAAATCTTTGGTGCTGAAGGCTGAACAAGGAGGCTGGTTGCCGATTTTTCCGTTGTGGAACAGTTACACATCGGCTATGGTTGGTGATCATGCCAACACTGCATTGGGCGATGCCTACCTGAAAGGGTTCGATATAAATATCGACAAAGCCTATCCGTATATGCGAAAAAATGCATTTGAAATTTCGGAAGGTGAGGATTACAAAAACGGGAAAGGGCGCCGGGCTTTAAAATCGTATCTGGAATATGGTTACATTCCGCTTGAAGACAGCGTAAAAGAAGCTTTTCATAAAAATGAACAGACCTCGCGAACTCTGGAATATTCCATGGTAGATGCAGTGCTTTCGAAAGTGGCCGAAAAATATGGAAAGACTGAAGACGCCCAAACTCTGGCCAAACGTGGTAAGAATTATCAGCTCGTTTTCGACGATGAGACCAAAAGCATGAATGGTCGGCATATTGACGGAACCTGGGCCTCAGGTTACAATCCAAATGCAAGGGCTTCTTATCTCACTGAAGGTACTCCGATGCAGCATCTTTGGTATGTTCCACAGGATATTCCCGGATTATTTGATCTGATTGGCGATAAAAATCAGGTACGCGAAAAACTCGACGAACTTTTTGACTCCGGCGAATATTGGCATTCGAACGAACCGTGCCACCACATTCCATATTTATACAATTACCTGGGCGATTATGTAAAAACTCAGAAAATCGTCAAAAATATTCTGGCAACCGAATACACGAACTACGATGGTGGCATTCCCGGCAACGACGATTCAGGACAAATGTCGGCCTGGTACATATTTTCGGCTATGGGTTTTTATCCGGTTTCTCCGGGATCTGGCGAATACCAGGTTTCTTCTCCCATTTTTTCTGAAGTTGAACTAAACCTGAACCCGAAATATTATCCGGGAGGCAAATTCAGGATTTCTATAAATAATGAGGATACCTACAAAACATTTAATCACGTTGAATTAAACGGAAAAGAAATTCCATTTGTCCTGAAGCACGAAGATATTCGCAGAGGTGGTGAATTGAAATTTTCAAATTCGGTTAAATAGATTCTGTGTTTGTCTGGAATTGATTTTTCCTGAATGTTATTCAGGCTTTGGGATGATACATAGTCTTAAACTTTTATAATTAATTGAAGGACGGCATTTACTGCTGTCCTTTTTTTTGAATATAAAATTAAGTTAGTTGAAACGAGTGAAGAAAATTGTGTGAATTTAATTTTCTGAATGACAGAATTTAAGATATTCAATGGGATTGCCTATGCAAATAAACGTATGTTTTTAGATCGTCTATTTTGTAAGTTTTTGATTTTTAGTGCATAATAAATTATTTTTTGGATAAAACTGTTTTGGAGAAAAACTTGATTTCGATGGAAAAATTCTACTAGTCGGACCTATGTTTTTTTTAACACATATTAACATTAGCGATTTTTAAACATTTGCTTTAGCTTAGTAACGTTAATTCAATCACGCAAAAACTGAATTAACACACATGCGAACCACAAACAAGATCGAAGAACCTGGTTATTTTAATGATCAGACTTTTTTGTATTTATTTACTTCATATACAACAGGTCTGCTCTATTTCAAAATATTCCGGCCTTTTCGGCTATTGTTTCATGTTTAGTTGGTTGCATTTAGTTTTCTTAATCTCAGAGGAGATTTATGTATGAATTTATAGTTAATCATATAAACTAATTGCCTATGTAGTATTCGGAATTAAGGAATCCTAAAGTCAATGATCTGACTTTTCTTTAATTAAATTATTTCTAATCAAGTTTTTATCACAAACTAAACATTAAAATTTATGAAAAAAAGTAAATTAAAAGGTATCTGGCGAATGACAGCAACTCTGTTTATCTCCTGTTTACTGGCATTTACCTCGTATGCGCAAGACAAAAACCTTACCGGAACAGTCGTCGGTGAAGATGGTGCGCCAATTCCCGGAGTTACAGTAGTTGTAAAGGGAACAACAAATGGAACCATTACCGATATGGATGGTAAATTTTCGTTTGCTGCTCCTGTCGATGCAGCCATTCTAAGTGTTTCATACATTGGTATGAAGACTCAGGAAATTACCATTGGAAATCAGACCAAATTTAATATCACATTGGCATCAGATGTTATTGGTGTGGATGAAGTTGTAGTTGTAGGCTATGGTACCCAACAGAAAAAGTCTGTAACCGGAGCTGTTTCAACTGTTAATGCTGAGGACATAAAAGCTATTCCGACAGCCAATGCGGCTGCACGTCTGCAAGGTCGTGTTGCCGGTGTAACCGTAGTGAACGATAACTCTCCCGGTGGTGATGCTACTGTCCGGGTTCGCGGTTTTGGTACAATCAACAACAACTCACCGTTATACATTATTGATGGCGTGCCCACCGAAAGTGGCTTAAGCCGCATGAATCCAAACGATATTGAATCGATGACCGTTTTGAAGGATGCTTCATCTTCTGCAATTTATGGAGCAAGGGCAGCCAATGGCGTAATTATTATCACGACCAATCGTGGTAAAAAGGGAGCCGCTAAATTAACTTTCGATGCCCGTTTCGGAATTCAGCGTACGACAAACCAGCTTGACCTGCTAAATACCAAACAATATGGTGAACTGGTTTGGCTCGAATTTCAAAACGATAAATTTCTGAAGCCAAATGCAACCGATTTAGTGCCCTGGCAGAAACAATATATTTTCGATTCAGGCGGAAATGTTACCATTCCTGATTATATAATACCAACAGCAGCCATGGAAGGCGACCCACGTACTAATCCCGCTTTGTATGATGCCCGTGATGATGACGGATCTGATTTTAACTTAATTACCAAAGCCAATAAACAAGGTACCAACTGGTACGATGAAATTTTTGACCCGGCACCAATTCAGGAATACAATACCTCAATCACTGGTGGAACCGATAACAGCAATTACGCTTTCAGTTTGGGATATCTTAATCAGAAAGGTGTTGTAATCCACTCCGGATTTGAACGGTTTTCCATGCACGCAAATTCTGATGCGAAATTGACCAACTGGCTTTCATTAGGACAATCATTGGGTGTTGCTTACACCAAACGTTCCGGTGGAGTTGGTGATAATAACGACGAAGGCAATGTGGTATCAGAGGCCTACCGTATGCAGCCAATCGTTCCGGTTTATGATATAGCAGGTAATTTTGCCGGTACAAAAGGTGATAATTTGGGTAATGGAGCCAATCCTGTTGCTATTGCTACCCGAAACAAAGACAATTGGGGAACAGATCTTCGTGTGCTTGGCAATGCTTATGTGAAGATTGATTTTACAAAAGATCTTTCATTCAAATCGTTATTGGGTGTTGACCTGAACAATGGACGTTGGAAGACTTTTACGATCCGCGATATCGAATTCTTTGAAGCCAAATCGACCAACCGCCTGGATGAAGGACATGCGTATACCATGCAATGGAACTGGGCGAATACGTTGAACTATAAAAAAGTGTTGAATAGTGTCCATTCAATAGATATTCTGGTCGGATCGGAATCAATTGACAACCTCTGGGAAGAATTTACCGCCGGACGTGCTTCATTTTTTTCTGAAGATATTGATTATCGTTATCTGAACGTGGGTACTGCCAGTCTAGCTAATTCAGGCACTGCCAGCGAATGGAAGAGTTTCTCTTATTTCGGAAGAGCGAATTACAACTACATGGGCAAATATCTTTTTGAAGGTGTAATTCGTCGCGATGCTTCATCACGTTTTCATGCAGATACCCGTTGGGGAACTTTCCCAGCAGCTTCAGTTGGGTGGAGAATTTCAGAAGAAAAATTTATGGCTGACACAAAGAACTGGCTAGACGACATGAAAGTTCGACTGGGTTGGGGACAAAATGGTAACGACCGGGTAAATAATTATAATTATTGGGGCACTTTAACCACCGGATTAAGCCAATCCTATTATCCTATGACAGGCGATGATACTGCCTTAAATTCAGGTTTTTATACCAATCAGTTGAGTAATATAGATGGAAAATGGGAGACCACTACCACTATGAACTTAGGTTTGGATATGACCATGCTTGGCAATAAACTGGAGGCAAACCTTGATCTGTATTCCCGTAAAACATCGGATATGCTTTATGAGGTTCAGTTGCCTGCTGTTTATGGCAATGCACTGCGTCCTTCTGTAAATATTGGTGAAATGGAAAACAAGGGGATTGACCTGATGCTTACTTATCATGGCGAAATTTCAAGAGATTTCAAATATACCGTCAGGGCAAATGCTTCGCATTACAAGAATAATGTGATTAAGTTGAATGACAATGAAAAGGAAGAGCTTTGGGGAGAAACCGAACGTGGTAACATCTATACAGTCTCGAAAGCCGGTGCACCAATTTCATCTTTCTATGGATACGAAGTGATCGGTTACTTTAATTCGTGGGAAGAAGCAAATTCTTATCCTGCATTTGGCGAATACAATGCACCCGGTCGTAATAAATACAAAGATCAGCTTACTATTGATACCAATAATGATGGTGTTGCAGATAAAGCTGATGGCATAATAACTCCTGATGACCGCGTGATTATCGGAAGCCCGCATCCTGATTTAACTTATGGTTTAAACATTGATGCTCAGTATAAAAACTTCGACATAAGCTTGTTCTTCCAGGGCTCTTATGGCAACGACCTGATTAACTATGTAAGTCGCTGGACTGATTATTATCAGTTTACAGGTAACCGCAGCCCGCAGCGTTTGAATGAATCATGGACGCCTGAAAGATATGCAAGCGGTGCGAAAATTACACTTCCAATTGCTGAAACAGGAGATACCGACAGTCAGTTGCCAAACAGTAGCTTTGTTGAAAGCGGATCATATTTCCGGATGAAAAACCTGCAAATTGGTTATACATTGCCAAAAGATATCGTTTCAAGAATGAAAATCAGCAGTTTGAGACTTTATGTTCAGGCTACCAACCTGTTTACAATTACTCCTTACAGCGGATTGGATCCGGAAATTCGTAGCACCAATGATCAGCACAATGGTTTGGATATGGGTATTTATCCTACCTCACAAACAATCATGTTTGGTCTTAACCTGTCATTATAATTTTGTTTCAACATTTAAATCAATTTAAGATGAAAAAAATAGTAATATTCAGCTTAGTTGTATTAACGGGTTTCATGTTTTCATGCTCCGAAGAGTGGTTAGATACTAAACCGAAAGCAGCCAATTCCATTAATACTTTTTACAGTGAAAATGGGGTAAATGCCTTGTTGATAGGCGCATATTCAATGCTTGACGGCCATTACAACAACGATTGGGCATTTAACCAGTGGGGCGGATCTATAACCAACTGGGTTTGGGGTTCAGTGGCATCAGATGATGCGTATAAGGGATCAGAACCTTCAGATCAACAGACTATCAATGATATTGAACGGTTTGGTGTTACACCTACCAACGAATATTGTGACTCAAAATGGCGTTTTATGTATGAAGGGATTTCACGTTGCAACGAAATTCTTAAAGTAACAAGTACTGTAACAGAAGAACAGGTAAGCGCTGATAAAAAAGCGTGGTTTGAAGCGCAGACTAGGGTTCTTCGTGCTCATTTCTACTTCGAACTTACCCGGGTTTTCGGAAAAGTACCTTTCGTTGATGAGAATACGGAAGCTCCTGAAACAGTTAAGAACGACAAATTGTTGTTTGCTGAAATTGAAGCTGATTTAACCACAGCGATTCCAAACCTGAAAAATCGTGAAACAGAGAAAGCCAGAATTACAGTTTGGGCAGCTAAAGCTTATCTGGCTAAAGTTTACTTGTTCCAGAAAAAGTATGCTGAAGCCAAACCTTTGCTCCAGGATATCATTGATAACGGAGGATACACACTGATGCCCAATTACCAGGATAATTACATGATTGTCTCCCAAAACAATTCCGAATCTATTCTTGAAGTTCAGTATGCTGTGAACGATGGTACCGACGGTTCTTTAAATGGCGGATGGGGTGATGCACTGAATTTTCCTTCATCCGGTCCGTCAACCTGTTGCGGATTTTATCAGGCTTCGCGAAATTTTGCCAATGCCTTTAAAGTGGTGGCAGCTACAGGGTTGCCCGATTTTGAAAACTGGAATACTGCAGGCCAGGAAGTTGGTGGCGCTGAATATGCCGGAACGGTTGATCCGCGTTTGGATCATAGTATTGGCCGTCCCGGAATTCCATTTTTGGATTGGGGAATTCAGCCAACCGACAATTCCTGGGTTCGTGACCCCAGTAATGGTGGTCCCTTCTTGTTTAAGAAGAGTCTGTACAAAGCTTCAGAAAAATCAAAAGCAACTCAAACAGGTTGGGCTACTGGTGTAAATGCCAATAACTTCCGGTTCATTCGCCTGGCTCATGTTTTATTGTGGCGTGCCGAATGTGCAGCCGAAGAAAGTGATATGCCCAATGCGCTTAAATATGTCAACATGATTCGTAACAGGGCAAAAGGAAGTACGGTTGTTTCTTTAGCAGATGGAGCCCCTGCGGCAAATTACAAGGTTGAACCATACGTATCGTTTGCAAGCGCTGACGAAGCCAAACAGGCAATCCGGCTGGAAGAAAGATTGGAATTTGGTATGGAAGGAAGTCGTTTCTTCGATTTGGTACGTTGGGGCATTGTTGCCGAAACCATGCAAAACTACCTGACTACAGAAGGAGCACGTCAGTCGTACCTGAGTGGCCGGACTTTCAAAGCCGGAACCAATGAAATCTGGCCGATTCCTCAAATCCAGATTGACTTATCAAAAGTGAACGGAGTTTCTTCTCTAACCCAGAACACTGGCTATTAATCTTTTCGCTTATTAAATACTTGCGGCTGTTTCATTGTGATATGGAGCAGCCGCTTTTTTTATTTATATTTAGTCCGAAAACCATACAAGCATCTGAGCTGACAACTGATTGGTTGTATCATTTGGGTGTTTAAATTTTGAATGTTTGTAAAGTTCAATTTCGATGTAATAAATTTTCAATTCATCGAATTTTCATATCATCAAATTATTTAAATGGCACTAAATTATATCTGGATTTTTTTCTTCGTAGCAGCTTTTATCATCGGACTCGTTAAATTAATTTTTCTTGGAGATACTTCAGTTTTTCCTGAAATGATGAACTCCACCTTCGATATGGCGAAAACCGGTTTTGAAATTTCAATAGGTTTAACCGGGGTTTTAACTTTGTGGATGGGGATTATGAAAATTGGAGAAAAGGGGGGAGTAGTCCGGATTTTTTCGCGGTTGGTTGGTCCATTTTTCAATAAACTGTTCCCTTCGCTTGGGAAAGATCATCCGGCGTACGGTTCAATTGTTATGAATATTGCAGCAAACATGCTGAATCTCGACAATGCGGCGACTCCGATGGGACTGAAAGCCATGCGGGAAATGCAGGAATCGAATCCGAATCCGGATACAGCTTCCGATGCGCAAATCATGTTTTTAGTTTTAAATGCCTCCGGATTAACAATCATTCCCATCAGTATTATGGTATATCGCGCTCAGTTGGGCGCTGCCAATCCTTCCGATATTTTTATCCCGATACTTTTGGCCACATTCTTTTCCACCTTAGCTGGGTTAATGGCTGTGGCCTGGCACCAAAAAATCAATTTGCTCGACAAAACCATCCTTTCTTACCTGGGTGGATTAACTGTCATTATTGCCGGAATAATCTGGTATTTTTCAGGATTACCGAAGGACCAAATTCAAACTATCTCAAGCGTGGCCAGCAACTTCTTTATTTTTTCAATTATCATTGTCTTTATATTTCTGGCTTTCAGAAAAAAAGTAAATGTTTATGAGGCTTTTATTGAAGGGGCAAAGGATGGGTTTACAACTGCCGTAATGATTATACCATACCTGATTTCTATTTTGGTTGCTATTGGTGTTTTCAGGACTTCGGGAGCATTGGAATGGTTTATTTCCGGAGTGAGCTGGGGATTTCAGAAAATGGGAATAAACACTGATTTTATTGCTGCCTTGCCAACAGCGCTAATGAAACCTTTAAGTGGGAGCGGGGCTCGCGGAATGATGGTTGATGTAATGAAAACGTATGGTGCTGATTCGTTTGCAGGCCGTGTGGCTTCAACCATTCAGGGATCGGCTGACACAACTTTTTATATTCTGGCCGTCTATTTTGGATCGGTTGGAATTAAAAATACACGCTATGCACTCACCTGTGGACTAATTGCCGATTTTGTTGGAATTGTTGCTGCCATCTCAATGGCCTATCTGTTCTTCCATTAAATCACGCCAAGCGTATAAAGTTGAATGTTCATCGTTGTGTTTGCGCGTGAAACCTGAAATTTGGAACTTTGTTTATGGATAAAATTACACAATACCTGACCGAAAATTTCGGGAAACCTTTTTCGAATGGGACGAAGCAGGAAATTGCAGACCTGATCAATGCGCTTAGCCGCGAGGAAATTGGAGACCTGCGTTACCGACTTTTCAACGAAGCACGCAAACTGGAGCAAACCAACAACGGACAGCAGGCACTGTTTTGGCTACAGAATTGCTTCGATTTAATCGGCGAATATAAATTTAGTATGCATCGCGTGCTTTTCAGCCCGGGAACCGACATCCTGGAATCAATTTCTGATTTGCTAAATCAGGCTAAACAAACCCTCGACATTTGTGTATTTACGATTACCGACGACCGGTTGGCAGGCGATATTGAACTGAGTCACAAACGAGGTGTGAATGTCAGGATTATTACTGATGACGAAAAATTATACGATCATGGTTCGAGGATTAAGGATCTAAAAAAAGCTGGAATTCCTGTCATGACTGATCATTCGCGCTACCACATGCACCACAAATTCGGAATCATTGATTCGCGGATTGTGTTTACCGGAAGTTTCAACTGGACCTATTCGGCCTCGAAACACAACCAGGAGAATCTTCTGATTACCACCAATTACGACATCGTAAAACAGTACTCCGACCAATACAAAATTTTGTGGGGAGAGATGTTTAAGCTTTAATTACCTGTGAATTGTAGTTTCTAATTGGCCACAAAGTCGCAAAGACGCGAAAGGAAAACAAAGAATCAAATTCAGATTTTATCAATCATTGAAATAAAACCAACCTCAGCCGCCCTTTCCCGGTTAATCAAACGTCCATCGCGCATGTCGCAGTAATCGCGGAAAGATGAAAATTCCCAATCTTCCGGAGTTGAAGTCAGTCTTGCCGAAACAGGATTGAAATGAATATAGTCGAAACAGAGCTGGGAATATTCCTTTTCCGGATCAAAAATATTAATCAGTGTACCTGAAGGAGTATCATAAAAAGAAGGAGTTATTCCATCTATGGATGTGAGACATTCAGCCTTCGTTTCTTCCCGAAATAATGCTCCGACCCTCTGTTCCTGTTTGTTTACCGCCCGCGTATATGACCGAAGCATAATCCCGATATTTTCATTCAAAGAGACTTCTCTCGATGAACTTACGGGGTGACTTCAAGTCACCCCGTAAGTATTTGCAGCCACCCTGTAACTGATTGCAGGGATGTAAACCTGTTTCACATACACCAATAAATGAAAATGATTGGGCATCAGGCACCAGGCCAAAATATCCGAATAAGGTAAAACGTGCCTTTTTAGCTTATTCAGGAAAAAAAGGTAATTATCCCGTAAATAGAAAATTCTCTGCCGATTATTTCCTTGATTGTAGATGTGGTATAAGTTCCCGGATTCGAAAATCATAAGAAGTACTGTAAATTAGTACATAATAAACTAATTTACAAAATACTTTTGGTTTCAGGCTTCGCAAGTCGCAAAAATACTGACGGGGTGACTGGGAGTCACCCCGTCAGTATTAGGAGTCACCCCGTCGCTGTCAGCTTTTTCTATCCTTTCAATAAATGCGGGCGTTCGTGGTACACTTTCAAAATCATTTCGCCAAAGAGCGTATTGGCCCAGGCAAACCATTTGCGGGTAAATTTCGTGGCATCGTCTTTCTGGAATGATTCGTGCATAAAACCAGTTCCGGCATGCGTTTTCAGTAACATGTCAATGCAATGTTTAATTTCGGCATCGTCGATACTGGTGATGGCTCTTAAAATAATGCTCATCGGCCATATCGTATCGGCGCCAGTGTGAGGGCCGCCAACCCCCTCGCCTGCTTTTCCCTTGTAGAAAAACGGATTGTTTTCCGACAACACAACTTTCCGGGTATTCAGGTATAACTTACTGTCAGGTTCAATGGTGCCAAGATATGGCAACGACAGTAAAGACGGCACATTGGCATCGTCCATCAGGTGGAAACTTCCGAACCCATTCACTTCAAAAGCAATGATTTCGCCAAATGTCGGATGTTCGAAAATTCCGTATTCCTGAAGTCCCTTTTTTACCTGTTCCTGAAGTTCTTTTGCTTTGGCAACCACTGCATCGTCTTTCAATTCAGGAGTAGAAAACATTTCCTGAAGATAACCCAGCACTTCAATGGCAAACATATTGCTCGGAATGAGGTATGGAAACAAGGTACAGTCGTCGCTCGGGCGGAAAGTCGAAACAATCAGTCCGCAAGGTTTTACCGGGTAGCCGTAACCGCTCAACGGAACTCCATCGGTGGCCCAGGCTGTTGTACGCTGAAAACTATACGGCCCCTTGTCGTGCCAGCGTTGTTGTTCGCGGAAGGTTTGCAGCACCAGTTTCATAGCTTCTTTCCATTTGCTGTCGAACACGCTGAGATCACCGGTCAATTTCCAGTAACCATGCGCCAGCCGAACAGGGTAACACAAACTATCGATTTCCCATTTTCGTTCGTGAATTCCCGGTTTCATTTTAGTCAGGTCATTTTTCCACTCGCTTTCTTTAGTAAAATCTTTGTAAAACGCGTTGGCATACGGATCGAGCAAAATGCATTTGGTTTGCCTGTTAATGACACCTTTCACCAGTTCACCCAGTTTTTTATCCTCCTTCACCAGCGGCAAATAAGGCCAGATCTGGGCAGTACTGTCGCGCAGCCACATGGCATCGATATCGCCGGTTATAACATAAGTATCAGGTTTGCCATCAATTATTTCAAAATCAACTGTGGTATCCAAGGTGTTTGGGAAACAGTTTTCGAAGAGCCAGCCTAATTCAGGATTTGATATGGAGGCTTTTACTGTGGCAATGGTTTTTTCAACGGAATCGCTCACGAAATTTCGTTTGGCCAATACAGGTCGGTTACTTTCGTAGGCAGGAAAAAGATTAGTTCCGAGAACTTTCGTTTTTCCGGCGGCCAGAATTCCGGCTCCGGCTAAGGCGCTTGTTTGTATAAACTTTCGACGGTTCGACATCATAAAATATGGTTTTATCGGTTTATATTTGAAGAAGCAAAGGCGCTTCAATCTGTTTTCTTCAGGCAAAAATATCCAAATTTGCTCCGAAAAAGGTTAAATAAGCAAAAAAAAGAAACAGCAATTGCAACCCTTGTCCGAAACCTTTGTCATTGAATTTGAAATCTAACGAATTTGGCTCAGTCGGCATTCATACATCAGGATTTGATTAAAGATAGCATTCATGGCAGTAATAAAGCCCGCTATCAGCTTTATCAGTTGTATTCCAAAGCGATGTTCAACGTGTGTTACCGCATGATGAACAGCCGCGAGGATGCTGAGGATATGTTGCAGGAGGCATTTGTTCAGGCTTTCCAGAAACTCGAAACTTTCCGAAGCGAAAGCAGTTTTGGAACCTGGTTGAAAACCATAACCGTGCATACCTGCATCAACGCACTGAACAAGCGCAAAGCTGATTTAAGATACTTCGACGAAATGAGCCGCTTTGAAATGGCAGATGAGGAACCGGAAGAAGCGCTGTTTACCACGAAGCATGTTATCGATGCCATGAACCAGCTTCCGGAGGGTGGACGTATCGTTTTTTCGCTTTACCTGCTCGAAGGGTACGACCACGGCGAAATTTCACAAATTCTGAACATTACCGAGTCAACTTCGAAAACACAATTTATGCGCGCCAAACGGAAAGTTTATGAAATATTGAAACAAACAAAATCACAGGAGATATGAAATCAGACAGATTGGAATCGTTTGTAAATGAAAACAGGCATGAATTTGATCAGATGGAACCATCCGACAAAGTTTGGAACGACATCAGCAACAGGCTGAACATACAGCCAAAACAGAAAATCAGGAAAAATATTTGGCTGAAAGTGGCGGCCATTGCTGTCATTCTATCACTAATTCCGGCAATAGTTTACGAAGTCAGACTGATTGAACTGAAGCGAACGGTCAAAGCTGTTCAGGGCGATCCTGAAGTTCGGGAACTGATTGAAGCTGAAGCTTTCTACGCACAGGAAGTTTCAGGGAAACTGGTCGAAATACAAAAATGCTACAAAGTTCATCCGGAACTTAAACTGGAAATTGAAGGAGATTTGAACGAACTTGAAATGATGTATTTATCGCTAAAGAATGACCTGAAAGACAATATTTCGAACAAAGAAGTGATTGAGGCCATGATTGAAAACAACCGGAACCGGATGAAACTGGTCGACGACATTCTGAAACAAATAAACTGTTAACCAAAAGGTTATGAATATAGTATTGCGTAAAACCTGCATTCGGCTCTGCATTTCCGGCTTGATGATTTTGACTGGAACAATGGTGTTTGCCCAGTTTTCCGAATCACGCGAGTTTGTCAAACGATTCAAAATTCAGCCTGAAACACGAATCGACCTGACCAATAAATACGGGAAAATTGAGCTGAATACCTGGAAGAAAGATTCGGTGGTGATCAGGTTTAAAATGGAAATTAACGCGAAGAAACCGATTAAGCCTGAACAAAAACTCGACAATCTGGATTTCGACATGAGCAACAGTCAGCACTACCTGATTGTGAAAACGCAGGTGGATAAAAACCGTAGCCAGATTGAAAGCGAGTTGCTCAAGTTTAAGGAAACTATTTTGCAAACCGGCGGAAGCATTAAGATTGATCTGGATGTTTGGCTGCCCGACAACCACGAACTGCGGCTCGAAAACAAGTTTGGCGACATAATTATGGACGACTACCACGGCGAAACGCAAATTATTTTGAGCAACGGAAAACTTCGCGCCGGTGAACTTACCAGGCATGCCCAACTTAATTTAAGCTTTGCCGATGCCACTGTTGAGAACCTGCCAACCGCGCGGATCACCAGCAATTACAGCGATATTGAGCTCAGGAATTCGGGTTCGGTGCAGTTCGACAGCAAATCGTCGACCATCGAAATTTTGAATTCCGAAGAACTGAACATTGATTCGCGAAGGGACAAATTCAGAATAAGGATAGCCAATAAACTCAATGCTTCCGGAAACTTTAGCCAGTTCAGGGTTTCGGAACTGAAAGACAAAGCCAACGTGAAACTAAATTACGGTGGGCTGGAAATGGAAAAAATTGACGACGCGTTCACCAACATTTACCTTGAAGCGCGCTCGGCCGATATCAATCTGTATTTCAGTCCTGAAGCAAAATTTAATTACGAAATAACCGAGGCAAAAACCGATCTGAAACTGGGCCGCGAACTGAAGGAAGAAGAAAATGAAGTGCTCGATTCGAAGGAAAATAAGATCAGGCATTCGGGCTATTTCGGCAAAAAAATGAAAGACGATCAACTCATCATCAACGCAGTAGGCGGAGAAACCAATGTGCTGGCGTATTAATAGCTGAAAATACTTCAGGCTTATTAAAAAATTTTAATTTTTTTTCGAGTGAGCTGCAACCGAAAATAAAAAACAATGTCTATAAAAACTGAAAACAGAAAATAACAACGAGGGATATCCTCAGAAACGAAAACAGAAAACAATACAATCGAAAACAAGAATGAAAACAGAAACAAATCTCAAAGCCATGAAAACAAACAAATTTACATTACCTGCGGCAATAGTGCTGCTTTTGATCGGCTCAAGTTCGTGTGTCGACGAAATTTTTATTGAAGGAAACGGTATCGTTAAGACGGAAATCCGATCAGCCGAAGGATTCGATGATGTTGCGTCAAGCGGCGATTTCCGCGTGACAGTTTTACCCGGAAGTACCTATTCGGTTGAAGTAAGCGCCGAATCGAACCTGTTGTCGTACATCGAAACCGATGTGGTTGGCCAAACCCTGAAGATCAGGACACGCGGTATCCATTCGCTGCGGCAAAACGAGCCCATCGAGATTAGCATTACAACACCGGTTCTGAACGGACTTTCGATTAGTGGTTCGGGTTTCATAAAAACCGGAAGTTTTATCAGCGACAATTTTAAAATCACGGTCTCGGGTTCGGGCGACATTGATACTAAAATCAGTACCGGCAGTGTAAAAGCCAATGTTTCGGGCTCCGGAACCATTTACATGGAAGGCGATGCCGACGACAGTGAATTTGTGATCAGCGGTTCAGGGAAAATAAAATCGTACAACCTGGAACAGAAAAACTGCAAGGCTGCTGTATCAGGTTCAGGCGATATGTATGTAAATGCCAGCGAAACCATCAATGCAACAATTTCAGGAAGCGGAAGGATTTATTACGTCAATTATCCTGAAATTCACACAAGCATTTCCGGCTCTGGTTCAGTTGTCAATAGAAACTAAATGCCAATCCTGGAGTCAGGTTTGAATCACATTTCATAACACAAATTCACTAAAACAATTCAAGTAAAATACTTCGTTCACATGAAACAACTTTTATTTCTGATCAGCCTGCTTTTTCTCGCTCCAACAGGTTTTTCACAAGGTCCTCAAAAAGCTGTCGGTATTCGCGGTGGTCTTTCTTCAGGATTTGAATACCGTGTTTTTTCCGACGATTTAACCTCGTATAAAGTGTTGTTATCAACCAGAAAGCAGGGTCTTCAACTTACCGGAATGAAAGAATATCACGTTCAGGATGCCTTCGATATTGGCGAACCTATTTCGTTCATTTACGGATTTGGCGCACATGCTGGCTTCGAAAGCTGGAAAGTTTACGACTACTACGACACTTACCCTTACGATTACAGCTACCGCAGGCGAAGCGGTCCGATTGCCGGGCTCGATGGTTTGGCTGCTGTTGAATATACCATTCCTGAAATTCCGCTGGTGGTAGGTATCGAGGTAAAACCGTACTTCAATTTGTTCGGCCGAAACTTCTTCCAGCTTCAGCCTTTCGATTTTGCCTTTACAGTGAAATATACTTTTTGAGAAAACTGCTCCCTAATCCCCCAGACGGAGAACTTTTGGTTCTGCAAATTCATACAGAATGTGAGTTTTAAAGCCCATGCGTTCAGAACTTTCAGCATCGAAACTCCCATCCCTGTTTGGGGAAGAGTTTGGAATGGGGTAATTTACAGATTACAAAAAACAGAAAACAATTAAACAGTTAAAAATGAAAAAATTAGCACTCCTGATTCTTTTGGGGTTTGGCTTTCTATTGTCCGGAGCCCAGGAATACACAGACAATGATGAAATTTCGACCATCTTTAAAAAAGATCGGAAAAACGGCGGATACGGCGCACTTTCGTTCAGTTATTCGCAAATCGACGGGAAAGATGCATTCCTGATGGGCGCCCGAGGCGCCTGGATCATCGACCATTCGTTCGCCATCGGACTCGGCGGCTGCGGTTTTATCAACGATATCAACTATCACAGCCTTCAGAACGGCGATTTAAACAACAACCTGGCCGGTGGTTACGGAGGTATTTATCTCGAACCGATTCTGGCGCCAAGGCTTCCGGTTCACATTTCAGTTCCGGTTTTATTTGGTGTTGGGGGCATTTCGTATATCGAGGACCGAAGCTACTGGGACAACTTGGTTTTCGACGACAATAAGCACGACGTTTACCTGGTTTTTGAGCCTGCCGTAGAACTCGAATTTAACCTGACCCGTCACATGCGGCTGGCCGGTTCGCTGGGATACCGGTTCACATCGAAAATTGAAATGGACAATGTCAATCCCGATATTATGGAAGGCACCAACATCGGGCTCATCCTGAAATTTGGCAAGTTTTAATATCTCCTGAAATAATCAATTACTGTCAGGGTTTCACTCGAAGTGAAGCCCTGACTT
The DNA here is from genome assembly GCA_041652995.1 of Prolixibacteraceae bacterium. Classification (GTDB taxonomy): domain Bacteria; phylum Bacteroidota; class Bacteroidia; order Bacteroidales; family Prolixibacteraceae; genus Aquipluma. The sequence continues at coordinate 35,302 of JBAZGO010000055.1, forward strand.
GCTTTATATACTTCGGTTATTCCTGATTTTCGACCTTAAAAAAAACCAATTCAGCGAGTTTTTTTAATCCTGAAACTATCCTCTTACAGGTCAATTAGTTCACCTGCACCTCTGCAGTCATGCATTTTTACTAATTTTATAAAAACGACAACAACAAGTCCATCACATCTGGTTTTGATATGGCCTATGTGTCGTTTGATCAGTTTACCGCCATCGAATCCTCTGTATTCGCGTCCTAATCTGATTGTCTAAATCAGCTTCCTATCGGATAGCTTGGTCAAAACAGTGTTTTTTATGTTCTTAATAGTGTAGAAACCATTAAGATAACAAAACACATTTGGTTATAAATACACGATTCTATATATTTCATTATAGCGCTATGATGAAGTATATAGAATTTATTTTCAACCATATTAATTCTATCTTTGTGAGAGATTAACAAAAATTCTTTCTCAATTCGTCATATTTTATGCAGAAAGAACTGAATAAAGACTATTTTCTTTGGAAAAGGTTTAAAGGCGGTGATAATATAGCCTTTTATCAATTGTATGATGAACACGTGGATTCACTTTTTAGGTTTGGAATTCAATTTTCAAAGGATGAAAATTTCGTAAAAGACTGCATTCATGATCTTTTCCTTGATCTATATGATCGTAAGAATAGATTGGGTGATACTGACTCCATTAAGTTCTACTTGTTCAGATCATTACGACGCAAAATTTATAAACAACAATCGAAATCTTCCTTTCATAGTCTGGAAATGGATGAGGAATCAGATCTGATAAACCAAACACCGGCATTTGAAGAAACCCTCATTAATTCTGAAATACAAAAAGAAAATATTAATCTTTTGATCCGTGCAGTTAATCAACTTACGAGTCAACAACAAAGGGCTTTGTTTTTAAAATTTGAACAAAACCTGACTTATTCCGAAATAGCTGAAATACTCGGAATATCTATAGAATCAGCAAGAACTAACATATACCGGTCATTAAAAACCTTGCGAGAAAAAATATCGGAAACAAAAATTTCCATTAATCTCTTGTACCTATTCTTCTCCAAATCAAATTTCGATTTTCGGTTTTAATTAAAAAAAATCGATTTTCTTGTCTATGTTTTCACTCAAATTGCCTTTATAAATCAAAAAGGCATACATTGAGAAAATTAGAAGACATATTGAGTGAAGAGGATTTCTCGCCAGAGCAATTTAAGCATGAAAAGGATATTAACAATGAAGATATTCTTATCGCCAAACAAATATATTCGTTTTTACGAATTCCTAAAAACAGTTTATCTTCTCCGGAAAAAGCAAAACTAAAAATCAGGATAGAGAATTCTTCAAAAAAAATTAACCGAAGAAAAAATAGCTTACGATGGTTATCTATTGCATCTATTTTGATATTTTCTGTTTGGGGTGGAGTAACATATTTTCAACTGAACCGCACATCCGACATCGTTAATTTTGCGAATGCATTAAAAGAAAATAAAAACGACTCAACAACACGGCTGGTTTTAAACACAGGTCACGAAATCCTCATTCAGACCAAGGATGCGGAGATAAAATATGACAAGAAGGGTGAAAAGATTAATATTGATTCTGATCGGAAAGTCCAGCAAAAAATTGAGCCCTTACAGCCTAGCTTTAATACAATATATGTTCCTTACGGGAAAAGAGCGCAAATTACCTTGTCCGAAGGCACAAAAGTTTGGCTAAACTCTGGTTCGAAGCTGGTTTATCCGGCTGTTTTTGCCTCGGATAATAGAGAAGTTTATATTGATGGTGAGGGAATCTTTGAGGTTACTAAAAATTCTGAAAATCCATTTATTGTCAAATCTTCTTCATTCGACATAAGGGTTACCGGCACCGTCTTTAACGTAAGCGCTTATTCAGACGACAAATATTCCTATACTGTGCTGGAAAGCGGCACAATCCAATTGGAGCATCCAACAAAAACTTTTAATCAGAAGGGAAATCGAGTCCTCTTTCCGGGCGATATGGCTATTCTTAATCCCGATGGTGGCAATTTCACTGTTCAAAAAGTTGACCCAATGGATTATTTATCCTGGCGCGATGGATATTATGTTTTTAAAAATGAAAGACTTGATAATATCCTAAAGAAACTTTCCCGCTATTATAACGTTTCAATTTTGCTGGAAGACAAACAGTTAGTCGGAGAAACTTTTTCCGGAAGTCTGGATTTAAAAACCACCCCTGAAGAAGTGCTTAATGTCATTAAAAAAACTAACATATTAAATTACAGAAAGGAGGATGGAGAAAAGATCATAATATTCTGAAGATCGAAAAACCAATCTGAAGAAAAAAGCCTGCAGATGGTCCTAACACCTGCAAGCTCTCACTCAAATTAACATCGCTATAAGCGATAGTACAAACTAATACTTCAACAAATTTATGAAAAAATGTACCAATTGTGCACATTTCTCTCATGACAGAGATTACCATGCACATTTTTTTAGAGTTATGAAATTAACCGTATTTCTTTTCTTTTTAGGAATAGCGAGCGTTTGGGCCAATCAAACGTATTCTCAAAGTGCAAAACTTTCGCTTCGTTTCGAAAATGGAACTATTCGTCAAGTTTTTAACGAAATTGAGAAACAAAGTGAGTTCATAATTTTCTATAGAGACAGCCAAATTGATTTGGATCGGAAGGTGTCTGTAAAAGCCAAACAACTTACTATAGACAAGATTTTATCGGAAATCCTTGAAGGTACTGGATTGACCTATAGTATTTTCGACAGGCAGGTGGTAATTGGTCCGGAGAACGAAAAAGTGAAGACTCCGGAAGTTCTGAAAACAATAGCCCCACTTGGAGAAAAACCAATCTCAGGTATCGTAAAGGATGATGTTGGAATTGGCCTGCCAGGTGTATCAATCTCGATTAAGGGAACTTCAAAGGGAGCAATAACCGATGAAAACGGTGAATTCAGATTGCAAGCTTCCGTAGGAGATACACTTCTTTTTTCTTTTATTGGAAAGAATACGGTCGAAAAAATTGTTAATCAACGGAGTATTATTGATGTTGTACTATATAGTGATGATACTGAGCTCGAAGAAGTTCAGGTTGTTGCATTTGGTACTCAAAAGAAGGAAAGTGTTATCGCTTCTATCAATACTGTAAAGCCCAGCGAATTAAAGCAACCTGCTTCAAACCTGACTTCTGCATTAGCTGGTAAAATTCCTGGAATTATTTCGTATCAAACAACAGGAGAGCCCGGCAAAGATAACGCGCAGTTTTTTGTGCGTGGAGTAACAACTTTCGGATATAAAACATCTCCTCTTATTCTCATCGATGGTTTTGAAGCCACAGCAAATGACCTGGCTCGAATGGAACCGGACAATATTGAAAGTTTCTCGATCCTGAAAGACGCTTCGGCCACAGTATTGTATGGGGCCAGAGGTGCAAACGGTATAATAATGGTAGTTACAAAATCGGGACGTGAAGGCCCGGCAAAAGTGAATGTACGACTCGACACTCACGTTGCAACTCCAACACAAACAAACAAACTCCTGGATGGTGTTGAATATATGAAACTATACAATCAGGCTCGGATCTCCAGAGATCCATTGCTTGGCGCATACTATAGCGAACAAAAAATTCAATCAACTGCACAGGGACTAGACCCGATGATTTACCCAAACATCAACTGGTACGATGAACTCTTTGAGAAATCGACCATTAATAAGAAAGTTAATATGGATGTTTCGGGTGGAGGTCAGGTTGCGACTTTCTACGTTGCAGGAAGTTATGAAAATGAAACCGGCCTCTTAAAAGTTGATAAAAGAAATAACTTCAACAATAACATCGATATTAACCGGGTTCAGATGAGGAGCAATGTTGTTTTCAAATTAACTCCAACCACAACATTAGATACCAGAATTCAAGGAAATTTTGAAAGGTATACCGGGCCATACCGGTCAGCAAGTGACATTTTCGGAATGGTTATGAACTCCAATCCGGTTGACTTTCCTGCAGTTTACAATCCCGATCCCGCACATGAATTTGCAGATCACATTCTCTTCGGAAATACCTATGTTACCGGATCATTAAAGCAAAATCCATACGCTGAAATGGTCAAGGGATACGAAGACAGGAATGAAAGTTCGATTACAGCAATGGCCACTCTGGCACAGGATCTTAAATTTGTTACCGAGGGATTAAAACTACAGATCAAAGGTTCTGTAAATACATGGAGCAAATATTCCAGTACAAGATCATATTCTCCATTTTATTACGATTTGGAATCGTACAACCAAGTAACGGGAGCATATACGCTTTTTGCTTTAAATCCAACCGGGGGCCAGTCTTATTTGGGCGATGTAAATCCGGGGCGCGATGCAAGTGCACATTATTACTTTGAAGGACGCCTGAATTGGGACCGGCAATTTGGAAAGCATTCTTTGGGACTAATGACTGTAGGTATGCTGGAAGAATATTTACTAACCGGAGGAAACAGTGTTTCAATTTATGAAACGCTTCCCGAAAAGAATATGGGTAATTCAGGACGGGCAACCTACGACTACGACAAGCGATACTTTTTGGAGTTTGCCTACGGATACAATGGGTCTGAAAAATTTAGTGGCGACAGCAGATATGGATTCTTTCCTTCCATTGGCGCAGGATGGCTGATCTCCAATGAACCTTTCTGGACATCGATGAAAGACCTTATCAGTACATTCAAACTTAAATTCACGTGGGGTAAGGTCGGTAACGATGCGATTGCCGGAAGATCCGGTCGTTTCTTTTACCTTTCTGATATATCAAAAGGAGGAGGCGATTATCGCTGGGGCTCAACCTTCATGAATTCGTATGGAGGTTATTCTGTAAACCGATATGCAAATCCGAATATCACATGGGAAGTCTCAACAAAATACAACCTGGGTTTTGAACTAAGCTTTTTTGAAGAAGCTCTAAAAATTCAGTGCGACTTCTTTAAAGATAACCGTGACAACATTTACCTGACAAGAGAAAATTTCCCTTCAACAGCAGGTCTCGAGGCAACAATAAGCGGAAATGTTGGAAAAGTTAATTCAAAAGGAATTGATGGTTCTATCGACTACCAACATGTATTTAACAAAGATTTCTGGTTGACGGGTAGGGCAAATTACACTTTTTCGACCAACGAATATATAGAACTTGATGAAAAAAATTATCCCGATGAATACCTGAAACACAAAGGATATTCAACAAATCAGTGGTGGGGGCTTATTGCCGAAAGACTTTTTGTTGATGAGGCAGAAATTGAGAACTCACCAAAACAAGATTTCGGTGAATATATGGCAGGGGACATTAAGTATAAAGATGTTAACAACGATGGAGTTGTCAATTCTAACGATATGGTTCCATTGGGTTTACCAACTGTTCCTGAAATACAGTATGGATTTGGGCTTTCAGCCGGATATAAAGCATTCGACTTCTCATTTTTCTTCCAGGGAAATGCACGTGTTTCATTATTTATTAATCCCGGAACTGATGATAATGGTATCGCACCTTTCGCTTCAAGACGTAATGCACTGGCATTAATCGCTGACGATCATTGGAGTGAAACAAATCCAGATGTTCATGCCTTTTGGCCTCGTTTGTCGGTTGATCCTATTGCAAACAACAATCAAACTTCTACTTGGTGGATGCGGAACGCAGCATTTCTGCGGTTAAAGACTGTTGAAATGGGTTATAATATTCCTAAAAATACCTTTAAAAGAATTGGACTCAAAAGTAGCAGGATATACTTCAGCTCAGAAAATTTATTTGTAATAAGTCCCTTTAAACTTTGGGATCCTGAAATGGGTCGTGGTGGTTTGGGTTATCCACCTAACCGGAGGTTTAATTTAGGAGTTCAATTATCATTTTAATACTTAAAAAATACAGAAGATGAAAATATTGTATAAAAATCTGATACTATTATTTTGTCTCTTTTCCATACTGTCTTCCTGCTCAAAATACCTGGATGTAGTTCCTGACAACACGTTGACATTGGAAGATCTCTTTAAGCAAAAGGAAGAGGCATGGAATGCGCTGGCAAAAGTTTATAGCTATATGCCTCAGGATGATCAAACGCATAGCACATCCTGGACGCTTGGAGATGAATGGCTTGGCCGTCTCGATTACAACAACAATACTGGCGACCTCCGTGCAATGAGGATCATGAGAGGACTTCAAACAGTTTCCGACCCGGAGCTTGGAATCTGGTCAGGAAACCAGGGAGGGAAAAAAATGTACGAAGGAATAAGGCAAGCAAATGTTTTCCTTGCCAACATCGACAACGTACCTGACATGACTGATCAGGAGAAAAGTGAATGGAAAGCACAGGTTAAATTCCTAAAAGGGTATTACAATTTCCTTCTGGTACAACGTTATGGTCCAATAGTTATTGTCGACGACTTGGTTAGCGCCGATGCCACAACTGACCAATTGTTCCTTCCACGGTCAAAGGTAGAGGACTGCTTCGATTATATTATTAAATTAATGGATGAAGCCATTCCGGAATTGACCGAACGAACAAGTCAACTTAATCTAGGTCAGGTTGATCAGGTTGTTGCAAAAGCGATTAAAGCCAGAGTAATGCTTTTCAGAGCAAGTCCTTTTTTCAATGGAAACATGGAATATTTTGGCGACTTTTTGGATCACGATGGTCAGCCATTTTTTCCGCTGACTTATAACAAAGAAAAATGGAAAGACGCCATTGATGCCATTAACATCGCATTGGAAGCCTGCAATGCCAATGGTGTTGCGCTTTACACGTACGAAAAAGAACCTTACACTTTTGATAGAGCCGACTATGCTGCCAATCAGGAAAAATTGAAAAAACTGTATGATTTAAGAATGGTCATTACTGAACCATGGAACAAAGAGCTTATTTGGGGATATTCTAACATTAATATTTATAACCAGGGAGAATTGGCACACTCAACTAACATGCGGTTACCTGAAGGATATGGTGACGGGGTGAAAAATACGCCAGAGTATTCATGGCAGTGGATGGGTGCAACTTACCGGATGGCAGAAGCATACTATACTAAAAATGGAGTTCCAATTGATGAAGATCAGACTTTTAACCTCGATAAAAAATGGGAGGTGATTGTCACTCCGGGAGACCAGGATCCGGCATACAATGAGCTTCGTGGAATTATGCAACCCGGTTCGGAAACCATAAATCTTTACATGAACAGGGAACCACGCTTTTATGCTAACCTTGCTATTACGGGTGGGTATTGGCGGACACAGGGTGTAAAGATTAAAACCATGATGTATGCAGGAAAAGATGGGGGATTCAATTCATCTCAACACACTACCGACTTTTATGAAGCAGGCATTGCAATAAAGAAATTCGTTCATCCGGAATCAAAATCGGGTGCATGGCAACGAACGATCAAGTACCCCTATCCGATTATTCGGTTAGCCGATTTGCTTTTGATGAAGGCAGAAGCTCTAAACGAATATTCCGATGCCCCAACACAGGAAGTTTACGATGCCATTGACCAGGTTCGCGAAAGAGCCGGAATTCCGAAGGTTGAAGTTGTTTGGGCAGATGCAGGTATCGTCAGGGCTGTAGATAAACATAAAACAAAAGAGGGAATGCGTGATATTATCCTTCAGGAAAGAGGTATTGAGTTGGCCTTCGAAGGAAGCAGATTCTGGGATATGCTTAGGTATAAAAGAGCAGCTACTGAATTTTCAGCTCCTGTTTGGGGATGGACCTATACAGGACAAACCGGTGCCGACTTTTTTATTCTTGAAGCAAAACAATCCAGAAAATTCACCATCACCGATTGCCTTTGGCCTATCGATCTAAACGAAATGAATACCAATTCAAAATTAATTCAAAATCCGGGTTGGTAATTTCTTTTAAGTGATAGTTATTTTTCGAAACAAATAAAAATATCCGAATGGAAACAACGAAAATATATTTATTCATATTTATATCTTTTTTGCTGATTGCAATTTCGTGCAAAGAAGAAGACAGGCACCTTGCAGCATCTGACGATTCAACTGCCCCAAACCAGCCAACAAATGTCACCTACAAACCACTTTATGGCGGGGCCCGATTTTATTATGAACTGCCCAACGATGAAGACCTGTTATCCGTTAACGCAACCTATGTTAATTCTAAGGAAAAATCCTTTTCATTTTCATCATCTTACTTTGTCGACTCGCTGGATGTATTTGGATTTGGGGATACATTGGATTACAAAGTTGATTTGTACGCAGTGGACCGTGCCGGAAATAAGTCGCTTCCGGTCTCAGTCACTGTAAAACCGTTGGAATCGGCCATCACTCGTGTGCTCAGTCGGCCACAGTAAAG
>JBAZGO010000056.1:0-40385 GCA_041652995.1 Prolixibacteraceae bacterium
CTGTTCAAATATGGACTGACTTATATTGCTTCGGTACTTTTAAACGCTTTCTTTCAAGATGATATAGATATTTATAAATTTTTGTCATGTACTTAGTGAAAATATATTCAATATATCAAAAATATAGCGATTTAGCATTCTGTCATATTCACATTATGCCCCATCTTTTTGGGATTGGGACTCGCAATGATATGCTCATCTCGTTCCACTGACATGCTCATCTCGTTCTGGTGAGAACTTTATACTTTTTAATGAGTATCCGTTACTTTACCTAAAATGAGATTTCCTTCGTGCACAGACTGGCCTCGTCCGGAGAGCCGAAAAACAAGTGAAGACGGCGTTAAAAAATCTTTTCTGTTTGAGCCGCAGACGAGTTTAAAAGATTTTAGCCGTCGAGTACTGGTTTTTCGAGCGCTGCAGACGCAGCCTTGACTTTTTTTGATTCCTTTTATGTGTTCAGGCAAAAAAGTAATTGGGGTTTGGGGCAATTCAAAGTTGCATTCATAAAAATTGAGACCGTATCGTCTATCGAACTCACGTTATTAGTGAGCCAAAATCATCATTCGCTTTTTGTAATGAATCCGGAACCCCAATATCCAGAAAATAAGTATCGAAAATGCAGCCACCTATGCAATGAGTTGATACAACCTTTTCCAGGTAATCCTTTTCAAATGAGAACCTATCGCCCGGAACATTATCCAGAAATGATTTTTTATTCAATAAATATATACCACCGTTAATCAATGTCTCAGCAGAAGCGCTCTTTTCTTTGAACGATTCGATAAATAAATCCGCTCCGAGGCAAACACTTCCATAACGATCATTATTTTCAACCTTCTTTAATGCCAGCGTTATTTTAGCGCCAAGCTGGTAATGCTTTTCCCGTAACCCGGTGAGTGAAACCGGGAAGAATGTATCCCCGTTCAAAATGAAAACGCTTTCTTCCGAACTTTGGCTCAAAGCCAGTTTCACGGCCCCTCCTGTCCCCATGGGTTGTTCTTCGATGGCATAAACAAGATCCATCGATTTGAAATGGCTACCAAAAAACGACGAAATTACATCATGCTTATACCCAACTGAAAGTATGACTCTTTTAATTCCCTCTGAATGAAGATAATTCAGTAAATAATATAAAAACGGTTTACCGTTTACGGGAGCCATCGGTTTGGGAACATCGTGAATAACGCTTCTTAACCGGGTACCCAAGCCTCCTGCCAATATGATAGCTTCAATGCTCATCCAAATAGAATTTTCTCGACCTGTTCACAAATTATATGACCAATTAATATGTGTGCTTCCTGTATCCGGGGAGTATCTGTTGAAGGTACATTTAGCAGAATATCAACCATGTCCTTCATTTTCCCTCCCGAAAGGCCGGTAAATCCGATTGTTAGCATTCCAATATTTTTAGCCTGTTCCAATGCCTGAACAATGTTTTCTGAATTCCCTGAAGTTGAAATTGCAACCAGTACATCATTCTTTTTTCCTACTCCACTAACATAGCGGGCATAAGCCTTCTCGTAACCATAATCGTTTGCAACTGCTGTAAGGAACGAACTGTTTACATGGCAAGCCTCAGCGGGCAAAGAGGGCCTGTCGAGATAAAACCGGCCACTCAACTCAGCGGCTAAATGCTGGGCGTCAGCGGCGCTGCCTCCATTTCCGCAAAAAAGAACTTTGTTCCCCTGCCTAAATGCGTTTGCAAGCATTTCGATCGCCAACGAAATTCGTCCGGTTAATTCCTTGTCATTTCGTATATTCTGTTTAAGCCGAATCGCTTCCTCAATTCTCTGTCCGATCATATCCATAACTATATTGTCCATGAGCATAGCCCGCTTTTTGTAAATTGAAACGAATGAATATTCCCTCCAAATTTTTGTAAACAATGGATCACTTCATACCTGGAATTTCCGGGGCAATAAAAAAACATAAATCCCCCACCTCCGGCTCCTGAGATCTTTCCACCTGTGGCTCCGGCATTTTGTGCCGCAACATATAATTCGTCAATGGCCGGATTACTAATTTCAGGAGCCATTTTCTTCTTAAAATCCCATCCCGTATGCATGATATGCCCAATGTTGTCAAGTTCATTTTTCAACAAAGCCTCTTTCATTAAAATGGCCATCTCTTTGGTCTTATGCATGGCATTAATAGATTCCTGAAAATTATTCGTAATACTTTGTTGTTGCTTCTTAATAATTTCAGAAGAAATTCTGCTGGTACCTGTATAATACAAAACCAAATTATAGGCAAGTTCTTTCAGCGTCTGATCTTTTATCCGTAGCGGATTAACAATCACTTTATCATCGGCATAGAATTCCATAAAATTAAAGCCTCCAAAAGTTGCGGCATACTGGTCCTGTTTTCCTCCTGCATATTTTAAGTCAATACGTTCTACCTCATAGGCCAGACGGGCAATATCATATTCGCCCAGTGGCAAACCTAACCATTCGACAAAAGCGCCAATAACTGTTGTAACCAAAGTCGATGAAGAACCTAACCCGGAACCGGGAGGGGCATCTACATAGGTAGTTAATTCAAACGACAGGGGTTTCTTTGAATACTGGCGAACGATACGGTTATAAATCCCCTTTAATAAATCGAGTTTACCATTCAGCTCAATTTGTCCGGATGCCTGAACAGTTTCGACTTCGTTTTTATCGATTGCCCTGAATGTCACCATCCCATCCGATTTGGGAATGATCGTTGCGTAAGCAAACATATTGACAGTGGCATTTAATATTGCACCTCCATATAAATCGGAATAAGGTGAAACGTCGGTTCCTCCACCTGCTAAACCAATCCGTAAGGGCGCCATGCTGCGTATGATCATTTTTTATTGGTTTGATTAAAGACCCTGATTATTGTGTCAGTCATTTTACTCCAAAGGAATTTTTTCTTTTCTTCAGAAATATATGCTTCAAACTCCGCCTTTCTGTTGTTTAAATAGTAATCGATTAATGCCAGCGAAATTTCGTTCGCAACAGGCTCAACTACGTAGCCAACCTTTTGATCGGGTATGATTTCGGCTAATGCGCCGACATTTGTCACAAGCATCGGTTTATCAAAATGATATCCAATTTGGGTAACTCCACTCTGTGTGGCATGTTTGTATGGCTGAACGACAATGTCGGAAGCACAAAAATAGGTGTTTACTTCATGATCGGCAATGAATTTGTTGATCATTAATATCTTGTCGGCTAATCCCAGCCTTTCAATTAAATCAAAATAAGGACGCGGATCGGTATAAAATTCGCCGGCAACGATTAATTTCAAAGGCATTGCTTTAAGTTCCGGATTATTCAGCGCATGAATTAACAAATCAAGACCTTTATAATCGCGGATAAAACCAAAAAACAACATATAATTATAAGACGGATCGAGCTTAAGCATTTTTAGCGCTGTTTCCCGACTGAGTTTTTCACCAAAATTATCGAAAAGCGGGTGCGGACAAAGGTCGGCAGGCAAATTGCTCCTGAAAAGAAAAATATCGTTAAAAACACTTTTCGACATGGCAACCATCCCATCGATTGAATTCATGAAATAGGCTGTAAGCAATTTATCTCCAATTCGTTTTTCGTGCGGAACAATATTATCAGCAATCGAAATTACTTTGGTATGTTTATTTTTATGAATAATCCTTATTAAAGTACCAAAACAGGGAGCCATAAAGGGTAGCCAATACTTGAAAATTACCAGATCCGGTTTTTCTTTTCTTATCCTGATTCCGGCCACTAGCCAGTTGAACGGATTAACTGAATTAATTGTACGCTTGATAGTCAGACCTTCAGGCGCCTCCCAATCAGCCAATTGCGTTTTCCCGGGAAACAATAATTTAGGATACTGAATTGTAAAGGTTTCTATTTCGACTTCAAACCCCTGATTTATAAACTCTTTTGCGAGTCGCTCGTTGTATGCAGCCAACCCGCCACGAAACGGATAAGCAGTACCAATTATCTTTATCTTCCTTAGCATTTTCCGGATAAATAAACTTTCAACAAATGTGCAACATGTTTATCAATTGGGAAAGTAAAATCATCAGGATTAATTTGATTGACTGCAACCCAACGGAACGATTGATTTCCATTTACAAGTTCAGGAAAATCGAATGACTTGTCAGAGATTTTAAACTGTATATTTCCGCTCAGTTTTGCCAGATAATAAATGCTCAACAATTGATGGTCATCCCAAAACAATGCTTTCTGATAAAAATCGGTTGTATAGAAATGCTCAATATCTTTTATTTCCTGGTTACATTCTTCCATCATTTCCCGTTTCAGGCAGTCAATTGTTCCTTCGCCAAACTGCAAACCACCACCGGGGAATTTGACCATTTTCATATCCAACTGAAACTCGTCTGTAATCAGAACTTCGTTCAGATCGTTGAGTATTAATCCATAAACCCGAACGGTAAACTTTGATGGTAATTGATTATCCATTTGCGATCAGAAATTGGTCAGTATATTCAATTATTTCCGTAACCTGATCTGGCTCAAACCATTTGATTTCAGTATCGCGCCGAAACCATGTTAATTGTTTTCGCGCGTATTTGCGGGAGTTGCCCTTAATTTGTTCAACTGCCTCGTTCAATGTGCATACCCCATCAAAAAAAGAAAATAATTCTTTATAGCCAACTGTATTCAATGAATTTAAATTCCGGTACTCGTAAACGGATTTCGCTTCTTCAAGAAGTCCGGCTTCCATCATTTTCTCCACGCGCAAATTAATCCGGTCGTACAATACTTTCCGATCCTGATTGATCCCAACCTTCAGAATTCGAAATGGCCTTTCTTTCACGGTATTTTTCCGGAATGAAGAAAAAGGTTTTCCGGTCATTTGATGAATTTCAACAGCATGAAGCAAACGTTTGGGATTATTCAAATCGGCTATCTTATAATATTCAGGATCTATTTCCAAAAGTTTTTGTCTCAACGCATCTATTCCGTTCAGATGGTACCATTCAATAACTTCGTCACGCACCAGGGGATCTACTGTTGGAATATCGTCGATTCCTTTACAGATTGTATCCACATAAAGCATCGATCCACCGGCAAGAATCAACGGATTTGTCTTTTGAAAGAGCCTACTGATAAGCTGAATAGCCTCGGCCTCGTATTCGCTGACATTATAATAATCGAAAATTGATTTGGATTGTATAAAGTGATGTGGAACCGACGACAAATCTTCGGCTGAAGGAACAGCGGTCCCAATTCGAAGTTCACGAAAGAACTGACGCGAATCAGCAGAAATAATTTCTGAATGGTAATGCTTGGCGAGTTGTATGCTTATATCTGATTTTCCTACTCCGGTAGGCCCCAGTACCACAATTAATGTATTCATCCGTATCTTTTCAAAACCTCGCAAAGATAGGGATTAATACAAAAAAAGAAGGGGGACTATTCTGTCCCCCTTTATTAGGCATCCATTTCTCCAAAAATCTCATAATAGTCTTCCAAATCTCCGAAACTTTTGTACGAATCATCAGACTCTACAAGATCAACTTCAGGACTATCTAAATCATTACTTAAAAATTGACTTGGTGCATTACCTTTTTCGTAAGCAACAAATGGTTCTTTTAAATCAGTTTTCATAAGCATCTCCTTTAATTCTAATTTAAATAAACGTTCATTAATGAAATCGAACACATAAACCAACTTCTGCCCGACTTCAGATAAGTATTCATCCACTTTTGTTTTTCGCATACTTAAAACCGACCTGCTCTTTTCTCCCGTATCCAGAAGGCCAATCTCAATTTTTTCTCTCCACAAATCATCAGTTATAAAAAAAGAAGCCAGTTGTGACTGGTCAAAATTCGAAGTATTCTGAATTATCCGATGCAGATCCTCAAAAGTATGCCCCGAATTAAGCTGAATTACTCTTTTAAATTCCGGGGCTTCCAATGATGAAATTTCGAATACAAATACCATTTTTCAAGAATTAATAACATTGGACTTTCATAACACTGGGTTGAAAATAAGTCCAAATAGTAACTTCTATACCGAAACTTCAAATAAAAAGTTTGTCTGAAAATGTTAAAAAAAATTAAATTCAAAAAATTAAGTTTTGATCTGACTATCTATCAAAGAGATACAACCACATGCAAAAATTCACCAAAAATTACGTTTCTTGAAAAATCGAATATATGCTCCAATTGGTCGTCAAATGAAATAAAATGCAATTTCGCGACGGTTTTTGCATAAATACCACACCCAAAAATAAGTCATAACAAACACGCTTTCAGGATTATAAAATGGATAAAACCCGAACTGCCTTCTAAATATTTATGCATGAATATCAACCTTTTTCCTGAAAAAAGGGAACCCAGACAGCAAGCCTGAATTCTGATTCAGTTGAAATTTTAAAATAAGTATCCGTTACTTAACCTAATCTGAAAAGTTTTCCTTCGTGTACAGACTGACCTCGTCCGGAGAGCCGAAAAACAAGTGAAGACGGCGTTAAAAAATCTTTTCTGTTTGAGCCGTAGGCGAGTTTAAAAGATTTTAGCCGTCGGGCGCTGGTTTTTCGAGCGAGGCGGACGCAGCCTTGACTTTTTTTGATTACTTTTTTGTGTTAAGACAAAAAAGTACTTAGGGTTTGGGGCAAAGCCCCATCAGTCGGAACAATTAGGCATTCAACCGGATATTCATATCAATAAATTAAATGATTGTCCGAATATTTACCGATTTGCTTTTTCTTAACAGTCAATTGTTGTCATTCTGTTGTCAGTTATTGTTTCAGTGAAACTTAATGACAATTAAATGGCTTTGAATGACCGTAGCTAAATTTGCAGATATCCATATTAAATTAAAAGGGAACTCAAGCTGAATGTTTATATTGTAATTATTTTTGTACAAGCACGACTTATTACCTGCTCCTCTAATAAATAATTTATGAGATTCGGAACACTCTTTTTTGAAAACCTGAATATTGCGCTTCAATCCATTCGCGGTAATTTACTACGCACCATCCTGACCGTTTGTATAATTGCCGTAGGAATTACTGCGCTGGTAGGAATTCTAACGGCTATCGACTCGATAAAGAATTCGATTACCAAGGAATTTACATTTATGGGAGCAAATACATTTACGCTTAATTCACGCGGAATGCGCATCCAGGTTGGAGATCAACGCTACCGAACCCGAAACTATTCGTACATCAGTTATTATCAGGCAAAAGAATTCAAGGAGAAATATAAATTTCCATCTTCTGTTTCCATTTCGACCAATGCCACAGGTACGGCAACTGTAAAATTTGGATCACAAAAATCAAATCCAAACGTTTCGGTGCAAGGAGTCGACGAAAATTACCTGTTCACTTCAGGAAACGAAATCAGGCTTGGCCGGAATTTTACTGAAGAAGAAGTAACTTCCGGAAGAAATGTGGTGATTATAGGTGACGGAATCATCAAAAAGATTTTTAAGAACGGCGAAAATCCGTTGCAAAAAACAATCAGCATTGGTGGTGGAAAATACAGAGTTGTAGGAGTTTTGGCCTCAAAAGGAAGTGGATTCGGCTCTGGCGGCGATCAGCTTTGCTTGCTGCCATTTACAAATGTCAGAAGTTATTTTTCACGACCTCAAATGAATTTTTCGATCCAGATAAAAGTAAACAATACAGAATTGGTCGATCCTGCGATTGGTGAAGCCGAAGGGACATTCCGTGTAATCAGGAATCTAAATCCTGCAGATGAAAGCGATTTCAATGTGGAGAAAAGCGACAACCTGGTCAACATTCTGCTGAAGAATATCCAGAATATAACGCTCGTTGCAACCATCATCGGATTTATTACGCTGTTTGGCGCTGCTGTCGGACTAATGAATATTATGCTTGTTTCGGTCACCGAACGAACCAAAGAAATTGGCACCCGAAAAGCCATTGGCGCCACTTCGAAAATTGTCAAACAACAATTCCTGATTGAATCTATTGTGATCGGACAAATTGGCGGAATCGTAGGTATTGTATTGGGAATCCTTGCCGGAAACGGAGTGGCCATGATGATTGGGACACCCTTCTTTATTCCGTGGGTATGGATTTTTGTTGGTGTGGTTTTGTGCTTTATTGTGGGAATTATCTCCGGATTCTATCCGGCACAAAAAGCATCGAAACTTGACCCGATCGAAAGTCTTCGTTTTGAATAATAGCTTCCATTTGTCCTGGTTTTAAAACTACTGGTTTTTATTCCTGACAAATGCCAAAAATTGAACCGACTGTTACAAAAAACAATGTTGAAGGCAACCAATGAGATGTCAATTTCAGAAGTTTTGATTCAAAATTCACGTCTACTTTAAATCTTCATACAAAACAGGATGATCCCCCACCCTGATTTATCGTTGTTTTCAGAAAAAATATATCTTTACTTTTCATCATTCAGGATTGTTCAGACATTAAATAAATGTTTTTAAGTTAAAAGAATGAAATAATGTCGCGTTTCAAATTCATTGTTTTGTTGACTCACCCCAAGCTCGCAGAGCTCGCTTTGCCCCTCTCTACATATAGAGAGGGGGGACGTCCGCTTGCGGACGTGGGGTGAGTCAAAGAAAAAAATACGACATATATTGGTTTGATTACTTATTTCATTTAAACCTGAACAATTTGATTCATTATTTTTTTATCGATCACAGACTGACACGTGCTTTCATTCATTGAAAAGATACGTTGAATTCTGGGGTTAAAATATTTTCAACCTGGCTAATTAATGGGAGATGATTAGGTGACGCAGATGACAAAACTTCAGACAAAAGCAGAGCAGCGGTTAATTCAGGACTATTTTGACGAGCTAATGAAAGCCTGTGACCGCAAAGTTTCGGACGATGGAAAGGTTCGGATTCAGAAAGCTTTTGAGTTTGCGAACAATGCTCATGCAGGTGTAAAGAGAAAATCAGGAGAACCATATATTATTCATCCACTGGCCGTTGCCAAAATTGTTATTGAAGAAATTGGCCTGAGTGCGACTTCAATTATTTCTGCTCTGCTTCACGATGTGGTTGAAGACACGGATTATACGCTTGAAGATATCAGTAACCTGTTTGGTGAGAAAGTCGCTTCAATCGTCGATGGACTGACCAAACTATCTGAGGAATTTACACCGCAACAGGATTCAAAGCAGGCGAACAATTTCAGAAAAATGCTCATGACCTTGTCCGACGATGTCAGGGTTATATTAATTAAGCTTGCCGACCGGCTGCACAACATGCGAACACTTGATTGGATGGCGCCGCACAAGCAACTCAAAATTGCAGCCGAAACACTTTACATCTTCGCACCTTTAGCACATCGCCTCGGACTTTACGCCATCAAATCGGAGCTCGAAGATCTTAGCCTGAAATACAAACATCCCGACGCATTCAATCAAATCCAGTTCCGGCTTCACAACCAACGCGAAAAACGAGATTATCTGGTCACCGAATTTATCCGGCCCATCGAAGAGCAACTTAAAGCTGAAGGTGTCGATTTTACCATTACCGAACGGTTAAAGTCAATTTATTCCATCTGGAATAAAATGCAAACCAAAGGCGTATCGTTCGATGAAGTGTACGATTTACTGGCCATTCGCATTGTTTTTAATCCAAGCACCGATGTGTCTGAAAAACGACAGTGTTTCAATATTTTATCGCTGGTAACCGATATTTACAAGCCAAAACCCGACCGGATTCGCGACTGGATCACCATTCCAAAAGCAAACGGATACGAGGCTTTGCATGTCAC
Source organism: Prolixibacteraceae bacterium (assembly GCA_041652995.1). Lineage (GTDB taxonomy): Bacteria > Bacteroidota > Bacteroidia > Bacteroidales > Prolixibacteraceae > Aquipluma. The sequence goes on from JBAZGO010000056.1 coordinate 9,706, forward strand.
AGTGATGGGGCCGCAAGGTAAATGGGTCGAAATTCAGATTCGCACGCAACGAATGGATGAAATTGCAGAAAGAGGTTTCGCCGCTCATTACAAATACAAAAACATAAATGATGTTGAGAACGAGCTGGACCGTTGGCTACAGAAGATCAAGGACATGCTTCAAAATCCTGAATCTGACGCCCTGGAATTTCTGGACGAGTTTAAGATGAACCTGTTTTCTTCAGAAATTATTGTTTTCACACCCAAAGGCCGAATGGTGAACTTGCCCAAGAATGCTACGATCATCGATTTTGCTTACGAAATTCACACCGAACTTGGCAACCATTGTATCGGTGCAAAAATCAATCACAAACTCGTACCGGTTTCGCATGTTCTTCAAAGCGGCGACCAGGTTGAAATTCTGACTTCAAAAACACAAACGCCCCAACTGAGCTGGTTGACGTTTCTGATCACCGCAAAAGCAAAAACCAAAGTAAAACAGTCGTTCAAACTCGACCGAAAAAAGCACATCGAACAGGGACGGAAAATAATTGAAGATCAACTTGCCAAATACAAAATTTCACCTTCCTCTGATACCTTAAAAAAATTAAGTGCCTTTTATGGCCTGACCAATAAAGAGCAGCTCTATGCCCAAGTTGGAATGGGATTTCTTGAACTCGAAAACCTTGATCAGGTCCTGCAAACTCGACGGGAAAATAAGCTGGCCAAATTCTGGAAATTATCGTTTACGCAAAAAAAAGAGCAAGCTGCATCAAATAAAATTAACAAGAAAGGTCCTTTTATCCTGAAGGAAGATCCGGAGGAACTGAATTATTCGCTGGCCAAATGTTGCAATCCCATTCCGGGCGACGATGTGGTTGGGTACATTTCGAACGACGATCACATTGTAATTCACAAACGAAATTGTCCGGAAGCGCTAAAAATAATGTCGCAGCAGGGCGATAACATCGTCACTGCAGAATGGACCAAATTTAAAAAACTCTCCTATCTTTCCAGAATAAAACTCAGCGGTTTCGACCGTGTCGGAGTTGTCAACGAAATCACTACCATCATCTCAAAGCAACACAACATCAACATGCGAACCGTGCATTTCGACACGCACGACGGAATATTTGAAGGTGACCTTTATCTGTATATTCACAATGTTCAGGATTTAAATGAACTTATCGCCCGACTTTTAAAAATCAAAGGCATTGATGCTGTCGACCGTGTTGAGAAAATACAGCAATAAAAATTCAGCCCGGTTTTTTGTCATAAAAAAGTGTTATTTTTGAGGCTTATTCTTAATTGGTTTAAATATGAATAACCAAAAGACAAAAGAAGCCGTAAAACGAATGTTTATCGATTATCTGGAAAAAAAAGAGCACCGAAAAACTCCGGAAAGATTTGCCATACTCGAAGAAATTTATTCACGGGAAGGTCATTTCGACATTGAATCGCTATACATTTCGATGAAAAATAAAAACTATCGTGTGAGCAGGGCGACCCTTTACAACACGATGGATTTACTGCTCGATTGTAAATTAATTATCAGGCACCAGTTTGGGAAAAACCTGGCACAATTCGAAAAAGCCTTTGCGATCCTTCAACACGATCATTTAATCGATTTAAGGAGCGGTTCGCTGACCGAATTCTACGATCCGCGCCTGCGTGAGATCATAGAAGATATTTGCCTGAAAAACGACTTCAGATTGTCGCACCATACCTTATATATTTATGGCCAATTCATCGAGAAATAAACCTTTCCCGCTATTTTACGCTGGCTCAACAAATTAAAAATCAATCGACATTTAAGGTTTTATTTCAAACTTTATTCAGTAAATAATTCGTATTTTTATCGCGATAATAAAACAAATTATTCCGTGAAAATTGAAGCAGCACAAAATTCAGTTTTCGCGGATTATCGTGTTTGAACATTTGTGAATTATTTAGTTGAAGCTTCAATCTCCTGATTCATACCTTGTTTCACAGAGACGCAACTCAACTGAAAATATTTCAGTGTATCCAAATTAATCTTGAAAAAATGAAAGTAGATGTATTGTTAGGCCTCCAGTGGGGCGATGAAGGCAAAGGAAAAATAGTTGACGTTTTAACACCAAAATACGATGTTATTTCCAGGTTTCAGGGCGGACCAAATGCTGGCCATACATTGGAAATAAACAATTTCAAGCAGGTTTTGCATACCATTCCTTCCGGAATATTTCGTGAAAACAAACTCAATGTAATTGGAAACGGGGTGGTGATTGATCCAATCACTTTCGAAAAAGAAATCGAATCTATTTCAAAACACAACGTCGACCTTCACAAAACTTTATACATCTCGAAAAAGGCCCATTTAATTCTGCCGACACACCGTTTACTCGATGCGGCGTCTGAAGATGCAAAAGGTGTAACCAAAATTGGTTCAACGTTAAAAGGCATAGGGCCAACTTACCGCGATAAAATTGGCCGCGATGGATTACGCGTTGGCGATTTGTTCGAAAATTTTACTGAAAAATATACAGCAAGGGTTCAGGCTCACAAAGATTTGCTCGACAATTATTACCATTACGATTATGCCGTCAAACTGGCCGAAACTGAAAAGGAATGGATGCAGGCCATTGAAGTTCTGAAAACCTTCAATATTGTTGATACTGAACATTTGATTAACGAAAGCCTGAACGATAATAAATCAGTTTTGGCTGAAGGGGCGCAGGGAACCATGCTGGATATCGATTTTGGATCGTATCCTTTTGTAACGTCATCGAACACTATTTGTGCAGGAGCATGCACCGGACTTGGAATTGCTCCAACTAAGATCGGCAATGTTTTTGGCATATTCAAAGCTTACTGCACACGGGTTGGAAGTGGGCCTTTCCCAACCGAACTATTCGATCAGGACGGACAAAACATGCGTGATGTTGGTCGCGAATACGGCTCAACAACCGGACGCCCACGCCGTTGCGGCTGGCTCGATTTGATAGCGTTAAAATATTCCATCATGCTGAACGGTGTTACCGAACTGATTATGATGAAAGCTGATGTAATGGATAAGTTTGAAACGATTAAAGTTTGTATTGGCTACGAAATAAACGGCGAAGTGACTGAAAAATTTCCATTCGAATTGAACGAAAATGTCAGGCCTGTATATGTTGAACTGCCAGGCTGGCAAACCGATTTGACCCAATTATCCAGTCAAAATGAATTTCCGGAAGAACTGAATAATTACATCAATTTTATCGAGGAATTTGTTTCTGTGCCGGTTTCCATTGCGTCGGTTGGCCCTAACAGGGCACAAACCATACATTTGGGAGAATAAAATACAAGAGCCGGAATCCGGCTCTTTTTCTTTTTATCGATTTTTTTGAAATCAATTAGGAATGACTATTTTAGAAGGATTATTCATGAGTAGAATCATGTCATTTTCCTAAAATGGAGATCAATAAACCTACCCTGTTACTTAGTAAGGAAATTGCTTTACGAAACATTGAAAACATGCTTCAAAAGGCAAACGAACATGGTTTAAATTTCCGCCCTCATTTTAAAACTCATCAATCGGCCGAGGTTGGTGAATGGTTTCGCAAGGCAGGGGTAAATTGCATAACTGTTTCGTCACTAACCATGGCAAATTATTTTGCCGACGCAGGTTGGGACGACATTACCATTGCATTCTCGGTTAACATTCCTGAAATCGAAGAAATGAATGAACTGGCAGGTCGCATCAATTTAAACCTGCTGGTCGAAAATAAGGAAGGTCTGGAAGCGCTTCAGGAAAAAATGACCTGGCACACCGGGATATTTATCAAGATTGACACAGGCTACAACCGAACAGGCATCGATGCCAGCAGAACTCCGCTAATCGATGAACTTCTGGAACTTATACAGAAATCTCCGCTACTTAATTTCAAAGGTTTTTTATCTCACACCGGACATAATTACCAGGCCAATTCGGCACACGATATTTTTAGCCGGCATTTTGATGCCCTTTTAAAAATGCGCGCATTAAAAGCACGCTATCAAAATGAATGGCCCGAACTAATTATTTCATTGGGCGACACTCCATCGTGCAGCATTTGCAACAACTTTGAAGGAATTGACGAAATTCGCCCGGGTAATTTTGTTTTTTATGACCTGATGCAGTATAAACTGGGTGCATGCAAACTTTCGGATATTGCTGTTCGAATGGTTTGCCCGGTTGTCGCTGTTCATCCATCGCGAAATGAAGTTGTTATTTATGGCGGCGCAGTTCATTTCTCTAAAGATTCGATCATAAATATTGACGGTAAACCATTGTACGGCCGGGTCATCGTAACCCAGGACGATAAAAAAATACTTCTCGACGAAAAGAATTACTTACACGCTCTTTCACAGGAACATGGGATTCTAAAAATTAATCCCCGTGATCTAAACTTCTTCAAACCTGGGCAACTGATCGAAATCATACCGGTTCATTCCTGCCTGACAGCCAATCTAATGAAAGAATACCTTACAACAGAAGGCGAAATCTTAAAAATGATTCCATTTTATTAAAAAAAATTAAAACAACATATATTAACATTTCTTTGTCAACAAAAAGATGTACCGTCGGTTTTAAGGCGTAAATAAAAGGAACACTCTGCAAAATTTCAGGCACAACAAGACCATCATTGTATCAATTTGAATTTAAATGCTGTTATTATGAAATTTAAACAACACGGATTGTTTTCAGTTTTAGTAATCCTGAGCGTTGGGTCCATTCTGTTTCTGGTAAATTCGTGCCAGCACGACGGAACGCCAGCCGATCAGATGCAACAAATCTGCTTTACCGATCAAATTTTACCTGTTTTCCAGAACAGTTGTGGTACCACTGGTTGCCATAGTGGTGGCGAACACGAGTATAATTTCACAAATTATGCAGGAATTATGAGAGCAATTACTCCCGGCAATGCCGACAAAAGTAAAGCCTACAAGGCTATGACCAGCCAGTTTCAGTTGATGCCGCCCAACAATGCGTTACCCATTGAAAAGCGAACACTGATTCGTTTGTGGATTGAACAGGGTGCAAATGAAACGACATGCGACTCGCCTATTCAGGCAAGCGCCCCAAATACCAACCCGGTCGACACAATTTACAGTTGGATTAATCAAGGTTATAATTACGAACAATGAAACGAACATTAAGCATTTTACTTCTCCTGATAATTGTATCGCTGACAGCTTGTTATTACGACAGCGAAGAAAAACTATATCCCCAGGTTTCAACCTCATGCGACCTCACAAATGTGACTTTTAGTGCAACTGTAAAACCTATCCTGCAGGCTTCTTGCCTAACCTGCCACTCCAATGCAAAAGGAAACAACGACGGAGGTGGAGTTAAAATTGAAAATTATGCCGACGTTGTGACTTATGTGAACAATGGAAAACTGATGGGTTCCATCAGGCATGAGACAGGCTATATTGCTATGCCAAATGGCGGAGGAAAGCTGACTGATTGCGAGATCAATCAGTTACAGACATGGATAGACAACGGAACATTAAATAATTAATAGTGACCACATGAAAATATTATATTCCATAATTGTTGTACTTGCTTTACTTGTTTCCTCCGGAAATGCATTTAGCCAGGATCTCGATGAACTACTTGACTCACAGACCAAACCTGAAATCGACTACGCGACTGCAACCTTCAAAGCCAGCCGCATTATCAATGGCCATTCCATCAAGCAAATGAAAAAGAAGCAACTCGACTTCAGGATTTCACACCGCTTCGGGACTTTAAACAATGGAGCTTACGGTTTGTACGGACTCGATCAGTCGGTTATTCATTTCAGCCTTGAATACGGTTTAACCGATTGGCTGATGCTTGGAGTTGGTCGTGGAAGCTACAACAAAATTTACGACAGCTTTGCTAAATTTCGTTTGCTTCGACAATCAACAGGAGTTGTTAACATGCCTATTTCTCTAAGCTATTTTTCTTCAGTTGAATTGACTTCGCTTAAATTTCAGGACCCAACCCGGACGAATTATTTTTCGTCGCGACTGGCATTTGTCAATCAGTTACTGATCGCCCGAAAGTTCAATGACAATTTTTCGTTTCAGCTTTCGCCAACATTTATTCACCGCAATCTGGTTGCAACTGCCCTCGACCCAAACGATGTTTATGCACTGGGATTTGGTGCCCGGTATAAACTTTCAAAGCGACTTTCGTTAAATGCTGAATATTATTATACCTACAATCCAAACCGTGATTTTCTGCCCACCAGATACTACAATTCGGCGTCAGTCGGCATCGACATTGAAACCGGCGGACATGTTTTCCAGATTATGCTGACGAACTCTCTGGGGATGCGCGAAGGCACATTCATACCACAAACCACTGATAGCTGGACAGATGGAGGAATTCATTTAGGGTTCAATATTTCAAGGGTTTTTGCATTTTAACCACAAATTAAAACAAACAGTATGCTGAAAAAATTATTCATCCTCATCCTGGTCACTTCTTCAATTGGTGTCTTTGGTCAGGGAAAATTCATCTCAAAAAATGCATACATCTCGTTCTATTCCTCAACTCCGATGGAGGATATTCTGGGTGAAAGCAACGAGGCAGTTACCATATTAAATGCTGAAACCGGTGAAATTGCATTTCAGGCATTAATGACAACCTTCCATTTTAAGCGTGCCTTAATGGAGGAACATTTCAACGAAAATTACATGGAAAGCACCAAGTTTCCGAAAGGAAAATTCAATGGCAAAATTGATGGATTTACAAAAGAAATGCTCACTTCTCCGGTTTCCGACATAAAAATTACAGGCAAACTGAATGTGCATGGCGTTGAAAAAACAATCACCGTTCCCGGAACTATTGGACTCGAAGGTGGAAAACTCGTTGCCACATCAAAATTCAAGGTTTCTCCTGAAGAATACGGCATTGTTATTCCGGCGTTGGTACGCGACAAAATTGGCAAGGAAATGGAAATAACCGTAAAAGCCAACTACCAGCCTTTCGGGCAATAATCACAACTTCAATTTTTCCTCAGATGAAGATCAAATATGTCATTTTGGGTATTCTTTTCCTGATCATTTTAGGGGTTGGAATTGGACTGAAAATGTTTTTCATGCCTCATGCCGATATCAACAAAACGGAGGCTGAATTTAAAGTTGAAGGGAGCAAATTAATTGATGAATTCGAGAATGACGAAAATGCTGCCACAGCTAAATACAGCGAAAAACCTATTGAGATAGACGGCAAACTGGTGGCTAAATCGAAACTTCCGAACGGAACCGATTTGCTTGTTCTTGAAGACGAAATGCAGGGAATAAGTTGTCAGCTCGACAGTACCTGGGCTGCGGCCAATCAACCGGTCATTCAAAATCTCGAACCTGGAACCCGGATAAAAATAAAAGGAGTTTGTAAAGGATATCTGATGGAAGTTAAAGTGAGTCCGGCGGTGGTGGTTACGAAGTAGTTTCCAGACTGGCAGACAAACATTCGAGGTATGCAGTAAGTGGATACATTTCTTCGCTGTACCAAAGCGACGCAAAATACAATCCGATGGGTGATGCAACAAGCCCGTCGGATTTTGTTTTTTCAGCCAGCCAGTTTAATCCTGAAGTGCATTCTTCCTGAAATCCATTCACCGAGAGTGCAGTCACCGCCAAAGCCGTTTCCTCAATACTTCCCTGAATATTCTTTGCTCCTCCCCAGCTTCCATCCGGATTTTGAACTGACGCCAGAAACCGGCAACCTTTTTCTACCATGATCTTCAGGATAACCCGATATTCAGTTCCTAAACCGGTTTTCAAAGTTTCGTTCAGGTACGAGGTTACGCGCGCTGTACCATAAACCGGATTGGTATGATCTGCTGTGTTTTGATTTCCAAACCACAATGGCAACCAGAATCCGGTTTTATCCTGATGTCTTTCCAGGTAAATCAACGCTTTTACAAACGATTTCCGGAGTTTTGAACGTAATCCGGAATGAATTGAAGCGCCAAAGTAATGAATGGTTTTTGCCAAGGCCAGCAAGCCATGACCGGTTAAATCGGAACAACTTTGGTCGAACGGCAATTTGCCCCACCCGCGCGAAAAAGTCGGGAAGCCACCATCGTTGTTCTGCAATTGCAACAACCATTGGCAGCCATTTAAAACAGATTCTTTGATAACTGTCGGGTTTTCCTGATTCAATGCAATCAAAGCCAGAATTGCACCCGGCGTGTCGTCGCCATCGGGCACCGAACCGGGAAAAGAAGTCCAGCCCCAGCCTCCGGGTTGTGTGCCGTTAAACGGATGAATTTCTTTATTTTGAATCGAAAGCAAATGGCCGGTAATTTGCTTTTTATCCTTTTCTTCCAGAATTACATCGAGGTTGGTTCGCAACGACTTTACGGCCAATGTGGTCATCCAGGTCGAAAGGTCAACATCAATGGGCCAGCTTCCATCTCCCCTCTGTGTTTGTTTCAGAAAACTCATCCCATCGCGCACCACTTCCACATCCCGATATCCGGATTCAATCAGGCACAGACAAACGAAAGCTGTCAATGGAATCGCTTCTAAATATCCGCCACTTTCAGGCTGAATTTTCCGCAGCAACTTCAACGACTTTTTGATGGAAGCCTCCCGAATCATTCGCATCAGCTGATTTTTCCGTTTCTTAAACCTGAAAATGGCAATTCCAACCCCAATCAATGCAGGAATAGCATAACTGACAACGCTCAAATTAAGCATACTGTAAAACGAACGTGGAAGCAATGAAAGTTCGAAAGGCAATTGCGGAATGGAGTCGAAGGCTTCTTTCCCGGGAACCTCGCACAAGGCGCACATGGTCAGGATAGGAACCGAAAATGTGCGGTCGGTTTTGTAGAAATCCAGAATTGCCGGAATGAGTTTTTCTGAATTGACATCAATCTTTTGTGACCGCAGATAATCGCCGGTCTTCTGAAGAAGTTTCTCCTGCTGATCTTCACTTCCGCAGGCTTTCACGGCAGCAAAACAAAGCAGACTGGTGCTCACATTGCTCACACTTTCGGGTGAATCGCCAAATCCGCCGTCAGCATTTACATTCAAATGCAGCCAATTTAATCCGGCAGAAATTTCAGTAGCATTTGCTTTTGCATCGTAAAAATGAAGCGCAGCAATGGCAACCGCCACCCCCAAGGCACTCGAAGAAAGCCGTCCTGTCCAGAAGCCGGAAGGATTGCGCTTTTGGAGAAGAAAATCTGAAAGTTTCTCAAATTGTATTTTTTGTTGAGCTTGGTTGGTCTGCATTTTTGATTAGTTTGATCATGCAAGATAATAAAGAAACGAGATTTAATGAAAACATCCGTTCACTGAAGTGAACGGCAAAGGATAGCACATTTTTAAACAGAACTGCAAATTGAAAAGCCGATATTTTTTGCCGTCTGCTTTAGCTGACGGACATTTGGTTTATTCAAACAACCCCGATCGCCAGCAAAACATAAAAAGTATATTCCAGATCAGCAGGTTGGTCGCCATCACCGGAAAAGGAAATAGCAGTTGTTTGTAATGAAATCATACAATCTAATTTTGTAAATTTGTGAAAAATGAAATCACATGACTGCTAAAGATTTAAAGAAGAAATTGATTCACAAAATTGACCAGTCAAAAAACAATGATTTGTTGGAAGAAATGTACCGGTTAATTGCCAATGAGGAAACAGACATCAGTGTTTATGAGCTTTCTGAAGAACAACTAAAAGCTGTCGAAGAAGGCCAGCTTCAATACAATAATGGTGAGTTCTTGACTGAAGAGCAAGCTGACAAAGATATTGAAGAATGGCTAGGCAAATAATCTGGACGGAATACCCAGAAAATAAAAAAATGCTGAAACATGTTCAGCATGACACTTCAAATGGGAATTACTGATACGATGAACTCCAGTCATCGTATCAGTTGACCAACACCCCCAGCGCCAGCAAACCATAAAATGTGTATTCCAAATCTTCAGTCAAATCGCCATCTCCGGAAAGGAAAGCGCCGTTTGCATAGTTTTCAGGAATACAGGTGTTGCCAACCGCCAACCGATTTTTTTTCGGGCTTCCACAGGCGTGGCGGGCCCCCTTTTCCAATTTTGAACCCGGCCACAGGTGTGGTTGACCTCCTTTTTCCATTTTGGACTAAACCACGGGTGTGGTTGATCGTCTTTTTTCGTTTTGGACAAAACCACACCTGTGGTTAACCTGCTTTTCCTGATTTGGACAAAAATACAGGTGTGAACAACTGTTCCATTTTCATCCTGGCTGCTCACTGATACGATGAACTTCAGTCATCGTATCAGTTGGACAACACCCCCAGCGCCAGCAAACCATAAAATGTATATTCCAAATCTTCAGTCAAATCGCCATCTCCGGAAAGGAAAGCGCCGTTTGCATAATTTTCCTGAATAAAATCGAGGCAAGCCGGTTTGAATAATCTCAAATCGCTTTTGGCAAAATTCAGGGCAAACAAGGATACCGCGGTCGATAACATGTCGGCATTCTGAAGGTGTTGAAAGGCTTTAAATCCTCCGGATTCACAGGCAAACGATTTTAACAATTCCTGATCGCCCGATCCATCCCGGTTCATCATCTTTTCAAGAAAAACCTTGGCAGCGACTTCCGAACAGGGTGAGTTTTCATCAACATGAGTCTGCAACAACATTCTTTTTGCGGCACTTTTTAATATTCCGGAGAACGGTAAAACAGCCTCCAAAGTCAGGAACAACACAAAACTGCGGTACGACAAATTGATGGAATAACGCTCCTTCCAAAACGAAAGCCCAAGCGACCAAAGCGGCTTCAATCTTAAATACCAACCGGCTTTCAAGTCTTTCTGAAGCAGGACCAAACAGCAGCGCTCAATAAATCCGGGAACTTCGGAAGTTGATTGGGTAGAAATAAATTGTTGGAAAAGATGTTTCGGGTTACGGGTTGCGGGTTGCGGGTTCCCTTCGAAAGGCTCAGGGAGTGTTGCTTCGGACTTCGGACTTCGGACTTCAGACTCCATTGCGTTCAGCATCATCCAGCCGAACAGCGAATAATACAAATCCGATCTTCCGCCCCGATCCTGAAAACCACCATCCGGATTTTGCTGACTGACGACAAAATGCATGACTTCTTCCCAGCCCTCTTCTTCGAGCAACGTAAAAGCATTTCGGAGCAATCCGGTCATTTGCTGATAAAAAGGCAGATGTCTGGCAGGTTTCACAAATTAAATGTCGTAGGAAGCTACACGCAGGTGCTGATTTTCGGGTGATTTCCTGTCAAGCCGAAAGACGGCCTGAGCGGTAAGATGCACACCGAAAACCACTGCTTCCGCACTTGACGGGTAGCTGAAGTTATGGAGTCGGTTTTAATCTTTCTCAGCCCACTTGCTTTTATTTGTCAAGTAAGCTTTCAACTGCTTAAAAGTCATTTTTTCTGTTTCCTGAGCGATTCGTTCTTTCTCTTGACGGAAAAATTTCACCGTATCAAAAGTTTTCTTTTTAATTTTCGTTTCCATAGTCAATAATGTCTTTAGGTGAACGTATGTCAAGTTGTTGGTATCCTTCTCTAATGTTTATTGAATTATAACCACGTATCCGAAATATGTTCACAATATGTTTAAAATTCCAACTTATCAGATAGTCTACTTTGTTCAAAGTTGCAGTCGCAATATGAAGACAATCATCAAAACTTGTTCTTCCTACTACTTTCTCCGCAAGGTATTTTTCTGCGAGATTGTAACCTTCTTCCGTAACTTCAACCTTTTCAAGCACTTCCTTTGGTAAATTTTTAAAATAATCCTTTACAGTTTGAGGTGCATTTTCTAATTCACTAATAGTCAAATCCGAATAAATGCACAAATCTGACCGTCAAGAGCCATATCGAACAATCTTTTTGTGTCAGATTGGAATTCTTCATCGAAGACTCCACCAAAAACTGAAGTGTCAAAATATAATCTTGGTTTCATGTCTTAAAGTTACAAAATTTAATACAATTCACTACCAGTCCGCCCTAAACTGCCCCATATCAGAATATTTTCCCCAAAACCATGCATAAACTGAGTTTCATTTTCAGGTTTTCCAGCTTATCGAGTTCGCGGTAGGCTTTGCCGGTGTATTCTTCCAGCAACGAATCCGCCTGCTTGTCGATTCCCTTTTCACGAATCAAAGCGGCAATTTGTTTTTGATCATTTTCAATGTAGCTCAATTGAAGATTTGACCGTGAAGGTTCATCCAGTTCATGTGCCAAAAGCGAAAGCAGCAATGGGTAATCGCCCGGATGGATATTTTCGTGATTCTCTTTGAATTCGTCGAGATCGTCCTTAATCTGGTAGGCCATTCCGAAGTAATCCGAAAATGTTTTGAGAATCGCACGGTCGCATTCCGGAGCATTGGCAGAAACCGCACCAAGCAAAAGCGCCACCCGAATGGCAGAACCGGTTTTGCGCTCAAAAATTTCGAGCTGCTGATCGATCGTGTGAATGGTATGATGTTTCGTGGCCAGCAAATCGGCTCCCTGACCCAACGACAAAGCCACGTGTCCACTCGAAACCAACTGATAACAAGCCGCCATTCTTTCCGGAGCGAGCGGAAGTTTACCGAGCAACTCGTAGCCTTTTCCCAGTAAATAATCACCGGTATTGATGGCCACCGCCGTTCCGTTTAGCTTGTGAATGGTTTCGGTATCGTACCGAAAATCGTCGTTATCCTCCACATCATCGTGAATAAGCGAGGCCTTGTGAAAGCATTCCACCACAATTGAAAGCTCAGAAAGTATCTCATCCGATGCTTCAGAATTGTACGCGGAATATGCGAGGGCCGCCAGCAACGGACGAATGCGCTGCCCACCGTTCAGCATCGACTGAATGGCCATTAGTACTGTTGGATCGCCGGAATGACCAAATGCGTTTGACAAATTTTCTTCAGTGAAATAGTGCTCAACTTTTCCCTTCAGTACGGAAACGGAGATGGGTTTTATCGTCGGATTTTCCTGAAAAGCGATTAGTTCATCATTTACCCAGCGACTATCCACATCGGTTTCGGCACAACCTTCAAACAACAGCGGAATGCCAATAACCGGCACGGCAGCGCGGGAAACCGGTTCAAACGATTTCTGAAGAACCGACATGCAACTAACGCCAATCACAGCATCAACAGCGCCTTCCTGAACCAGACTTACAGCAACAGTTGTTCCTTCTGCCACCAGAGTAGCGTACCCCAGCGATTCGGCCTTTTGAAGGATTGAATCGATCTGGCAACTCTGGCATCCGGCACAAATCAGGCCGAGCTGATCAACTTCAGCCTGGCAACTATTGGTATCTTTCAGGCATTGTGGCAGAAGAAGTAAACGGCGGTTGTATGGAGTGGCAGCAACAACCTGCCTCCAGATTTCGTTGCCGCAAACCACCATCGCAAATTCCGTGAAACGGCTTTCGCTTTCGGTTCTGCGAACCACCTCATCGGCCAGATCGCAAATAACCGAAAAGCCGGCCGGAGGCAATATTCCTCTTTCGGCAACCAACTCACGGGCAGCCTTGCGAAGCCGGTTGCGAAACAACGCCTTCTCCGGAACCTCCAGTATTTTTTCTTTAACCTTCAATTCATTTACTATTTAACCATTTACTATTTACCATTTACCTGTTTCAAATCGTAAATAGTAAATTGTCTAATTGTCAATTTTATTACCCGTATGCTCCCAGTCCGAAAAATGCCCTGCGTTTGGCAAAGCGATAAATCCGGCTTTTCTCCGGAATAACTTCGCACGAACCATGACTGAATGTTTCAGGAGCCAACCGTAAATTCTCCAGTTCGTTTCTCCTTCCTGAAGTATTTTGAGCCTGATGCTTTTCGACAAATGCAGCCAGCCATTTCGGATCTTCCATCACAACGCAACCCTTGGTTTTTTGTTGAATTTGGCTCCTGAAATCGCTCAGAAATTCAGATTCGGCATACAAACGATCCAGTGGTTTATCGGCAATATTTTCGGCGGCGAACTGAATGATCGGACATGGCTCAACAAATCCCGAAGCATTAATGTGGTGACTCAATCCTGCGGCAGCCGGGCACATTGCAATTCCATCGGCATCCCAATAGGTGTCGATAATGGCAATGCTGTATTTCATCCGTGCATCAACCATATGTTGCCGAAGTTCGCGAATTTCATCCTGACTAAGCGCCAACTGGTATTCCGGATTCGGACCAACCGGACGGAAAATATAATACCACAAATAAGCCACACCTTTGTTGATCAACGAAGTAATAAATTCAGGCGACATGGCCATTTTCAGGTTCGACTTGCAAACGCTGATGGCCACACCCGTAACTAAACCGGCTTTAGTGCAATTTTCGATGGCCTGATTCGCTGATTGATATACATTCTTTCCGCCGCGGCGAATATCAGCCACTTCCTCATCGCCTTCGAAACTAATCAGCGGCGTTACATTGGCACACTGCCGAAGCGTTTCAGCCACTTCCGGAGTTAATAACGTTCCGTTCGTAAACAACTGGAAATAGCAATCCGAATGCTTTTTGAATATTTCAGGAAGTGGTTTATATAACAAAGGTTCACCGCCCAGAATTCCGAAGAAATAAGAACCGGCTTTTTTCGTTTCGTCAATAATCCGGTTAAGCTGTTCCGGGTTCAACCTGCTTTTCTTCTCCTTGCCCATCACCCAGCAACCCTGACAATTCAGGTTACAATCGTCGGTTATGGAAATAAAATTGAATGCCGGAAAGAAATCGCCTTTCTTTTGCCGTTTCTGGAAACGTGCAAACGACATGGAACCTTTAATTCCCATGTTTACGACAAATTTATACAGGCATCGCCTGTCGGTTTGGATCAGTATATTTTTTAGTAACCCCATATTGTTCTATTAAATCTTCAAGGTTTTTGAAACCTTGAAGATTTATTTAATTCCTCCAACGCCTTCCGCCGCTCTTCCTCGGCCTGTTCAATCAGTCCGGCCCTGAAAATATTCCGCCGCAAAGCCGAACGCTGATTTAACGTTGAAATTAAACTCGTATCAGTTGCCACCATTTTCAATTTTGGTTCAGTTCCCGGGTCGGCTCCAGCCAACACACCATTTTCTTTCAGGCGCGGAAAAATGATGGCCGATGTGGGACAATTTCGTCCGCAAGCCGGACAATTGTTTTTGCAGGCCAGCGGATTGACCACTTTCAGTTCTTTATTCGCAAACGTGTAAACGCCAAACAAACAGAACTTAAAACATTTTCCGCAATCGATGCAAAGCGGTTGTTCAATTACCGGATACCAGGCCGGAACATCAAGACCGCTTTCAATTGTATTTTCCCTGGAGGTTCCCTCTGCAAAAGCAAAATCAGTTTTGAGCTTTGAATCTATTTCAACTGACGACAATTCCCTGAAGTTCAAAACCTCAAGCCCGGAAAGTTCCAGTCCGTTTTGCTCCAGCAGATTTTTGATGGCCCGCGGATAACAGGCAATCATAATTTTTCGGGAATATTTCTGATCAATGGCCCGAACGAAATCCTTCCGGTTCAAAACAATGCCGCAAAAGTCTTCCAACTGATACACGTCAGCATCAAGTTTGCCCAACAGATTTCTGATTTGTTCCGATTTCTCCGAAGAAATTACTCCAGCTCCGCAATTACAAAAAAGGATACACGTCATTTCCATAGGTTCAGTTTCCGGTTAAGGAATTCAGTTTAAAATAACTAAAAATAGATACGACTGAAAAGCAGATTTCAAACTTATTGAATTTCATTAACAAACATTAGAAAATCGAAAGAATGAATTAAGTCCGAATGCTGATTTTAGAATGGTTCTTTCAGAATTACTTATCTTCGCATAAAAACCAAAATACATTCCTGATGGACCAAGGGAAACGGGAACTGACCCAAATGCCAAACATAGGCAACATGGTTGCCGAAAAGCTGATGCAGGTAGGAATTACCACTCCGGAAGAACTTAGAAGCGTTGGTAGCGAACAGGCTTTTATCCGAATTCAAACCATTGACGATACAGCTTGCTTCTGCATGTTGCAGGGACTTGAGGGCGCCATTCAGGGCATCCGCTGGCACAACCTACCAAAAGAACGGAAAGAAGAATTGAAAATGTTTTTTCGGATGAAAAAAATTTAAACGACAAGCCCCTCCCTGACCCTCCCCGAAAGGGAGGGAACGGTGAAACCTTCACCGTTTAATACTAAAATTTGCATTTTTACTGTCACTGGTGACTGTGACTGGTAACTGATCACTTTCTAAGTCGGTGGATGAAGTCTCTTATGAAACCACGGACGAACTTCATTCATGGTTTTCAATTGTCCCGCCGGAACATGCCTTTTACAGGTCGATCGCTCTTCGCTGCCTTCGGGCGCTCCCCAACGAATTTCAGCGCCATCGTTCGGGTTATAAGCCATTTCAAATGCTTCTCGTCGCTTCAGAATCTCACTTAGAGTCAGGATTTGTTCAGCGCCGTTGCTTCGGACATAAGTGATCGAAAGTTCATCCAATTTCTTTTTCAGAATTTCTTCCAGTTTCTTTTTTACGCCTTCCGGCGATTTCAAAACCGACATTTTGTAATCGTTGGGCGAACGTTCTACTTTATTGGGAAAATCAATCACGGCATCCATGGCAATCAGCAAGCGAAGATCGCGGTTGGGAGTTGAAAAGTCCTCCCAGATACCGCCTGTCTGGAAAACACCTGCTGCCCGGCCTGGCATCGGAATAATCGTTCCGGGATGTGCTTTTATGTATTCTTCTCCGTTTGAAACTGAAGTAACACGTACAATTAGTTGTTCGTGTAGCGCCTGAATCAGATCGAGCATGGCGATCTTCGGATCGAGTGGTTTCGGGTTAATGATTCGTTCCATGGCACGATAGAAATCTTCACTGTTCATCCCCTTCTGTTGCAACGAAAATGGAATATAACCTGATTCAGGTGTCAGTTCAGTTGACTTTAACAAACTCAATTTTCCATTATTTACCGCAATTGTGCGGAAAGCCTTGAATCCCGGTTCGCCAATTACTTCAGTAGTAGTAAAAAGAAAATTCCCTTTCCAGAACCGTTTGATTCCTACTGTTCCGTCGGGTTGCGCGTCAACCGAAAACAAAACACCCGGCTGATCGCCGGTTTGCGGCATCTGGTTCACCAGGATGAGCGTGTGCCCGTAGGGGTCGGCAAAAACCACTCCGGGACGCAAACCGCTACGGTCAAGTGGCACCGGGTAATAATCGGCATTCTCATTATTCAATGCTGCCCGGGCCGTTCCTGAATGCACGCCGTTGGCCACCATCCGCATGAAAATGTTAAATTTTTGTGTTGGATTAGCTTTTGAAATCACGGTCTCGTTTGTAATCCATCGTCCCGTACCGGGAGCCTTTCCCAGATATCCCCTGTCGGACTTGTGAAAACCGAAAGGGAGACCAAGTTTCCAGGCAAAATAGGCCCGAAGGAAAAACGGGTTGTCGGCGCAATCGGGCTGCATAACCACATGGTTTTTCCCTGACGAATTATCCTCGTCCGATTGAAGATGATTGTATAAAAAATTACTTTCGTTATTTTGTGTCACTTCGTTTAGAGCTCCCCATGATGAACGTTCGTCGGCATTGCAAAACAGCGCGTTTACCCAGACCGAATACAGCGATTCAGTTTTATTATCCCATCCTCTTTGGGTTTTCCAAACCGATTGATTTGAAGCAGCCGACCGATTGTTGGTTACCATAAAACTCAGTTTTTCAGAACCCATTTCTACCTGATATTCACCTTCCGGTCCGGCAATAAACTCCTCAATCCGCCAAAAAGGCAAACCTACCCCACTCCTGCTTTTACCTGCCTCAATTTTTCCCGAAGGACCTGAAATACTGATCTTAGCCTTCAGCACATCCTTTCCTCCGGCTACAATTATCCTGAATGTTTCGCCTGGGCGTGGATTTTCAGGAGAAACAAGAATCGCATCAACCAGTTTTATTTGCGAAAAATCTTCGGATTCTTCAGCAGCTTCAATTTGTTTCTCTTGCATGGCTTTGCTGTTTTTTTCCGAAGAACGTCCGTTGCACGAAGAAGCTCCAAAAATCACAACGACCACCACCAAAGTCAACCACAAAATTTGGAGAGCCTGAATTATTTTCTTCATCTTTAAAATTCTTTTCAGGTTTCAAAGATAAACGATAACCATTTTATTTATTCCTGAAAAAGCAGTAATCTTTTGTTCAGCAAGATTGTTTAACTTGGTAACCAAACGAAAAGAATCTAGATATGAAACCACGTTTAAACATAGTGACACTTGGAGTTGCCGATTTACCCAAATCGCGCCGGTTTTATATGGATGCCTTTGGATGGAAACCAGCCAAGGGAAGTGATGAAAACATCGTATTTTTCTATCACGGCGGGATTGTGCTTGGACTTTATCCCATGAATTTATTGGCTGAAGATGCCGGAGTTCCGGCCGAGCGATCCGGTTTTTCAGGAATTACCCTGGCCATTAACACCAAAAGCCGGCAGGAACTGGATGAATTGTACCTCAAAGTTATAGTTGCAGGCGCCAAATCGCTGATTGCTCCGCGCGATACATTCTGGGGTGGCTACGACTGCTATTTTGCCGATCCGGATGGCCATCCCTGGGAAATAGCCTGGGCTCCGTTCTGGGAATTTGATGATCAGGGAAGTTTGAAGATGTAGAAAAGAGTTGTCACTGTTGTAGTTGTTAGCGGTGTTGTGATTGTTTAATACCACGTTTGACAAGTTATAGCAATGAAAAAATGTCGTATTTCTAATCATTCGTTTTTTGACTCACCCCTCGCTCGCAATGCTCGCTCTTCCCCTCTACGGGTATAGAGGGGGGAAATCGCCAACAGGCGACTTGGGGTGAGTGAAGGAAAAATGCGACAATAAATTGTTCTCATTACTTAACTATTACAACCTGACAACCACAACAACCCTTCCATTCAACCTCTCCTTTCTGTTAAATCACTCCTCTTTTCAGGAATAAAAACTCCAGATCACCTTCGTACAAAAAATTAATTTACCTTTGCGCCCAGATTTTAGGGGTCGGTTAATTTCCTTTTTGCCTGGTTTAAGGTAGGAGCACTTAACTTTCTCCTTCCATTGGCAAGTTTCAGCATGTTGCTGAAACACAATTTTAAAGGAAAATTATGACATTTGAAGAAACCGGTCTCAAACCGGAAATCTTAAAGGCGATCGCTGAAATGGGATTCGAAAATCCTACGCCTATTCAGGAGCAAACTATCTCGCACCTGATTTCATCAACCCAGGATTTAGTGGCTTTGGCCCAAACCGGAACCGGCAAAACTGCCGCATTCGGACTTCCGGTCATTCACAACATCTCGATGCAAATTAAGGAGGTGCAGTCGCTGATTCTTTGCCCTACCCGCGAACTGTGTTTGCAGATTACCCGCGACATGGACAAATTCTCGAAGTTCATCCCGAATTTTAAGACCATTTCGGTTTATGGCGGCGCCGACATTACCAAACAAATCCGCGAACTGAAAGCCGGAGGACAGGTTGTCGTCGGAACTCCCGGACGTGTTCACGATTTAATTCGCCGGAAAGTACTGAATGTTTCAGCCATTCGCTGGCTGATTCTCGACGAGGCCGACGAAATGCTGACCATGGGATTCAAGGAAGAACTGGATGCTATTCTGGCTACCACTCCGGCAGAAAAACAAACATTGCTTTTTTCGGCAACTATGCCATTGGGTATTTCAGAAATAAAATCGAAATACCTGAATAATGCTTTGGAATTTTCGGTTGGAAAGCGTAACGCAGGAGCTGAAAACGTAGAGCACCACTATTATGTGGTTCACGCCAAAGATAAATACGCAACCCTGAAACGGATTGCCGACAATTACCCGGATTGTTATGCCATTGTTTTTTGCCGCACCCGTATGGAAACCCGTGAGGTTGCGGAGCAGTTTATGGCCGACGGATATAATGCCGACGCTTTGCACGGCGACCTTTCGCAAGCACAGCGCGACCAGGTAATGGCCCGTTTCCGCAGCAAACAAATACAAATGCTGGTTGCAACCGACGTTGCTGCCCGCGGATTGGATGTAACCGAATTGAGCCATGTGATCAATTACTCGATGCCGGATGATCCGGAAGTGTATATTCACCGGAGCGGACGTACCGGAAGAGCCGGGAAAAGCGGTATTTCGGTGACCATTGTTCACATGAAGGAAACTGGCCGACTGAAACAAATTGAAAAACTTTCGCGCAAAAAATTTGAGCGCAAAATGGTTCCGGGTGGCGATGAGATTGTTGAAAAACAATTGTTTCACCTGATTGACAGGGTAAAAAATGTTGAAACAAGCGATGGCAATATCGACAAATATCTTCCCCAGATTTTGGAAAAATTTGAAGGTATGACAAGCAGCGATATCGTAAAACACTTTGTTTCGCTTGAGTTCAACCAATTGCTCGATTATTACAAAAATGCACGCGACCTGAATATAAAAGCAGAACTTCCGCGCGATCAGTTCTCTTCACGAAACGACCGCGGAAGTGAACGTCTGAAATTCACAAAACTGTTTATTAACGCCGGAAAAAAACAAAACCTGAATGCTTCAGGATTAATCGGACTGATCAATGAATTTTCAGGAAGAAGAAACATTGAAATTGGAAAGATTGATATTCAACGAAAATTCTCGTTTTTCGAGATCGACAGCAATTTTGAAAGGGACCTAATTAAAGCGCTGAATAACGCAGTTATTGAAGGACACGTGATCAACATTGGCAAGGTTGAGTCAACTGCCGGAGATTCACCGCGCGAAGGTGGCGGAAGCGGATCATTCCGCAGAGACCGGAACGATGGAGGTTTCAGCAGCGGGAGACGGCGCGAACCCATTCGCGAAGGTGGTTTTAACGACCGCAGCGACCGTCCAAAAAGAAGAAGAAACTAAGTCACGATACTTCCATGTTTCAAATTCCAAATTCCAGGTTAACACGACCTGAAATTTGGAATTTTTGTTTTGTGTGATATTGCAACCAGTATTTTATCTTCAATCATCGGATACAGTCCAATTCTCAAGCCTTTATCTTACTTTCCTTCGGTTCCGGCTGGCCTTTACCAGTGGTTATCAGGCTCATTAAACTTTGCTGTATATATTGGCCCCATGCATTTGAACAGGCGTCAAAACATTCAACTTCGGGAATCAAACCCTAGTGAGTAAAACTGATTTGTGTCTTGTTATCCTTTTCGGAGATTTCAAAACTGATTTTAGTGTCTGTCCATTCGCTTTGGTTCTTAATAAAATTAAGTTTGCTTTCCGTAACAAGCCACGCTACTTTCTGGTCAGGAATAACCTCGACTAGTTTTTGCTTTGAAACATGGACATCGCCAAATCGAACTGTAAATTCATCGTTCAGTTTTTGCGAGCTGCCTTCTAAATTTTCTGTCCACCACCCGCAAACATTATTGATGGCAGTGAATACTTCTTTCGGAGTTTGATCTACCAAAAAGCTAGCGGTAAAATCTTGTGTTTTCATTTTTATTATTTTTTGTGTTTTTAGGATTGTTTTCTTATAAACCTGAGTCGATATAAGCTACATGATCATACTCTATAAATAAGGTAATAAGGTTGTTCTTTGGGGTAAATGAATCTCTACTAAGGTTTAAAAGTGCATCATAAGGTTTTAAAACCTTATTTTTTGAATCAAACCTTAGTAGAAATTTTATATACAAGTTATTGTAACCTTATTAACTTGTTTTAAATCAGAAGTTATATATTCAATTCAATATCGAACTCAGGTTATAAAGAAAAAAGAAACCGTGCAGTTTTGATTGTCTTTGCTATTTCAATTTCCATTTCTCCGCAAGCTGTGCGTTAAACCCTTCACCTTCCATCGGATTAGGTTCGCCCTTGCCGGTAGTAATCAGGTTATAAAGGCTCGTTTTGATGTAACCCGTCCAGGCATCAAAGCAAACATCGTAGCACTCATAATCCGGGACTAATCCTTCGTGAGTGAACCGTACTTTTGTTTTGCCCTCTTCGCTTGATATTTCAAAAATTAGCCTGGTATCAATCCATTCTGTTTTGTCTTTCGTGAAGCTAAATTGATTGTCTACCACCTGGTAAACCAATTTTTCATCCGGAATCCTCTCTATGAGTTTCATTTTACACAAATGAATGTCTTTGTAATGGTAGAAGAATACTTCATTGAGTTGGTCGGTACTGCCTTCAATTTCTTCTGACCACCAGCCGCGAAAATTCTGGATGGCGTTAAAGGCTTCTTTTGGAGTTTGATCTACCAATATGGTAGCAGTGAAATCTGATGGACTCATTTTCTGTAGATTTTGAGATTAAACAATTCATTTTTCAGGAAATGATTGACGGTCAGATCAGACTTTTGGCGTTTGTACAAAGATACTCCCTTTATTAATGGGTTGAAATGTGCAAAATGGACTTTGTAGTGGGTTGATTTGGACACGGTGATTTTTTTATCTTTGCAAAAAAATGCAATGAAACATCTTACCATACTGGTTCCTGACGGACAGAACAACCTAAGCAGCATAGTCGGCGCTTACAAAATATTTACAAGAGCCAATGCGTATTGGAAGGGAATTGGCAAAAACGAATTGTTTACCATTCAGTTGGCTGGTCTTTCCGAAAATGTGGAATTCTATGAGGGTTTGTTTACCGTGAAGCCGCACACCAATATTTCAGCTATCGAAAAAACCAATCTCATCATTATTCCTTCACTGAATCACAATTATCAAAATGCCGTGAAGGGAAACAAAGCGCTGATTGACTGGATTGAGAAACAATACAAAAATGGCGCTGAAGTAGCAAGTATATGTACCGGGGCATTTATGCTGGCATCGTCGGGTTTGCTCGATGGGAAAAGTTGTTCCACGCATTGGGCCGCTGCGGATAATTTCAGAAATATGTTTCCCAAAGTAAATTTACAAACCGATAAACTAATCACAGATGAAAATGGGATTTACACGAATGGCGGCGCTTATTCATTCCTGAACCTGATGATTTACCTGGTAGAGAAATATTACGACCGGCAAACAGCTATTTATTGTTCCAAGGTTTTTCAGATTGAAATGGACCGGCAAAGTCAGTCGGCGTTTACCATATTTACGGGACAGAAACAACACGACGACGAAATGGTGAAAAATGCACAGGCTTACATTGAAAGCAAACTACACGAAAAAATTTCGGTCGGGCATTTATCTGCCAGGTTTGCTGTTGGCAGACGCACTTTCGACCGAAGGTTTATTAAAGCAACCGGAAATACCCCGGTTGAATATTCGCAACGGGTAAAAATTGAGTCGGCAAAAAAAGCATTTGAAACCAGTCGCAAAACTATTCAGGAAGTAATGTACGAAGTTGGCTATTCGGATGTGAAAGCGTTTCGTGAAGTATTCCGGAAGATTACCGGGATATCGCCATTGGAATACAGAAGCAAATACAACAAAGAGGCAGTGGTTTGAACCCACGTATAGTGGCGTGAGAGCTGTTTGCTGAGCTTGCCGAAGCGCTCTCCCCGCCAGTTGATCTGGCGGGGAGAGCTACTCAATTAGGCATCCCGGGCTTTTTGTACTACTTCTGCAAAACAATATTTTACACCCGTTTTTTATACACCCGCATCGCAAATACATAGGCCACGAGCATAATCCCAATGCACCATGCGAGCGCGACCCAAATATCGTTTCCTACCGGCTGATTATTGAGCAACGCGCGGATTGCGTTGACTATTGATGTTACCGGCTGATTTTCAGCAAACACACGTACCACAGTGGGCATCGTATTGGTCGGTACAAACGCCGAGCTAATTAACGGCAAGAGGTGAATCGGATAGGCAATTGCAATGGCGCCATCCTGCGTTTTTGCGGTCAAACCGGGAATTGCGGCTAACCATGTCAAGGCCAGCGTAAACAACGCGAGTATACCAACTACGGTAAGCCAGGACAATACCCCTGCCGGCGACCGGAATCCCATCATGAGAGCAATAAGAACGATTACAACAACCGAAACTGCATTGGACACCAATGAGACCAGCACATGTCCCCACAGTGCAGCCGAACGTGCAATCGGCATGGAGTGGAAACGCTCGAATATTCCCCGTTGTACATCGTTGAACAGGCGGAAAGATGTATAGCCGATACTGTTAGCAATAGCCATTAACAGTACACCGGGCAACAGGTAATTCACGTAGTTATCAGTACCGGTTTGAATGGCGCCACCTAACACGTATACAAACAATAGCATAAGTGCAACCGGCATAATGGTAGCTGTAATGATTGTATCCACGCTGCGGAAATGATGGCGCATGGAACGCCCAAGCATAACACTCAAATCCGTGAAATAGTAGTTTTTAATCGTTTCCATTTTACTTTTCCTCCTTTTTGCTAACAATTGCAAGAAATATTTCTTCCAGTGTCGGTTGTTTTTCAATATATTCCACTTTTGCTTGCGGAAATAGCTTTTTCAGTTCCGCAAGCGTGTCATTCACGATAATCCTGCCATTATGAAGAATGGCAATCCGATCGGCAAGCTGTTCAGCTTCGTCTAAATACTGTGTAGTCAGGAAAACCGTTGTACCGCTGCCAGCAAGTTCTTTAACCATCTTCCAAACCTCGATTCTTCCTTCGGGGTCAAGCCCGGTAGTTGGCTCATCGAGAAAAATGACCTGCGGTTTTCCTACAAGGCTCATGGCGATGTCGAGCCTGCGGCGCATACCGCCTGAATAAGTAGAAACCTTGCGGTCGGCGGCATCAGTCAATCCAAAGCGTTTAAGCAAATCATCTGCAACCTGATGCGGATTTTTGAGGTGCCGTAGCCTGGCAATCATAATCAGGTTTTCACGCCCGGTCAATATCTCGTCAACGGCGGCAAACTGCCCTGTAAGACTTATGGACTGCCGAACACTGTCGGGTTCTGCCGCAATATCAAATCCGTTTACGGCGGCGATTCCGCTATCCTGTTTGAGTAGCGTAGTGAGGATTTTTACAATCGTTGTTTTGCCCGTACCGTTGGAGCCAAGCAGGGCGAAAATACTGCCTGTTTTTACTTCAAAATCTACCCCTTCCAACACAGTAACGCTTTTAAAGGATTTTTTCAATCCCTTTACCGAAATGGCAATTTCATTTGGTAACATTATTCGTTTCCTCCTTTTCCTGTTAACAAAGTGATACCAGTTAAATCTGCATTCCCTTGTTTCAGGAATTCGTATGTTATCCGGTCGACTTTGCAGTCGATAAACCGGATTCGTTTCAATTTCTTATTGTTTTTAAAGAAAGTGTTAATAATGGTTGCATTCTGGAATGTCACCCTGGTAAATGCGCAGTTCTCAAAATAACAATCATCCAACGTGCCAGTGAAAGCGATATCGGCAATCTGAGAATCAATAAAAGAGGTGCGGTTCCATACAGCATTATCAATTGTATTTTTTCCGAAGCCACCAGATTTAACCACCTCTCCGGAAAAGCCCCCGGATTTAATCACCACTCCGGTAAAATCGGCGCCAGTCAAATCGCAGCCGTAGAGATAGCTTCCTGAAAATTTGGTTCCGGCAAAATTTGCACCGGAGAAATCGCAAACGTTGATATGACTTCTTGAAAATTCAGCTTCGTTCAGTAAACAGTCCTTAAATATATTTTTGTTTAAGTGAGAAAGCTGAATGTGACTGTTGCTGATGTCGGAACCTGAAAAGTCACAGCTATCAACATTGTTGGTTTTTAGAAGAAGTCCCGACAAATCGGAACCGATAAACTTGCAGCGCTGCATGTTGGATGAACTAAATTTTTCATGCAGGTTTTTCAAGCCTGAAAAGTCAGCGTCCACCCAGTTTCCGCGGGACATATCCCAGCTTGGCTTTTGCATTTGATTTCCTGATGGCAATTCGACCGGTTGCTTTTCCGAAAACTCAACGTGTGTTATTTCAGTTGCCCCGGATTGAAAATTTTCTGAAAAATAGTTAAGGTCAACACCCAGAATTTCCGCCAGACGGTTAAAAGTAATGATATCCGGCATTGATTCGCCACGCTCCCACTTTCCGACAGCCTGTGGACTAATGAATAGACGTTCAGCAAGCTGTGCCTGAGAAATGTTTACTTTCTTTCGGGCTTCGGTAATTTTAATCCCAATCATTTTTGTTTCCATTGTAATCTTTTTTGTTTATCATTTTTCGACACAGCAAAGATATTGGGGTTCATTCCCGGAATCAAAAAAATACAAACACTTGTAGTTGTAAATACGCTACTTATCGTTGTTATTCAACAACCATCAGTAGTATATGTTGATTTTAAGGTTATCGCTTTTGTGAGAGCAGAAAACCACCTGAGATTGCCCCTCGCTTGCAACAAGGGGTAATTGGTTTTGAGTTTTCAATTCATAAACACATAAAAAAGGTGTCAAAGACACCAAACAAACAATCCCTCGTTTCCGCGTGCGCTCAAACAAAAGGCAGACAAGGTTTATACAAAAAGAAAATTGAATGTGAGAACTCCCTCTCTTTATTCATTAAGTTTTAATTCTAAAATTTCTCCCGGCAATCCATCAAAATCTATAAATTCTCTGGATATAAATTCATTTTTTATCAATATTTGTCTTGATGGCATATTTTTAGGGTCAATTATAGCTATTATCCTATTAATCTTTTTCTCTGATTTAGCAATCTCGATTAATTTTTTTGAAACTCTACCTGCAATTCCCTTTCCCCAATATTCCGGCAAAAGCATATATCCTAATTCAGCTTCATTACAATCGGTATTATTTATTGTTAGTTTCGCTAATCCAATAAAATCTTTTGTTGCATCAGTTGTGATTTTGTATGTTCCAAATATCGGGTGTAAATCATTATTCTGAATTATTTTCTCAAAATTGCTTTTTGCTTTCCTGTAAGTGATAGCGCTTTCAGTTATCATTTCCATGACCTTTTCGCTACTTACAAGTTGATAATAATTCTCAAAATCATTTTTTGTAAATTTTTCTAATCCTAAATCATCGATAAATGTTATCCTATTCATAGTATTTTGATTTTTAGTGCATGCTATCGATGTAAACTACAAGCAGGCGGATTCCGAGCGATTTTCTGTCGGGCTACACCAACGTTGTTGCGGGCTGTGAACTCCGCAATCCGCATGGAAACCCCAATTGACATATCTATTTTGTTAGCGTTTCGGGCTTTTATTCTGCTTATTCATTCCATATCCCATTCATTTCGGTCAGGATTATTGGTCTTCCGTCTGTAACTACAATCGTATGTTCATGCTGAGCCATATATCCTCCTTTATTCCCAATCATGGTCCATCCGTCGTTCAACGTGTCGGCATAGGTTGAAGTTGTTGAGATAAATGTTTCAATAGCAACTACAGAATTTTTCTTAAATCTTCTTTGGTCAAATCTGTTTTTATAATTAAGTAATTCATCGGGCTGTTCGTGCAGGCTTCTGCCAATTCCGTGTCCACCAAGATTCTTAATCACTTTGAACCCTCTTTTTTTTGCTTCATTTTCCATTAAGTGTCCAATATCAGAAATTCGCACTCCACCTTTTATGTTGTCAATTGCTTTCTTTAAGATGAGCTTTGAAATATCTACTAATTCTTGATGTTGATTGATATCTTCGCCCAGAACAAATGAACCTCCATTGTCAGCCCAAAATCCATTCAATTCGGCGGAAACATCAATATTAACTAAATCACCTTCTTTCAAAATCCGCTTATCAGAAGGAATTCCATGACAAAATTCATTATTGACACTAATGCAATTATAGCCAGGAAAACCATAAGTTAGATAAGGTGCAGAGTTTGCGCCAAAATCAGAAAGAATTCTTGCTCCATAATTGTCAAGTTCTTTGGTTGTCATACCCGGTTGGGCATATTTTGTCATTTCTTTTAATGCGTAAGCAACAGCTTCGCTTGCTTTTTGCATTCCAATCAATTCAAATTCTTGTGTTATTGACATGTCTATATTTTCTTTTACATCATTCTAAATTTATCCTAATTTCCTGTCAACGAAGCACCGAAACCCAGAGGGTATTTTGCTGTTAGCGGTTCGTCGTTTTGTAGTTCCTTACTTATTAATAAAGATGCAATATTTAAAGCTCTAAGTCTATTTATTAGTAGGGTCGACTGTGAAGTCTTGTGAATTACTTTTAACTGAGCCTTTTCACACTTGTTTATCAATGAATTAATAGCAAGAAGAGCATCCTCCAAATTTTCTTTGGTAAATCTATTGGTATCTTTTTCGAGATTATCTTCCGTCATAATTGTCAATTTATTTTGCAGATTGTCGATTACAAGTTGTACTTAACTTTTAAACTAATCATCTATTGCCTCAATACCCTGTTCTTTAAGTTTTGCTAATCCGTCTTTCATTGCTTTGACTTGTTCTGGTGAGTGGCCTTGCCAAATAGTAACCTCGCCTACAACCCTAAACGGATGTTCTGATCGGTAAGATTTTGTTGGATTACCCGGGAATTTTTTGTCCGTTAAGTTGGGATCATCCTCAATTGGACCTGTTGGCTCAACTAAATATATTCTTTCACGTCCTTCGCCTAAAGCAAGTTCAGCGCCCCAAATAGCAGCATCCAGAGTAGCAGTGAGATAGACATATTTTGCTTTTTTCTTTTGTCCATAGTTTGAGTTAACACCAATTTCGATAAAGTCGCCCATCTTTAGGTCAACTTTTGTGCCATGAAAGAACGTCTGAGAAAAAGGGCTTGGACTAGGTTTATTCAATTTGCCCTCGCTTCTGTTTGATTTCATTGTCGTTATATATTACTTTACACTATTGAGAGCAGCGGCGCTTTCTGTCTTGTCATTCACCATTTATATCAATATTGAAAGGTTATCAAATCATTCGCCTGATACTCTACGCGACTCTTAAAATCTTTTCCATTTTACGACCTTTCGCCAATTCATCCACCAACTTGTCCAAATACCTTACCTGTTGCGTTAACTGATTTTCGATTTCTTCGACCCGATAGCCACAGATTACACCAGTAATGAGGCTGGCATTCGTGTTTAATGTAGCTTTGTGAAAGAAAAGTTCAAAAGTTACTTTTTCTTCCATGAGTTCTTGCAGCTTTTTTTCATCAAACCCGGTTAACCACTCAATTACCTGATGCAATTCTTCTTTTGTTCTGCCTTTCTTCTCCACTTTTGTGAGATACATCGGATAGACCGATGCGAATGTCATTTTTGCAATACGTTCATCTTGTATGTTTGAGTTGTTCATACCTTGTATTTTAACGTTAATCTCTCAAATTATTTCAACCTTTCCAACTGGCCTTTTCGTTTCACTATGTTTTTATAGTCCCACTGAATTTCTCTTGATTTTTTCAGCCAACGTTTAAGGTCATTGGTGTCGATTTGTTCAATTGTAGTGTAGAAAACAGAAGCGTCTTTGAATTTTTGGCCAACAACATTCAACTTCTCTTCGTCAAAACCCGCTCCACTCCAAAATATCAAGCGCCAGCCTGCTTTCTGTTTGCTGTAGCCAACAATTGGATTACCGTTTAAAAACCAAACCGGATGGGCGTGCCAGATTTTACTTTCTGCTTCCGACAGTTCGCGGTCAACAGTCGTTGCAAGAAGGTTGCAAATCTCTGTGTCAACCGTTGTTTGTTTGTCGTTATATGCTTTAATTTCCGTGTTCAACTTTATCTGTAAAATGTTGTTTGTCGGGTTGAGTGGTCTTCTAACTACCAACGTTTGGCGGTATGAAAAGTTGCCGTTTGCGGGCGATTTCCTGTCAAGCCGAAAAGCAGCCCGAGCGGAAAGATATCCACCGAAAACCACTGCTGCCGCACTTGACGGGTAGCTGAAGTTATGTGCAGATTTCATTCATATTTATAAATGTCAATACTCTTAAAACTATAGCTTGGTTCTCCATGATAGGTAACATATAACCATTCATAGTTTGTCTTTTCAACAAGGATTGAGTTTTGATAATGATTTGATTCTATAACCTTGGTTTCACCTTCTCTTGTCTGTGTAATCTGAATTAGATTATTTGAGGAATCATAACTGTAGTTGGATTCACAATAAAACTTGTTATTGCCGCCATAAAATTTCTCGCTTGATAGAAGATTCCCAACATAAAAATGGTCAACATACCCTGCAGGTTCTTGATTATCAAAAAAATTCAAAGTCTTTATTTTTAAGTTATTAGAATCATATTGATGTTCAGTCTTTAAATAAATGAAGGGGTCTACCTGTACTCTTGCTTCTAATATTAAATTACCTTTCTTATCATACTTGTATTCAGTGTAATTTGATACTGTCTCATCGGGTGGATACCTTAATTCTTCTTTTACCAACAAGTTGTCGCTGTACACAAAAGTGTACCTCTGTGACAGATTATATCTGTCACCCATTGCATTAAATACATTTTCATGGACTTTCTTTCCATTTTCATAATCATAAGTGAAATAAATTAGCGGGTTAATAGTGTCGCCGAAGAAACTGGCAATTTTTGTCAAATTACTATTTTTATCATATTCATAAGTAACCATACCATGGATCACTCTTTTGTCCAATGAAGAGTAAGAAAGCATTTTCTTCAATTTTGGCTTGCTCCGTTGTTCTACAAGTGGTGATTCTTTCACACACGACACTATTAAAACTATAAATGTCAATAACAAAATTAGCTGTCTCATATCTAAGTTTTAATTTGCACATAACGTAGGAAGCTACTCGCAGGGGCGGACTGCGGGCGATTTCCTGTCAAGCCGAAAAACAGCTTGAGCGGAAAGATGCACACCGAAAACCACTGCTGCCGCACTTGACGGGTAG
>JBAZGO010000057.1:0-37919 GCA_041652995.1 Prolixibacteraceae bacterium
CCGGATTTTATCATTCATTTTCCGTGGGTTAACACCCACGGTTATTAAAATCACACCCTTTCAGGGTTGTACAGAACCAAAAGTCCGAAGGACTTGAATTTGAATAACCTCCGGTAAAACCGGAGGCAAATGAATCGATAAGTTTAAGAACCCCAAAGCGGGTTCAATATAAATTTAAACAGTTTCTAAAACTTTTGTGCAACTGAATTGGTAATTTCATGAACAGTTTATTCTTCTCCTGAAGGCAGATTCATCGGTTTTCCAGCAGGAATTGGTGATCCGAAATGAGGAGTGCCGTCGGCATTCCAGTTAAAAGGTTGCATGCGCACATCGCGCTCCCAACCAGCCGTTGTACTTTTTTTCGAGTGATAAATGATCCAGTCTTCGGTATCGTCAGGCGATTTCGCGAATGAGCAATGGCCAACTCCGTAAACACTTGAATTTCCCTGAAAAACCAGACCTGTTTTTTTCCAGTTTACCCGATCAAGAATATTTCCGGCGTGATTGATCAATTGTAACATACCCAAACGATATTCAACCAACCACGATTCGCGGCACGAATAAACCACAAAAACTTCATCGCCATTCTTCAGAATCTCCGGACCTTCATTCAGGTTAAGTGGTCCGCCGGTTTCCCAGCTTTCAACCGGCGACGAAAGTTTTACACGTTTGCCTTTCATGGTCCACGGATTTTCCATTTCGCAGATATACAAATGCTGCGGAGTCGCATCGGTCGTTTCCTGTTTTTCCCAGCCCGACCAAATGGCATATAATTTTCCGTTTTGCTGAAGAACAGTCATATCGATAGCCCATATATTTGTGGCCAGATCAGCCGGATTGTCGCCGGTGTAAAGCATTCCCATATCTTCATAATCGCTGAAAACATCTTCGGTAGCCGACCGCAGTACGCCTGCACGCTGATGAATGAATGGAGGTCCCGATTCACCGGCAGCATAATAAACATACCACCGGCCATCGATAAAATGAATTTCAGGAGCCCAGACACACGATCGGTTCCAGCCTGTGGCAGGTGCCTGCCAGATCTTTTTCATTTCGCCCCTTTGAGTCATTTTTTTCGATTTCGAAAGAACGATTGAATTATTCACTGAATAACAGTATATGTAATCGCCGCCATGTTTTGTCATCCAGGGATCCGCCCCGTCCCAAACCGGATTGGTGAATGTTTTGGACGAATCAATTTCAGATGGATCTCCCTTGGTACAGGCCTGAGCGGTTAAAAGTGCCAACATCAGGAAAAGTGCGGTTGTTAATTTTTTCATCGGTATATAGCTGGTTAGAATTGAACTATTTTCAAACACTGAA
The DNA here is from genome assembly GCA_041652995.1 of Prolixibacteraceae bacterium. Lineage (GTDB taxonomy): Bacteria > Bacteroidota > Bacteroidia > Bacteroidales > Prolixibacteraceae > Aquipluma. Next base: position 1,324 of record JBAZGO010000057.1, read on the forward strand.
AGTAATACATCTGGAATTGATCAAATACTCATGTCACAAATATTTTGGTTTCAATTCAGGATGGAAGGTAAAATATACAAAATCCAAAAAAAAATAATCGGAGGAGAGAAATTAACTGAAAAAAAACTTTCTGAAATGTTGGTGTAACTCATTCAAAATCCGTAATTTGTTGTATGGTTTAAACCAGAAACAGAAATCAGGATAGTGGATCCATGATCAATCGCATAAAAAACTTAGGTGCACTTTCTTTCATTGCAAAGGAAATGTGAGCCGGAACTTCGGAACACAAGGCATAATATTATTGGTAGCATTGAAAACAGTTGAACTTTTAAAATTTTAGTTATGAGACTAATCCTCCAGAATATCAGTGAACTCGTCCAGGTTGATCTCAAAAACAGGCTTTGGGTCGCCGGAAAATCGATGGCTGAAGTTGAGACCATTAAAAATGCCTATCTAACCATTAAAGATGAACAAATCAGGGATTTCGGCCCGATGAAGGACCTTCGGCTATCTGATTTTGAGGCCGACGACCTGATCATGGAAATTGATTGCTCCGGAAAAATGGTTTTCCCAAGCTATTGCGATTCGCATACTCACCTGGTTTTTGCCGCTACCCGTGAGCAGGAATTTGTTGACCGGATTAAAGGCCTGACGTATGAAGAAATAGCAAAAAACGGTGGAGGAATCCTCAATTCAGCAAAACGTTTACAGGAAATGCCTGAAGATGAATTATACAATCAGGCCATGCAGCGGCTCGAAGAAATTGCCCTGATGGGGACTGGCGCAGTTGAAATAAAAAGCGGGTACGGCCTGACGACCGAGGCGGAATTGAAAATGCTGCGTGTGATCCATCGCATGAAACAACATTCGCCACTGATGATCAAATCGACTTTTCTGGCTCATGCTTTTCCGATGGAATACCGCAAAAACCGCGAAGAATACATGAATATTCTGATTAGCGAAATGCTTCCGTTGATTGCTGCTGAAGAGCTGGCTGATTATGTGGATGTATTTTGCGATCATGGATTTTTTACCATGGAAGAAACCGAGCGAATCCTGATGGCGGGCATCAAGCAGGGCATGCAGGGAAAAGTTCATGCCAACGAATTGTCCAATTCGGGCGGAGTTCAAGTGGGCATCAAATACAATGCAATTTCAGCCGATCACCTCGAATTTGTTGAGGATGAAGAAATTGCGGCTTTGCTGGGCAGCGAAACCATGCCTACGGTTTTACCTGGCGCTGCTTTCTTCCTGAACCTGAAACTGGCTCCTGTCCGCAAAATGATTGATGCCGGACTGCCGGTTGCTTTGTCATCTGACTACAATCCGGGGACTTCGCCTTCCGGAAACATGAATTTTATCCAATCGCTTGGCTGTTTGAATTACGGCATGACACCCGAAGAAACAATCCATGCGACTACCATCAATTCGGCGTATGCCATGGGAATCAGCGAAAGTTACGGCAGCATTGACCGCGGAAAGGTCGCTAATCTGTTCATCACCAAAGAAATTCCTTCGTATGCTGTCATTCCGTATTCCTTTGGTTCAAACCTGATTGAGACGATTATACTGAATGGAAAAATTCAGGGTATGACAGATTTTATGGATTGAATTCAGGATAAAAATCTATTCCGGAAACCTCCATGAGAATTAAATCAGTATTGAGCAAACCTTATTCGCATTTGATTTCAAATCAATTGGCCAGGGATTTCAAAAATCCGGTTGCCTGTCAGCAGAAAATCTTTCGGGACATACTTGCGAAAGGCAAACTGACCGCTTATGGCAAAAAATTTGGTTTTGATGAAATCAACTCGTACACTGATTTTCAGGTGAAGGTTCCGGTTGCCGGTTACGAAGAGTTCCGGCCCTGGATTGAACGGATCAGCAACGGTGAAAAGTATGTGCTTTGGCCCGGAATGCCGCTGTATTTTGCCAAAACTTCAGGAACAACTTCAGGAGTAAAGTACATACCGGTTACACAGGATTCGATTCACAATCATATTGATACGGCCCGAAATGCTTTGCTAAATTACATTCATGTCACTGGGAAAAGTGCCTTTGCTGATCACCGGATGATTTTTTTGCAGGGTTCGCCCATACTCGAAAAACATGGTGTTGTTGATTCCGGACGACTTTCTGGTATTGCGGCGCATTATGTACCCGGATATCTTCAAAAAAACAGGCTGCCTTCCTGGGAAACCAATTGCATGGAAGACTGGGAAACAAAAGTTGACCGGATCGTTGAAGAAACTATCCGGCAGCGTATGTCGCTCATCAGCGGAATCCCGTCGTGGCTGCGTATGTATTTCGAAAAACTGGTGGCAAAGGGAGGAAAGCCGGTTGGTGAGCTGTTTCCTGATTTTCAATTGCTTGTTTATGGTGGGGTGAATTATGAACCGTACCGGACAATTTTCGATCAGTTGGTTGGCCGACCGATTGATACGATGGAGCTTTTCCCGGCGTCTGAAGGTTTTTTTGCTTTTCAGGACCGGTTCCCTGCAGATGATTTACTGCTGAATATCAACAGTGGAATCTTTTACGAATTTATTCCGCTTGAAAATTACCATCAGGATAATCCGGAGAGAATACCGTTGGAAGGCGTAAAATGTGGAATAGATTACGCACTGATCGTGACAACAAACGCAGGACTGTATGCTTATTCGGTTGGCGATACCGTTCGGTTTACCAGCACCAATCCATACCGGATCAAGGTTAGCGGAAGGATTTCGCATTTCATTTCTGCGTTTGGCGAGCATGTCATTGCTTCGGAAGTTGAAAGCGCCCTGGCTGAAACAATAAAAATTTGCCCGTGCAGCGTGCGTGAATTTACTGTAGCGCCATTCATTCACCCTGATTCAGGAAAATCGAGGCACGAATGGCTGATTGAATTTGACCGGGACCCCGGTTCGATGGAACAGTTTTCGGCCGTTTTAAACGCAGAAATGTGTAAAAAGAATATGTATTACAACGATCTGATTAAAGGTCATGTGCTTAATGGGTTGCTGATTACAAAACTCAGCCAGGATGCATTTAACCGTTACATGAAAATGCGGGGAATGCTTGGCGGACAGAACAAAGTTCCGAGGTTGGCAAACGATCGTGCTATTGCTGACGCGTTAACGATTCAGGAATAGTTTGCATACCGGAATTCAGGACCGATTGCAGGAAATTTTCGAACACCCGGATTCCCGTTTCAATATCATCCAGATCAATGTATTCGTTTGCGTTGTGGATCGCCTGAATCTGTCGCGCAGATACAATCATTGGATTCAGTCCGTAAACGGGGCAACCTGAAGTCCTGTAATACGAATTGTCGCTCGAAGCCGGAAACAAAATAGGGGCAACTTTGGCGCCCGGAAATGTCTGCACAATCGCCTTTTTTAATTCATCGAAAAAGAATTCAGGAGTAGTTTGGTATTGAAGTGACCCTTGCCGCTCGATACTGACGTGGATAACGGAATCGTTGAGTATTTTTTTTACGGTGGCTATTATTTCATCCGGATGGCTGTTTGGAAGGTAGCGGCAATCGAGCAAAGCAATGGCTTCCTGTGCATTCTGGTTCAGGCTTGAACTGGTTTCGTTGAGGTTTGAAATTGTTATTTTGTTACAGAGGATCGATTCAAGTTCCGGATTCAGGCGAACCTGATGCTTTAAAAATGGCCTGAATACCAGCCAGTTTATGTGTTTAATGGCAAAACCTTTCAGTCCGCCTGCGCTTTTCCCAATGCTTTTAAACATTTGTTTGGTTTGGGTCGACATCTGTACAGGCTGTCGTTTGTTTGCCAATTTGTAGAGTCCATCGACCAGTCGCTTGATGGCATAGTCGTTTCCTGCAACCGAAGCATGGCCGTCGGAATGAATCTTACAACTCAGTTTAAGCCATAGAAAACCTTTCTCAGCTACTGAAATGCCAAAAAAAGTTTTTCCTGAAGGCAGGAACCTGATGTCATCAAGCCCCGATCCCCCTTCACCAATTACAACCGCTGGAGTAAATTTTTCCCAGAACCCTTTGGCAACAATGGCGCTTCCCGTAAAACCTCCGGCCTCTTCGCCTGAAACGGCAAGCAAAGTAACATTGTATGGCAAATCAAACCCGGCAGCTTTCGAACTAAATTTTTCGATGGCAAATAATTGCGCAATGGCCAGACCTTTGTTGTCAAACGAGCCCCTTCCCCAAACTTTATTGTCTGCAATTGCACCCTCGTAAGGCGGGTGAATCCATTCCGGGGAATCATTGGCCTCAACCACATCAATATGGTTTAGGAAAATAATATTGGGCTTTTTTGAATTTAACGGATAAAGCGAGGCGGCAAAATTTACACATCCAATGGTATCGGTAATCGATTCGATGTGCAAGCCTCTTTCGCGGCATTGATTTTTTAAAAACTGGGCGGCAAGGTATTCATTGCCGGTTACGGAGGGAATAGCCACATATTGGCTTAGTAACCACGCAGCGTCGTACATGCTGTTTAAAGGAACATCTTCCGGATTGTCCTCGATAGGTTGAGTGTATGCAAAATCAGGCGACCCCAGGATGAGAATCGATAGCAAACAGAAGAGAATCAGGTTTGGTAATGACGATGACCGCATCATTGATTTGATCATTTTAGAGAATAAAGATAAAATTAGCTTAATTTTATCTTTATTCAAAAAAAATAATTTATTCAAAAAGTCATGTTTATTATTGTTTCTAGCGGTTAAATTGCGCAGGATTTGATTGTGCCATGCCAACGAATTTTTGGCATGCCACGGCCTTCGGCAGTGTTACGTTGACTCAACAATAGTAAACCAGAATAGCTTATCGGATATGAAAAAACTGATTGAATGTGTGCCGAATTTTTCGGAAGGAAGAGATGAAAAAATAATCAAACAAATAACTGATGCCATACAAAGTGTTGATGGAATTAAATTGCTGAATGTTGATCCGGGAAAAGATACCAACCGCACTGTGGTAACTTTTGTTGGTGAGCCTGAACAGGTGATTGAAGCAGCATTTCGGGGTGCGCGAATGGCCGCTCAGCTTATCGACATGAGCAAGCACAAGGGAGAACATCCGCGTTTTGGGGCTACCGATGTGTGCCCACTGGTACCCATTGCCAATATTTCGATGGAGGAAACGGTGGTATTTGCGCGAAAACTGGCCAAACGAATAGGAGAGGAGTTGGGCATTCCGGTGTATTGCTACGAATTTGCAGCAACAACCGAAGAACGACGGAGCCTGGCTAATTGCCGTACTGGCGAATACGAAGGCTTGAAAGAAAAGCTTCAGAAAACCGAATGGAAACCTGATTTTGGGCCTGATGTGTTCAACGAACGATCTGGTGCAACGGCCGTTGGAGCGCGTAATTTCCTGATTGCATACAATGTCAACCTCAACACCACTTCGGTTCGGCGGGCCAATTCCATCGCGTTTGACGTTCGCGAAGCTGGCCGAGTGGTTCGTGAAGGCGATCAGGTAACCGGGAAAATGGTGAACGGCGAAAATGGCGAACCTCTCCGGATTCCAGGTACGCTTAAAAAAGTACGTGCTATTGGCTGGTTCATCAAAGAATACGGCGTGGCACAAATTTCGATGAACCTGACTGACATTACTGTTACCTCGATGCATCAGGCGTTCGACGAGGTGACGGAGCGAGCCCGCGATCGTGGAATCAGGGTGACTGGTTCCGAACTGATTGGAGTTATTCCATTGCAGGCCATGCTCGATGCCGGCAAATATTTTCTCCGGAAACAGCAGCGATCGGTTGGCATTCCGGATGCCGAAATCATCAAAATAGCCGTCAAATCTCTTGGCCTGGACGAACTGGCTCCTTTCGATCCAAAGAAGCGAATTATTGAATATTTAATCGACGATCAGGAAAATAAACTGGTCGACCTGAATTTGTCTGAATTTTCGAACGAAACTTTATCCGAGTCACCTGCACCTGGCGGAGGTTCAGTGGCTGCTTATGTTGGAGCATTGGGCGCAGCCTTGGGCTCAATGGTTGCCAATCTTTCGGCGCATAAACGTGGCTGGGACGACCGTTGGGACGAATTTTCTGACTGGGCCGAAAAAGGGAAACAGGCGCACGACCGTTTACTGAAATTGGTCGATGAAGATACTACGGCCTTTAATGCTATTATGGATGCTTTCAGCTTGCCCAAAAATACCGATCAGGAGAAAAAGCTACGCTCGGCTGGCATTCAGGCGTCAACCAGGCAGGCCATTGAAGTTCCGTTCGAAGTGATGCAAACTGCTTTTCAGTCGCTGGAAGTTATTCGGGCAATGGCCGAAACTGGCAATCCCAATTCGGTATCGGATGCCGGGGTTGGCGCTTTGTGCGTGCGAACGGCAGTTTACGGCGCGTATCTGAATGTCAGGATCAATGCTTCAGGATTGGCCGATAAAGCATTTGCCGAAGACGTGCTGGCCAGGGCAGCCAAACTTCTTCAGGAAACGTTGATTCAGGAGGCAGAAATACTAAAGATTGTTGAAGGAAAGATTTAAAACAAAATCTGGGTTAAAATAAATAGCTTATCAAACAAAATAATTTCAGGATTATTTTTGTTTATGAAGTTGAAAATGAATTTTTAACATAGATACTGTTCTCGAAATGCTAAAAATCTACAAAAAAATTATTCTGCTTTTCATTGTTGTTTTGTTTTTATTCAGTTGTTCGCCAACCAACCGATTATTAAAAAAACATCAGTATTCGGAAGTGATTAAGCAGGCGACTGACCGGATTTATAATGATCCGGAAGACAAAAGCGCTGAGAAATTGCTCAAGAAATCGTATTCGCTTGCTTTGGTTTATTATCAGAATGAAATAGACCGGCCCCCAAAAACCGATGTTCCGTTTTCTTCGACCAAAACTCTGGATAATTTGCTGGCGGTGAAAAGTATTTCAGATCGGATTCAGAAAAATCCGTATGCGCGCAAAATGGTTGGCGAACTTAAAAATTACGACCAGCAAATTGCAGAGACTAAACAGTTGGCGCTTCGTGAATTGTACGATGCCGGGACTAATTCCTTAACTGCCGGAACCGTTGAAAAAGCCAAAGAAGCATTTCACTATTTCAGGAAGGTGGTTGATTTGGAACCTGAATACAAAGATGCCAGGCAAAAATTAGTGGAAGCAAAAAATATTGCGTCGTTAAAAGTAGTTGTCGACAGTGTTCATCTGGATTCTCCGTTGGGTATTTATATTCCGGATAAATTTTATGAAAATATGATTTATGAACTTAAGTATAACTTACTCGATCGGGATTTCTTTGAGTTTTATACTCCCGCTGAAGCAATAGAAATGCAAATTGACCATCCTGATATGTTTGTTTCAGTGAATATTGAGGAATTTAAAATCAATTCGGTTTTGGCAAACAACGGAATGTATGCATCGGCAGACAATACACAACAAAGATATGTGCTGAATGCAACCGGAGCTCTTATGGTAAAAGTTGTATCGGCTGAAACAAATGTCCAGCTTTTTAAGCAACGAATTAATTGTCAGGAATATGTGGATAAAAAATCAGATTCGTACGGGAATCTTAGAACTGAACTGCGAAATAATCCCGAATCTCAACGGATTTTTGATACCTTATTCATGTCAAACACCAGCCAGATAACCGACCGGCTCTCGGTTTATTTTTCAACAATTCATTGAGGGTTCTGCAATCAGCACTTCGGAAGCGCAGTGAATAGTGCCAGTCCTGCCTTGCTGGTTTCTTTGTAGTAATTCGATAAATCTTTGCCGGTTTTGTACATGGTTTCAACAACCTGGTCGAAACTAATTCGGTGCCGTCCGTCGGACATAAGCGCGTAAGTGTTGTGAGCCAGTGCACGTTCGGCAGCAAAAGCATTTCGCTCGATGCATGGAATCTGTACCAATCCGGCAACCGGATCGCAGGTCAATCCCAAATGATGTTCGAGTCCCATTTCAGCGGCATATTCAATCTGGTTAATTGTTCCGCCCATCAGTTGGTTGGCAGCGGCCGATGCCATAGCGCAGGCTGTTCCTACTTCGCCCTGGCAGCCCACTTCAGCTCCTGAAATGGATGCATTGTGTTTGACCAGTGTTCCTATCAACCCTGCTGTTGCCAAAGCTTTATTTATTTGCTGAAGGTCGGCATTGTAAACTTTCCGGTAGTGTTTCAGCACAGCCGGAAGCACGCCACAGGCGCCGCAGGTTGGGGCAGTGACCACCAGTCCTCCCGAAGCATTTTCTTCTGAAACGGCCAGTGCATAAGCAAAAAGCTTCGATCGCTTTTTGAATGGCCCGCTAAAATTTTGGGCCTTCAGGCTAAACGAATTCGATTTTCGGGGAAGCATTAATCCTCCCGGAAGAGTGCCTTCTTTTTTCAGTCCGCGGGAAATAGCATCGTCCATTACTTTCCAAACGTCAGCTAAATAATCCCAAATTTCAGGTCCCTCGCAATCCTCTACGAATTCCCAAAGTTGTTTGCCATGTTCGTGGCACCAATTTAAAATATCGTCGAGTTTGTTAAGCGGGTAAACATCGCTGGTTTCGAGTTCAGTAAAATCGTCGATAATTGTTCCGCCGCCCACACTGTAGACAGTCCATTCGTTTATCTTTTGCTCCGTTTGGTCGTAAGCTTCAAATTTTAGTGCGTTGGGATGTTTGGGCAGAAACGTTTCGGGTTCCCATTTAATTTCCAGTATTTTATTCCTGAAAACTTCCTGAATAGCCACATCGGTCAGGTGACCTTTGCCTGTTGCGGCAAGGCTTCCGTAGAGAAAGACGCGATAACTGGTGGCATCAGGATTTGCCTGTAAAAAGCGTTTGGCTGCTTTGGCCGGCCCCATGGTGTGACTACTCGAAGGTCCGTGACCAATCTTGTATATTTCACGAATTGATTCCATATCCGAAAATTTTGATACAAATTAAGTTCTTTCAGGCGAAACTTGGTGAAACGTTGCAAAAATAGATTTGAAAGAAAAATGTTTATTGTAAAGTAAAACTGAGCAAAGGATGGTATATTTGGTAATATTTTCAAGTTGTGTACAATGCAAAGACCATCTGACACATCATAACCACATGAATAATCGACAGAAAAAAGAAAGAAAATTTTGGGATAGGTTTGCAAACTTCTATGACTCTTTCATAGATAACGTTTTCAGAAAAACATATAAGACTATTCTTGAAAACATAGATTCAGAGCTTAACTTAAGTCACAATGTTCTTGAGATAGGAACTGGAACTGGGATTATTCCTTTTTCAATTTACTCAAAAGTATCTTCTATAATTGCAACAGACATTTCACCCGAGATGGTTCGTATTGCAAAACAAAAATTAAAAAAATCAGAAATTAAAAACATAGATTTTCAAATTCAGGATTCATATAATTTGACATTCCCAGATAAATCGTTTGACATAGTGATCGCTTCTAATTTATTCCATCTACTTTACGAACCGGAAAAGCCTATAAAAGAGATCAAAAGAGTAATGAAAAACAATGGAATTTTTATTGCCCCGACACTTTGTGTTGGTGAAAATACCAAAAGCAAAATTATAGCAACAGTAATTGGTTCTATTAGTGGATTTAAAGTTGTTAATAAATGGAGCTTTCAAGATTTTAAAAGCATGTTAACTAATAATGGATTGGTTATTTGTAAAGCCTTGAGGATTGAAGGTAAATTACTAACTGCTTACATCGTAATGAAAAAATAACCAAGCACTGTACACAACAGCAAAATACCCGCAAGCCTGGTTTCATTGCTTCGTTGATAGGAAATTAGTAAATTGAAAAGCAGTTCTTCGTAGGAAATTCAACGGTTAAATCCCGCCCTGCGTGTATTTGCGTGACTCGATGTGTCAGAATTGTCGGTCGACACCGTTACAACCAAAAGCCTCAGACTTTTTCTTCCCCAACAAAAATAATTCAGAAAAAATTTGCGTAGTTAAATGGCTACATGTATATTTGTAGTCAAATAACTACACAATGAACTTAAGACAAGATGTATTTCAAGCAATAGCCGATCTGACCAGAAGAGCCATTCTTCTATTGTTAGCTTCACAGTCCATGACGGCAGGTGCAATTGCATCAAACTTTGACACAGCTAGACCGACTGTTTCAAAACATTTACAAATACTTACCGAGTGCGATTTGCTTGAACAAGAGCAAAACGGCAGGGAGATGTATTATCATATCAATCCCCAAAAAATGAAAGAAGTGTCAGACTTTATTGAACCGTTCCGCAAAATGTGGGATGACAGATTCAATAAATTAGAAACAGTAATGAAAAACTATGAATCAAAAAAATAACAAAATGGAACAAAAAACAAAAATCAATTCCGAAGACGGCAAACAGGAATTAGTAATGACAAGAGAATTTGATTTGCCTTTGGAATTACTTTTCAAAGCATATTCAGAAGCAGAACTTGTTGAGCAATGGATGGGAACGAAAGTGCTGAAACTTGAAAGCAAAAAGCACGGCAGTTACCAGTTTGAAACAAAGTATGAGGGTAAAGTTGTGTTTCGTGCCAATGGTACAATACATGAATTTATTCATAACAAAAAAATTGCACGAACATTTGAAATGGAAAATGCACCTTTTGGCGTGCAGCTTGAAATTTACGAATTTGAAAAACTCACTGACAACACAAGTAAATTAAACATTCACACAATTTTTGAAACCGTTGCACTTCGCGACCAAATGCTGCAATTACCTTTTAAAGAAGGAATAAACATGGCACATAACCGGTTACAAGACATCATAAACAAATTAAAATAGCAAAATATGGAAAAGAGAAACAAAATAATTTATTGGGTTGCCACAGGTTTGCTGGCTCTTGGCATGTTGCAAAGCGGTATCTTTGCAGTGCTAAAAACAAAAGAATGGGTTGATTTGGTAACTGGCTTGGGTTATCCTGTTTATTTTTTGACCATACTTGGAGTTTGGAAAATTCTTGGAGTTATAGCTATTTTAATTCCGGGATTTAAGCTTCTTAAAGAATGGGCTTATGCAGGTTTCTTTTTCGCAATGACAGGTGCGCTTGTTTCACATTTGGCTTGTGGCGACTATGCAGTAAAAGCTATTGCCGGGCCATTTTTTCAAATGGTATTTATTATTTTGTCATGGTATTTTAGACCAGAAAGCAGAAAATTAATTGGTCAAAAATAAAAACTTACTGATAGTTTGGCGATCCATACCATTTGAAGCCTAGTTTAATTGAAAAATTTCGGTTAACGTTTGGTTTCAGCATATAAGTTATATGCAGAAAATCTACGCAACCAAATGGTTCGTTTAAACATCTACAATTAAGATAAAAACCAAATTGATTGACCTGTGAAAGCCTTAAAAGTCATAATCGTTCTTATAGCTTTCTTATATTCAGTAAGTTGTCGTAAAAATAGTGACGAGGAAATCAAAAATTTCAACGTAGAACAATACATTGAGCTATTAAAATCAGGCAAATATGACTCTGTTAATCTTCCTGCATTTGATTCGCGTGACATACCCGCTTTACTTGAATACAGAAATGAGACTCAACTTATAACCAATTTTCCACGCAATGGAATTTCATCATTTTATCAAGGGGATTGCTCATTGGGAATGTATGCTTTGTGGACAGTTGAATCAATTCGGGCAGTTGCAATTAACAGTGATTATTTGATTGGGAGGTTTCCATCTCAAAATCCGATACTGGAAAAAAGAGATTATAGTGAGCTGTTTGTCGAAACGAACGAGTCACAAGAAATTGCAGCAAATGCTTATTTTTCTTGGTGGGAAAAGAATAAGCGAAGGGAATTTAATGAGTTTAAAAGTATCGACCCCTTAAAATATACGGTTTACAAATGGCATTGAAAAATAGTTTCCGAACGAATTAAAAATCCGAAATCATGAAAATTTGGTTGTATGTTATCCTGATGTTTATTCTCGCTGGTTCACTCCATTCCTGCACTGACAGAAACAGGAAAGATGGCGATTGGGATGATAACATTAAACTGTCGACCAAAGCTGTTGAATTTAGCTCTTCACGTGATTCTGTCACAATTAAAACCGGCGGTAACTGGTGGTGGGTTTCAGACATCTCGGTTGACGGTACATGGTATTATGGGTTTTCCGGCATTGATTTGGAATCAGATAATTATTCAATTAAAGAGGATTGCTTCGAGGTTGAGCGTGTGGATAAAAATACCCTTTCCATAAAAGTAGAAGCAAATCCTAATGCCAGTAAACGGATAATAACTGTTGGCCTCCAAGCTGGAGATTATTTTGACCGTCTAACCATCACTCAAAAGCCTAAACCATAATTCAAGCTATCTGAATATTCTGATTCTCGATTCTTATCATCGAAATTCTTAAATTTGGTGTCTTGATCTTTTCAGGAACAGATTTGTTAATATACTTGCTATATTATACCTGAAAACAATAAAACAGATAAACATGAAACAATTGACGAGCCTTTCGCCACAACCCTTGTGGAATTACTTCGAAGAAATTTGCCAGATTCCCAGGCCTTCGAAAAAAGAGGAAAAAATCATTCAGTTTTTACTTGATTTTGCAAAAGCAAATGGATTAAAAGCCAGTCAGGACGAAATTGGCAATGTGCTGATCAGCAAGCCCGGTACTGTCGGTCGCGAGAATAACCCGGTGGTAATTCTGCAATCGCATGTCGACATGGTTTGCGAAAAAAACAGCGAGACGGTGCACGATTTCAATACCGATGCCATCAAACCTTTCATTACCGACGGATGGGTTAAAGCAGAAGGAACAACATTGGGATCGGACGATGGCATTGGTGTAGCTGCCCAAATGGCGGTTTTAACCTCGACGGACTTGGCGCACGGACCCATTGAATGCCTGTTTACCGTTGACGAGGAAACCGGGCTTTCCGGAGCATTTGCGTTGAAACCGGGCTTTTTGAGCGGGCACATTTTGCTAAATCTCGATTCGGAAGACGAAGGCGAATTGTTTATTGGTTGTGCCGGAGGGATCGATACAGTTGGGACTTTAAGGTATCTACCTGAACCAATTCCGGACGGTTCGTACGCCATGAAACTGGAAGTGAAAGGACTGACCGGTGGTCATTCCGGCGACGATATCAATAAAAACCGGGGCAATGCGAATAAAATACTGAACCGCTTTTTAGTCGACGCAGCAAAAATGTTTGATTTGCGAATTGCTGATTACAATGGAGGAAATCTCCGGAATGCCATTGCACGCGAAGCTTTTGCTGTTGTTGTGCTGCCTCATGCGCAAAAAGAAATTTTAATGGTGGAATGGAATGTGTTTTCAACCGAAATGGAATTTGAATACGAACGTTCGGAAGACAAACTATTGTTGCAGCATCAAACAGTTGAATTACCCGAATTTGTGATTGATCTGGATTGCCAGGATCGTTTATTGAAATTGATTTCGGCTTGTCCGCATGGCGTTTTGGAAATGAGCAGCCGAATGATTGGCATGGTTGAAACTTCAACAAACCTGGCGTCTGTGAAATTTAAGGAAGGCAACAAAATAGTTGTAACAACCAGTCAGCGCAGCGAAATAGACAGCCGGAAATACATGGCTGCAGAAATGGTTGAATCGGTAATGTTGCTGGCCGGTGCAGAAGTTGAACATTCGGACGGTTATCCGGGCTGGACGCCAAATCCGGATTCAGCAGTTGCAAAAATTGCGGCTGAATCGTACAAAAAACTATTTGGAAACGATCCTCTTGTAAAATCCATTCATGCCGGACTTGAATGCGGCTTGTTCCTCGAAAAATACCCCGAACTCGACATGGTTTCCTTTGGCCCGACCATCCGCGGAGCCCATTCGCCCGACGAGAGAATCAACATCGAAACCGTCGATAAATTCTGGAAGCTGCTGGTTGATGTTTTGGAAAATATTCGGTAGACGTGTTGTGTTAATCATCTAATGACGGTAAGTCATTCCGAACTTGTTTCGGAATCTGTTGTTCAAGTGGAGATGCTGAAATAAATTCAGCATGACGATCAATATTTCAACCTTAACACAACAGTAGTTAATTATAAGCACAAAGACGCAAAGGCACGAAGAATACAGATTGATTCAATTTGTGTCTTCGTGTCTTTGTGTTTAAATACTTATTGGAAATTTCGAAAATACTTTAAAATTCACCATCTTCACCTTTCTTAAAAAAACCAAACCAATGAAACGAAATAAAACCATCCTTCTGATTTGTACACTCTTTTTTACATCCGGAATATTTGCCCAAAATCCTGAAAACTGGACCCATTTGCGTGGCAGCGATCTTGATGGTCACTCACAAAGTAAAAATGCCCCGGTTGTCTGGAACGATTCCACCAATGTGAAATGGGAAACCGAAATCAGGGGAGTTGCATGGTCGTCGCCGGTTGTGTTTGGAGATCAAATCTGGACAAGCTCGGCCACCGACGATGGCAAGGAACTGTTTGCCGTTTGCACCGATTTTAACTCCGGAAAAATTTTGAAAGAGGTGGTACTTTTCAAACCCGATTCGGTGCAGCACATTCATCCGACCAACAGTTACGCCACCTCAACGCCTTGTATCGAGGATGGCTTTGTGTATATGCACTACGGAACTTACGGAACTGCCTGCTTAGATACCCGGACATTTGAAGTTGTTTGGACACGCACCGACCTCAATTGCGAACACATGCAGGGCGCTGCTGCATCGCCGTTTATCTACAAAAATTTGTTGATTTTGCACATCGAAGGAACCGATGTTCAGTATGTTATTGCGCTGGATAAGAACACTGGCAAAACAATCTGGAAAACCGAACGACCGCAGGATTTTTACAAAGATGTGGAGCCTGTTTACCGCAAAGCTTATTGTACGCCAATCGTGATCGAAGTCAATGGCAAGGATCAACTGATCAGCAACGGTTCGCAGTTTTGTTTTGCTTACGATCCTGAAACCGGACAAGAAATCTGGCGGGTTTTTTATGGCGGCGATTCAACGGTTAGTATGCCGCTGATCTACAACGGAATAGTTTATGTGAATTCGGGTTGGATGTTTCCTGAAGGCGGAGGTACTTTTTACGCGCGGCTTTTGGCTGTTGATCCGACTGGCTCTGGCGATGTGACCAAAACAAATGTTCCCTGGGAAACCGGCGAAGATGTGCCGCAGATTTCAACGCCGGTAATTGTGGATAGCCTGATTTATATGGTACACGAGCGTGGAGAATTAACTTGCCTGAACGCAAAAAATGGAGCTGTAATCTGGAAAGAAAAGCTGAAAGATCAATTCAATGCATCGGTTTTGTATGCCTCCGGAAACATTTATTTGTTTAGTCTGAAAGGAAAAACTTATGTCATTAAACCCGGACTGACTTTCCAACTGGTTTCAGAAAATCAATTGGAAGGAATAGTAAAAACCACGCCAGCCATTGTTAGGGACAATATTATTTTCAGGACAGAAAAGTTTTTGTACCGGATCGGGAAATAGTGATCACTGGTCATTTGCAGTTGTAGTTGCAACGTTAGGTGTTTCGAGATTCGGGTTACGTGTTGTTTTTAACTCGAAACCTGAAACCTGAAACTCATTTATACCACGGCTCCGGTAATTCCGGCAAGTTCATCCGTATCCGCCATTCTTTTGGAAAATAGTTGTTGGCACGGTTCCCGAGGTTTTTCACAAAACCAAGCGGTACATTTTGATAGGTAACCAACAGCCAACCCTTTGTCGCTGAATTTATCCTGATTTCTTCTTTCTTCTGGAAGAGCAAAGCATCACGCAAGTTCAGTTCAACGGGTTCAAAAATGTTTGGGTTGCGATCGATTGAAAGTGCAAAAGTATGTTCAGGCAACAAATCATTCTTCTTGAATTGCGCCACCGGTAAGCCAAAACTAATTACGCGCAACTGTTCTGAGAGGGCATTCAATACCGGAATTTTATCTTCAGGAAAAGCAATCAGGAATTCGCTTTTGGCAAAGAATTCCGAGTTTTCAGTCGTCAGCCAATTTCGGATTTCGGCAAATTGCTTCGGCATTTTTTCGAGCCGCGATTTTATTTTTTTTGGAATAGAGTAGGAGTCACTTCCGTCTCTTTTTCGGATCAAAGTCAGGAAAAAACCTTCGCCTTTAACCTGGTGTGGAAGAAAACGATAACCAAATAAACCATCAATTTCCATCTCCTGAACGCCCCAATTTTCCTGAATCGGAATGCGAATGCTTTCAATTTCATTGTGCTGTGCCAGCCATTTCAGGTTTTCCTCATTTTCATCAGGATTAAATGTACAGGTGCTGTAAATGAGGTAGCCTCCGTTTTTTAATGCGGGCCAAACATCGGCCAGAATGCGGCGTTGGCGTGTAGCACAAAGATTCGTATTGTCGACCGACCATTGCTGAATGGCTGAGGCATCGCGCCGGAAAAGTCCCTCGCCGGAACAGGGGGCATCAACGACAATCAAATCAAACAAGCCTTCCAGTTTGCTGAAATCGGCCGGATCGTTGCTGCAAACCACCACATTCTGGTGACCCCATTTGCGGATATTTTCATTCAAAACCGACACCCGCGACCGAATCACTTCGTTGGTAACCAGCAAATCGTTATTGCTCATCAAGCTATGCAGATGTGTTGATTTACCGCCCGGAGCGCCACATAAATCCAGAACAATCCGGTTGCCGGTGTGTTCTGTTTGACGGAATGCCTGTTCTAAAAACATGGAACTGGCTTCCTGCACGTAATATGCTCCTGAATGAAAAACAGGATCTAATGTGAATGATGGACGGCTGTTCAGAAAAATGCCGGTTTCGCACCAGGGAATTTGTTGGGATGCAGAAATTTCAGGTCTGAATTTTTCAGAATTTAGTCGTAAACTAATAGCAGGTTCCTGATCGATAGCTTGAATAAACCGTTCAAAATCGGTTGGAAACTGAGTTTTGATTCGGTCTAAAAAGGCAACTGGTAATATTTCAGAAGTTTTTTCGATGGTTTTTTTGAGTTTTCTTTTGATATTTGCCGACAAGATAATTTGAAGAAGTTTAAAAAACAAATAGTCATGATTGATCAAAATAGAATTGCAGACCTGAACAAACAAGCCGATGCTGAAAATCTGGTTGGAATGCTTTCGAATGTTGCACAGCAATTTCCTGGGAAAGTCGTTTTTACGACCAGTTTGGGAATCGAAGATCAGGTAATTACCGATATGATTTTCAGTAATAATCTCGATATAAAAGTGGTGACTTTGGATACTGGTCGCCTGTTTGAAGAAACATACAAAGTGTTTAACCGAACGATCGACAAATACGGAAAGCAGATTCAGGTCTATTTTCCAAAGCACGAATCGGTTGAAAAAATGGTTACCAAAAAAGGTCCGCTAAGTTTTTATTTGTCGCTCGAAAACCGCAAGGAATGTTGCAACATCCGGAAGGTTGAACCGCTTGGTCGGGTGCTTGAGGGTATGGAATGCTGGATTACCGGGCTTCGTGCTTCGCAGTCGGATAACCGTCACGATCTCGATTTTTTTGTTTGGGATGCAGGGCATGAACTGGTTAAATGCAATCCGCTTTTGCATTGGTCGCTCGAAGATTGTCAGGAATATGTGAAGAAAAATAATGTTCCATACAATGCGTTGCACGATCGGGGTTTTGTAAGCATTGGTTGTGCACCTTGCACGCGCGCTATTCAACCGGGCGAAGATTTCCGTGCCGGACGCTGGTGGTGGGAAAATAATTCGAAAAAAGAATGCGGACTGCATACTCATCAGGAGTAAAAACTAAAAGTTCTCATTGTTTTCATGTTGTCAGCAAAGTTACAACCCGACAACCCGATAATAGTGACAACTATTTATATATCACTTCCCGTCCAAATGGTGTGATGGCCAGCGACATGAGTTTGAAATGTTGTTTGGCCCATGGAATTCCGATGATTGTGATTCCCAGTAGCATTCCAAAAATCAGGTGAGTGACTGCAATCCAAAATCCACCAACCAGAATCCAGATCAAATTCATTATGGTCGAAAGGCACCCTGGAGCATAGGGTTTGTATCCAATCGTTTTGTCGAATGGCCACAAAGCCAGCGACGCGAGTTTAAAAATCTGAATTCCGAAGGGAATTCCAACAATTGTCAGGCAAAGTATCAATCCTGAAATCAGGTATTCCAAAAAAATAAGGAAGCCGCCGAATACAAGCCAGATTAAATTTCCAAGAGTGCTCATTGTGTTTTATTTTGAATTTCGATTTTTAAAAGTACAACTTTTGAATCAATCAGTTTGCCTGTTTTTCCGAAGAATAGGACATCGAAAGTATTTTACCGGTGAACGGAATTTCTATCTTTGCCGGCGTCGAAAATACCTAAATTATTGGGTTCGATTTAAGCTAATTTTGAACATCAGATGAAGAAATTCTTCCCAAAAGAAGCATTTTCCATGATGCAGTTTCGCGATTTCAGGTTGTTTCTGGCCTACCGTTTTTTTATGACAGCCGCCGTGCTGATGCAGGCCGTAATCGTTGGCTGGCAATTGTACGACATTACCAAAGATCCACTTTCGCTCGGAATGATTGGATTGACTGAGGTTATTCCACAAGTAAGTATTGCTCTTTTTGCCGGACATTTTGTAGATATCTGGGATCGTAAAAGAATCATCTTTCGGACGGCATTTCTCTTGCTGATCGGTTCGGCAATTTTATTGATGGCTTCCATGAAACTTTTCCATAACGGTTTTTTCTCCGGAACAGCCCCCATTTATGTGACCATTTTTCTGGTAGGGCTGGTTCGCGGAATTATTATGCCGGCAAATAATGCCCTACTCGGTCAGTTGGTTCCTCGCGAAATGCTTACCGCTGCTGCAACCTTGGGAAGTACAACCTGGCAAATTGCGGCTGTATCGGGGCCTGCAATTGGTGGATTGATTTATGGTTTTTGGGGAATTGTACCAGCTTATTCGGTCGTCTTTTCCTTGTTGCTTTTGTGCCTGATCTTTGTGTTTTTCATTAAAAGTCCGGGTCGGGTTATCCATGCTGCCGACAGCGATAGCCGAATTTTTGTGCGAATCGGTGAAGGTATTCGCTATGTTTTTAAAAACCAGGTTTTGTTGGGCGCATTTTCACTCGATATGTTTGCAGTTTTGTTTGGTGGTGCAATAGCTATGCTGCCGGTTTTTGCCAGCGACATCCTGAAAGTTGGGCCGGAAGGGCTTGGAGTTCTTCGCTCGTGTCCGGCAATCGGTGCTATTTTAATGTCGGTGTTCCTGACGTTTTATCCGCCTGTTAAACATTCAGGAAAATTGATGCTTTACAGCGTTGCCGGATTCGGAATCAGCATGATTGTATTTGCCTTGTCCGCTAACTTTTATCTCTCGGCTGCCTGCCTGTTTCTTAGTGGTCTATTCGATTTTGTTAGTGTTGTGGTTCGAAGCAGTATTCTGCAATTGTTTGTTTCGAATGAAATGAAAGGTCGTGTTTCGGCAGTCAACAGTATATTTATTGGGTCGTCGAACGAACTTGGGGCTTTCGAATCGGGCGCATCAGCCAGCCTGATGGGCTTGGTTCCATCTGTTGTTTTTGGTGGAGTAATGACTTTGATTGTGGTTGGTGTTACTGCAATTTCATCTCCAAAACTCCGGAAAATGTCGCTCAATGAAAATGTGCTGGTTTGATAAATAATTTAAAACTTGCCTCAAAAATCGTTATTTTGAAAAGATTGTCATTCCGAACTTGTTTCGGAATCTCCCATTTATTCAATGAAATCCTGAAATAAATTCATGATGACGAAGGCAATGATTTTTGAGGCAAGCGATTAGTTTAAATTTTCATCATTTTCCATCTTCCTTGCCTGAAAAAATACCAGGCAGTTAATGTTAAGGCCGTTTCGGCAGCAATGATAGCCAGACAGATGCCATAAATTTTCATATCGAGCGTAATGGCAAATAAATAGGCCAATGGAATTTCGAATAGCCAGAAGCAAAAAACGTTAATCCATGTTGGCGTAACCGTGTCGCCGCTGCCGTTAAATCCCTGAATTAGTACCATTCCGAGCGCAAAAGCTACAAATCCGTAACTTATAACCCGTAAACTAATTGCTCCGCTGGCTACCACTTCAGGCTCAGTGATAAATAACCGAATCAATGGTTCAGGAAAAATAGCCATGAATATGCCTACCAAACCGAGTAAAACCATATTGGTGTAGGCAGTTATCCAAACCGTACGTTCGGCTCTTTCGGGCTGTTTGGCTCCGAGATTTTGCCCGACCAAAGTTGAAGCAGCATTGCTCAGTCCCCACGACGGCAACAGAGCAAATACCACAATGCGAATGGCAATGGTATAACCAGCCAGCACTTCGGAACCCAGAACCGAAATAATCCGGAAAAGGGCAATCCAGCTCGAAGTGGCAATGATGTATTGCAGAATTCCACCGGCAGAGAGCCTAAACAACTTAATCATCACTTTCAGCTTTATCTGGAGGTGATGAAGTTCAAGCCGGATTCGTTTATGTCCGTTAAACAGCAGGTAAAACTGATACAGAACTGCCAGTCCACGACCTATCGTGGTGGCCACAGCAGCACCCATCAGACCCAATTCAGGAAAGGGACCAATACCAAAAATCAGTAGCGGATCGAGGACAATATTTATCAGGTTGGCCATTAGCAATACTCGCATCGAAACTGATGCATCGCCCGAGCTTCTGAAAACAGCGTTGATGATAAACAGCAACATAATGACCATGTTGCTGCCAAACATCATGGTTGGATACAGATAACCGGCTTCTGCCATTTCTTCGGAAGCGCCCATCAGTAGCAAAAAATCTTTGGCGTAGATAATTCCCGGAACAGCAATAATCATCGATACCAGGAACCCGGCAACAATGGCCTGAAAAGCTGCAATACCAGCTTTCTCCGGACGTTTCTCGCCAATGCGACGGGCAACCAGGGCTGTTGTGGCTGTGCTCAATCCCATCCCGATAGCATAAATTATGGTCATGCTCGATTCGGTAATTCCTACGGTGGCCACTGCATCGGCACCCAATTTGGAAACAAAAAATATATCGACCACGGCAAACACCGACTCCATAATCATTTCAAGCACCATTGGAATGGAAAGAATTAGCAAGGCTTTCCCAATGCTGTCGCTGGTAAAATCACGGTCGCTTCCGGCAATGGCTTCTTTAATGTCCGTCCAAAGCGATTTCAGACGGACTGATTTTACAGATGTAATAAATAAGCTGACTTTTTTATCAGGCATGATAAAAACAAATTAAAGTGAAAAATAAAAAAATAGGGTAATAAAATAAAATCCGCTTTCTGCCTTGCAGAAATTACCAGATTGCGGAATAACAGACCGCCGGAGAATATGTCAGTTTCATAATTCGGTCTTTTAAAGATGAAGCAAATATAATTATTTTCACTAATACATGACAAAAATTTTTAAATATCGATTACATCTTGAAAGGTTGCGTTAAATAAGAATAGTGCATACATGATGTAACCGTGGTCAGTAGATGATGACACAGCAGTTTGTTTAAAGGGTTTAAAAAAATATCTTCGTTGTATACATATTCGAACGCAGCCCCGGTAGTCGCAGGTATCTCCGGAATTGATTTCAATAAACCCGGATAATCTGTTTTTCAAAGGTACGATTCACCTGATTCTTGAGCATAGCTATGACCTGAGTCGGATCATATTAACGTGATACATAGTATTATCTTTTTAATTTTGAATTCGCAAACTGATTTTATTCATTCCAGTTGGCTGCATATCGGCACAACTCCCGTTTCATATCGGTAATTTTAAACAGGTAGGGTCCAAACAACTGTCGTCCTGCATTTATATTGATATACAAAATGGTGTTATTATCAGGAACATAAAAGATTTGAGTTGAGCAGCCAATGCCGTCGCCTTCGTGACCAAATTGGGGCGTTGAACCTTCCTTAAACTGCCAGTATTCAAAACCTTCGCCATATTCTGGTTCGGTCGACGTTTTTCCGCTGACCCAGGTTTTCATTTCCTGAAATGATGATGCTAAAACGACATTTCCCTTCAGGAGCGCATCGTAAAATTTGATGATGTCAGCCGGTGTTGCGGCAATACCACCATAACCATCACTGGCGTTTGCCAGGGCGTTGTTCCATGTCGTGATATTTTCGAGCTGTTCGTTGGCATAACGGTCGAAATAATAATTCGGGAAACCCAGGTCAACGGCCTGTTGGTCGGAAACCTTGTAGTACGTGTGTTCCAGATTAAGCGGCTGAAGAATTTCTGACCTCAGAAGCTGTTCGTAACTTTTTCCGGTCACATTTTCGAGCATGAGTTGCAGCAGCAGATAATTGGAATTTGAATACATAAAATCAGTACCCGGCTCAAACACCAGCGGTTCACCTTTAACCATTGCCAGGCGTTCTGACACGGAAGGCTGGTTCAGCGGATCGTTTAACTGTCGAACCATAAATTCGGGCAATTCAGTCACATTTACAATTCCTGAAGTATGATTTAAAAGCATGCGAACCGTAATCTTTTCATTTCCGTTGATATTTATCAAAACGTTTTGGGGCAGGTACTTTTTGATGAGACTATCCGGATTAATTGCGCTCTTTTCGATTTGTTTCATCACCAGAGTTGCGGTGTAAGTTTTGGTAATGCTGAATAACCACGAAGTTCCGCCAGGTTTAAGCGGACTTTTTGATTCAACTTTTGCATGACCGCCTGTAACGTGCAACCAGCCATCGCCGTTTTTCACAACCACTTGAACTCCCGGAATTCCCTTTCCTATGTATTTATCGATGATAAATTGAAGTGAATCTTTCATCGGATGGTTGGGGTTCGACTCAAATTCATCCGGATTGGGATGATAATCCGTGGTAAACGAATCTTTACTGCACGATCCTAAAAAGGCAAATAAAATAGCCGTGACTATTCCAATTTTTAATGTTTTCATGTGTTTTCTGTTTTCTGAATTATTGTTTATTGAAATGAAGTTTCAGGCCAAACATCAGGTTTGAATCGGGTAATGGTGAAAGGTCGGGACTGTAGCCGAACAAGGCCTGTAACTGGTAAGCTACGAAAGGCCTGATATCGCAAGAGCCAATTTTCACCGAACGATATGCGGCGCTGATCTGAACGGGTACCTGAATGACGCCTTTGAAGCTGTTGCCTTTTTCCCATTGGTCACCATTCCATTTGAGCGGTTTTGAGCTGTAGAGCGACAACCTGTAGCCAGCGCCGGTGCCAAGCCCAAGTTCAAATCTCCTGAAAATAGCCGGAGTAAACTGGGCAAGAAGTTGCAAGCCAACAGCATCACCCTGAAATTCGTATTGGCTAAATTGTCCCTGAAGGCCGATTGCGAATTGTTGTTTTTGACCGAGTAACTTGTTAATTCCGAGTGAGGCGGCAAAATCTGCCTGTCCCCATTTTAGATTCTCAACAGGTGCATAATACGAATGTATGCCCGTTGAAATAGCAAACTGCCAGGGATGCCTGGTCTTGCTGTTCCTCGCCGAAACAGAGATGGCTAGCGAAAGAAAGAATAAAAGAACCCAATATTTCAACGTTGGGAACTCCGTTTTTAAATTGAAGCCACAACTAAGAATTGTCAACTGGTGGTGTCCATACAATTTCTGAAAAATGATAAATTGTTTCATAGTTTTCTGTTTTATTCTACAAAGTTCGTCAATGTCAGGCTGTTGTGAAATCGCATAGAAATGTGAAACGGCAACCTGGAAGCAAAAAAAGATGTGATCACCGACCACATCTTTCGAGTACTTGTTTGAACCAATATACAATCAATCAATCGATTGACTTATTCTTTCAGCAACTTGCTGCTATAAACATTCCCATTGCTTGAACTGACATTCAGGATATACATTCCCGGTTTTAACCAATTTGTATTTACCGAAACGGTGAGTTCTGAGAATACGCTGTTGTAAACAACTTGTCCTGCCAGATTTACGATGTCAACCCGGTAATTTGAATCACCATTTTCATTGAATTGAATTGTAAAAGAGTCTTTTACCGGATTGGGAAATACGCGGATATCGCTCAGCGAGTTTATTTCAGGAGTTTTCGTGGGAAAATTGAAGTACAGGAAATTGGCGTATTCATATTTCAGAATATTGGACGATTCTGCCAATCCCGGCTCCCAGTAACGATATGTTATTTCTGCGAGGTCGTTGTTGTCGGTGTAAACCATATCAAACAGGTATTCAGTTTTAGGAGTCCATTGTTCGTTTTCCCAGGATTCGTATCCGTAGGTTGTTATATTTCCGCGACTGTCAAATACTTTGGTGTATTTTTCAATATTCTTCCACTGCTCTTCTGTCCAGTGTTCGAAAATGGTTACTTCTTCGGTTCCTGTAAATATGTTGGTATTTCTCGATTCAAATACCCATTGATTTTGGTCCCAGACTTCTTGCAGTTCAACACTTTTGTTGCCATTGTATGAATAGGTGTAACGCGAATAGTTGAGCCAGTTGCCTTCGTTGTATAATTGCGTTGTATAACTTTCCTTTTGCTCATTCTGCCAATTGTGCCAAACGATATTCGTGTATCGTGTGGTAAGCAGCCAATCGGTTCCGATCCACAAATAGATCATAAACTCGGTCGGTTCACCTTGCTGGTTTCGGGTGAAAACATATTTGGAATCATTTTTCCATGCCCCATTGCCCCAGATTTGGTCAATTTCTTCTTTTACATTTCCATTGCCGTCGTAGGTGTACAAATATTTATTCCCTTCTGATATGGTCCATAATTCGTCGTTCAAATAATATGAAACTTCCGCTGTTAAATTTCCATGTTCGTCGTATTCAGTTGAATTTCTGGTCAGGTAATCATCGGTATTTGCATCCTGCGCAATTTCTTCGAGTAATTCGCCCGTTGCATTGTAGGAATAGGTCGTATTTGTACTATGAATCCATGAGTTGCCTTCGTCACTCCATGAATAATCTTTACTGATTCCAGGACGGGAAAACTGGTTTTCGCTGGCAATTAAATTTTTAGGTACCCCAGAAAATTTATCCCTGATAGCAAGATGTTTTTTTGAAAAACTAATGGGTTGATTAACTCCCGAAAAAATCTGGTTTTTCGCGTAAGTGTTTATTCCTGAAAGGATAAAAATTGTAATTGCAAAAAGTATTTTAATTATTTTCATCATTGTAAAATTTTTTCATTTGTTATTTTCTGTTGATTGATAATAATTTGTAATTGAAATGATTGTTAACCATTTGTGATCACTTTTTTAGCCAGCTTTCTGATTTATGGATTATCATCGGTGTGTGTTTTTTCTGAATTTCGCCCGGTCGATTGTAGAAATACCAGGCCAACAAGATGGTAACCGGAACCAGCGCAATTCCAAATTCTCCGGAATAATATCCGGTGCTCCCGGTATCGATGGTTATCCGGTCGAAAAACATCTGGATGACACCGTTGTGGGTGGCATGAAAGATGGCGACAGCCCAGATGCTATTCGATTTCATTCGAAGCCAGGCCAGCATCACGCCCGTGGAAACCACCATCAGGCTAAAGCAAAAAATCTGGTAGATCAAAGGAGTTCCGGCCGAAGCGTATTTCCCCAACAGAATATCCGGTAAATGCCAGGCAGCCCAAATCAATCCGCTCATCCAACTCGCTTTTCTGAATCCAACCCATTCACTCAATTCAGGAACAAGAAATCCACGCCATCCGATTTCTTCGCCTAGACTCATCACTAATGCCGGAATTAAATTTACAACGGTGATGTAAAAGAATGCGGATACAATGATTAAACTGTCGGAACCGGAGCTCATGCCCAGGGTGAACCGTGCTCTTTCAAGAAAAATTGGATTTGGAACGTCACCCAGACCAAATATCCAGATTAGACCGTAGGCGATGAATGCGTAGAATACGGGAGTAATCCATCCAAGCGCCATCCATTTCACCGGGAGTTTCCATCCGATTAATTTAAATGAACGCCGGGTATAAAGGCTGGTTAAAATTGCAGCGATTCCCGGAACCCACATGATAATCAGCGAAGAAATATTCTGATTCGTCAAGAATGCTGATATGAATAGTACTATTCCTGTTAGTACTATTAGCGTGACTAAAAATGTATAAACATGTTTTTTTGCATTTGTTTTCATGATTCTACTTATTGAAATTCTTATTCGGTGTAAGCCACATACATGCAGTCGGTTAAGCTGGTGCCCAATGAAATTCCGAAGAAATTAATCACTGACTCAACTTCATACGGCTGATCTAAAATGTAATCGTTGCGAAGTTTAAGTTGCTGATCGGGTTGTGCCTTCAGTCGTGTCGCAGATTGTTTCTTCATTGCATGAAAGGAAAACACAAGCAGGCTCAGCCAATTGTAAATAGTTGTCTTTACGATATTCGTTAATTTTGAAACGCAGAGGCTGTTACTTTTTCCATCAGGCTTCCGAAAGTTTTTGCAGGCATTTGTTCTTTTAAATTCTGAAGCAAGCTTGTGTACCTTTCCGGAGGCATATTCATTCGGATGACTCCAAGCATGGGCAGGTTCTCTGCTTCGTTCTGGGCCGGAATCATGTATTTAAGCCAAAGCGCGTAAATTTCCGGATCCATTTTTTGTACAATGGCAATTCTGACTGCCAATTGCTCATCAGCCGATAAGTTCTCCCAGATCATTTTCTGGGTCACAGTTTCTTCTTCCAGCATGTGATTCAGGTAAATACTCTGGAATTTTGATACCTGCAGGTAGAACTGGTATCCTTCTTCCTGTGTCGTTCGAGTCGACAGATTCTGCATCTCTGATTCAAGTTCCTGCTGAAATTTTTCAATTTCCACGTGTTCGGCCTTATCGTGCGCTGATGCGCCGGGAAGCCTGGCATCAAGAGCACTGAGAATGATTTTGTCTTCGGTGCCTGTGTGCAAGCTAAGCAAGGCGAAGAATACATTCCCCAATTCTTTTAGTTTCTCAATTTCAGGTTGATTGCTGAAATTGGTTTGTCCGGCCAATACCGAAAAT
The DNA here is from genome assembly GCA_041652995.1 of Prolixibacteraceae bacterium. Lineage (GTDB taxonomy): Bacteria > Bacteroidota > Bacteroidia > Bacteroidales > Prolixibacteraceae > Aquipluma. The sequence goes on from JBAZGO010000057.1 coordinate 28,179, forward strand.
TCGGCCATAATTTTCCGCAACGCCTTATGTGGCGCTGAAAATAGTTTAATTGTTTCCATGATTTTTCTGTTTTCTATCTGATTTATTATTCCCCTGAAGGCGGAATAGCCATCGGAACAAGGTTGTTTACCGGCTTGACGCTTTTGAGGTAAGCAAAAATGGATTTCAGGTCTTCATCGTCCATTTGGGAGTACGATTGCCATGGCATGGGAGGTAATAACTGACGGCTGTTTTCAAGGCCTTTCCATTTTCCCTGCTTCATTGCTCTTAAAAATTGATCTTCTGTCCAATTCCCGATTCCCGACGGGTCGGGTGTGAGGTTGGCAGCAAATGAGGTTCCCCATGGGCCAATTGTTGCTGTATTGTTCATGTTGAAAAGAACATACGATTTCAGGATATTGGCATCGTATTCCGGTAACAGTTCATCAGCCTGATGACCCGAAAGTAGCCGGAGCGTATCGGGTATCGGACCCATTGCGGTCATCATTTTCGGCGAATGGCAGTCGTTGCATCCGAGGGTATTCACCAGTTTTTTACCTTTTTCAATCCGATCGACGGTAGGTGTAGGCTGATTAGTGGTTTCTGCATTTTTTGTTGCCGGATTACATGCCAACAATACGACTGAAATCACCACGGGAATGAAATAGCTTTTTTTCATGTTTTCGTGTTTTAAAATTTGTATTTAATTATTGTCTTCTGCAAAGTTCATCTATATCAGCTTGTTCTGAAATCGCATAGAAATGTGAATATGATACCTGAAAACAAAAAAAAGATGTGATCATTGATCACATCTTAAAACCAAATTAAAACTATAAAGGACTATTCGACAAGATTCGCAAATACTTCGGGATAATTTGTGTGTTGCTCTAATGGTTCATGGACGTAATCCACAAATTACTTTTCAGTTTCGTGAATTCGTTTTCCGGCATCATTTGTTTCAAAGTCCCTAAGAGCGAGTCGAAATCAGAAGCTGGCAGATTTTTGCTGATAGCCACGAACATCCGCAGATTTTCCGTTTCGTTTTGTGCCGGGATGATGTGTTTGAGCCAAAGAGCATACGATTTCAGGTCCATTCTCTTTAAAACCGCCTTATTTACAGACATTTGTTCTTCTACCGTCAGATGATCCCAAATTGCTTGCTGGGTAACCGTTTCCTCCTCGTTGGTGTGTTCAAGATATTGGCTGTGAAAAGCTGCAAATCGTAAGTAAAAATCATAGGCCACATTTGGAGAATTTGTTGTGTCGAGCTTTTCCAACTGATTTTCAATTTGTTGCCGAACCAATTCAATTTTGATGTGATCGAGTTTGTCGTGTTCCGAAGCCCCGGGAAGTTTAGCTTCAAGCGCACTCAAAATAACTTTGTCTTCCATCTCGGAGTGCGAAGTCAATAGAAAAAACATCTCTTTACCCAGGTTTTTCAGTTTTTCAACTGCTTCAACGTCACTAAAATTTGTTTGTTCGGACAACACGGAAAAGCTGGACATTGTTCTTCTCAGCGCTTTATGTGGCGCTGAGAACATTCTGATTGTCGTCATAATTTTCTATTTTCGATGTTGTAATTTTCTGATTTACTGTTTAAACACTTTGGTTTGGTGTGTTTCCCCGTCTTCTGTTTTAATTGAAAGCACATACATTCCGCGAATAAGATTTTCAGTATTTATTGCCACAGATGAATTGGAAAATGTATCCTGATAAACCGTTTGCCCGGCGAGGTTTGTGATATTTACCCGGAAGCTTTTGATATCTGCATCGCTGATCGAAATGTTTAACGCATTTTTTACCGGGTTGGGGAAAACTTTCACATTGTTTAGAACACTTATTTCAGGAACATCAGTTGTAAAATGAAGGAAATTGCTGTACACTGATTTCGACATATTTACCGGTTCCGAAAGTTCAGGGTCACGGTAACGAAAAACCATTTCCGTAACATCGTTCGATTCATTGTATTTCAGATCGAAAAAGAGTTCCATTTCAAGGCCCCAATCGGTTCCGTACCACGAACTGTAATACATTCCCGTTGGATTGCCATAATAATCGAAGGTACCCTGGTATTTTTCTGTTTTTTCCCATCCCTGCGCTGTCCAGTTTTCCACAATAATCTCTTCCTTAGTTTCAGTTCGCGAATAGGTTTCTCTTGTGCTGTTTACCCACTGCTCATTGTCCCAAATCTCGGTTGTTGCGGTATAATTGTCACCATCATATTGAGTGGAGTACCGTTCAGCATTCACCCAGTTGTTTTCCTGCATATATTGCAATGTGTAAGCAGCCAGTTCCCTGTTTGGCCAGTCGGCCCAGGTAAGAAGTCCGGTTCTGCTGTACAGGTTCCAATCGTTTCCATCCCAATGGTATGTGAGCAACTGGGTAGGAATATTGCATTGATCCAGAATATACTCAATTCTGGTTTTGTTTACCCATATTCCATTCTCAATAGTTTGTTCAATTACCCCGTTGATTTGACTCTCTGCACTAACTGTATAAGCCGACCTTTCTCCGGCAACAGTTAACCATTCGTCCACTCCCCAAACGTATGAAACTTCATAACTTATGTAGTTTAAATCGTTATAAGAACTTCTGGTGAGGTAAATATCAGTTTCTGGCATCCGGGCAATTTCTTCGGTTAACTTACCGGCATTGTTGTAGGTATAAGTAGTGTTCGAATCATGTAGCCAATCGTTTAAATCCTCATCCCACGAATAATCTTCACTAAACCCCGGTACTGACAATTGATTTTCTGCAATAAAAAGCTGTTTAAACTGGCTCGAATTGATGCCATTAGCCATCGCTGCTTTTTTTAGTTTTAGAAAATCCAATTTTCTAATTTCAGATTTCTTTTGTTCCGCATTGGCAGTAAATCCTAAAATGATCAGAACAAACATTGTAATTGTTGTAAATTTTGTTTTCATAGCTTTCAATCTTAAATGTTTAACTGATAGCAAAGTAACGGGGAATATTAACCGGGGACAATCGCATGGAAATGTGAAACCTTCACTCTAAAACAAAAAAAAGATGTGACCATTAATCACATCTTTCAGCTAAAAGACAAGTTAAAGCTCAATATTTTAATGTGTTGTAGTTTGTTGCCTGTTTCCGTTCTCTATTAGTTTCATCGAAGATTCAAGTACCGGATCTTCTCCGGAAATAATGTTTTTTACGGTTGGTACTACCTTGTAGTCAGGCATAACACCATGGTCTTTAACTGGGTTACCGCTAACAGCAGTGAAATAAGCAATCATTGGAATCCCAACATTCAGTTTACTGTTTGGTAAAGTTACAATCACGAAGGTTCCGCTGTTGTTTCCATAGTAAGCTCCGCCGGTTTCTTCGCCGATAAAGGTTGCCCGTTTCAGGAAATGCGTTACCGCCGCAAATTCTGCTGTAACTGAGAAACTGGCGCCATTAATCAATATGTAAACATTTCCTGAAAAGTGATTCTTTTGCGGTTTTTGTATTTTCAGATTCTTATTGTGGTTCCAGCAATATGAACCATCCTTTTCTTTTGATATCAGGTGTCGGGTTAATCCATAAAATCTGGGCAAATGCGCTTGTTTTGCAAAAGAGTATTTTTTTCGGGTTGTTACTTCAAGCCGGTCGTAATACTTGAATTCGCGATCCATGAGGTATGAAAGTAGGAGAGCGCCTCGTCTATCCATTCCACCTTCATTGTTCCGAAGGTCTATAATCAGGTTTTTTACTTTCTGTTGTTTTATTGTTTCAAACGAATTCTCAAGAAACTGTTCGTAGTTACGGTTTGTCCCATCCCAGAATGAAGAAATGGTGAGCAGTGCAGTTTCATTGGTTTGAAAATCAAGCTTAAGGGGAGATTGGTTAATTAATCGTTCATCCTGTTGCTTTTCATACAGTTCAATTTTTTCGTATGAGATTGAAGGCACTGTAATTTCTGCAACATTCTGATCATTTTTATATTTGACGACAAAGTTATCAGGGCCTTCAAACAAATTGGCGTAATATGCACTGAAATAGTGACTCATTTCGATGTACTTAAATGTGGTGTTATTCCCATCGGAACAAAAGCTATTCAGCATTTTTTCGATGATAGCAGGAATGGCATGCCCGTTAATTTCGAGCACCTCTGATCCGTCAGGAATTGAATTCTCATTTCCATAATTACCAAGTACATAAGCTTTTTTACCCTGAAAAAACATCCTCAATGGGAAAACTTTTTCGGTATTGTAATAAAAGTTTGTCGTCCAGTTACTGTCGGGATGAAACTTGGTATGTCCGCATTTGATTTGACAGACGACCGGCAGCAGGAGTTTGTAGAATTCCTGCTGATTCATCTCATGATCAATCAAATTCTCCGTTTGATTAAACAGGCTGTCAATCTGGTCTTTGGAATTGTATCGGTACAGACCCGGGTGAGCTTCCTTCAAGGCTTGTTTGAAAAGTGAAAAATCGGCTTTTAGCTGATCAATTGTCAGATTATCTTGTGCCTGAATGAAATTAAGGTTCGTTAAACATATCAGACAAACTAAAGAAAATGCAGTTGTATATTTCAATTTCATTTAACTGGTTTTAAATAAACAGGCTTCAGATTAATTGCATTGACAAGAGTATATTTGCTTCGTTGCACTGAACCCAAATGAAGGTACCACTACATGTGGCAAACCGATGTTGTGCGATGCTTATTTGTCTTTCACTGTATTGTATATTCTGATAATTTCTTTATTAAATTTCTCCGGTTCTTCAAAAACAGGACTATGCCCGGACTTATCAAACTTTATAAATTCTTTATGTGGCGCGTGCAAACTATCACAGTATTCCTGAACAAGCGTCCAGGGTGTATTGTAGTCATAAGCACCTGAAATAAAAAACACAGGTGTTTTGATTTCGGGGATTTGCCTGAAAAAATTGATGTTATTAAAGTCGGTGTCGTAAATAATATTACCTGCCGAAAAACCAGATGATTTGCCATATTTTATTAAGTCGAAGAATGAATATTCGCGAGAGAACCAAATAGAAAATATCCAATCTCTATAATTTGTTTTGGCATATCTTTCGCCACCTAATTTCAACAGCCAATCTTTTTGTCTTACTAAACCCCAGAAGCCATTTTTATACATTTTAGTGTAGTCTCCTGATTGTGGTTCTCCAATTTCTTCTAACTCTTTAATCGCTTTCAGATTGTTCAATTCTTTGGCCTTCTTCAAAGTGTATTGATATGAAATGAGTTCACCTTCGTAAGATGCCAATTCTTGCCCTACACCAACATAAGCAATAAAGTTTTCAGGATGTTTTTGAACAGAATATAAGCCAAGCCTTGAACCCCAAGAGTGTCCAACTAAAAATATTTTATCAACCTTGAACTTATTTTTTAGATATGCAACCAATGTGTCAACATCTTGAATATAATTTGCAACTTTAATTTCTTCTTTCGGTGTCTTTTTATTGTAAGATTTGCCCGCATTCCTTTGGTCCCAATAAACAACAGTAAAATGCTCTTCTAATTCGCTATTAAATTTACGCAACAAAGCTGTTGCGGATGCTCCAGGTCCACCGTGTAAAAAAAGCAAGACAGGGTTGCTTTTTTCTTTACCTCTGATAAGCACATATTGCTTTGTATTATTGATATCTAAATATTGAATTTCCGATATCCCATTAGGTGTCCTGATCTTCTTTGTGGAAGTACAAGCAGCTAGAATTGTTAAGATTAACGCTAACAGTAAATATTTCATCTTGGTCTATATTTTAAGGAACTGTTTAAACTTCATATTTTTTGATTTTTATGTGCCATTTTAAATTTTAAACAGTTTCTAAACGCAATTTAATAAGTTAAGGTAAAATCAGAGCAGTTTATCTTTAAAGGCCTTGGCCACGGCTTCGCTTTTGCTGTTTACCTGTAGTTTTTCGTAGATTTTTTTGATGTGCGAACGAACGGTATCGATGGCAATAAACATGTCGTTGGCAATCATTTTGTAGCTGTATCCGTTTACAAGCAATTGAAGAACCTGCTTTTCACGATCACTCAAATTGTATTCGTTGTTTGCCTGTTGCGGTATTTCAGCGAACATTTTCAGTACCTGTGTGGCAATTGAAGAAGTCATGGGTGCGCCGCCTGAAGCAACATCGCCAATATATTCGAGCAGTTTCGCGGGCGGAGTTTTCTTCAGGAGGTATCCATTTGCACCGTTTTTTAAGGATTCAAAAACATTTTTATTGTCGTCGAAAACGGTGAGCATCAATACTTTTACGTCCTGGTTCAGTTCCCGTATTTTCTTGAGGCCTTCTATGCCGTTCACCCCGGGCATATCAATATCCATCAAAATTACATCAGGATTCCAGGCATCCAGTTCAGGAATGATGTTGTTGCAATTTTTGTACGAAGCCACCACATTAAATCCATCACTTCCATCAATCAGCATTGTCAGGCCTTCTCTTAGCTGTGGATTATCTTCATAAATCAATACTCGTATCATGACTTTTTTATTTACAAAACTACAAATCGAAAACTATTTAAAATTCACATAAATATGTGAAAATCATGTACGAACAGGAATATCCAATATAACCTCGGTCCCCAATCCCTTTTGACTTTTTATTTCAATTGTTCCTTTCAACAGTTCTGCCCGTTTCTGCATATTTCCAAGTCCGTTTCCTCCGTCGGCTGAATTCACATCAAATCCTTGCCCGTTATCCGTTACCGTCATTTGCAACCGTTGATTCCTGAGTTTCAAGCTGATTTCTGTCTTTGTACAGTGAGAATATTTGGCGGTGTTATTTACTGCCTCTTTAAAAATCAGAAATACGTCGCGGCGGGTTTCCATGTCGAATTTTAATTCCTGAATATGTTCGCCAATATTAAATGTAATTTCAACATCTTTTGGTTCAAGTATTCCAGAAGCATATTCGCGCATCCGGGCCAAAATTTTGAGCATGCTGTCGTTGTCAGGTTTAATGCTCCAGACAATATCGTCCATGGCTTCCATCATTTGCTGGCTATTGTCGGTAATTTTACTGATATAGGCACTGCTTTTTACCGGATCGGTCAGCAGTTTTGTTTTGGCCATTGAACTGAGAATATTGATTGTGCTCAGTGTAGAGCCAATATCGTCGTGAAGATCGCGTGCCACTTTACCCCTGATTCGTTCAATGGCTAATATTTTAGTTATTTGCTGCCTGTAAATAAAATAAGTTAACCAGCTTAGGGCAGCTAGTACAAGAATGAAAAACCACCATGTTTGGTAAAAATGAGGTAGTATAGACAAGTTTAGTGAAGTGATATTTGCTGATTCCTCGCCTTGTAAATTGACGCATTTTACCTTGAATGTATAATGTCCCGGAGGTAAAGTTGTGTATTTGGCAGCCAGGTCACGTTCGGCTTTTGCCCATTCATCGTTTACTCCTTCGAGCTTGTAGTAATACATTAAATTGTCCTGTTGTGCGTAACTTAACGATGAAAAATAAATGGTAAAGGAATTTTGCTCTGGTTTTAAGCGAATTTCTTTTAGAGACAGGAGCGAATCGAGCGGAATGAAGGTGTTGAATAATTTGAAATCGGTCAAGGTTACATTTAAAGGCGTTGATCTGTGGGATATTTTTTCAGGGATGAATCCGTACAAAGAATTTTCTCCTCCAAACCATATTTCCCCATTCTTCATCAGAATCTTTGCATAAGCAGGTTTCCCGGCATAAACAAAACCGTTTCTTTCGGTGTACGACGCAAACCTGTTTTTGGAATAATTGTAACTTCCAAGACCATTGTTGGTGGAGAACCATAAAATCCCTTCTGAATCTTTAATCAGTTTAAAAACATTGTTCCCCGGTAATCCATCATATTGTGATAGCCGTTTAATTTTGCCGGAATTTATATTTAAGATATTCAGCAGTCCTGTGCTGACGAAAAAGATACTATCGTTATACTGTTCGATATCGTAAATAGTGTTGCCAAATAATGCAGGAACGTTCTGATGTTCATCAGAGAAATGAAACAATTCTTTTGTTCCTGTGCTATCCAATACAAACAATCCCATTTTATTGGTTCCCACCCAAATACGTCCAATGGAATCAATGTTCAGGCAAAAAACAGCTGCCTGAAAATCATTGACTTCTTTGAAATTCTGGTTGTTGATTGTCTCATTTTTATTCCACCTGACCAGTTTGCCGTTTTGCGTGCCAAACCATAAATTACCATTTTTGTCCGCAGCAATTTGCCGTACTGAAGCTCCCTTCATGGCTGGTGGACGTAAAATATGAACGGCTTCTTTTTTTTGCGGATCAAAAACGACGATATTTCCATTTTGGCAACCGGACCATATCAGACCATTGGCTTTTTGCTGATACAAAGCCCATGTCATTTTGAACTCTTTTTCCTGAATGCCTTTATACAGATTAACTTCTTTTTTTATGAAAAGACTGTCGAAAACAAGGATCCCTTTGCCCCAGGTTCCAATCCAATTTTCTTTATCTTCAGTTTGAAGAATTGAACTAATCAATATCTCATCGTTCGAGTCATTTTCAAATATGTAGTTGTAGGCATTTTCCTGATCACGTCCAATAACGAAAAGCCCGTTGTCGGTGCAAAACCACAGACTATTCTCCCTATCTTCAAACATTTGCTTTATTTCTCTGCATTTAATGTCAAATTCATTGGGGTTTAGTTTAATGTATTGGGTAAAAAGGTGGTTGTCTTTATTATAATGCAAAAGCGAATTGACGCCTCCAATCCATATTTGATTGTCCCTGGTTTCAAATATCCAGTCGAATTGTTCATATTTGTTGTTTCCAAGTATTTTAGCGGAAGCGCTATCGATTAATTTCCCTGTTTTTGGATTTATGTGCTGAATTTTATAAGCCTCTTTCCCTGGTGTTGAATCATAATAAAAAATCCACCATGTATTTTGGCTGTCGATGTAAAAGTTGTAAACGAACTTCAGGTTTTGCCAGTCTGGAGTGGTGGCGTTAGCCGGATTATGATCTTTATATTGAAGCTGCCGAGTGGCCTGGTCGTATATCGCAAGGCCTTTGTCGCTGCATATATAGTATTTATTCTCCTTACCATCCTCATAAAGATGATTTACCGGCCATCCTTCAGGAACTTTTAAGGGAATTTTTTTGTTTGTAAACGAGTTTGCATCCGGATCGTAACACATCAATTCAGCCCTGCGGGTATAGAGTATGATATTTCCTTTGCTGTCAGACGACATCCATAGGTCTGTGTTAGAAGTTTGTTGTATGTTCGGATAAACGGGAACCTTGTAATATTTAAATGATACAGGGTCGTATTGACCAATCTCAGTTCCCTGCCGGATCCACATTCTCCCGTTGCCGGCATCCAAAATCTGATCGACACCAAATGGTGGCATTGAATTATCCAATCCGTCGGATCGGAAATTGATGAATTTCCGACCGTCAAATCGTTGAATTCCATTTTCAGTTCCAATCCATAAAAAACCTTTTTTATCCTGAAAAATGCAGTTTACTTTATTCGTGTTTAAACCGTCGGAACTCGAAAGACGATTAAAAAGGTAACCCACCTGACCAAGTGCTGAAAAATTTACAGCTAGGAGCAAACTGAAACAAATGATTCGCAACATTTTTCACTTTTTCAGTAAAATTACAAAAACATTTACTTCGGAGTTGTTGTATATTAAAAACCACATGTTTATGTGATAAGATTAAAAATCTCTTTTAGTTCTACTTTAACAGATTAAAAAAAAGTATATAAATCATTGATATTCATTTAATTATACTTGCATACGTAATTATTTTTTAGTATTTTAGCAG
>JBAZGO010000058.1:0-37798 GCA_041652995.1 Prolixibacteraceae bacterium
GTCGTAAAAATGGATTTCAATCATCCTTTAGCTGGTGAAAATTTATTTTTCACTGGACTGATAACTGAAGTTAGAGAAGCAACTGACGACGAACTTGCTGCGCTTGTTAGCGGTGGCAGTTGTGGTTGCGGAAGCGGCGGATGCGGTTGCGGCGACGAAGAAGAATGTGCTGAAGGCGCATGCAGCAGCGAAGGTCATGGTGGTTGTGGATGCGGTCACTAATCGGTTAATCAAATAATTTTAAGATGTTGTTTCAGAATCTTTGCATTTTGAAACAACATTTTTAGTTTTTGCGAATCAGGCATTCTGCATTTCCGTTTTAATTTTGCCTTTTTACTTTTTACTTAAATCACATGAACAGTTTCGGACAAATTTTTCGGCTAACATCGTTTGGTGAATCGCACGGAAAAGCCATTGGCGGTATTATTGACGGTTGCCCGGCAGGCCTTGAAATCGATCTGGAATTTATCCAGAATGAACTAAACCGGCGCAAACCCGGCCAATCAAAAATTACAACTCAGCGCGACGAAAGCGATCAAGTTGAATTTCTTTCAGGTATTTTTGAAGGAAAAACGCAGGGAACGCCCATCGCATTTCAAGTGCGGAATAAAGACCAGCATTCGGCTGATTACAACGATCTGAAAGACGTTTTTCGCCCGTCACATGCAGATTACACTTACATCCAGAAATACGGATCGCGTGATCACCGGGGTGGCGGCCGTTCATCGGCGCGCGAAACAATCGCCCGGGTTGTAGCCGGGGCCGTTGCCAAATTACTCCTGAAAACAGCCGAAGTTTCGGTTCAGGCTTATGTATCGCGTGTTGGCGAAATACAACTCGATAAATCATACACAGAACTTGATCTAAATCAGACCGAAACAAATATCGTACGTTGTCCGGATGCTGAAACGGCTGAAAAGATGATTGCACGAATTGAATATGCCGGAAGAAATCACGATACAGTCGGTGGTGTCATTACTGGTGTAGTAAAAGGAGTTCCGGCTGGCTGGGGCGAACCTGTTTTCAATAAATTGCATGCCGACATGGGTTTTGCCATGCTGGGAATCAATGCCGTAAAAGGTTTTGAATACGGTTCAGGATTCGATGGCACTAAATTATCAGGCTCAGAGCACAACGATGTTTTCATTAAAACCGAAAATGGTGTGCGAACCAAAACAAACAATTCAGGAGGAATACAAGGTGGAATTTCGAATGGCGAAGACATTTATTTCAATGTTGCATTTAAACCAATTGCCACGCTTCTGAAAGAACAAAACACAGTTGATCGCGACGAAAACGAAGTAGTTATTAATCCGAAAGGACGCCACGACCCGTGCGTATTGCCACGCGCAGTGCCTATCGTTGAATCGATGGCCGCTTTGGTGCTGGCCGATCACTATTTATTGCACAGAATCAATCAAATATAAGAGGCTGTGTCAAAAGTCAAAACAACCTCAATTTTCGTCGTCCCGAATTTATTTCGGGATCTGACATTCAATGCGTTTAGATCCTGAAACAAGTTCAGGATGACTGGGATTAATGACTTTTGACAGGGCTTCATTTTGTTCGCATTTTTCAACATTACACGTTCAGCTTCTCCCCTTCCGATTTGGCAATGATAACTGCCGCACAAGTATCGCCCCAAACATTCACTGTTGTGCGCGACATATCCAGAATACGATCGACGGCCAAAATAAGTCCGACACCTTCAAGCGGGAGATTAACTGCGGTCAGTACTATGGTCATCATTACCAAACCGGCCATTGGAATTCCTGCCGAACCAATGGCGGCAAGAAGCGCGGTAATCACCACCACAACCTGCTGTCCAACCGAAAGATGAATTCCGTAAGCCTGAGCAATAAAAATAACTGCAACACATTCGTAAAGCGCAGTTCCGTTCATATTTATAGTGGCTCCCAGAGGCAAGGTGAAACTGGTAATTTTGGCCGAAACACCATCCTCAAACTCAACAGCTTCCATCGATAACGGCAATGCAGCATTCGACGATGAGGTGGAAAAAGCAGTCAGCAAAGGAGTTGCCATGTTTCTGAAATGCTTGTAAGGATTGGCTTTCCCAATAAATCTGACGGCCAGAGGCAAGGTTATGGCAGCATGAATCAGCAAGGCAAGCAGAACCGTGAGCATGTAAATCCCCAAACTTCCGGCGATATTTCCCAACGAACCTGAGTTTTTGGACACTTCTTTGGCCACAATACCAAAAACGCCAAGCGGTGTAAACCGAATGATGAACATGGTTATTTTCATCATCACTTCAAAGATTGAGTCAAACAAACGCGTAAGGATTTCCTGCTTTTCGGTCTTTATTTGAGTGACGAAAAAGCCAAAAAGAATGGCAAAAAAGATAACCGGAAGAATTTGCCCTTTAGCCATTGCATCAATAATATTGTCAGGAATAGTGCGGATAAGAATGTCGCTTACCGAAGTTCCTACCGCTGGTAATGACTCGACGGCACCTGCATTTCCCATATTTGCTCCGGAACCGGGTTGAAAAAGATTCACAAAAAATAAGCCTGTGATTATAGCAATAAAACTGGTACCAATATAAAAAGAGAGTGTTTTAAAACCCAGGCGTCCGAGATTAGAGCCGCTTCCAATGCTCGCCACTCCGCTGATAATTGAACTAAAAATCAGGGGCACGACCACCATATTCAGGGCACGTAGAAAAACCACTCCCATCCATGAAGTGTACCCAACCAAATCAGGCAAATAATAACCAAAACCAATGGAAAGAACAAGAGCAATCAGAATTTGCCAATGCAGTTTAATTTTGAATAACATAGATCAGTGTTTAACGGGAATAGCAAATGTAAAAAAAATGAACACAGATTCAGGATATTTAAGCGTTTGGGATGCTAATTCATCACAAATTTTTATCCCGACTTAAATAGTAATATGCTTTGATCAGCCATTTTTGGGTATTTATTCTAACTATTCCATGCGCGATTTGAGAATTCTAATTTGCTTTTGTCATTCATAAAGACTCACTCTCCTGATAACCCTCTGATTTAGACCGGAAAATACGCACAAAAGCGTACAACAAATACAGCTTTACGCTGAACATCAACAACCTTCCAAAGAGTAATTTCGTTTCGTCATCACCCTCGGTTAAAATGAAAATTTACGATCAACTTGCCAAAGATATCCGCTTTATAGAAGGATTAAATTCGTGCATGAATTGCGGGATTTGTACAGCTATTTGCCCGGCAGCCGAATTCTATGATTACGATCCCAGAATACTCCTGAGCATTGTTCAATCCAAAGATGAAAAGAAATTAGAAGAACTCCTGAAAAGTGAAACGATTTGGTATTGCGGCGAATGTATGTCGTGCAAAACCCGGTGCCCGCGTGGCAACTGCCCCGGGCTGGTAATTATGGCTCTACGCTCATTATCGCAAAATCTGGGCTACTTTACAGAATCGGAAAAAGGAAGGCAGCAACTGGCCATCAAACGCACTGTTGGCGAAAACATCCTTTACAAAGGTTATTGTATTGTTCCTGAAAGCCTTATCCCGGAATTACATCCTGAACTCGGCCCTGTGGGTGAATGGATTTATGAAAACAAGCAGGAAATATACGATCGGGTTGGCGCAAATTATAACAAAGAAGGAAATGGAGCTTTGCGTAAAATTCCGGAGGAATCGCTTGACGAAATGTACAAGATCTTTGAAATTACCGGTGCAATTGACCAATTCAGCAAAATTGAAGCTTATTCAAAACTAAAAGCTGTTGAGATGAAATTTTCTGACGGGAATGAATTTGCTGACTATACTAATCATATATACACAACGAACAATGGAACCCACAACCGACAGTAAAAGTTTATTCCGATGAAAAAAGAAGGAAAAAATCAGGTCTGGCAGGATTATCAGAAAGAGATTGCAGATAACCATTACTTCTATGTACGCAGTTGCATTCGTCAAAACTTTTTTCCCGGATCGGAAGAGGCATTTTTGAGAATTCTTCGTTCCGAATTAAACAAGGATATTTATGAAACACCGCATCACACATCCTGTTCCGGAATCGGATACCATTCCGACGTAATTCCTTTTGAAACGATCCAAACGATAGTTGCACGCCAATTTGCGCTCATGACCGAAGCCGGGTATCAGAATCTGGCTGTTTCATGCATTACATCTTTTGGAATTTACAATGAAATTATTGAAACATGGAAAGAATTTCCTGAAGCGCTGGCGAAAACAAGATATTTCCTGAAGAAGGCAACCGGACGTGAGTTTGAAATACCAATGAATGTATCGCATGCCAGTGATATCATCTATAAATTCAGGAATGAAATTGCGGCACGCAAAGTAAACAACCTGACCAATTGCCAAACTGGCAAACCGCTAAGAATAGTTGAACATATTGGCTGCCATTATGCAAAAATTTTCCCGTCCAAAGGCGTTGGTGGAGCAGAGTTCCCTTATGTTTTGGCCGGAATGATCGAAACATGGGGCGGAGAGGTTGTTGATTATCCTGAACGCCGGCATTGCTGCGGATTTGGATTCAGGCAATACCTGGTTCAGTCGAACAGGGGCTATTCCTTATCCAATTCCCGAAAGAAATTCGAATCGATGGAACCGTTTAAACCCGACGCTATTTTGTGCAACTGTCCCGGGTGTCCAATGTTTCTCGATCGTTGGCAATATGTAATTCAAGAAATGGAAGGCAAAACGTATGGCGAAAACGGGCAGGGAATTCCGGTTCTGACCTATGAAGAACTTGCCGGTTTAGTGCTGGGTTACGATCCATGGGACCTTGGACTTCAGATGCATCAGACGAATTGCGAACCATTCCTGAATAAAATGGGAATACAATACAGTCGCGAGCTAAAATACGCATCAAAAGAGGGAACGCAAATTGGAAATCCGGCCATGCTCTCCTGCGGATCCTGAAACCGCAAGTTGAATCTTATCCAAACGGACAGAAAAATCGAAAGAAATAAGACGTTAATCGCATGAAACATGTACTAGTCATAGGCGGAGGAATAGCCGGAATAGAAACAGCCAGCCAGTTAACAGATGCGGGTCATTGGGTCACTTTGATCGAAAAAGAAACTAAAATTGGCGGAAAGTTAAACGACTGGTCATGCCTTTTTCCTGATTTTACACCAGCAGGAAAAATCACAGAACCAATTTTGAGAAAGGCCTTTGAAAAGGATTTTACGATCCGTACCAATACCGAAGTAAAATCCATTCAAAAGCATCAGGATAGTTTTGCTATTGAAATTTCAGGAAACCAAAAAATCGAAGCTGATGCGGTAGTCATTGCAACTGGTTATGAACTTTTTGATGCCCGGCGCAAAGAAGAATATGGGTACAAAATTTATGATAGTGTGATTACTTCGGCCGACCTGGAAAAAATGCTAAACAATGATGGTGACTTTTCTTCAGTTTTGGAAACTAATCCCAAAAGAATTGCCTTCGTCCACTGTGTGGGCTCGCGCGACGAAAAATCGGGGAACCACTATTGCTCGAAAATCTGCTGTATCACCGGGGTAAAACAAGCCATTGAACTGAAACGACTTTGGACCGAAACCGAGATTTTCTGTTTTTATATGGATTTGCGTCTTTATGGAAAACACTTTGAAGAATTGTATCGCGAGGCCCAGGAAAAATACGACATCCAGTTCATTCGCGGAAGAGTGTCAGAAGCTTCCGAGAAAATCGATAAAAGTTTGCTTATTAAGGCTGAAGATACACTTTCGGGTCGACCGCTGAAAATGAACGTCGATCTGCTGGTTCTGCTGATAGGAATGGAATCGGGCAAAGGAACTGCCAATGCAGCTACTACGTGCAAAATTGACTGCGAAAATTCAGGATTTTTAAGATCAACTGATTCTTTTCTTCAGTCAAATCTTTCGACACGCGAAGGTATTTTTCTGGCTGGAAGTTGCACAGCGCCGATGTCGGTTAACGACACCATTCTGCATGCCAGATCGGCAGCATTTGAAGTAAACAGTTTTCTTCAAAAAAACAGGCTATGAAAAATTTCGGGTTTGCAGTGTTGAAACAGCGTACCATCGACTATGACCAGTTCGATGGAAGACTTTTAAATAAAATTCTGGAAAATGAACCGTCATTTAAAGTATGCCTGTCGTGCGGCGGATGTACGGCAACATGCAGCGCCGGTGACCTCGTCAGTTTCAATGTCAGACGAATGAACCTGCTGCTACGTCGTGGCGAAACAGAACAATTGGAATCAGAAATTATGAAATGTATGCTTTGCGGAAAATGTATGTTGGTTTGTCCCCGTGGCATAAATCTCCGGAATGTCATCATGCTGATCAAAAAATATACGGCTTCAAACAGAGCTCCCAAAAAGTAATCAGGTATGGAAACGAATTCTTTTATCTGGCCATTTAATCTCACATTGCTCTTTATAATCATCTTTCTGGTGATCATTGTGGGAATATGGATTTCGAGTCTTTCAAAAATAGACAAGAGCCGAATTATTCACAGCATTTTTACCCGCAAAAGTTTTTTATCTGTGCGCGAAACATTTATGGAGTCGCTCCTGCATCGAAAAATATTCCGGAAAAATCCGTTGTTGGGTTATATGCATACGAGTCTGGCATTTGGCTGGTTTTTGCTTATTGTTGTTGGTCATCTCGAAGCCTGTCTTCACTATAAAAGTATTTCAGTTCCGGTATACAAAGTAATATTTTACAGGTATTTTGTGACTAAAGCCGCAACTTCATTTCCTGAAAAAGCGCTTTCAGCGTCAATGGATCTGATTTTGGTTTTTGTTCTTTCCGGAGTTTTTCTGGCCTATTACAAGCGGATGAACAGTCGCATATTTGGAATGAAAAAAACAACACAACTCAAATTGGGTGACCGGATAGCGCTGAGTTCTTTGTGGCTCATTTTTCCGCTTCGCTTTTTGTCTGAAGCCATTTCAGCCGGAATTCACAAAAATGGAAGTTTTATTACTCAGCCAGCCGGAAATATACTCGTCCAATTTCTGCCGGTTCAGTCGGTTGAATTGTCATTCTGGTGGGTCTATTCTATGGCATTATCCATGTTTTTTCTGGCGCTCCCGTTTTCCAGGTATATGCACATTCCGGTGGAAGTTGTACTTATTTTTCTCCGGAATTATGGAATACGGGCAAAAAAAAGAATCGATGGATTTTCGCGAATTCAGATATATTCGTGTTCGCGATGCGGCATTTGTCTCGACAGTTGCCCGATGAACCACGCAGCCATCAAGGACACCCAATCGGTTTATATTCTAAAACACATCCGAAACAAAAATCTGACTGATGAAAAGCTTTTCAATTGTATGCTTTGTGGACGATGTCAGTCTGATTGCCCGGTCGGTTTAGATCTCAATAATCTGAGAATTACACAACGCATTGAGTCCACAAAAGAATACAATTCATCATACGAGTACCTTAAATCCGGCAACATTCTGTCGCAGCCTAAGCCTGAAGTAATCTATTTTGCCGGCTGCATGACTCACCTGACTCCTTCTATAATAAAATCAATGAAAGAAATATTTTTTGTCGCCGGAATAAAATACTGGTTCATGGATGAAGATAAAACAGCATGTTGCGGACGTCCTTTAATGCAGGCAGGTCAATATGAAGCTGCAGAAAAGCTTATAAAATACAACTGTGACCAAATTTTAGCTTCAGGAGCAAAAAAATTAGTCGTCTCCTGCCCTATTTGCTACAAGGCTTTTAACGAAGATTATAGTCTTTCAGGAGTTACGGTGCAGCACCACTCTCAATATTTGCTGGAATTGATGGCGCTCAATCAGATTCCTGTTAAAAAATTACCGTACAATGTTGTATATCATGATCCTTGTGATTTGGGTCGTGGCAGCAAAATATACCATGAACCACGGTTATTGCTTGACGAATATGTGAATTTGTTAGCTATAAAAAATGAGAAAGAAAACTCATTTTGCTGCGGAGGAAGCCTTGCAAATATAAAAATTCAGGCAAAAGAGCGAAATATGATTCGGGATGCTGCAATCAACGAATATCTAAGTTTTAGACCTGATATCCTGGCAACTTCGTGCCCATTATGCAAAAAGACATTCGCCCAAAGTCAGAAAATTCCTGTATTTGATATTGCTGAAATTGTTTGCATGGGCCTGGAAAAAACGCAGAGAAACGAACCGCTAAAATTGAAAATTCAAAAAACAAAAAGCTGGAATTGAATGTCATGAAAATGCGATAATCGTTGGACTTCCTTCATTATTCCTGCTAATTGAACTTTAGTTTTTTAACTGTCAATGCAGTTGGAAAAATCAAAATTTTCCTGTTTCTGAAGAAGAATAAATAAGTTATATTTTCATGGAACAGACTGTAATTACTATGTATTTCTCCATATAGCAATTCGTAGATAAAACTTACTAAAATCTGCTCCCCAACATTTCAAAATCTAAAAAAATATAGTTACTTAGCAGCACAGTACAGGACAATACAATTTTCAACAAAAATAAACGTATAAACTTTATAATCTGACATTTAAAATGAATTCAACAAACAGACTGATTGGTCGTTTGCCCAAAGTTGGCATTCGTCCGGTGATTGACGGAAGAGAAATGGGCGTGCGCGAATCGCTTGAAGTGCAAACCATGAACATAGCTAAAGCAGCAGCCAAATTAATTGAAGAAACACTCCGCTTTCCAAATGGAGAAAAAGTGGAATGCGTCATTGCCGACACGACCATTGGCGGTGTGGCTGATGCTGCATATTGTGCCGATAAATTTGAAAAAGAAGGCGTTGGCGTTTCGCTAACTGTAACTCCCTGCTGGTGCTACGGCACTGAAGTTATGGACACACATCCGCTGATGCCAAAGGCCGTTTGGGGTTTCAACGGTACTGAACGTCCTGGAGCTGTTTATCTGGCTGCGGCATTGGCTGGATATTCGCAAAAAGGTCTTCCGGCTTTTGGAATTTATGGTCGCGACGTTCAGGATTCGGGTGACAATACCATTCCTGAAGATGTTCAGGAGAAAATTATTCGTTTCGTAAAAGCTGCTTTGGCTTCGGCACAAATGAAAGGCAAATCCTATTTATCCATCGGCTATTCTTCCATGGGTATTGCAGGTTCCATGGTCGATCCTGATTTCTTTCAGGAGTATCTTGGAATTCGCACCGAATTCGTTGAATCGGTTGAATTTATCCGTCGCATTGAAAAAGGAATTTTTGATCAGGAAGAATATGCAAAAGCAATGGCATGGACCAAAGCGAACTGCACGGAAGGAAAAGACCACAATGCTCCGGAAAAACAATCGGATCGTGCCAGAAAAGACTGGGAATGGGAAATTGTGGTAAAAATGACCTTGATTGCACGCGACCTGATGATTGGAAACCCCAAATTAAAAGAAATGGGTTTTGGCGAGGAAGCCAAAGGCCGAAATGCTATTCTGGGTGGTTTCCAGGGTCAGCGTCAATGGACCGATTACTATCCAAATGCTGATTTTACAGAAGCCATTCTGAACTCGTCGTTCGACTGGAACGGCATTCGCGAAGCATACGTTTTTGCTACAGAAAATGATAGTTTGAACGGCGTTTCCATGTTGTTCGGTCATTTGCTAACCAATACCGCACAAATTTTCTCCGATGTGCGTACTTATTGGAGCTCCGATGCGGTAAAACGTGTTACAGGAAAAGATCTCACCGGAAAAGCCAGCGGCGGAATTATTCACCTGATCAATTCAGGATCGACAACATTGGATGCTACAGCACAGCAGAAAGATGCCTGGGGCAATCCGGCCATGAAGCCTTTCTGGGAAATTCAGGAACACGAAGCTGAAGCTTGTCTGAAAAATACGCGCTGGTGTCCGGGCGATCTTGGTTATTTCCGTGGAGGTGGTTATTCATCGCAATTTAAAACGGCTGGTGAAATGCCGGTAACCATGTCGCGAATAAACCTGGTAAAGGGAATCGGACCTGTTTTGCAAATTGCTGAAGGATGGACCGTTGAACTTCCGGATGATGTTCATGAAATTTTGGATGCACGCACCAATCCAACCTGGCCAACAACCTGGTTTGTGCCGCGTTTGGCCGACAGCGATGCCTTTAAAGATGTTTACAGTGTAATGGCTAACTGGGGCGCCAATCACGGAGCCATTTCATACGGACATATTGGAGCCGACCTGATTACACTTGCAGCAATTCTCCGGATTCCGGTAAATATGCACAATGTTAGCGACGATAAAATTTTCAGGCCAAGTGCATGGTCAGCTTTCGGAAGCGACAAAGAAGGCGCCGATTACCGTGCCTGCGCAACTTATGGCCCAATGTATAAATAAAAGAATAGCTTTAGCAAACATAAGTTAGGACTACGCATCCTTTTATTTATTATTTTCGCATGTTAAACTGATTAAAAGCCTGGATTGTGTATGCAATTCAGGCTTTTACAAAACACTCAGGATGGAAAAATTTACGTTTAAATTTGATGAAAGCTCGTCGCAGACCAAGTTACAGCAACTCATTCATGCTGTAACCGAGGCCATAAACCTGGGAATACTGAAGGAAGGCGATTTCTTGCCATCAGTCAACCAGCTAAATAAAGAATGTGGTTTATCGCGTGACACTATTTTTAAAGCTTATTCCATTTTAAAACAGCGCAGTATAATTTCGTCCACGCCTACAAAAGGTTATTTCGTAACTTCAGAATCCTACAGGGTTTTTGTGCTGCTCGACGATTTCAGCGCTTTTAAAGAACAGTTTTACAAATCGTTCAGAGCCAATTTACCTGACAATTATTCGGTCGATTTGTTGTTTCACCACTACAACAAAGAGGTTTTTAATCAATTGATTTTAAATAGTCTTAGTCGATATAGCATGTACATTGTGATGAATATCGACAACAAAAGTATGGAAGATGTTGTGCGTAAAATCGATCCCAAAAAGTTACTTCTTCTGGATATGGGATTTGATTCGAAAAATGAAGTTTCGTATCTCACCCAGGATTTTAATCAGGCAGTTTACGATTGCTTAAATTCGGGTTTGGAACTGATTCGGAAATATCAGGAATTTATTTTGGTCTTCCCCAAAAACACTCCGCATCCGGCTGAAACCATCGGGGCATTCATACGCTTTTGCACCGACAACAATTTAAATTACAACGTTCTGGAAAACATTGACGACCGGGAAGTTCAACCCGGACAAGCTTACCTGGTGATTAAAGAATCGGATCTGGTAAAAATTGTAAAAGACTGCAAAAAGAACGCTTATCCGATTGGAAAACAAGTCGGTATTATTTCATACAACGACTCACCCATGAAAGAAATAGTTGGCGCCGGAATTACTGTTATTTCAACCGATTTTGTGCGCATGGGTCGTGATTGTGCCAATTTCATCGTAACCAAGGAGAAAGTAAATGAAGTTATGCCCACCCGGCTAATCATCAGAGGCTCACTATAAAAAACCTCGTTATCAAGAATTTCTTCGTATTAAACGTACTTCGCTAATCCGGATTTAAATTTTTCTCCTTTAATCCGGCAACCATCTTCATAAAATTTTGTCTTTCTTGTCTGAGAATGATTTTTAATTCTAAAATAAAAACCGGAAAAATTGCATATCCGGATGTGTTTTAGAGCTTAAAAATACTTCAGGAATATTTTCAACAATCTAATTTTCAGGCGCCGATGAAAACAAAATAAGAGTGAATAAAATATTACTGAGGCTGAAACGTTCTATAAACACAGAAAATAAATAAAGTCACCTGAAATTATTAGATGTGGCTAAACAGAAAACTCGTTTAATTACGTTCACCTTGAAAATTTCGCAACTGAAATTCATTTTGAACACACAGAATTTGTTTAATAATACAACTACTTACCATGAAAAAATTAGCAATTTTCTTTGTATTAACTGCATTTGCCTTGGCGGGCAAGTCGCAGGGCGTGTTTAATGCCGGACTTAAAGCTGGAATGAATACGTCAAAATTGTCGTCAAATGTCAACGATTATACGCCTCAAACCATCAACAATTATTCATTCGGAGCATTTGCGCGCGTTAACTTAGGTCGACTGTACATTCAACCCGAAGCTTACTACAATTCAAAAGGCGGGGAATACATCGATAAAATCACCCCGTCAACGATTAACTCGTTCGACCTAAAGACTGTTGATGTTCCGGCATTGCTTGGTTTGAAAATAATTGACCAGAAAGCATTTAATATTAGAATTTTAGGCGGACCTGTTTTTTCATTTTTGACCGATAAAAGCGTCAAGGGTCATCAATTTACCAGCGACCAACTGAAAAACAGTTTTTTCGGATGGCAATATGGCGCCGGGGTCGATTTCCTGTTTCTGACTTTCGATGCCAGAATGGAATCGTACAGCAACAATTTTCTCGACACTCCTGATTTTAATTCTAAAAATGGTACCTTCGTCCTTAGTTTGGGAATAAAACTATTTTAGAACTATTAATCAATTTTCATTGCCGTATGAAGCGGTTTATTTTAATCCTGATTTCCTCCTTTGCTGTATTTTTTGCTTCAGCACAGGAGGAAATTCGTTTAGATAGTATATCAAAAAAATTAAATGTTTCCGATCGTGAGCGCCTCATGATTGATAAACCACTTATTTTCGGCAATTCATTTTCTCCGGATGAAATTATGCAAACTGATCCGCTGATGTTTCATCAGCCATTTCTTCCCGACTACAGTAAGAATTTCGATTTTAAAAAGTACCTGGGTGTCCCAAATTACTCGTCACAATCTTTTTCGGCAATTGGCTACGGAATTTCGCCGTTTTATATGAACGGAGTAGTTTTCAACCAGGCAACTTACAAAATAAACGACCGATTTTCGTTCGGCGGTAACAGTTTTGGCGCAAGATCCATTTTCGACCAGCCCAAATTAAATTCATCCGTTCAGGATATGAGCACCAAAAGCGCATCAATGTTTCTGCAATACAAAGTATCGAAAAGTATTAAAGTGGAGACCCGGATCAGTATTTCGAACCATCAATCGCCATGGGAACCCTGATCCGGAAGCTGAAGAATATTGTTCAAATACCAGTATTTCAGGCTATTTTAAAAGCATTTTATTTTTTTTCGGCCTGAATAAATATTCAACAATTCGATTAAATTTGGCTCACATTTTACTGTGTATATCTATGTTGGCCAAGATTAGAAAAGTTGAACGGGTTTTTAAACAGTTAGATCGGGAAACCGAAAAATTCACCAAACAATCTGGGTTAAAATGCCTGACAAACTGCAATTTGTGTTGTCTGAAAAAAGGGCTCGAAGCCAATGTTCTTGAATTTCTTCCATTCGCGTACCATTTGGTGATGAACAATCAGCACGAAGCTGTACTCGACCTATTAGATACCGAGCCCGAATTCTGTATCAACCTTGCAAAAAGCCAGATTCCGGGATTGACTGCAGGTTGCGGCGCTTATGAAAATCGTGGCCTTATTTGCCGTCTTTTTGGCTTCTCTGCAATTCGGGACAAAAATTCAAGGCTGGCGGTTTATACCTGTTCGCACATTAAAAACGAATTTAGCGTTGAATATAAAAGAGCATCGGAACGAATAAATTCTGGAATGCATATTCCGGTTGTAACCGACTTTTATTCGAAGTTATATTATATCGACACACAATTGGCCAATGATTATAACCCTATTAACGTAAGTATCCGTAAAGCCATTGAACGGGTTGCCTATTATTACGCGTATAAACCTGTTCGGAAACCACAAAAAAGGAGAAATCCTCAAATTGAAAATGAATTGTAAATGTCTGATTTAGATCCAAATATTCCTGATCTGACGAATGAACTTCAGTTTCTTACGTCGCGTAGCAGTGGTCCTGGCGGCCAGAATGTTAACAAAGTAAACTCGAAAGTGGAGGTTCGGTTTAATGTTCAGAATTCTGCTCTGTTGAACGACGAACAAAAGGAAATCATTCTGCAAAAACTTTCTGCCAAAATAAATTCTGAAGGTTTTCTCTGTGTTATTTCTCAGAAAGATCGTTCGCAATTGTTTAATAAAGAAGATGCTATACAAAAATTATATGTACTGCTCAAAAAAGCGCTGAAACCCGTTAAACCAAGAAAAAAGACAAAGCCAACAAAAAGTTCAGTAGAAAAACGCCTGACTTCCAAACGAATAAAATCAGACATCAAGCAAAACCGTCAGAGAATCGACGACTGATTTCTGGCCGGAATAATGCCTATAAATTTATGATACAATTACATCCGATCAAGAGGCTTCAGGATTTGAATCCGGATTTCAGGCAAATTTACGAAGATTCGTTTCCTGAAGATGAACGAAGAGAATGGGATCAATTCGCTGACTTATTTCAAAAAACCGAATTTGCAATTTTCGAAATTTATGATCCGACACAGTTTTTGGGTTTTATTGCTGTTTGGAACCTGCACAAATTCAGCTTTATCGAACACTTTGCCATTCGCAGCAATTTACGGAATAAGGGTTTCGGGTCAAACGCAATGAAGAAATTCCTTACAGAAAATTTTCATCCGGTCATTCTTGAAACTGAAGATTTGCAAACAGAAGAAGCTCAAAAAAGAATTAGTTTTTACGAGCGCTTGAACTTCTGTGCTTTCAATGAAAATTACTATCAGCCAGCTTATTCCAAAGAAAAGAAAAAAGTAAAAATGATCCTTATGAGATATCCCAAAATAAAAAATCCAACCGATTTTGAAACTTTCAAAAGCGAAATTCATCGGACAGTTTATTCACATTTCTGAAATAGTAAATTAATTATCAGGTACATAAATCAATCGGGAAACGATTTCAGAAAGCAGACAGGTTTTCTTACTTTTGTCCCTTCAATTCAAATTTGTCAACTGAAATCTCACAATAATTGAATGAAATCACTTTATTTACTTCTGAATGAGACATTTCTGAAATTAAATTTTCTGGAAATGTACGCCAGGCTCAGTGCGATACTATTGACCATTGTGACCCTATTAATTTTGGCCGTTCTGGTACATTGGATTACGAAAATAATTGTTATAAAAGTTATTCACCGCTTTGTTGAAAAAACGAAAACCGATTGGGACGATTATTTCCTGAAGCGGAAAGTTTTTCAATCGTTGTCGCACATAAGTTCTGCACTTCTATTTTATTACTCAAGTAATTTCGCTGAAATTGAAACAGTTAGAATTATTCTCGAGACATTTACAAAAATTTATTTCATTTTCATTTTTGTTAGTGCAACCTCCAGAACATTAAACGCCTCGAACGACATTTACCAGACAACCCCCTATTCAGCAACACGTTCCATTAAAGGATACATTCAGTTGCTGATGATTCTGGTCTATTTTATCGCTGGTATTTTTATCATTTCATTTATTTTTCAGCAATCACCGCTATACTTTCTAACTGGTCTAAGCGCTGTTGCAGCAGTTCTCTTGCTGGTGTTTAAAGACACCATTCTGGGTTTGGTTGCCAGCATTCAACTTTCGGCAAACCACATGCTAAAACCCGGCGATTGGATTGAAATGCCAAAGCACAATGCGAACGGAACTGTCATTGATATTTCGCTGAACACAGTTAAAGTACAGAATTTCGATAAAACGATATCTACCATTCCAACCTATTCGTTGGTCACTGATTCGTTTCAGAACTGGGCAGGAATGGAAGAATCGGATGGCCGTAGAATAAAACGATCGATTAATATTGACATGAAAAGTGTCAGGTTTTGTGATGAAAAGATGATCGCTCATTTTCAGAAACTTCACCTGATCCAGAGTTATGTATCTGACAAACAGAAAGAGATTAGTGATCACAACAAAAATCTTGGAATTGAAGATGACTCAATCCCCAACGGACGTCGCCAAACCAATCTTGGAGTTTTCAGGAAATATCTGGAAAACTACTTACAGAACAATCCCTACATCAACAAGGAAATGACTTTTTTGGTCAGGCATTTGCAGCCAACCGAAACCGGTCTTCCCATTGAAATTTATGTATTCAGCAAAAATAAAAACTGGGTTGATTATGAATCGATTCAAGCTGATATTTTTGATCATATTCTCGCCATTATTCCGGAGTTTGAACTACAGATTTTCCAGTCGCCTTCAGGAAATGATATAAAAGATCTTTCAGAAAAGATTGCATACGGCATGAAATAAGCGCAGAGAGGATAAATCGCAGCATTTTGAAGGAAAAAATCACCTACATTTGTCCTTTGTGTTTTTTAACTCAATAATGAATTAGATATATTTACTTTCAGATCATTACAATCAAGATGTTTTTTAACAAGAATATTTAAAATTTATCAATTTTTTATACTTTTGAGTTTCAATTCTTAAAACGACAGATATACTTATTAATTATGAATGATCTTCATATTGAACCACTTCCAAACATTGATGAACTGGACGAAAAAATTCTGAAACTAATCACTAAAAATGCCCGGATTCCATTTCTCGAAGTTGCCCGCGAATGCGGCGTTTCTGGTGCTGCAATTCATCAGCGCGTACAACGTTTACTGAATCTTGGAGTTGTTTCAGGAAGTGAATTTATTGTCAATCCACAAAAACTTGGATATTTTACCTGCGCCTATATGGGCATACACCTCGAAAAAGCAAAATTTCATCAGCAGGTTGTCGAGGCACTCATAAAAATTCCTGAAATTGTCGAATGTCATTATACAACAGGATCTTACGCTATTTTCATTAAAGTTCAGACAAAAACCAATAAACACCTGAAGAAGCTGATTGACGAGGATTTACAGGAAATAGAAGGAATTGCACGAACCGAAACATTCATCTCGCTCGAAATGGAATTTAAGAGGCAGGTTCCAATCAAATAATACAGATACAATCTGATCGTAAAAAGGGTGTTGTTTCAAAATGACGCCCTTCTTTTATTTTTAGCAATTTGAAAATAATTGCCCGATTAATTATCAAAATCATCGTTTTTTAGCTAATTTTGAATCATTATTTTTTTATTCATAGAAAAATTCATTATGACATTACGCAATCAGCTTGACGATATAGACCTTAAGATTCTGGATATCATATCAAAAAATGCACGAATTCCGTTTAAAGATGTTGCTTCGGAAGTTGGGGTTTCGCGCGCTGCTGTGCATCAGCGTGTCAACCGAATGATTGAACTAAATGTGATTATTGGCTCCGGTTACCACATCGATCCCAAAAAAATTGATTTTAAAACCTGCACTTACATAGGTGTTTTTCTGGAAAAGGGAAGTCTATATTCCACTGTCACAGAAAAGCTCAAAACGATTTCTGAAATTGTTGAATGTCACTATACCACAGGCCAATATGCAATCTTTGTAAAAGTTTATGCCAAAGACAATGAGCATCTTCGCGATATTCTGAGCGACAAAATTCAGAAAATTCCGGGAGTTGCCAGTACCGAAACATTTATTTCGCTGGACGAAACATTTAAGCGCGAAGTTCCAATCTTTTAACCTGCAGGGGATTCAATAGTAAGTAAAATTCATTCTGATTTAAAGGCAAAATTTCCGGGCGAAATTCCAACTTTGAATTCATCGATCAGCATTCCTACGGACGAATACCTGTGAACGATTCCGTTTTGGCTATGGTCAATGGCATCTCCAACATAGATCTCCGAGTTTTCCGGATCAATTGCAAGGCTGTAAAAACCTCCGTACAAACTGGTATATTCTGATTCTATAAACGGCTATTCAGGTAGTTTTGTAGCATTTGCAGCCATTTTCCAGACATGCTTATTGATAAAAAATACTGTCTTTGCTCGGATTGATACACAAATTTAGCGGGTGATCCCCGGCTGCAAACCAAAACGAACGCTCAAACTCCCTGGTTTCAGCATCAATCTTAAGCAAACCAGCTCGTTCGTAGCCGTAAGGGCTTCCTTCAAAACCCCCATCAGTTAAAACCCAAAGTTTATTTTCTTTATGCAAAACCATACTATTCGGCTGTTTAAAAACTTCAATTGAATCAAGTAAAAAATTTGCTAAAATCGGACTATCCACCACCAGAGGAGGTGGCTTTAACCCCGATTTTTGCTTCGCACCGCAAATTTTTTCAACCGCACAGGCCTTATGGGCAAAGCCCCGAAAGAGCATAACCACGCACAAAGGACGTGGGTTTTTAAGTCACACTAAAAGTTTGAAAGAATAATTTCAGCCTTCAGGTTTTAACGCACAAATTCACTATAGTTGATAACTAAATGAATCATACAAAAGACGATAAATTAACAACCTGAATTAAAATCACTTAACTGTATATTTACATTCTACTCAAATCAAAATGATTGTTGACAATTCGTATTTTAAAGAAAATAATTGAAACAAAAATCTCCCAAAAGTGGTTATTTTTGCATAGCATTTAAAGCTGCAATCGTCTATGTTCGAAAAGCTCATTCATCTTGAAGGTATAGATCCGCTGGAATTCTTTGGCGTGAACAATGCCAAAATGAACCTGATCAAGTCCTTCTTTCCTAAATTAATTATAGTTTATCGAGGCAATGATGTAATAATCAAAGGAGATGATGAAGAAATCCTTCGTTTCGAATCAAAATTTCATTTAATCATTGATCATTATAACCAGTTTAATGTTTTGCCTGAAGCTGTTATCAATCAGGTATTTTTGAACGAATCAGAAGGAATATCGGAAACAGCGATCGATGAAAAAGATATACTGGTTTTTGGAATAAACGGGAAAGCAATTCGGGCCAGAACGCCAAACCAACGCGTTTTGGTAGACGTCTGCCGAACATCGGATCTTATTTTTGCCATTGGACCTGCAGGTACCGGAAAAACCTACACGGCCATTGCATTGGCGGTAAAAGCTCTAAAAAACAGGGAAATCAAGCGTATAATTCTTAGCAGGCCTGCTGTTGAAGCTGGAGAAAGACTTGGTTTTCTTCCCGGCGATTTAAAAGAGAAAATTGACCCGTATTTACAACCGCTTTACGATGCTCTTCTGGACATGATTCCGGCAAAAAAACTTGACGAATTTATGAAAGACGGAACCATCCAGATTGCCCCGCTGGCTTTTATGCGCGGCCGTACGCTTAGCAATGCATTTGTGATTCTCGACGAGGCTCAAAATACCACAATCAATCAGTTGAAAATGTTTCTGACCCGAATGGGACTAAACACTAAATTTGTGATTACCGGCGACGAAACACAGATCGACCTTCCGTATCAAAGTCCTTCAGGATTGATACTTGCAAAAAAAATATTAAAAAACATCAAAGACATTTCTTTTGTGCAGTTCGATGTAAATGACATTGTCAGGCACAGACTGGTACGCGAAATTGTGATTGCATACGAAAGACACCATGCACACGAAATTATCAGGAAAGAAAAGGAAAAGGAGAAACTAAAAACAGATAAAACCGAATAAAAATGGAAAAAGCATTAACTCAGACCAATTTTAAATTTCCGGATCAAAAAAACGTTTATCACGGAAAAGTGAGAGATGTGTACAACATTGATGATGAATACCTTGTAATGGTTGTCAGCGACCGTATTTCGGCCTTCGATGTAGTTTTGCCAAAGGGAATTCCCTATAAAGGACAGGTTTTGAACCAGATAGCTGCTAAATTTTTGGATGCCACCGCCGATATCGTTCCAAACTGGAAAGTTGCAACTCCCGATCCAAATGTTACAGTTGGACACCATTGCGAGCCTTATAAAGTGGAAATGGTTATTCGTGGTTATCTCACCGGACATGCCTGGCGCGAATACCGCAGCGGCAAACGGAGTCTTTGCGGTGTGCCACTTCCGGAAGGAATGGTCGAAAACCAGAAATTTCCTGAACCCATTATTACTCCTACAACCAAAGCATCTGAAGGGCACGATGAAGATATTTCAAGAGAAGAAATTATCAATGAAGGACTTGTAAGCAAGAAAGATTACGAATTGCTTGAAAAGTACACACGTGAAGTTTTCAGGCGCGGTTCTGTAATTGCTGCAGAGAAAGGCCTCATTTTGGTCGACACCAAATACGAATTCGGTAAGAAAGATGGCAAAATTTACCTGATCGACGAGATTCACACGCCCGATTCTTCGCGCTATTTTTATGCTCATGGCTACGAAGAACGTCTGGCAAAAGGCGAAAACCAAAAGCAACTTTCGAAAGAATTTGTGCGTCAGTGGCTGATAGAAAACGGATTTCAGGGAAAAGAAGGTCAGGTAATTCCTGAAATGAGTGATGAATTTGTTAACTCAGTTTCTGAACGTTACATAGAATTGTACGAAAATATTACCGGCGATAAATTTGTCAAGTCCGACTTATCAAATCTTCAAGACCGTATCGAGAAAAACGTAAATCATTTTCTGGAAAATATTTAAAAAACAATCATGATACTTGATAAACTTGAAAATACGGCACTTTATTCCGGCATCAGCGAAAACCTCGGAAAGGGATTTGAATTTCTGAAAAACACAGATTTGAACAATCTTGAAATAGGAAAATACGAAATTGAAGGGAAAAATGTATTCGCCCTCGTGAGCGAATACGAAACCAAAAAGGCTGAAGATTGCAGACTTGAAGCACACCGGGCTTATGCCGACATTCAATTCATTGTTTCAGGAAAAGAAGCCATTGGTTTTGCCGCACTCGAAAATCAAACTGTTTTAACCGAATATACTTCTGAAAAAGACATCATTTTTTTCACTGGAGAAACCAGTCCGCTAATTCTGGAATCCGGAATGTTTGCAGTATTTTTTCCGCAGGATGTTCACCGTCCATGCATGCAAATCGACGGACCGGAGAAAGTAAAAAAAGTGGTTATAAAAGTTAAAATCTAATTTGGTCATTTATAATCGTTGATGGTCATACATCGTTTTACGATTGAACGAAGTGAATCAAATGACCATCAATGACTTTTTCATGTAATCAGTTGGCAAAGAAGGAAACCCTTGCAAAACTGCGTTTTATCCCCGATTTAAACTTGTATTTCGGGTAGCCAAAAACCACAATAATTCCTGAAGGCGATTTCACCGGAATATTCCACTTCCGTTTCAATTTTTTAGCGCCATACTGAATAATTGGATGAACGCTCCCGACCATGCATGAACCCAGCCCGAGGCTTTCTGCAGCCAACATGGAGTATGTTGCCGGAATATGCGGATCGGCCGGGTCGGAATAAGGAGTGGCGGCAAAATACATAACAAGCGGTGCGTCGTACAGCAAATAATTTTCATCTCTTTGCTTCGACTCGGCAAAGAATTTCACCAAAGGCTGAGCGAAACTTTTAATCAGTTTATAAGTTTCTTTGCCTGCCAACCGCCAAATCCAAATGAACGGTTTGGTAAACAGCCATTTTATTTTGCCGAAATAATCCAATACATCCATCGAGAATTCGTGTACTTTGCCCTTTCCTTTGATAACCACCAGATGAACATCGGATGGAGGCAAACCCATTGGCGCTGAAACGGCAGCTTCAATTATTTTTTCAATTATCTCCTCTCCTATTTCTTTGTCGTTAAAATCGCGGATACTACGTCGACCAACCATCAGATTCCGAAGCTCCTCATAACTGGTTTTTTTCTTCATTTCCGACAGGTCGATCAAATCAGAGACAGACATTTCACGCCCTGAAATTTCAATCGTTCCGGTTGGGCAAACGGCCATACAATGACCGCAGGCCATACAGCCAAACAATGGGGTTTTACTTTCAACTGGTTTATTGTCCTCCATGATCAGCGAAAAATCTTTGCAAACTTTTACACAAAGACCGCACGAATTGCAACGGTCGTAATGAAATGTAATTTGCCCATTTTCATTGGTTCTGCTTGTAATTATTGCCATGGCATTGATTTTTTTATAAATTTAGGCAGTTTTTAGATCATAACCTAAACACATAATATACTCAATGAGTCGTTCATTTTTTACCCTGAAAATTTTAGTTCCGCTTTTCTTTTTAAGCCTGAATCTTCTTGCACAAGAACGCTATAAAGACGAAATTACAGATTCAGTATCAGTTGAAACGTTCACTTATGCCTTCAAAGATGGCAAATCGTTGGATATGGATGTTTATTTTCCTCAATTTGACAACGAACCAAAACGAGCCTTGATTTTTTACGTGCACGGTGGTGGATTTTCCGGAGGAAGAAGAAACACTCCCGGAATTCAGGTATTTTGCAAAAAACTAGCGAAACATGGTTACGTAGTTTCTTCAATCTCCTACAGGTTAACCCGGCAGGGAACCAAAACCGAATTTGGATGTGACTGTCTGGCAGTCGATAAACTCAATACATTTAACTCTGCAGTTGAAGATCTTCAGGACGCCACATTTTTCATGATTCAGCAACGCGATAAAATGCGCATCGATCCGCAGCGAATCATTATTTCGGGTAGCAGTGCAGGCGCAGAAACCGTGTTAAATGCAGCTTATCAGCCGCCATATTGTTATGGGCTCGACAGTGGTCCTGTTTCTTATGCAGGAGTAATTTCAATGGCTGGTGCAATTCCCGATACTTCAAGGATTTACAATGATTCAGCAATTCCATCGATGCTTTTCCATGGCACCTGCGACAATCTGGTTCCGTACGCCACAGCGCCACACCATTATTGCAGCGAAAAGGATGCCGGTTACCTCATTCTTCACGGTTCGTATACCATCGCCGGGAAACTTAAAAAGCTCGGAACTCCATACTGGCTGTACACCTATTGCAATGCAGCACACGAAATTGCTGGCCGGCCAATGACTCAGAATTTCGACGATATCATTGATTTTTGCTATACATTTATTATTAAACAAGGAAAAGAGCAGCGTACAACAGTAAAAAAAACTGACTCAAAAACCTGCGATTATCAATCATTTAACTTTTGCACCGAATGAAACGAAGCTTACTATTTCTATTCCTGTTTGCAAGCACCTTTGCCGTTGCGCAAAATATCAGGGTCATAACGTACAATATCCGCTACAACAATCCAGGTGATGGAATCAATGCATGGCCAAACCGCAGCAAACAGGTTGGCGCGCTGCTCGAATTTCATCAGGCCGATATTTTTGGTTTACAGGAAGCCTTAATTGGCCAACTGGAAGACATTCAGGCACAACTTCAGGAGATGAAATGGGTTGGCGTTGGACGCGACGACGGCATGAAGGCCGGAGAATTTTCGCCACTGTTTTACAATGCAGAAAAATTTAAAGCGCTAAAACAAGGCTGGTTCTGGCTATCAGAAACTCCTGAAAAACCAGGATTGGGCTGGGATGCTGCCTGTAACCGGATATGCACCTGGCTCGAACTTCAGGATGTAAAAAGCAAAATCAGGTTTATGGTTTTCAATACGCATTTCGATCATCTGGGAAATGTTGCCAGGGTTGAATCGGCTAAACTAATTCTCCGGAAAATAAAAGAATTAAACACCGAAAACTTACCGGAAATTCTAACCGGCGATTTCAATCTGACTCCTGAAGCGGAACCGATCGGCGTGATTACAAACGAATTGAGTGATTCCAAAAAAATCAGTAAAGAAGAACCTTACGGACCTGTTGGCACATTTAACGGATTCAAATTCGAGAGTCCGCTCAATGACCGGATCGATTACATTTTCGTTGGCAAAAATATAGAAGTTCTGCAATATGGCGTGCTTTCCGATTCGAAAGACCTGCGTTATCCGTCGGATCATTTGCCTGTTTTTGTAAACCTGAAATTCAAATAAGAAAAAGCTGAACAAATTTGGCCTGTTTGCACTTTCAGTAGGTATGAAAGTCGATTTTATCATTGTCGGTCAGGGGCTGGCCGGAACTTTGCTCGCGCACAAATTAATCAGTCTTGGTAAGTCTGTCGTCGTTTTTGATGATCCGGCACAGGTTAAAGCATCGGATGTGGCTGCCGGACTGATAAATCCCATTGTTTTCAGGAGAATGAATAAAAGCTGGCTGGTTGATGAAGCTTTTCCTGAAATGGAATCTACTTATTCTGCACTGGAAAAATTACTTGACGAACAATTTTATTACCCCGGAAAAATTCTTCGGATTCTACACGAAGACGAAAGTGAATTCTGGAAAGAAAAAGTCTTCGCAAATCAATTGACCAAATACATTGATGCAGAAACAAACTATAAATCAATGAGGTACATCGATGCTCCTCATGGTTTTGGTGTCATTAAATATGCAGGCCGACTCGACATGCAAAAGCTAACATTTTCCTATTCCGGTTTTCTGCAAAAACAACAATTCCTCCGGAAAGAAAAATTTAATTTCGACAAATTACATGTCGGTATAGAGTTGGTGAGTTACGAAGATTTGACTGCTGAAAAAATTATTTTCTGCGAAGGCGCATCGACCTCCCGCAATCCATATTTTGAAAACCTGAAATTCAAACATTCGAAGGGTGAGATTCTGGAGCTAAAAATTCCGGATTTACATTTGGAGGACATTTTAAGTTCGAACGTGTTTGTAATGCCGGTTGGCAACCATCATTTCAAAGTTGGAGCGACCTACAGTTGGGATCATCTGGATGAACAAACAACGGAAC
The DNA here is from genome assembly GCA_041652995.1 of Prolixibacteraceae bacterium. Taxonomy (GTDB): domain Bacteria; phylum Bacteroidota; class Bacteroidia; order Bacteroidales; family Prolixibacteraceae; genus Aquipluma. Next base: position 24,404 of record JBAZGO010000058.1, read on the forward strand.
AGGCCCGAACTGAACTTTTATACAAATTAAAAAATGTCGCAACAGCGCCGTCTGAAATAATCGATCAAAAAGCAGGTATCCGGCCAACCATGCATGATCGTAAACCGGTCATCGGACTTCATCCCAATTTTCCGCAAATTGGAATTTTCAACGGGCTGGGTCCTAAAGGCGCTTTACTTGGTCCCTATTTTGCCAGCCAATTCGCTCAATTTCTTTGCAATCTTTCTACTTCTATTCTTCCTGAAGCCGATATAGAAAGGTATTTCAGGAGAAAATAAATTGACATTGGCATCTATATTTTGGGCTATTTCCTTCGAATTTCTACTGTTAAATTTTCTACTTTTGAGAATCAACTTTATCAATAAATCTGACCTCCATGAAACGGATTCTTTTTATTTTACTGGCCATAAATTGCTTCACCATCTACAGCATCGCCCAAAAAACCGAGATTCAGTATTTGTCAGGAACAGGCAGTGACCACACGGTTAACTGGGATTTTTTCTGTACCAAAGGACGCAATTCCGGAAAATGGACCACCATTCCGGTTCCTTCAAACTGGGAACTTCAGGGCTTTGGAAAATACAATTATGGCCACGATAAAGACGAGGACCGGGGAAAAGAAAGTGGAATGTACAAATACACATTTCAGGTTCCAAAAGAGTGGAAGAATAAGGAAGTCAGCATCGTTTTTGACGGCTCGATGACAGACACAAAAGTCAAAATCAACGGAAGTTCGGCCGGACGAATGCACCAGGGAAGTTTTTACCGGTTTAAATACGACATCACCGATTTGCTGAAATACGGAAAGGAAAATCTGCTTGAAGTAACGGTGGATAAACATTCAGAAAATGAGGGAGTAAACGAAGCCGAACGTCGCAGCGACTTTTGGATATTTGGCGGCATTTTTCGTCCGGTATTTCTGGAAGCCAAACCTCATGCAAATATCAACCGCATTGCGTTGGATGCTAAGGCAGACGGGGAATTTCAAGTGGATGTCTTCCTGAACAACGTTAAGGAACACATGGAACTGAAGGCTCAGATAAAAACTGTCGATGGAATTGTTGTAGGTTCGCCATTTTCCGTAGTACTGGATAAAGATCAGGTGCAGGCTCACCTCCAAACTTTTGCTGAAAACATAAAACCGTGGTCGCCCGAATATCCAAACCGGTACAGGATCGATATTCAAATTATGGATTACCTGAATGTTGTGCACCAGGTCACGGAAAAATTTGGATTTCGGACTGTCGAAATTCGCGAAAGCGACGGCATTTATGTGAATGGCGAAAAAGTAATGTTTAAAGGGGTTTGCAGACATTCGTTCAGGCCAAATACTGGCAGGGCGCTAAGCAAACAGGTAAGTATTGAAGATGTGAATCTGATTAAAAATATGAATATGAACGCGGTACGCATGTCGCATTATCCGCCTGATGTACATTTTCTGGATGTCTGCGATTCGCTCGGTCTGTTTGTACTCGATGAACTGGCCGGATGGCAAACCAGTTACGACACCCGTGTGGGCTCTGTTCTAGCCCAGGAAATGCTGCGCCGCGACATTAATCATCCTTCGATTGTAGTTTGGGACAATGGCAATGAAGGTGGCTGGAACACAGAACTCGATCATTTTTTCGACGAGCTTGATCCGCAAAAACGCCCGTTTATTAATCCCTGGGCCGAATTCAGGAAAACAGACACGCAGCATTACAAAGACTACGATTATGGAACCGGCACGCATCAGCACGGGCGGAAAATTGTTTTTCCTACCGAATTTCTTCACGGATTGTATGATGGCGGACTTGGCGCCGGACTTGAAGATTACTGGAACCAGATGCTGAACAATCCGCTTTCGGCTGGCGGTTTTCTTTGGGATTTTGCCGACGAGGCTGTTGTACGCACCGACAAAGACGGAATACTCGACACCGACGGTAATCATGCGCCTGACGGCATTGTTGGCCCCTATCACGAAAAAGAAGGAAGTTATTTTGCCATAAAAGAAATCTGGTCGCCTGTTTTTTTTCCAAAACGGTACATCACTGAAGATTTTAGTGGAGAATTTCCGGTTGAAAACCGTTACATCTACACAAATCTTCAGGATTGTAAATTTACGTATCACATTGCCGATCTGCCTAAGCCTGATGAAAAGGCTGAAAAAGAAACTGAAACCGGCACGCTTGAATCGCCGGATGTGGCTCCCGGCCAGAAAGGGAAACTAAAAATGTTCATGTCTGAAAATTTCAGGAACAGCGACGTTTTGTATATCACAGCAACCGACCCGCACGGAAGGGAAATTTACACCTGGAGCTGGCCTTTAAAGAGTGCGAATCGCATTGCCAACGAAATTGTTAACAACGACCGAAGTGGAAAAATCAGGATAATTGAAGATGCCCTCGGAATTACTGCGCAAATGGATGATCTGGCGTTTAAATGGGACAAAAGGACTGGTTTTCTGTCCGGAGTGAAAAATAAAAACCAGCGTATCCATTTTTCGCAGGGTCCTGTTCCGGCAAGCGGTAGCGCCGATTTTCAGGAAATCAGGAACTATTCCGACGGACCTGATGAAATCGTGGAATGCACCTACAAAGGAGAGCTTAAAAAAGTAAAATGGACCATATTATCGTCAGGCTGGCTAAAACTTGAAGTGCAGTACAAGACTCCCAACGCGAACAAATTTATGGGCATCAGTTTCAATTATCCTGAAGACCAGGTTACAGGAGTACGATGGATGGGAAACGGGCCTTACAGGGTTTGGAAAAACCGGATGAAAGGAAATACGCTTAATGTTTGGGAAAAAGCCTACAACAATACCATCACTGGCGAAAAAGGCTGGATTTATCCTGAATTTAAAGGATATCACCGGAATTTTTACTGGGCAACCATCGAATCAAAAGAGCAGAATTTTACAGTAATTTGTCCCGATGAAGATATTTTCCTGAGATTATTTACGCCTGAAAAACCGAAAGGCGCGCAAAACGACAACACTTCGCCCGAATTTCCTTCCGGAGATATTTCTTTTTTGCATGGAATTGATGCGATCGGAACAAAATTCAAAAAAGCAGAACAGCTTGGGCCAATGAGTCAGCCGAATCTGTTTTTGTACGACAAATATCTGACGCTTTATTTCGATTTTAACCAGCCGGAGTAAATAATTAAACCTGAACAAACTAATTCAGCGGCTTTTAAATGTTCATCAACTTCTGAATATCCAGTAAGTTGGTGTCGATGCTGTGATTGAGTTTTACCGCTTTATTGAACGGAACATGCACAATCTTTTCATTATCAAGACCGATCATGATACTTTTCTGGTCGTCGAGCAAAGCATCGACCGCGGCAACTCCCATTTTGGTAGCATTTACGCGGTCCCTGGCAGTTGGGCTTCCACCGCGCTGAATATGCCCCAAAATTGACACACGAACCGCCAGATCCGGATGTTCTTTCTGAACTTCTTCAGCAATTCGCAAGGCCCCGCCGGCTTTATCACCTTCGGCAACCATCACAATTCCACTGGTTTCCTTGTTTTTGTAGCCCTTATTCAGAAATTTTTTCAACTCCTCGTGCTGTTCTCTCGATTCGGGAATCAGAATAGCTTCCGCGCCACAGGCAATTCCGCTATTCAGTGCAAGAAGGCCAGCTTCGCGCCCCATCACCTCAACAAAGAAGATCCGTCCGTGCGACTTGGCTGTATCCTTAATTTTATCAACTGCTTCAACTACGGTGTTCAGCGCAGTATCGTAGCCAAGCGTGTAATCAGTTCCGTAAATGTCGTTATCAATTGTTCCGGGAATTCCCACAAACGGCATATCATATTCCTGAGAAAAAATCAGCGCACCGGTAAACGAACCGTCACCGCCAATCACGACCACAGCATCAATTTCCGCTTTTTTAAGTTGCTGGTATGCCATCTCCCGCCCTTCCGGCGTCATAAATTCCTTGCTCCGTGCAGTTTTAAGAATTGTACCGCCCAACTGAAGAATTCCGCTGACATCGTTTGATCTGAGCGTAACAAAATCGCCTTCAATCATTCCCTGGTATCCACGACGGATGCCAACAACTTTTAGCTTGTTTGCAATGGCGGTTCGGGTTACTGCCCGAATCGCTGCATTCATTCCCGGAGCATCTCCTCCTGAAGTAAAAACACCTATCTTTTGTAATTTCTTCCTTTTCAAAGAAGTTTCATTACCTGTATGTATCATTGTCATAATCGTTTTATTTAGTGAAGAATAAATTCTCAATGCAAAGTAAGATGAAGTATTTGATATAAATATGAAGTTTTGATAAACCTACCCTTAAGATTAATGCTGCCTTAAAACAGTTTAATTTGTTCTGCGACCTTTTCCATCAGCCATTTTGGGGTTGAAGTTGCCCCACAAATGCCAACTGATTTTATACCTGAAAACCAGTCGGACTGCAATTCATCGGGAGTTGAAATGAAATGACTGCGGTTGTTCTTCGCCTTGCAAACCTCGAACAAAACCCTGGCATTTGAGCTTTGACTGCCTCCAACAAAAATAACCATATCGTAACTTTCAGCAAACCTTTGCAGATGGGGTTCGCGGTTCGAAACCTGTCTGCAAATGGTGTCATGCACCTTAACAATTCCGTTTTCTGAAAGATTGCGAATATTCTCAGTCAATTCCCTGAAATCGCCGAGCGATTTGGTTGTCTGCGAAAATACCACGACAGGCCGGGTGGGGTCTAACCTTTCAAGTTCGTCCGGATGATCAATAATCAGCGCAGAGCCATCCGTTTGTCCAGCCAGTCCGGTAACTTCAGCATGTCCCTCGTGTCCGAAAATAACCAATTGCCCATTTTCTTCACGCATTTTTTCGGCTGCTTTCTTCACTCTTTCCTGAAGTTTCAAAACCACCGGACAGGTAGCGTCAATGAGTGTAATGTTATTTTTTAGGGCATATTCGTAAGTTGAAGGTGGTTCTCCATGTGCGCGAATCAGCACCCTGCAGTTTTTCAGATTAAAATATTCGTCGTGACCGATTGTTTTAAGGCCCAATTCCTGAAGCCGCTTAACTTCCTGATCGTTATGCACAATGTGGCCAAGAGAATAGAGCGTAACTTCAGCTTTTAAAGCTTCTTCAGCTTTTCCGATGGCATTTTCCACTCCAAAACAAAAACCCGATTTCTGGTCAATTTCTACAATCACAGTGTGTATTTTGTCTGTAGAGACAAGGCATGCCTTGTCTCTACGATTATTTCTGGTTTAAACGATCTTCCGCTTTTTCAATCACCCATTCCATTTGTTCTTCGCGGGTCATGTTGCTGTTATCGAGAACAAGCGCATCTTCTGCTTTTCTTAGCGGACTGGCTTCACGGGTTGAGTCGATAAAGTCACGTTCTTTTACATTTTTCAGAATTTCGTCATACGAAACCGATTCGCCTTTTGCTGTAAGTTCATCGAACCTTCGCTGAGCGCGTATTTCAGGAGTTGCAGTTACAAACAATTTTAGTTCGGCGCCGGGAAAAACAACCGTTCCAATATCGCGTCCATCCATCACAATTCCTTTATTTTTACCCATTTCCTGCTGCAAATGTACCATTGCCAGCCTAACTTCAGGAATAGCCGCCACAAGGCTTACATTGTGTGAAACAGGAAGTTGCCTGATTTCATTTTCCACATTTTCGCCATTCAGGAACATGTCACTCATTTGCTTTTCAGAATTATTCCTGAATTCAATTTTAATTTCCGGAAGACGACCAATTAAGTTTTCCTGGTCAACTACGCCGTTCACAACCAGATGATTGCGCAGGGCAAACAGCGTAACTGCCCTGTACATGGCACCGCTGTCGATAAAAATGTATCCGAGATTTGTAGCCAGTGAACGGGCAATCGTACTTTTTCCGCACGATGAATGTCCGTCAATGGCTATAGTGATTTTACAATTGATCATTTCTGAAAATTTTGCACCAAAGATAAAATATTTCGATGCATGAATTAAACGTTTAAGCGCAAAGTAAGCAAACGAAAACCAGGATATGCAGACAATCCTGAATCTGAAATCTTTAGCCAAATACAATTTTCTACATAAATAATTGGCAAAATTCGCTGCTCCCTCTGTAATTTCACGGAATGTACAACAACCTATACTTTCAATTACAACTTTAATCATTCAACACGATGCGAAAATTTACAGTTAAATTTATGATTTTAGCTATACTCAGTCTGGCATTCAGGCTAAGTTCGGGCGCTCAGGATGAAGCAAGGCTGATGCGCTATCCTGACATCAACAACAACCTGATCGTATTTGTCTATGCCGGCGATATCTGGTCGGTAGATTCCAAGGGCGGCGAAGCCCGCCGACTGACTTCCCATTCAGGAATGGAACTTTTTCCTAAAATTTCTCCGGACGGAAAATGGATTGCTTTTTCGGGAGAATACTCCGGAAGCAGGCAAATTTTTGTGATGCCATCGAATGGCGGAACGCCCAAACAACTAACATTTTACAACTCGGTTGGAATGATGCCTCCGCGCGGTGGATTTGACGATGTTCCACTCGACTGGACTTCCGACAGCAAAAGCATTCTCTTTCATGCCAACCGCAGTCCATTTGGCGAACGCAACGGCAAATACTACATGATTAGCCTCGATGGAGGTTTCGAAACTCCGCTTGCCATTATTAATGGCGGATTTGGAGTTTTATCGCCTGACGATAAAAAGCTCTGCTTTACACCAATCGACCGTGAATTCCGCACATGGAAACGCTACAAAGGCGGCCGGGCTTCTGATCTTTGGGTTTATGACCTCGAAAACAATACTTCGGAACAAATTACCGATTTCAACGGAACCGACCAGATTCCGACCTGGTATGGCGACAACATTTATTTTGCGTCCGACCGCGATCTGAAACTGAATATATACCAGTACAATACAAAAACCAAAGACCTGAAACAAATGACCAAGCATGCAGATTTCGACTGCATGTGGCCTTCAGGAAATAACGGACAAATGATTTACGAAAACGGCGGTTTTCTGTACAAACTAAACCTCGAAACCGGCAAAGAAGATAAAGTTTCGGTAAGTATTCATTTCGACAACCCAAACATAGTTCCCTATTACAAAAATGTAAAAGATTTTGTGCAGAGTTTTGAAGTTTCGCCAACAGGGAAACGCGCGCTGATTTCGGCACGTGGCGATATTTTTTCAATTCCGCAGGAAAACGGTGCAACCTATAATTTAACAAACACACAGGGCATCCGCGAAATTTATCCACGCTGGTCACCCGATGGAAAATTCATTTCATATTATTCCGATGCTTCAGGAGAGTATGAAATTTATTTGCTTGAAAATAAGAAAGGCGCAAGTCCACGACAACTGACAAGCGGTTCGACGTCATGGAAATACGATGCAGAATGGTCGCCCGACAGCAAACATCTGGTTTATTTCGACCGCACCTTGCAACTTAAACTGGTTGACGTGGAATCGGGACAAACAACTGTTGTAACTCATGCCAACCGAAGTGAAATCCGCTCGTATGCCTTTTCGCCCGATTCGAAATGGATTACCTACGGAAAAGAAGGCGAAAATGGCTTAGGCGCTGTTTGGGTTTACAGCCTTGAAACCGGTAAAAACACGCAATTGACAAACGATTTGTTTAACGACGAGTCACCTGTTTTTTCGGTGGATGGGAAGTACATTTATTTCGTATCAGACCGCGATTACAACCTCGATTTTTCAAGCTTCGAATTTAACTATCTGTACAACAATTCGTCACGAATTTATGCTTTGGCGCTAAAATCGGATTGTCCCAAACTTTTCGAGGATAAAAACGATTTGGAACCTGTTAAACCGGCAGACAAACCGAAGGAAGAACCAAAAAAAGATAAAAAGGCGAAATCTGAAGAAAAACCAGATCCGGAAAAAACGGTTTCAGTCCAGATCGATCCGGAAGGAATAAATTCCAGAATAACTGCATTCCCTGTTAAAGCGGGCAATTACCGTAACCTGGCCGCTGTTGGTGGTGGCATCCTTTACATTAGCGAAGGCAGTCTGCACAAATTCAACATCGAGGATAAAAAAGATGAGGAAATTATGGACGGTGTTGGCCAGGCCATTGTAAGCGCCGATGGTAAAATGCTGATGTACCGTTCGGGAAAAGACTTTGGAATAGTGAAGCTTGTTGCCGGCCAAAAATCGGGAGCAGGAAAACTGAACATGGATGATATGGTCATGAAAATCGATCCCCGTAAAGAGTGGAACCAAATTTATACCGATGGATGGCGCATTTTCCGCGACTACTTTTATGTGAGCAACCTTCATGGTGTCGACTGGAAAGGAATTCACGACCGCTACAGTCCGTTGGTAAAATATGTCAGTCATCGTGCTGATCTGGATTACATTCTGGGCGAAATTATTGCTGAAACAAATACAGGCCACTGCTACGACAACTGGGGCGATTTTGAAGAAGTTAAACGTATCGATACCGGGTTACTTGGCGCAGAATTAAAACCTGATCAATCGGCTGGAAAATATCAGATTAAGAAAATCTATGCCGGAGAAAACTGGAATGAATTGCGTCGTTCGCCGCTAACCGAACAAGGAGTTGATGTGAAAGAAGGCGATTACCTGCTGGCAATTAACGGAAACAACCTGGATTTGAATATGAATCCTTATGAACTTCTGGAAAATACAGTGGGTAAAATGGTTGAACTGACAGTCAGTTCAAAAGCTGACGGAACAAACCCGCGAACCAGCACCATTCGCCCAATTGCCAGCGAACTCGAACTCTTTAACCTGAACTGGGTGAATGAGCGCCGTGCGATGGTCGACAAACTTTCAGGAGGAAGAATCGGGTACATTTATGTGCCAAACACATCAACTGAAGGAAATCGCGAACTGTTCCGGGGAATGTATGAATACAACGAAAAAGATGCGTTAATTATCGACGATCGTTACAATGGCGGTGGTTTTATTCCGGATGTGATGACCGATCTTTTGGAACGAAAAACACTCAGCTACTGGCAACGTAACGGGTTGAAGTCAATGAAATCTCCCGGTGTTGCCAACAATGGCCCTAAAGTGATGCTTACCAATGGTTATTCTTCTTCAGGTGGCGATGCATTCCCGTATTATTTCCGCAAACAGGGACTCGGAAAACTAATTGGAACCCGCACCTGGGGCGGACTGGTTGGAATTTCGGGCAATGCCGGTTTTGTTGATGGTGGGTCGCTATCTGTTCCACAATTTGGCGTTTACGACGAAAATGGAAACTGGATTGTAGAAGGTGTCGGCGTTTCTCCTGATATTGAAGTTGTCGATCGCCCGGAACAACTGGCCAAAGGCGAAGATCCATGCATTGAAAAAGCAGTGGAAGTTTTGTTGAAAGAACTGGAGCAAAATCCACCTAAAAAAGTGAGTCCCCCTACTCCACCCGATCGCTCCGGATGGAATGAGCAAATGAAATAAACGAGCTCCGCTCAAACCTCTCCGCAAAATGAGAGGCAATGAAAAAGAACAGGTAATGCAAAGCGCGTTGCCTGTTCTTTTTCATTGCTTTAGATTCTTTGGTTAGCTTTTAATGGGCAAGAACACTCATCCTGAATATCATTTCCAGAAAGGTTATCTTCAAAAATCAAGTAATTAAAACTTCCATATATGTTTTGTCTGTCAAATCACATCAAATCTTCAACCATTTCCAGAGTTAATATTTAATGTGCATTATCCAAAATACCGGAAGTATTTCGAATAAGTCCGGTTTAATTTTAACTACCGTCAGAAAAGGCTTTTTGCAACTTTGTTTTAAGCTAAAAAGCTGTTCCTGAAAAGGAATTGTACACCAACTAAATTGAATATGAAAGTATTATTTCTTACCGCTATTGCCGTAATTCTGTTACAATCTTCAGGCATTTCTCAAAAAAACTACAGCACCGTAAAAATTGGTTTATGTTCCGATGTTCATTTGCCAACGATGCACGATGCCGATTTCAGGATAAACTCGTTTATGAACGCGATGAAAGTTGAAAAGCCCGATTTTATCATTGAGCTGGGTGATTTTGCCGATGCCTCCGGAAAATTCGATAAATACTACAGTTTATGGAATACCTTTTCGGGCGACAAATACCATGTTATCGGCAACCACGAAATGGATGCCGGGCATTCGGAAGCAGAGGCGCTCGCGGCCCGGCACATGACCAGCCCCTATTATTCGTTTGACAAAAACGGATTTCATTTTATTGTACTCGATGGAAACGATAAAAAAGATCCGAATGTAAAAGGGTACAAACAATATATCGGTTCGTCTCAACTGGATTGGCTTCGTAATGATTTGGCGAAAGCACAGTTTCCGGTAGTCATCTTTTCGCACCAGGGATTGGTTGTTTACCAAAGCGTTGACGAAAGTTATGGCGTTGAAAATGCTGAGCAGGTGCGAAAAGTGATTGACGATCACAATGCAAACCATCCGGACAAAAAGGTTATTGCCTGCTTCAACGGACACACGCATTGGGATTACGTTGATCGGGTAAACGGAGTCTGGTACATTCACATCACTTCGATGTCGTATCATTGGTTGGGCGAAAATTATGCGCACATCCGGTATAGTCCTGAAGTCGATAAAAACTTCAAATGGATTAAATACACGGCGCCTTTTAAAGATCCTTTGTATACAACTGTTGAGATTTCGACCAAAGGCCGGATCAAAATTACCGGAAAGAAATCAGAATGGGTTGGCCCCTCTCCTTTCGATCTGGGCTATCCCGAATTCATGAAAAAATACCTCAGACCTGAAATATCGAAACGCAAATTAAAATTTAACCTGAAATAGAAATAATGGGTGCACGCTCACTGAGCATCGGAGCGCATTGAAGGGAGCATTTCAAGGACACTAAACATTAAACCAATGAAACGAACATGACAAAACATGAATCCTTTGATATACAAGTGGATGATTATAAAACCAAAAATGATGAATTAGCTTTTTTAAGCCTCACCCTTCGGGGGAGGTTTGGAGGGGGCTTAAATTATTAACAGATGAAATACAACTTACTGATGGGACTTTTAGTTCTGGGAGACTGCTCCTCATCCGAAACGTATCTGGAAGAAATTCAGCTTACTGACGATAGCTTAACAAATCATGTACTGGATAACAACGACAACTTTTCTCCGGACGGAAAATGGCTCGTTTACGATACGCGAACTGATGCCGGTGGAATTGGCGGAAATTCTTCCATCGAACGGGTAAATGTTGATACCAAAGAAATAACTACTCTGTTTCATATTCAGGACAATCAGATTTGGGGACCGGGAGCTGGCGCTGCAAGTTACCATCCAATCGAAAACAAAGTAATTTTCATTCATGGATTGTCGAATTGCACCGAGAAGAATCCCTATCTGTTTTGGCGCCGCACCGGTGTGATTGTGGATGACAGTCAGCCCAATGTTCCAATTTTCATGGACTCACGCGATGTAACTGTTCCATTTACGCCCGGAGCTTTGCGGGGTGGCACACACCGCCACGAATACCGCCGCGACGGCAAATGGATTGGCTTTACCTACAACGATTTTCTGATGAAGGAATTGGAAAACAAAACCGGTGTCAAATGGAACCTTCGAACCATCGGAGTTTCCAATCAACAGCACACCATTAGTGTCGATAAAGATGAAGCAGGTGAAAATGTTCAGGGAACCTGGTACAGCGCAGTAGTTGTAAGAGTTGTGCCTGATCCTGAACCCGGGAGCAATGAAATCAGCAATGCCGCTTCCGACAGTTGGATCGGAACCGGCGGCTATCCAAAACCCGACGGTTCGATGCAGGTAGCCCGTGCATTTCTTGGAACTGTTCGCGACAAAAAAGGAAAACCCGTTGATGAACTTTTCGTGGTTGACATTCCTGATTCACTGGATATTCCAGGCGAATACGGACCACTCGAAGGCACCGAAACAACTTTCCCGATGCCTCCAAAAGGAACAGTTCAGCGACGCCTGACACACACTGCCGACACACAATACCCTGGCTGTGGCGGAGTAGTCCGCACCTCTTTCGATGGAAAATACATTTCATACCAGGCAAAAGATGCCAACGGAGTTCAGCAGATTTTTTTAATTGCTCCTGAAGGTGGAACTCTGACACAGGTAACTGAACACACTTCAGGAGTTCAAAGTGGAGTGCGCTGGAGTCCCGACAACAAATCGGTTATTTACGTTTGTGACAACAGCATTGTTTTATGCGAAGTTTCAGATCGACCATTTGAACGGCGTTACCGAAGACTGACAGCAAAAACGGCCGACGCGCCATCGAATATTGTCTGGTCGCATGACGGAAAAACAATCGCTTTTAATCGTGCAATTCCAACGGGAAATGGAGAAGAAAAGATGAATCAGATTTTCATTGTCAAACTGGATCAAGGAAAATAGTTTGAATGCCTGAGCAAGTAAAATCATTAAGATCAGCCTGAAATGAAACAACTTATACGGACAACTGTAATCATTTTTTCGAAAATATATGTCCGGCGCAAGGTACCGGGGGCTGTAAATTCTATGAAATCACATCAGGAATTTCGAATATCGACGAATACATGATCCTAAGCATGGAATATCCGGGGAAAAAAGAAGAAATTGCCAAAACGGTTTTTCCTGATGTTTTTACGATTGATTATGTAATATTTATCAAAAATTTAATAAACATTAAATCAATTGCTTAAACAAAAGCACGTACTTTAATTGTTCTGTACTTTTAATTATTTATTCACTTAAGAGAAAAATATACCAATGAGCCTTTTCAATCGAATTTCGTTACTTGTTCTTTTCAGTATCGCCGGACAATTTTTGACGGCACAAACCACAACGAACGTCCTGACTGTTCCGGCCGGAAATCAACCTTCGAAAATAAATATCGACGGAACAACCATTTTACCGAGTGGCCGGTTTGTCACTCCCGCAGGTGATTTTGTTCGAATCACACACGATCCCTTCGGGATGGACATTTCTCCTGACGGGAAAAAAGCAGTGACGTTGCACAATGGAGTTTTTACAATCATCGATCTGCAATCGCTGCAAACAACCCGCGTACCGAGTTACGATGGTAAAATAAAATCGCCGCTTTCAAAAGGCTCCTTTCTGGGTGTTGCTTTTGCCAACGATTCAAAAACGGTTTATCTGAGCGGAGGCGACAATGGTGCAGTCATTTCATACGACATTGAAAAGCTTGCCCTAATCGACTCAATTTCGTTAAACGGCACCGTCGATGGCACTGATTATGAAGATAGTTTCACTTCTGATTTAATCCTGAATAACGATAAAAATGAATTACTTGTGCTCGATCGGGGCAACTTCAGGATGGTTCGAATTGATTTGAACACTAAAAAGATCAAAGCCTCGGTAAACGTTGGCAGACAACCATTTGGATTAATATTAAGTCCGGATAAAAAAACTGCCTTGGTTGCAATGTGGGCATG
>JBAZGO010000059.1:0-2431 GCA_041652995.1 Prolixibacteraceae bacterium
TGGTGCCGTTCATTCTGCCGAAATCGAATATGCAATGGGCAATCTTTCCACAAACAGGCAATATGATTGGCTGCCGGAGGATTTTAAAGTTTCTGAAATTATGCAGGCCTTTTTTTTCAATTTCATTAAAACAGGCAACCCCAACGGAATAGGATCGCCCGACTGGCCATCTGTTAAAAGTGGTAATGCAGCTGCCGTAATGAATATAGATGTCAAATCATGCGCAAAAACAGAAATGTTTCGTGAACGCTATTTGTTTATGGATCAGCTTATAAAGAAAGATTAAGGCTGAATTGATTACCGACATTTTCATAATATATTTTAATCACATCTATTCAACTTTATGAAACAAAAGAATATCATCATCCTGATTTTGGCCTTGCTGGTAAAAAGTCAATTAATAGCACAAACGTATGAATTGGATGCACGAGTAAAACCGATGGAAATACGCTCATCGCAGCTTAAAATAGGTGGGTCAAACTTGTTGGGGGAAACAATCAATGTAAACAATTATTACTTGTCATTCAATAATAAACCGATCATCCCCGTTACAGGCGAATTCCATTTTTCGCGCTATCCTAACCAATATTGGAATGAAGCAATCAGAAAAATTAAAGCAGGGGGTGTTGATATCATTGCAACCTATGTTTTCTGGAATATGCACGAAGAATGGGAAAGCCAGTATAATTGGAGTGGAGATAATAACCTCAGGCATTTTATTGAGCTATGTGCTTCCAATAAGGTAAAAGTCATTCTTCGTATCGGTCCTTTTTGTCATGGTGAAATCCGTAATGGAGGTTTACCCGACTGGTTACTTGGAAAACCATTGAGTGTTAGGTCTAACGATCCGGTCTATTTGGCTTATGTTGATAGATTTTACAAACAGATAAGTCAACAGATTGAAGGGTTATTGTTTAAAGACGGAGGTCCCATTTTTGCAATTCAAATCGAAAACGAATATCAACATTCTGCTGCGCCTTGGGGACTCACATATCCGGGTCAGCCATATGATTATACTGTTTCGGAACGCGACCAGGCAATTACCCAAGAAGGAGTCGGTATTTCGACCGATAAAAATCCTTATTCAGAGTTGGGAAATCAGCACATGTCAGTACTCTTGTCGCTAGCAAAAAAAAACGGAATGATTGTACCAATTTATACAGCTACTGGCTGGGGAAATGCTGCTGTGATCGAAAATGAATGCATTCCTGTGACCGCTGCATATGCTTATCCGGGATGGGCTTCCCCCTCGCCTTCTCATTTTTATCAATACACTGATTTGCAAAAAAATCCAGATTATGCTCCGGTACGCTATAAGCCGGAAGATTACCCGTATTTTGCTGCTGAAATTGGTGGCGGCATCATGTCAACTTACAAGCGGCGTCCTGTTATTCCGGCCAAAAGCATGGATGCGCTGATAAACCGTTTTCTTGGTAGTGGTGCTAACGGCCTTGGCTATTACATGTACCATGGCGGATCGACACCCAAAGGAAAACTCTCTTTCTTTAGTGATGAGGCTGTTGGTTACCCAAAGATATCTTACGACTTTCAGGCTCCGCTTTCCGAATATGGGAAACCGGTTGAATCATTCAACAGATTGAAACTTTTGCATTTTTTTCTAAAGGCTTTTGGAGGAATGTTGGCACCTATGCAATTAGTCTTGCCTGAAAATTCAAGCCAGATAAAAACTGATGATGTAAATGCTCTAAGGTATTCTTTGCGTATAAAAGACAACCATGGCTTTTTATTTATGAATAATTTTCAGGATCATTTAGAACGTAAAGATCTTTCAGATATTCGGGTTAAAATCAAGTTGAATAACAAAGACATTCTCATTCCTGAGGCTTCAGGCTTCATATTGGAGAAAGATGAAAGTGTTATATTCCCAGTCAACCTAAAACTTGGCAATGTGGAATTAAACTATGCAACTGCGCAGTTACTAACCTCTGGAGAAGATAAGAATGGCGAATATTTTGTATTTTTCTCACCACCAGGAATTAATCCGGAATTTTCTTTCCCCGTAAACAACGCGATAGACATTCAGTCAAAAAACTGTCATATAAATAAAAACAGAGAACGCTGGCTTGTACAGTTAAACAATCAGGAGCCAACTGAAATAATAATCAGGCAAAATCACAAAAATACCCGTTTCCTGATACTGGATAAAGGTTCGGCTCTCAAAAGCTGGATAGTTGAAACAGGTTCAGAAAAACATCTACTCATTTCGGAAGCCATGGCTAATAGCGAAAGAAACACAATTGAGTTTGTTTCACGGGGAAATAATATGATTGATTTCAAACTTTACCCTGCTACTGAAGTTAAGCCGATTTCATCTGCTGGTCAGGTAACCCGACTATCAAAAAAGAATGAACTGTTTACTCGTTTTTTGCTTGAACTTCCAAAGTATACCTTAAATTTTCCGTTTAACCAC
>JBAZGO010000059.1:2441-33517 GCA_041652995.1 Prolixibacteraceae bacterium
TGGGCAACAAAATGGTTATTGACCTCTCAGCAGGCCTCCCATCCGGAGTGAACGACGTAATTTGCCGGATCAATTATAAAGGCGACACCGGACAGGGATTTGTCAACGGTGAATTGGTGGCCGATAATTTTTACAACGGTATTCCTTGGGAAATCGGACTTAAACGATTTCTGGGAACCCCAGATAAAAAAGAGATGGTTTTCCATTTCAGGCCATTGTACAAAGATGCTGTATTTTTACAGGATTTTAATCCTGAAGAGATTCCAGTGTTCAATAAGTACGACCAGTTTCTCGAAATTGACAAACCTGAATTTTTTCCCGAATATCAAGCCAAAATACGATTTTAAATTACGGTTAATCTAGTTTTCACAACCCTTTCCAGATAAAAACAGATAAAGATTCTTAAATTTTATTTAGGTGGGAATTTTTTGTCGAACTAGATTAACCTATAACAAATAAATAGCCTTTAATAATATTTGTTCATAATTGATACCATAGTAATGATCAGAACCCTTTTATTTATGCTTTTTCTAGTTGTATTTGAATGCAATGCTCAGAAAACAACCATATTCATGACTGAGGATAGGAATTTTAATGATGATTGGGAATTTGTTAAAGATCCCAAGGATAGTATTTCTGCTAAATTATTTCAGAAAGATGATAAGGATACAACTGCCTGGCAAAAAATAAGTCTGCCTCATACTGTTAACATCGAGAAAGTCGATTCTCCGGTTAAACAATGGCAGGGGATCGCCCGATACCGCAAGTTCTTTACTATTCCAGAACAATTTGTAAGCAAATCAGTTTCACTCCAATTTGGGGCTGCCATGCAGGTAGCTAAAGTTTACCTGAATGGAGATTTGCTCCAAACTCATTTTGGAGGATACCTTCCATTTGAGGTAAAGCTGGATGGGAAAGTCAAATTCGGGCAACAAAACTGTATTTTGGTTGAGCTCAATAACCATGATAATCCTGAGATACCTCCCGGTAGACCACTTACCATGTTAGATTTCAACTACTATAGTGGCTTATATCGTAATACAACGATCAAAATAAAAGATAAAATCCATATTTCTGATCCTATTACTGCCGACCGGATTGCTGGTGGTGGTTTGATGGTTACCTTCAGCGATGTTACTGCTCTGTCTGCCCGAATTAATGTGCAGCTTGATGTTGAAAATGAATCTAAATTTGCAAAACCAGCAACTTTGCAAATTAGTTTAAAAGATGCTGATGGAAAAGTAGTCCTTTCTGGAAAAATGGAAGAGCAACTTATTTCTGGTAAAGGATATGTACTTTTTAATCGACAATTTCAACTTGATAATCCCAATTTGTGGTCGCCCGACAGACCTAACCTTTATAGGTTGGATGTAAAAGTTTTAAGTAATAACCTTCAGGTCGATTCACTGTCAGAGAATATTGGTATTCGTTCTTTTTTATTTTCAGCTAAAGATGGATTTGTGTTAAATGGCGTGAAGCTGAAACTTCGCGGTACCAATCGCCATCAGGAATATCCTTATATAGGGTATGCGCTTTCTGATAATGCACAGTACCGTGATGCATTTAAAATCAAACAGGCAGGATTCAATTTTGTTCGCTGTTCACATTATCCGCAATCGCCGGCATTTTTGGCTGCCTGTGACGAATTAGGGTTACTAGTAATGGATGCTATTCCCGGCTGGCAATTCATAGGCGGAGAAGAATTTCAAAACAATAGCATTCGAGATGTTAGACAAATGGTACGTCGGGACCGCAACCATCCGAGCATCATTTTATGGGAAGCATCGCTGAATGAGTCAGATATGCCGCGACAGTTTATGGAAAGAGCGCATACTGCAGTTCATGAAGAATTACCAGTTACGGATGTATATACCTGTGGCTGGATTGATGATGTGTATGATGTATTTATTCCAGCTCGTCAACATTCCAAATCGCCTTATTACTGGAATAAATATACAAAAGATAAACCATTATTAATTGCTGAATATGGCGATTGGGAATATTACGCACAGGATGCCGGGTTCAATCAGACTTCATTTGACAATTTACAAGCAGAAGAGCGCAGTTCGCGTCAGTTACGAGGATATGGACAAAAACGATTGGCTCAACAGGCACTCAATTATCAGGAAGCGCACAATGACAACCTAAATGGTTCGGCTGCTGGGGATGCAAACTGGCTGATGTTCGATTACAAACGTGGCTATGCACCCGATATAGAATCTTCCGGAATCATGGACATTTTTCGGCTTCCCAAATTTGCTTTTTACTTTTACAAAAGTCAGACAAAAATAGATGAACCTATGATTTATATCGCGAATTATTGGAATGACCCAACGTTTAAGGATGTAAAAGTTTACAGCAATTGTGATGAAGTTGAATTGTTGCTAAACGGCAAATTAATTGCCCGTCAGAAACCTGATCAGGATCAGAATTCAACCAATCTGATACATCCGCCGTTTTCGTTTAATGTTCCGGAATTTGTTGCCGGGATCCTGGAAGCAAAAGGTTTTATTGAAGATAAAGAAGTTGTTAATACTGAGCGCAATACGCCTGGTATGCCTGCAAAAATTATCTTATTAATTGATTTAAGTGGAAAAGAATTGAAGGCAGGAAAGAATGATTTTGTTTTTGTTTATGCTGTGGTTACAGATGCTCATGGAACCATTATTCCTGATGACAAGCGGGCTGTTAAATTCACTGTTGAAGGTAATGCAGAACTCATTGGCAACAATATGCCTAATGCAGAAGGAGGCATTTCTACTATTTTACTAAAAGGTGGTAAGGATCCAGGAACGGTAAAGATCAATGCGATGGCAGAAGGATTAATCATGGGGGAATTGAAAATTGAAATGCTTAAAGACTGAAGCCAATTTGTCTCAAATTGAACTTTAATAGGTTTTTAATTTTCGAGCTAATGAATTTAGCTTATCCTATTCCAATTCAATGGGGGTTGGACTTATTTTACATTGACTATGCATGTTCCAATACTGAAATTCAAGAAGGCAATGGAATTTAGTAAATAAAGTAATCATTTTATCAAGAGAATGAGGTCGTTTGCTGAGAAGATGTAAAAATTATTGCAATTATTAAGGTATCGAAGAAGAAATATTGAAATTGTTAATAGAGTTTTGGTGGGTAGATGAAATTTATTAACGGGCTTTACAGAGGCTCAAATATTAACAGTTTAAATTTTAGCTATGGAAACATTTTGTGAAATCATTCTGGACCTGGAGAACGACCTGTCCCGGATGAAAGAAGTTTCGGAAAACGTTCCGGAACAATTGGAGTATGGCATTGGTCAGTGCAAGGTCGCGCTGGACCGTATGCGTAAACTTGTTGTCGACGAAGGTTTTCCCGACCTGAAATCGGAAATCTACTTTTTCAAAAAGATCAAACCGGCTGTTTACAGTAAATTGCTTTACTATCAGGCAGTTTTTGACTTGGAAAGTAAACTGCAAAAGGCCGACATTCCAGTAATCAGGAGGTACTTTCAGAGACGCCTGTACAAAATTAATGAGTACATGGAAGAACACCAGGTAAAAGTCCAGTACTTCAAATGTGGGTTCAAACATTTGGATGAAAAGTATTTTGTTCGTGAAAACGCTGAAATACCACTTGAACTTCGAAGCAGCCATCACCTGTTGGACGAGGAGTTCTTCACTTGGCATGACCATACTTTTTCGACGATTATGGCCAATGAAATGTTGATTGATTATATCCGGATAGAATTGGAAAAGGTCGATAAACCTTTTGGGTATGATCAAACCAATTATAAATCACATCTCAAATGGACAGGGCATAAAATTGATTTAGGTGAGATCATTTATGCTCTTCTATATTCTGGTGCAGTTAACAATGGAAATGCCACAATAATTGAGTTGGCAGAAGCCTTTGAACAGATGTTCAATGTCGAGATAAAGGAAGATATTTATCGTTACCGTCTGGATATCCAACAGAGAAAGATTGAACGTACCAAGTTTCTGAATCATTTGATAGCCATCTTGCGGCGAATGATTGATGAAAAAGATGGATGAAAATTGATAAGATGAAGATAATTATTAACATTCTTGAAAATAAATCATCTCATTATGTTTTACATCTTTGATCTGCTGATAAAATAATTAATCATTTTATCCAGATTGAAAATTCGGATATAGCAAAATAAATGATATTGACTTTTATTAGAGAATCCTAAAACCGCCAGTTTTATAGATTAAAGTCTCAGCAATAAAAGTTCGATGTCTGCGTCTTTGGCGTGGATCGGACTTAACTGAGACTATGGTTCCTGGCGGTACCTAGGAAGCTATAAGTTTTGGTTCACGCCTTTTTATTTAAATTAACAATCAAATATCAATAGTATGTCAATCAACACAGAAAAAATCCGTCAAAATGCCGATCTGATTAATCCAATATCCGCCTGTCCGTTTGGTGAACCTATTGTCGAATGCCCTTTCATTCCGCATTATACACTAAATAATGAACGGGAACAAATCATGCAAATTGATGTTATTCCACAGGAGGAACTGGACGAACTTCGTAAGTTTCACCGTGCCTGTATGGAAAGGTACAGGAACGGTGAATGGAAACCGAAAAAAACATCCATTCAAGTATGCGGTAATGTAGCTAACTGAGAGAGCTTAAATTATCTGAGTATTTGTTGAAAATTCACTAAAATTCTTCCTTAATTCTATTTCCAAGGTTTCTAAAATTTACTATATCTAGCCTATCAGAAATTGAAATATAAAGAGGGACTGTAGCGAGACCTGTAAAATAAATGCTTATTAAGATATTGAATATCAGTCGAATATGATGAATGTCCGAATCCACAGCTGAGTCAATGTCCAAGAAACCAAATTGTATCAATACCAACTAAATTTTATTATACAGGCGGTGTTCTTACATAAATTTGATGTTAAATCATTCAAAAACAACCAAATTTAAAGGGACTATTTCGAGACCTACTTGTTTTTCTTCAGGAATCAATTGTTTCTTCAGTCAATTGGTCATAATCGCTTTGATTTTTTATCAATTCTGGAGATTACCTAATTTGGCTTGTAACAAGTCCATATCATCTGAGATTTTCTTGTCCAAAACTTTTGCATAAATTTGAGTCGTTTTTAACGAAGTATGTCCCAATATCTTGGACACGGTTTCAATTGGAACTCCGTTGCTGAGGGTTACGGAAGTGGCAAAAGTATGACGGGCAATGTGCATGGTAATGTTTTTGTTGATGTCACAAATATCTCCAAGTTCCTTCAGGTAGCTATTCATTTTCTGATTGGTCAACACGGGAAGCAGAATATCTTTATTCGATATTTTAGGATAATCTTCATATCTTTTCAATATTTCCCTGGCTTTTGGAAGAATTGGAATCCGGCATCGATTGTTGGTTTTAGATCGGTCAATAATAATCCATTCTTTTCCGTCAGCGCCGTGTTGAAGATGAATTCGGCTAAGCTTGGCAATGTCTGAAAATGAAAGTCCAGTGTAACAGGCAAAAATGAAAATGTCACGCACAACACTTAACCGTTCGATTTGAATGCTTTTATCTTCCATCCGTTTCAATTCTTCCATCGAAAGAATTTCCCTATGAGTTTCATCCAAACCGACTTTAAATTTAGAGTACGGATTTTTGTCGATGTAATCAAGTGAAATAGCAAGATTTAAGACGCGGCGGAGGTGTTTGTGATAATTCCATGCAGTGTTTTGCAGATTATTAAAATCCTTCTTGATATAAATATCAAACGAATCCAGAAATTTGTAGTCGATAGACTGAATTGGAATGTCCATTTTTTTCAATTGAGTACTTATGAATTCAGCCAATCGTTTTCGGGAAGATTTGTAGTGCTTATAGGTCTCCATTGAATATCCCTTGTTCAGTTTGGCAAGGATGCTATTCAAATAATAGTCAAAAACAAACAATACCCCTTTAGATTCTTCGGTATTAAGTAATCTGTTTTTGATTGCGGTTGCATCAAATTCTTCACAGGATGACCTTAGTTGATTGAAGATATCCTGGATTTCAGTTTTCATTTTATCTAACCGGTCATTAGAAACACTGGCTCCAGGGATTTTCCCTTTTATTCTTTGTTTGCTTTCGTCCCAATAATCTTTTGGAATAAAGATTCCGGTAGAGAGTTCTACTCGTTTATTTTTTAACGTGAATCTCACATAAACAGGGAATTTGTTATCTGTAGACTCCCTGTTTTTTCTCAATAAGAAATTAATTACAATCTTCATAACCTGTCTGTTTAATAATAAGCGAAAAAATGGTCTCTGTAACCAATTAAAAATACCTCATTTAATGCTTAAAAAAAAGCATCAAAATGAGTCAAAGTGAATCAAATAAAATGGTTTAATTCAATCAGTTGCAGAGTTTGCCGCGACCATAAACAGTCATAAAAGTCATGGCCTCGATTTTGCCGCTTTAAGTATGACTTTAAGTGAAGATTTTTGATATTTTAGCCAAAAATAAAAGTGCTTAAATCATTGAATTTAAGCGCTTTTGATGTAATTTGACTTCTACTTCAGTGCCCAGAACAAGACTCGAACTTGCACACCGTAACCGGCACCAGCCCCTCAAGCTGGCGTGTCTACCAATTTCACCATCTGGGCATTCAAAATTTGTGTGTGCAAAACTAAAAAAAATCTTAAAACCACCTCACTAATTTCTGGAATAAATTCAAACTTATTATAACTTTGAATTTATCATTCGCATAAAGAACTTTCAATCAATCGCAACCAAACAAAACCGATCATGAAACACTTTCTTTTCATATTGATTTTAAGTCTATTAACTCTGCATGGCAGTTCGCAGATAAAAGTTATTGAGGTAACCCATTACTTATTTCCTGAATTTTCAAAAGGCATAGTTCTAATGAAAGACGGAATAAAAAATGAAACAACATTGAACTATAATTCCCTGACAGAGGAAATGCTATTTGAAAATAATGGCGTTAAACTGGCTCTGGGGCAGTTGGATCAAATTGATACAGTTTTTGTAAATGGAAGGAAATTCATTCCGATAGATGGAAAATTTCTCGAACTGATATACCATTCCAAATATTCACTGATCGTTGAACACAGATGTTCAATTAAAGATCCGGGCAAACCGGCCGGTTATGGCGGAACATCACAGACTTCGGCAACAACAAGCTACTCTTCGTATTTATCAGGCGGACAGGCTTACGACCTTAAATTACCTGAAGGCATTGAGACTAAACCTTATGTATTCTACTGGCTTGAAAAAGATGGGAAACTGACTAAATTTTTGAATGTAAGACAACTCGTTCGGTTGTTCGGCGAAAAGGAATCTGTGAGTAAGGAATACGTAAAGAAAAATGATGTCAACTACGATGATCAAAATAGTATTTTAAAATTGATCAAGTACATGGAAATCCATTAAAAATCGCACTTCCATTTTTACAATCAATGCCAATTCAACTTTAAAATGCTATTTTTACTCCCTTGAAAGTAGCTTTTGAATATCTGTATTACCCAAATACAACAAATTTCAATCAGTCCGACTGTTACTTTTAAACAAAAATCAACTTTCTTCTGTTTGGTGATTCGTATTTATTATCTGGAATTTTAATATCCGTTGAAACTTATGTATCTCGAGAAAGTATCTCTGGTTGAATCAAAAGAAAAATTGTTTGAATCTATACTAAACGATTATTACCTGGTCTGTTTAAGCCGTCAACTGAGCCTTCTGGGAAGAAGGGAGGTTCACAACGGACGGGCACATTTTGGAATTTTCGGAGATGGAAAAGAACTGGCGCAGGTTGCTTTAGCCAAAACATTCCGGAAAGGAGACTGGCGATCAGGCTACTACCGCGATCAAACATTTATGCTTGCACTTGACCTGTTGAAACCTGAAGAGTTTTTTGCCATGATGTATGGTGATACCGACCTGGATTTCAACCCGTCAACCGGAGGACGAAATTTCAACAATCATTTCAGTACCACCAACATTGATGCTAATGGTCAGATCAAAAATCTGATGAATCAATTCAATTCGGCTTCAGACGTTTCGCCAACTGCCGGACAAATGCCGAGGTTGCTGGGACTTGCACAGGCCTCAAAATTGGTCAGGCAAAGTCCGGATTTGAAAAATTTCCTGAAAAATAATGTTGACGGTAATGAGGTGGCTTTTGGCACTATTGGCGATGCCAGCACTTCCGAAGGAATGTTTTTTGAAACCATTAACGCTGCCGCAGTTATACAAGTGCCTTTGGCAGTGACCGTTTATGACGACGGTTTTGGAATTAGTGTACCAACCGAACTGCAAACCACAAAATCAAGCATCTCAAAAGCATTAAAAGGTTTTGAGAACGATAACGGGAATAACGGAATCTCCATTTATACATGCAAAGGCTGGGACTATTCCGGAATGGTGCAAATGTTTTCAGAAGGTATTGAACACTGCCGACAAAAGCAAAATCCGGTATTGTTCCACATTCAGGAATTAACCCAACCTCTGGGTCATTCTACTTCAGGATCGCACGAGCATTATAAATCAAAGGATCGGCTTGCATGGGAAAAAGAATTCGATTGTTTGGTACAATTTAGAAGATGGTTGCTGGAAACCGGCAAAGCTGATCAGGATACCTTATCTGAACTTGAAAACAGAGCAGCAAAAACCGCCCAGACCGCCCGCGACAAGGCATGGAAACATTATAAGAATAGTTTTTCCGCAGAAATTAAATCAATTACCAGCGTAGTTGAACAGATAAATCTGAAATCGCAGGGAAAATTTAATTATACCGATGAACTTGAAAGTCACTTTGCCAAGATATTTCCAACCCGACGAACCTTTTACACGTTTGCCAAAAGGATTCTTTTTGAAATACATGGGATAAATGATTTAGCAGACGAACGAAATAAATTAAATGAATGGTCAGAAAAATTCGCGGCACAAAGCAGAAAGTTTTATAACACGAACCTTTACAGGGAAGGCAAGGATTCGGCGCTTCAGGTTGAAGGTATTTCTGCCCGATATTCACATAATCCTGAACAGTTAAATGGTTCACAAATTCTCAATCAGAACTTTGACGCTCTCTTCGAAAAATATCCGAATCTGATCACTTTTGGTGAAGACACCGGAAAACTGGGTGATGTAAATCAGGGAATGAAAGGCATGCAGGCCAAATATGGAATTTCCCGTGTGTTTGATACCGGCATCCGGGAAACAACAATTATCGGACAGGGAATCGGACTGGCCCTAAGAGGGTTCCGTCCGATTGCAGAGATTCAGTATCTCGATTATCTCATCTACGCCCAATCGACCCTAAGCGATGATCTGGCCAGTATGCAATATCGAACTTTAGGAAAACAGGCAGCGCCACTAATTATTCGAACCAGAGGACATCAATTGCAGGGAATCTGGCATGCCGGTTCGCCCATACAACTCATTTTGGGTTCATTGCGTGGCATTTATCTTTGTGTTCCGCGAAACATGAGCCAGGCTGCCGGATTTTACAATACTCTGCTCGAAGCCAATGATCCTGCACTGGTCATTGAGCCGCTGAAAGGATACAACCTGAAAGAACCGCTGCCAACAAACATCGGTGAGTTTAAAGTTCCTCTGGGTGTTCCTGAAATTTTACACGAAGGAACTGACATAACCGCAGTAACTTACGGCTGGAATGTTCATCATGTCTTAAAAGCAGCGCTTCTCCTGAAGGAAATCAAAAATATTTCGGTCGAAGTGATCGACGTACAAACTCTGTTGCCTTTCGATGTAAATCATCTGATCCTCGAATCAGTAAAAAAGACCAATAAAGTGATTTTTATTGATGAGGATGTTCCCGGTGGCGGCACTGCATACATGATGCAAAAAGTATTGCAGGAACAACAGGCATTCAATTACCTGGATACCGCACCCCGAACGTTGACTGCCATGGAACATCGTCCGGCTTACGGAATCGATGGTGAATATTTCACCAAACCACATTTGGAATCGATTTTCGAAAACATCTATGAAATGATGCACGAAGTGAATGTGAAAGGTTATCCGTTGTTGTAGGTTTTCTTTTATTTTAGCCTAAACAATTGATAGATGTAATCAGACCATGATGTTTTTATGTGTTCAGGTTAGGTATAGCCATAATTATTGTGCTATGCTCATGATCTCGGTGATTAAAGAATTCTGAAGTCAATCGGGTGTGAAGTTCGGGAGATAAATTAATTTGAATAACCGGTTATTTACCTAACCTTTAAATTTAAAGAATAAGATTGCGGCAAATTTATTCGGAGTATCAATTTGACTCACCCCACCGTCCTAATTTCGGGCGGTCTCCCCTCTCTTCTCGAAGAGAGGGGCCGGGGGAGAGTAGGTTTGATTCCAAATTATTCTTTCCAGGCACACAAAACTGATACTCATTTAAATTAAAACCTGAAAAGATTAAACCTGTTTTCCTGAATGTTGAAAACGAATAGCTTTCCACTGATTACTTCACCATATCCGGTAATGATTTTGATGATTTCATTCGCCTGAAGGGTTCCGGCAATTCCGGGTAAAACACCCAATAAACCAATTTCATTTTCTTTGTAAATTCCGTCTTTAGGAATGTTGGGATATAAATCTGAAAAGGCCGATCCGCCCCCGAAATTAAAGACACTAATTTGACCTTCATAATTCAGAACCGAAGCAAATGCCAGCGGCTTTTTTAGTTTCGCCGAAGCTTGTCCGATCAATGCTCTTGTTTTATAATTATCTGTACAATCAGCAATTACATCGTAATCCTGAAATAGTTTTTCGGCGTTTTCTTCATTGAGCCTCCAGTCAAATAGTTGGATTTCGATTTCAGGATAAAGCGCCCTGAGTTTTTGAGAAGCAATTTCCACCTTTTTGAAACCCACATCAGCGGTTGTATATAAAACTTGCCGCTGAAGGTTTGACAGGCTTACAACGTCATCATCGACTATACCAATTGTGCCAATTCCGGCAGCAGCCAGATATATTAGCAGGGGACTTCCCAAACCGCCTGCTCCAATAACCAAAACCCGGGCATTTTTTAGTTTCTCCTGACCTTCCTGTCCAATTTCAGCCAGCGAAAAATGACGGGTAAACCGTGACATATCGTCTTTACTCAGCTTTCTCATGGTGGTGGTCATGTTCATGTTCGTCTTCGTGAGTCACGCAATCGCAGTTTTGTCCCCACTCGCTGGTTCCATCAGCAAAAAACTCGTGTTTCCAGATGGGCACTTCATTTTTCACCTTGTCGATAATAAAGCGGTTCGCGTCGTAAGCTTCTTTTCGGTGCCCGGCCCCGGTAATAACCACCACCGCACACCCACTGATTTCAACCCGCCCCAAACGGTGAACGCAAACGGCCTGGTTCAGCCTGAAACGTGAAATAGCTTCTTCCAGAATCTCATCAATCATCTTATTGGCCATGGGTTCATACGCTTCATATTCCAGGTGCGTAACTTCCCGTCCTTTGTTGTTGTCTCTCACTTCGCCGCTGAAAAGCACTACTGCCCCGCTGTTTGGATTCCGGAATTCATCGAAAAGTTCACTGTAATTCAGGTCTGTATATTGTAAATGTTTCATCGTTTTAAGTATAATGAATCGGATATTGTTGCATTTCAATTTCTATGTATCAACTCACCCCGTCTCATCTTGAACCGGGCGACGGGGTGAGTCAAATATTAATGCTACAATAAACTGTTCTAACTATTTAATTTATATGAGTAACCGTTACTTTACCTAAAATGAAAAGCTGCCTCCTTCGTACACAGACTGGCCTCGTCCGGAGAGCCGAAAAACAAGTGAAGTCGGCGTTAAAAAATCTTTTCTGTTTGAGCCGCAGGCGAGTTTAAAAGATTTTAGCCGTCGAACACTGGTTTTTCGAGCGAAGCGGACGCAGCCTTGACTTTTTTTGATTACCTTTTTGTGTTAAGACAAAAAAGTAATTGGGGTTTGGGGCAAAGCCCCAACTGTCGGAACAATTAGGCATGCAACCGGATATTCGTTTTACATTGATTAACCTCCGCTTGAAGGGGGAATCAGAAAAATTGTATTTTCAAGTTTAACCGGATCGTTTAGCGAAACAAAATCTTCTTTTACAGCGATTCTGCAACTCGCTAAAACTTCTGTGGCTTCAGGATTAAGCATCTTCAATTCGTCGATAACTTTAGAGAAGTTCTCCCCGGAATGCACATGAATGGTTGTTTCGCTTCCGAAATACTTCCGGAGCCCTGCAAAACAAATTATTTTGATCGCTACTTTATCCAATTTTTAACCTCCTATATTTCTCATTGATAATTCACTTCCATGAAACTTAACTGGTTGTTTGAGCCGCAGCAATCCTCTCAGTTTCTCCGTCAGCAGAGCGTCGTCGTGAATAAAGGGTGCAATTTTTTCGCCGTGCGCATTGCTGAGACAACCATAGAAAAAGCCGTTGCTATCCATTCGCAACCGGTCGCAATCGTGACAAAACGGCGTTGATTCATTGGCTATTACTCCAAATATCCCTCCATTGGAGGCACGCCAGTAGTGTGCTGTTTCAGCAAGTCCCCTCGGAATTCGTTCAATCGCATACTTTTCCTGAATGATGGACAGCATTTCCTTCTCCGGAAAGAAGAGCTCATTCTCCGAATGGTACAAATGTCCCATTTTCATGATTTCCAGAAAACGTATTTTAACTCCCAGTCCGGTAGCGTAATCCAGCAGGGGAATGATTTGTGAATCGTTTCTTCCCCGCATGATAACGGCATTCAGTTTTACATTCATTCCCACTTTCACTGCAGCTTCAATTCCGGAGAAAACCCTCGCCATATTTGGATGTCTCGAAATCTCACTGAAAATATCCTGATCGACTGCATCAACGGAAATGTTGATGGTTTTCACACCGGCATTAAAAAGTTTTGCGGCTCTTTCTTTCAGAAAATAGGCATTGGTTGTGAGCCGGATATCCGGAATTCCGATTTTTTGAATGTGATCGATCAAATGGAAAAGATTGCTGTACAGTAGCGGTTCTCCTCCGGTCAACCGAATACTTTTCAATCCGGTCAGGCGATGCACGGCCGCAATGAGTTTCATAAACTCATCCGGCGTAAGAGGCTGGTCAGGCGCTAACTTTTGGATTGTCTTTCCCGAACTATTTGCAAAATCCTCGCTGACACAATACACACACGAAAAGTTACACTCATTCAATAAACTTATCCTTAGTTTTTCGAAACGTCTCCCCAACTTGTCTTCAATCTTTATCATGCCTAAATTAACCATTTATGTCCTGATTTGTTCAGGTGTTTGCGTCTCTCCTGCGCTTCATCTCAGCGACTCTCTTATGAATATTAGAAGCTCCATTAAGGCAACCGGCTAACAGAATTCTTTTGTTCGGCCAGATTTGTAAATCAAATGTTATTCAAGAAGTATTATACCTTTTACTGAAATTTTGTTAACAACATCTAACGGGTGAACTAAATGGATTTGTCCCTTGTTACCGTTATTGAATCAAAAAACCTTGCCGGATTTAAGCGTAAAGGCATTGTAGTGAAATGGTTTCGTTAATTCATTAATCTGGATAAACCGGGTTAACCAACTATTAAACCATCAACAAGGCAATCCACATGACGACAAGCCTGAGATGATGTGATGCAGGAGTGAGAAGCTCATAACTAAATGGATATTGAATGGCGGTAAGCATCCATTGAATAAATATAAACGTTCTTTGAATGAATGTAAATGCGCGTTGAATGAATATAAATGGACATTGAGCGTATATAAATGCTCATTGAACGAATATAAATACTCATTGAACGAATATAAATACTCATTGAATGAATATAAATACTCATTGAATGAATGTAAATGGACATTGAACGAATATAAATGCTCATTGAATGAATATAAATGGACAATGAACGAATATAAATGCGCTTTGAATGAATGTAAAATGACTTTGAATAAATGTAAAAATCATTCATCCAATTCCCGATGAATCGGTTAATATTTAATTGTCTTTTAGACTTAAGTAAGTAGATAAATTTAATGTCGTATTTTAATAATTCACTCACCCCACCTCCGCCAGCGGGCGTTGTCCCTCTCTACATGTAGAAGAGCATGGCCGATGCAGAGGGTGAGTCAACGAATTTAAATAATTAAAAATGCGGCATTTATTCATTATTATAATGTATACTCCTGAAATCAAAGAATTTAAACTTGATATACTATGGCGATTTTTAATTTGAAAATAAACAGAAAAGAATATCGGGTAGATGTAGATCCATCGACACCGATGCTTTGGGTACTCCGGGATCATCTGAATCTTGTAGGAACCAAATATGGCTGTGGCATTGCCCAGTGCGGAGCCTGTACCATTCACCTGGATGGTTCTGCGGTGCGTTCGTGTATAACCTTTGTTTCGGACGTAGGAACCCAGGAAATAACAACCATTGAAGGACTTTCTGAAATTGGAAATCATCCTGTTCAGGAAGCATGGATAGAACATGATGTTCCGCAATGTGGTTATTGCCAGGCTGGACAAATAATGAATGCTGCGGCATTTTTAAAATCAAATCCTAATCCGAGCGATGAAGATATTGAAAAAGCGATGAGTGGCAATATTTGCCGTTGCGGAACCTATACCCGAATCAAAGCGGCCATTAAAACTGCTTCTGCTTCATAGGGAAATTAATTATCCATGAAAATTACTAATAAGTAATAAGACTGAATAAGTGTCGATTTTAATAGTGAATATTTTTACTCACCGCGTCCGCTTGCGGACGCCGCCTCTCTCTTCGCGAAGAGAAGGGAAAAGCACGATTAATCGGGCTTGGGGTGAGTTAATTTTAAAATACAACACCCAATTGTTCCTAAACTAAAAACGCGTAACATGACAATTGTAAAAACGAAATTCAATAGACGTTCTTTTATAAAAAGTTCAGTTTTAGCCGGTGGAGGCTTAATGATAGGATTTAGCTGGCTGGCATCGGCTTGTAGCACGGAAGCACCTAAAGGACTAACTATGCCCGACGAATGGTTTCAAATCAATGGTTTTTTGAAAATAGGTGAAAACGGTGTAGTCACCATCATGTCGCCAAATCCTGAAATCGGGCAGAATGTAAAAACTTCAATGCCCATGATTGTAGCGGAAGAACTGGATGTAGATTGGGCAAAAGTTATTGTGGAACAAGCTCCGTTTAATACCGACATTTTTAAAAGGCAAATTGCCGGTGGAAGTCAGGCCATAAGGCAAAGCTGGCCCGGACTCCGAATGGCAGGCGCTACAGCCCGCCGAATGTTAATGGAAGCTGCCGCTAAAAAGTGGAATGTGCCTGTTGAAGAAATTACCACGGATGCAGGAATACTTTACCATAAAAATAGCGGCAAGAAAGCCGATTACGGTGAAGTAGCGTCTGAAGCTGCTAAAATTCCGGTTCCTGAAGAAGTTCAGCTAAAAGATCTAAAAGATTTTAAGATTATTGGAACATCCCGGAAAAATGTGGATGGACATAAAATTGTGACAGGCCAACCTTTGTTTGGACTCGATTATAAAAAAGAGGGAATGCTGATTGCCATGATTGTTCATCCTCCGGCTTTCGGGATGAAACTGAAATCGTTCGACGCTACGGAAGCGAAAGCGATGCCGGGAATTAAAGACGTTTTTAGCATCAAAACTTACAATGATGATTATAAATTGCAGTGGTCAGACATCACTTCTTTTCCTGAATTGGTTGTGGTGGTTGGTAATTCTACCTGGGAAGTAATGAGCGCCAAAGCAATCCTGAATATTGAATGGGAGCCCGATTCAGATTCAGGAACGAAAGATGGCGTACTTTCAGGGCTTGAAAGTACGGCTGATCATCATGCAAAGATGGCCGCGGCTTCAGCTAAATCAGGTAAGGTCGAGCGCAAAGACGGAAATCCGGAAGAAGCTTTTAAAAAAGCGGCCAAAGTAATTGAGCGGACCTACACAGCACCTTATCTGGCTCATAATACAATGGAGCCCATGAACTTTTTTGCCGATGTAACGGAGGATAAAGCGGTATTGGCCGGTCCTATCCAAACTCCTGAATTCATGGAAAAGACTGTATCTGCAAGACTTGGTCTTCCACTCGAAAAAGTAGATATTCAAATGACCCGCATGGGCGGTGGTTTTGGCAGACGTTTGTACGGTCATTTTATGGTTGAAGCGGCAGTAATTTCGCAAAAAGTAAAAGCGCCGGTTAAGTTGATTTATTCCCGGGAGGACGACATGACTTATGGAATTTATCGCCCGGCATACTATGCTTTGTACCGTGCCGCTTTGGATGCTGACAATAACCTTATTGCTTTCCATGTTCGTATGGGTGGCATGTCAGACAGTCCGTTGCATGCCAACCGGTTTCCGGCTGGTGCAGTGGACAATTATATCGCCGAAAGCTGGACGGTTGACTCCAACATCAGTACCGGGGCATTTCGGGCACCAAGTTCCAACTTCAATGCTGTAGCCGAACAATCTTTCCTGGATGAAGTTGCTGAGGTCGCAGGTAAAGATCCCATTAAGTTTCGACTCGATTTGTTGAAGCGCGCTAAGGAAAATCCGGTTGGTGAAAAAAACGACTATGATGCCGCCCGTTACGCCGGAGTTCTCGAAATGGTTCGTGACAAATCAGGCTGGGATAATGATTCTGCCGGGAAAAATCGCGGAGTATCTGCTTATTTCTGCCATAATTCGTATGTGGCCAATGTGGTGGATATCACGCTTGAAGATGACACGCCTGTTATTCAAAAAGTGTATGCTGCTCTCGACTGTGGTATTGTTGTAAATCCCGATGCTGCCATAAATATGACGGAAGGTTCAATTGTGGATGGAATTGGCCATGCCATGTACAGTGAACTTACATTCAAAAAAGGCCAACCGGATCAGGATAATTTCGACTCATATCGTCTAATCCGGCATGCCGAAGCGCCAAAATCTATTGAAGTACATTTCGTTGAAAATAACATTGACCCGACAGGTCTCGGAGAGCCGCCTTTCCCTCCGGTTATGGGAGCTCTTGCCTGTGCATTGTACAAAGCAACCGGGAAACGTTACTATCATCAGCCGTTTATTAAAAACAGTTTTGATTTGGCATAAGGACAGAAGGGAATAACTAAGAAAGTGTTTAAGTTTTATTTAAAGAGAAATTTTGCCCTCGACTCACCCCGTCGCATCGTCGATGCTCCCGCCCCTCTCTTCGTGAAGAGAGGGGAAAAGACCGATTTATCGGGCTTGGGGTGAGTTAGGAGTTGAAGAAAATTCACCCCGAACAAGCTTCTGTTCAATATTAAACAGATTCTAACAGCAGAAACTTTTATCATCAAAAATGACACACGAAATCAAACTCCTGTTTCAAACGCTAAAATCCTGGCAACAGCTTGGTAAAAAAGCGGTTTTTGTTACCGTGGTCGATCTGGAGGGTTCTTCCTATCGGCGGCCGGGTGTTCGTATGGTAATCAACGAAGATGGCGATTCGGTGGGAGCTGTCAGTGGTGGCTGTATTGAAAAGGAAATAGAACGACAGGCGCAAAGTGTATTTAAAAACGGAAACGCAAAATTAATGACCTACGATGGTCGTTTGCGGATCGGATGCGAAGGGATTCTCCATATTTTAATCGAACCGGTCTTTCTTTCTGAAGAACTTCTGAAAGACTTTGAGACTGTATTGAAACGCAGGCAAAACTTCAGGATGGATGTTTATTACTATCCTGAAGTGGGCGAATATAAAAGTGCTGGAACTTTGATAACACTGAATGAAAAAACATATTCATTAAATCCATTTTTTGAACCCTTCCAGATTGATAATCAGGAATGTTTTTCCCAGGTATTCAATCCATTGTTCCAAATGTACATTTTTGGAGCTGAACACGATGCCGTTCAATTGTGCCAGGCTGCCAAATTATTGGGTTGGGAAGTGACTATTGTAGCTTCCGCTGAAGAGTCGAAATCCTGTGATTACTTTCCCGGAGCATCCGCTTTGATCACCCCATTTTTTGAAAATATCGATACATCGGCGTTAGATGAACAAACGGCAGTGGTTATTATGACGCACAGTTTTAATAAAGATGTGCAATACCTGATGGCGCTGAAAGATATAAAACCCGCATACATCGGCATTGTTGGTTCAATAAAACGACGGGAGAGGTTATTGTCAACGCTGCTTGACTATTTCCCGGATATCTCTTCTGAATTCTTGGATCAAATTCATAGCCCCGCTGGAATCAACATTGGCGCCGAAACTGCGTCTGAGATTTCCGTTTCCATTCTGGCGGAAATTTTGAGTGTGATTCGAAATAAAAAGCCCGAATCATTGCGAAACAAAGTCGATTCAATCCATGGCTGAAATTCCGATTTTACTGTTGGCTGCCGGTGGTTCAAGCCGGATGGGACAACCCAAACAATTATTGCCCTGGGGAAACCAAACCTTGATTGAGCATCAAATCCAGATGTTACAACAGACAGGCAATCTGGTTAATGTGGTTTTAGGGGCAAATTCAAATCTCGTCATTCCCTTCATTGAAAAATATCCGGCAAGCATTTTTATCAATCCTGATTGGGAAAGCGGAATAGGTAGCTCAATTTCTTATGGAATCAGTCAGATAATCAAAAAATTTCCGGAAGCAAATGGGGTTTTGATCACTCTGCTAGACCAACCATTGATTACAACTTCTTATATTGAAAAAATGCTTGGTGCCTTTCAACCCGGTTCGCAACAAATAATAGTTTCACATTCGCCTTCAGGATGGATAGGTGTACCGGTGCTTTTTGATGAATGCTATTTTAAAGACCTTTCAGGATTGAAAAATGACGAGGGCGCAAAAAAAGTCATTAAACGCTACGAAGGATGTGTAATCCTTCTGGAAGGCGACGAAATATTGGAAGATATGGATACTCCGGAAAGCTATCAGCGGTTACAGAATAAATATTTTAGATAGATATTCACTGGTTCTTGAAAGGAAAGAATGACCTTCCCGTTTCGGCTGAGTTCGGTAAATCCGGCAGATGTAATTTTTTTCAGCCGATTTCAGGATGGTTTATGTTTTCAAATTCATCCACATAATTTATCCTGACTTTCGGACTGCAGCCAACCTGTAGAATGGCCAGTGTCATCAAAAATATCAACGTTCGTTTCATCTTAATTTCCCCAGTTTTTGTTTGGATTTGGCCCCATTTCTAGTTCCAGCTTTCCGCCTTTGGTCATTTCATCCTGAAAAATCCATTGATTCGGAAGTTCCTTCCCATTCAGCTTGCCCGACTGGATGTAGCAATTTTTAGCGTTGTTGTTTTTTGCTTCAATCACAAACGCTTTTCCTGAATAATAATCGGGATCGAGATGGATGGTGATTTTGTCAAAAATCGGGCTACCCAATTCCATGACAGGCCGCTGCTCAGCACCGAAAGAGCTCCCATCAGGCCCTGATCTTCGTCACCGTTGTACCCGCGATCGGGCGAAAGTGCTCTGAAAGCCTGGTCAACCACGCGACGTGACCAATACTGTGTGAGCCAAGGGCGACTGATGTGGTTGAACACAAAAGCCGTTTCGATGGAAGGCTGATTGCCGTAATACACGTAAATTGGTTTAGGTCGCCGGAAGGTTTTGTCCATCAGCGCATAGCCCTGAATTTCGGTATCGCTCACTTTTTTGGCGTAGCCTTTTACCGTTCCGCTGGGACCTAAGAAAGTCCCCAGATCAAGCGACACATACCTTTCTTTATTTACCGGGAAATGATAGCGGTGAAATCCCACTCGCGTAGTTGAGGTCAGTTCGGCTTTTATTCCATAGCTTTCAAGCAAGACTGAATGATAGCCCGGTTTTACCAGTTCCTGATCGTGGCTGTATTTTGAGCCGTAAACCCGGGAACCTAGATTTACTCTAGTATCACCTACTATTCTGTTGACTTTGTATCCTGAAATGCAGAATTTTTAAAATAGATTCCGATATAGTCTCTACTGATATTCAATTCATTACAACACGCACGTAAACAAATTTTATATGATAGAAAAAGAATGAAGTAAATAAGCAAATGATTCATCGAACTGCTTTGCTTGAAAAGTACTTCCTTTTAAAATAAAGCGCCACATTCACCAGACCGATCATTGCCGGAACCTCAACCAGCGGACCAATAACTCCGGCAAAAGCTTCTCCTGAATTGATTCCAAAAATGGCTATGGCAACAGCAATAGCCAATTCAAAATTATTGCTGGCAGCAGTGAAAGCCAGAGTGGTAGATTGCTCGTAATTAGCTCCTATTTTTTTGCTCATAAAGAAGGAAACTAAAAACATAACCACGAAGTAGATCAGCAATGGAATTGCAATAAGAACCACGTCCATCGGAATTTTTACAATGTATTCACCCTTTAAAGAGAACATCACCACGATGGTAAATAGCAATGCAACAAGCGTTAATGGACTGATTTTGGGAACAAATTTGGTTTCATACCAAACCTTGTTTTTAATGCGAATCAGAATAAACCGGGTTAAGAAGCCAGCAATCATAGGGATTCCTAAATATACAAACACGCTTTTCGCTATGGCTCCCATGGTAATTTGGGAAACAGTATCATTAACCGGAACACCAAACCATCCGGGAAGAATGGCGATAAAAATATATGCATAAACCGAAAAGAGTAGTACCTGAAATACTGAGTTAAAAGCTACCAATCCTGCTGCATACTGGGTGTCGCCTTTAGCAAGGTCGTTCCAAACAATCACCATTGCAATACAACGGGCAAGGCCTATCAGGATAATCCCGTACATATAGGGTAGATTCGCATTGTTCTCGCCGGGGAACAGTTTGAAAAAGGTAATGGCCAATACAAACATCAACACAGGACCCATTATCCAATTCTGAAATAAAGAGAGACCGAGAATTTTAGTATTTCTGAAGACATCACCCAATTCCTCATACTTGACTTTGGCTAATGGTGGATACATCATT
Organism: Prolixibacteraceae bacterium; assembly: GCA_041652995.1. GTDB lineage: Bacteria > Bacteroidota > Bacteroidia > Bacteroidales > Prolixibacteraceae > Aquipluma. The sequence goes on from JBAZGO010000059.1 coordinate 23,353, forward strand.
ACGATAAGTCCAATTGCAATCGGAATATTGGTGGTACCGGATGACATGCTGTTCCAGAATTCGGCCACATTTGGACTTAGCCAACCTGCAAAAACTCCGAGAAACATGGCCAAAAAAATCCACAAGGTGAGATATCGGTCGAGAAATTTGAGACGCTTTTTCATGGAATTAATTTGAAAATGAGACAATTTACCAATTCTATAATCAAAAAAAGCAGTGTGATCATAGTCGAATTGCCAAATAATTAATTGTTGAATTATGCTTTTTTATACCCTGAAACTGTAATACTATATATTCCGGTTTCGCCATTCTGAAAACTTACAATTTCTTCCGGAGTAAGATAATTGGCCAAAATATCAGCAGGAATGGAAATCTCTTTCTGCTTGTGAACAGTCGTGTTTTTAAAGCCTTTATTCTCGATGATCTGAAGATATTCGTCCATTCCAATTGCTCCCGAAACGCAACCGGCATACATTTCAGCATCTTTGCGCAATGCTTCAGGCAGTTCACCTTTGATGACCACGTCGGAAACGCAGAAATGACCGCCAGGTTTCAATACCCGCATCATTTGGGCAAAAGCTTTGTTTTTATCAGGAACCAGGTTTAAAACACAGTTCGATACAATCACATCAAAATTGTTATCGGGTAATGGCATTTCTTCAATGTCGCCCTGTACAAATTCAATATTGGCGAACCCAAGTTTCTGATTGTTTGCGATTGCTTTGGTTACCATCGCATCTGTAAAATCCAGACCAGTAACCATGCCTGATTCTCCTACAATGGCGCGGGCTACAAAACAATCGTTTCCGGCGCCGCTTCCTAAATCGAGAATATGATCGCCTGTTTTAATGGCAGCGAACTGGGTTGGAATACCACAGCCCAGACCCAAATCGGCGTCAGGATTATAACCTTCAAGTTTGTCGTAATTTTCACTGAAAATGGTATAATCAACGTCGCAGCAACTAGTTGTGCTTCCGCAACATGACGATTGATTTTGCAATATGCTTTGATTGGCAATTTCGCCATATTTTTCCTGAACTACCAGTTTTAATTCATTAGGATTCATAATTGTGGTTTTATTTGTTCGACATAGAGTTTGTAAAAGCCTTCTTTAATTTCGTCGCGGACACGAATAAATTCGCTCCAGATAAATTCATCAGTTCCAACAGCATGAGAAGGGTCTTCAAAGCCGATGTGTAATCGATGTTTTACCTTTCCCAAAAAGGCAGAGCATGTTTCATTGGCATGATCACACACGGTAATCACGTAATCCCATTCTTCATTGATATATTGGTCAACCATTTTTGGGGTATGATGACTGATGTCGATGCCAACTTCCTTCATTACTTTTACAGCCTTTGGGTTGACCTGACTGGCAGGTTCGGTTCCGGCAGAGCGAACCGTTAAATCTTCATCGAACGATTGTAGAAAACCATGTGCCATTTGGCTGCGGCAACTGTTGCCTGTGCAAAGAATTAAGACTTTCATAACTATATAATTTGAAAATGTAACAATTTGAAGAATTGAAAATGTGATAATTTAATAATGGTTTTACTCGCAAGAGAAGTTTTCGGGGAGTTGAATTTCCTCCAGAAATCCGGTCAACAGCTCTTTCATTTCTTTTACCCTTTTGCCATCGAGACAATAATTCATTTTTACTCCTTCAACATGTCCCTTAATCAAACCAACTTCCTTTAATTCCTTCAAATGTTGATTGACGGTTGTACGGCTTAAAGGAAGTTCTTCCGAAATATCGCCAGAAATACAGGTTTTTGTTTCGGCAAGAAATTGAAGAATTTGCAATCGTGCTGGGTGAGCAAGTGCTTTGAAAAAGCCAGCCCTTATTTGAAGCGCTTCGTCGAAAAGTTCTGTTTTTGCTGTTACCATGACCTTAAATTTTAAATACGACGTAAATATACGTTTAATTTTAACATGATGTATGTTTACGACAAATGTTTTAAAATTTTTGATCAATTAATCAGGAAATAAGTACGAATGAACAATCACAAAAATCAAATTCGGTTTCGAGAATTCATTTTTAATTTATCTTCTGTTTACCGATAATTTCCATATCAATTTCTTCTGCTGAGTAATACCCCGTATGTCTGAAAAATTCTTTGCCGTCTTTGTTCAGCAGAACCTGTGTTGGAATTGAGGCAATGCCATAATATTTCATTAAAATCTGGCTTTCAGGCTTTAAAATGTTCAGGAAAACGACATTGACGGTTTGAGGATATTTTGTCCGGATTTCTTCCATCACCGATTCCATACGTTTACAAGCAGGACAATTTGCACCAAATTCGAGAAAGGTAACTTGATAACCCTGTTTATTTTTGGTGTAGTTGAAAGTAGAATCGACATTGGCCGCTCCCGAATTGGCAATTTCGGGAGCGGCTTGTTCTTTCATCATTTTTGAAAGGTAGTTGTTCATGTTGTCTTTTAAGGCAAACCCAATAACAATCAGCCCGAACAACAAAACGAACACAATCCAGGGAAGAATTTTCTTTACCATTTTTATGGTTTAATCTTTTCGAACAATCCCATCAGCTTGGCCTGATAAATTTCAGTAATTTGTGATTGGCTCTCGCCAATCGGTTTTACCGGAATCAAATCCATTACCTGTTCAGGAGAAAGTCCCGATTCGAAGTATAGATTCATCGCGGCTTGTAACGTTTGCTGTATGGCAACAGTGCTTTCTTCTTCAGTCAGGCCCATTGGATCGCCAAGCTTGGTTAATTCATTCCACTGGAACCAGAAATAAGTGGGCAACATGGCCGAAAGTATTGCGTAAGCTTCCAGTTTTGGTTCTGCTACTTCGAAATTTGTTCCCAAAGCTTCAAGTAATTCAATCGTTTCACGCTTTGCACTGAAGCTTTCGGCAAAGCTCATTGGATTAAAACCTTCGTTGATGTAAGAAGTTGCATTGGGAATCATCCGGGCAACGTTAGGAGTGTTCAGTTTCGAGGCGATTTTGGCAATGGTAATTTTGGGAGCCAGTGAAATCACCACGGCATCATTGGCCACAAGTCCGGCAATTTTATCCAGCGTTTCCATGATCATTGGTGGGTGCAATGCGATAAAAACGATCGGTTGACTGGCTGTCTCTTCCAGACTTCCGGTTGCAATAAACGGGAATTGTTCTTTTAAAGCAGCGAGCACATCGGCGTTGGTGTCGAATACCACTACCGATTCGAGTTCAACTTTCTTGTTGGCAAATGCCTGAAGAAATATTTTGGTGATGCGGCCACCACCGATAAAACCGAGTGATTTTGTTTTCATAGATTGTTGTTTTTAAAGGTTAATCATTATTTTTTCATAAACTGTATTACAACTAACTTTTCAGTTAATCATGTAAAATTGCATCTACTTTACTCCTTTTTGTTTTAACACCTTTACGAGTTCTTCTTCCGGGAAATAGCCGATGTGCCGCGAGAATTCCTTACCGTTTTCGTCTAAAAACACCTGCGTTGGAATCGATTCAATGTTGTACTTTTGAGCAAAAGGCTGTCCTTCGGGTGTCCACACATCGTAAAAAACCACGTTCACCTCTTTCCCGTATTTTGTTTCGATTGACTTCATCACAGGTTGCATTTTCTGGCAGGGAATGCAGCGAACAGAACCAAGCTCAATAAAGGTCACTTTATATTTTACCGCGTTCTTTTGTTGATCTGTTGCCGGTTTCTGCGTTTTATCCTGTGTTGTGTTTTGAGCATAGCTGGTTACTTGGATAAATGCAAATAAAATCAATACCATTGATACTTTTTGAATAACTTTTGTTCCCATTTTCATACAATGATTATTTTGTTTTTAAGTTGTTTTCGTTTCAAAAGATATAATTAAACAAATATCCAACGATCATAATCCCGCCCCCGACAACTCCGATGAAAGTGAATATCAGCGGGAGCTTTAATACTTTTCTCAGGATGACCATTTCCGGAAGGGATAGGCCAATCACCGACATCATAAAGGCCAAAGCGGTTCCCAGCGAAGCTCCTTTTTCGATCAACACAGAAACAATCGGAACGATTCCGGCGGCATTGGAATACAATGGAATACCGATCAAAATGGAAAGTGGAATGGAGTACCAGGCAGATTTTCCCATTAGGGCAGCCATGAAATCTTCAGGAACATATCCATGAGCGCCAGCGCCAACAAGGATTCCGAGCGCTACATAAATCCAAACTTTGCCGACAATTTCTTTTATAGCTTCGTAACCACGATTAATCCGGTTTGAGAAAGTCAGTTTGAATTCTTCTGCCTGTTCATTTCCAACCTGCATTTGGTAAACCCACGGCTCTACCCATTTTTCGAGCTTCAGCAAACCAATGATCCACCCGGCCAGGATGGCAATGACTAGTCCGGTTCCTACATAAATAGCGGCAACCTGCCAGCCAAACAGGCCATATAAAAGAATGATGGCTACTTCGTTAATCATGGGAGCCGCAATCAGAAATGAAAATGTGACACCAAGCGGAACGCCTGATTCAACAAACCCTAAAAACAGTGGGATGGCTGAACATGAACAAAACGGGGTGACAATGCCTAGGGTTGCCGCCATCACATTGCCGGTAAATGTTTTTTTGCCTTCAAGCGCCTTTCGGGTTCGTTCAGGAGTGAAAAAGGTTCGGATAATGCCTACAAAGAAGATGATTAGCGTGAGCAAAAGCATCACTTTGGGGAACTCGAAAACGAAGAACCGCAGTGCTTCAGTCAGATGTGCCCCTTTTGTCATTCCCAAAATCGTGTCAATAAACCAATCGGTTATTGGCTGAAGGTTGTGATAGATTATATACCAAATTGGTAAAAGAGCAAGAGGTAACCAGATCGTATTTTTTATGTTCTTCATATCTATATCGAATAAAATTGTTCGTAAAATAACGAACATCAAAATCAAATTTTTTTAAAAGAATACCCTGATAATGTAATAAATACCTACTGCAATAAAGAGGATGGCAATCACCCGACGGAACCAGATTTCGAAGTTCTTCATCTTGTTATAAACTCCACCGATTGAACCAACTGAAAAGGCCAGTATCCAGGCAAAAATGATCACCGGAATGCCGGTTGCCACTGCAAAAACGATGGGAAGATATAAGCCCGATGCGCTTGCAACGGTCATTGGAACGAGCATGCCAAAATAGAGCACACCACTGTAAGGGCAGAAAGCCAGGGCGAAAATCATTCCCAGCAAAATGGCATCCCAGTAGCCCCATTTGGTTTTGGTTTCCATTCTGGAAGTCAGTCTGTTCATTCCGGGAAACTTTATTTTTAGCACATCAAGCATAAACAAGCCAATAATAATGAGCAGCGGACCTAAGATTTTTTCGCCGTAAAGTTGAAAAAAGCCCGAGAACTTAAACTGATCGGCTCCAAAATAAATGATGAGCGCGATTGCTGTATATGAGATGGCGCGACCCAATGTGTACAGCAATCCATTGACGAAAACCCGATTGCGGTTCTCAATATCTTTGCTGATAAATCCCACCGCAGTGATATTGGTGGCCAACGGGCAAGGACTGATTGCAGTCATTAAACCAAGCACCAATGCCGAAACCCATGGCATGGTGCTGTTTTCGAGAAGATTGGTCAAAAACTCCATTGATTATAAATCTAGCAGTGGGTCAACCTTTGCTTTTATGATTGATTTAAATTTTGACGGATTGGTCACAGCATATAAAAATCCTTCATTGGTGAGGTTTATTTTTTTGTCACCTTTTACCACTAAAAGAGTTTGGCCTGAAACTTTTAATTTTTCGGCAATCGGTTTGGTTGTATCATCCTCAAGATTTAAAGCCTTAAAAGTAACCTGATCACCATAAAGGTTTATCAAATCAGCCTTTGCTTCAGCTTCTACTGTTCTGCATGTTTCACAGCGTACGGTGTTGTGAAAATAATATGCTTCTATCTGATTTCCTGAAACAGCAGTTTCCTTTTTTGCGGTTTGAGCGTTGCAGATCAAACTGCTCATCAGCATGACAATCGAAATACTTATTAATTGAATCTTTTTCATCTTGATATTGGATTTAATAATTTGAAAATGTGACGATTTGAAGATTAATTCGCTAATTTTCAAATTGTTTTGATTAATACTTGCTTGATTTCATCTGAAGAAGGAACACGTCCTTTAATTTCAACTTTTCCGTTCACAACAAGAGCCGGAGTAGTCATTACGCCGTATTTCATGATTTCCATGATGTCTTCAACTTTGGTGATTGTGGCGTCAATACTATTTTGTTCTACCACATCGCGGGTCAACTTTTCGAGTGTCTTGCATTTGGGGCAACCTGTGCCTAAAATTTTGATTTCCATGATTTTATTTTTATTGACATTTTTGAATTGGTTCTTCACTATCCATTTTCAGGAATTTCCGGAATAAGTCCTGTGCTTCCTTCCAATTTTCCTTGTTCAAGCAATATTTGACACGTGGAGTTTCTATTTCGCCTTGAATCAACCCGGCATCTTTTAACTCTTTCAGGTGTTGAGAAAGGGTTGATTTGACAATAGGAAGATCTTCGGTTAAATCGCCACTATAACAACATGACTGTTTTGAAAGTAGCTCAAGCACATACATACGGATGGGATGTCCCATTGCCTTGGCATAACGGGCTGCCTTTTGCTGTTCTTCTGTAATGATTTCTTTTTGCATTGTTCGTTGTTCGTGAAATTACGAACAAAGTAAAGCTTAATATTTCAATCGTGCAATCCTTTCATGAAAAATAAACGGAATGAGACCTGGTTAGAATACAATCACAATCATGGGTATCTTAAAGAATATAATTATCAGTAACCCAAAAGGAGAGGCTTTTACCTCTCAATTATGAGAACTTGATCTGATTTCTACTTCCTTGATCCGTTCGTCCAGAGTCGCTTTGATTTCTTCCATTACAGCAAAGACTACCGGAGCGTTGGAGGTTTTAAACTTTTTTTTTCTGATGCGTCCCGCAGGAATACTGTTTTTTAGTTTAAAAAATGGTCCTGTTTTCATGCTTAAAACTAATCTGTTTGGGTCTCATTTCCAAGCATCAAAACGAACCAAAGTAAATCAAAATGAATTAATTATCAGAATCTTACATCGATTACCGAGACCTGTTTGAGATTTTCAGAGAATAGGTCTCGATATAGTCTCGTTTAGTTTGCGTATTTATGCATATTTTGACACTTTTCCGAAAATAAAAAAGCGCTTAAACCTTTGATTTAAGCGCTTTTAGTGTCAATTGATGTCTTAATGTGTGACCCAGCTGGGGATTTAACCACCAAGGGTACTTATTTCAATATCAATATATTACAATCTTAATTCCCTAAAAGGGGTACGATCTGGACACTGTGCTAATCTAATTCTGTCTGCCTTTGACAAACGCGTGTCTGCATCAATCTCAGGTTCAAATTTACAATTTATTTTTGGACAAACAAACATATTGAACATCAGTTTTTTATCCCAGGTGCAAGGTGCAAGCATATCTATATAGATATGCTTGCACCTTGCACCTGGCTAGGAATGACGTCTATAGAATTTCGTAAAATTTCCACACCTGTACTGAAGTGATGAAGAATACGGTAACCAGAGGCTGATTTGGGAATAAAGTGGTCGTACGCGCACTCGTGCATAGTTTTGCGACACATTTGCTTGAAAGCGGAACAGATATTCACTACATTTAGTAATTGTAAGGACTAAAATTATTAAAACCATTATCATATACACGCAAATTACCCCGAGATTAGGCACTCTATATATTACCCAGAACACCAGAGATTAAAGGCTTAAAATAAAAATTCTAATTATCAATAAATATCAAGAAAAGTACTATATCTTTGGTGATAGTTACTAGTTATGGGTAATTGTAGGCGCTCTTTGACGCAGTTTCGTTTTAGATATAATTTTAAGATTGACAGTTGTTTGGTTTGGGAGATTTTCGGGGTGCGACAGGACTGAGTTATTTGAAAATTTTTTAAAAGGTTTTTAGTGTTTCCGGGTTTGACAGGTTTTCACTTTTCGAGAGAAATTTGGTGCCGGACACAGAATCCGCAGACAATTTGGGCGGTGACACATTTTCACCATTTGACACGGAATCGGTTTGAGGGAAAACGAAGTTTTTCGAGAGATTAAAAAAAAAGGTTTTTAGTGTTTTGGGGTTTGACAGTTTCTCGGTTTTCGAGAGAGTTTTGCCGCCGGACACAGAATCAAATTAGACTTTTGGGCGGTGACACATTTTCGCCATTTGACTCGGAATCGAATTTTAAAATATAGACGGAGATGGAAAGGGAAAATATGGAATTTACGAATCGACACTTTTGTGCTTTGACAAAACGGACTTTTCCGTTCAATTGGGACTGAAGTGGCGAAGCGTCTCCGACACTGAACAAACAATGAAAAAATTAAGAAAAAAAGAACAACATACCCATAACTTCAGCTACCCGTCAAGTGCGGCAGCAGTGGTTTTCGGTGGGCATCTTTCCGCTCTGGCTGCTTTTCGGCTTGACAGGAAATCGCCCGCAATCCGCCCCTGCGTGTAGCTTCCTACGTTAGCAGTAAATGTAAATGCGACAGACTACAAATGAAAAATAGACAGATAATAATTTTAATAGTGACTTTTTTCTTGAGTTCACATTGTTCGACAAAAAAAGTGATCGAAAGAGTAAATATTTACAATTATTCAATTGGCGACAAAATTCAACCAGAAAATTTTTTCTATAAAAATTATATGGACTCTGCTGTTCTGACAGGTACTTTTAGAAATGATACAAATTTATCTGTCTCTACTTGGTTTGACACCATTGTAGGAATTGGTTACTCAATTGACACAAGAGATGAATTTGACTCAATTTCTTTTTCTATTGGAACAAAACTTAAAAAAGAACCTAAGATTATGGATAGTTTGACAAGTTCAGGCCTAATAATTTCAGGAAAAGAATTTAGCTGGCATGATTCGTTAACCGGAGACGATATTTCTTTATTTTTCTATACAGACTCTATTGGGAATTATAGAAAAGGCGAATTAATAATTAGTAATGACAAGATAATCAAGGAAATGATTCCAAATGAAAAGACGATTGAAATTAGTAAAATTGATAAAAAATGAACATCTACTGCTAACTTCAGCTACCCGTCAAGTGCGGCAGCAGTGGTTTTCGGTGGGCATATTTCCGCCCGGGCAGCTTTTTCGGCTTGACAGGAAATCGCCCGCAGTCCGCACCTGCGTGTAGCTTTATCCGTTATAAGCCATGCTAAGTGCGACACTCAACTATATGAAACGAACATTAATAATATTCACAATTTTGCTGACAGGATTTACAAAAGGATATTCTTGTAAATGCAATCAGATGGGTATAGAAAGTGAGATAGATTCTGCCGACTTAATTTTTCAAGGGATTCCAATTGACAAAAAGCAAATTGACTCGAAAATGATTTATAAATTTTCCGTCGAAAAAGTTTGGAAAGGTAATGAATCTGATACTATCTCAATAAAAACTGGACTTGGTGGACCCGATTGCGGAATGGTTTTCGAATTGGGTAAATCGTATGTTGTTTATGCAAATCATTTTGAGACAACATATTGTCGGAGAAACGAACTGATTGATTCAACTTTTGATGATTTAAAACTTGATTTTAAGTTTGCGTCTGATTTCTCAAATACGTTTATCTATAATGAGAAAAGACTAAACTCAAAAGAAGCTGAATATTTAAATCGACAATTTGCGAAAGAAATACCGAATTATGATTTTACAGATAAATCCATTCTTTTTACCACTTCAATGTCGATCATTTCAAAAAGTGATTGGATTAAAACAAATTGGAAACACGATTCCCCCTCAGTTGAGTTAGTAATATTGACTGAAGAAGAAAAAATACAGTCTGGATATGATGCAATATTGGTCACATGGTCGAAATTTATGATTAACGATAAGATGAAAAGTAAGATTCTTAAACAAATAAAATAAAGCACGGCTTATAACTTCAGCTACCCGTCAAGTGCGGCAGCAGTGGTTTTCGGTGGGCATCTTTCCGCTCAGGCAGCTTTTCGGCTCGACAGGAAATCGCCCGCAATCCGCACCTGCGTGTAGCTTCCTACGTTGTACGTAATGCTATCGCATAGCACGAGCGGACTACGGACTATTTAACTGTTAAATCCTAAAGATTTATAATATGATAGTTAATTTGAAATGTGGA
>JBAZGO010000060.1:0-30574 GCA_041652995.1 Prolixibacteraceae bacterium
CACCGATAAATTACATGATTCAATTTTTTAAAATTACTCATGTTACGAATTTAAGAAAATTCAGGCTTAGCCAATTAAACATGACCACCCCCAAAGGAGGTGGTTTTAACGATTATAATAAACAATTTCTGGTAACGCTGAAAAAAATTATCTTTGGGCATCATTTTTTATCTCTTGAAAAACGCAAAAGACAATAGAGAACTTCTCCTTCTTCTTAAAGAGGGAAATATGGTAGCTTTTGATACCATTTATGAACAATATTGCAAAAGGCTATATGGATTCGTAATCCGGTATGTCAAACAGGATACTGATGCTGAAGAAATTGTACAGGAAGTATTTATTAAAATATGGGAAAACAGGAGGAAAATTGATGTCTTTTCTTCTTTTGAGTCCTTTATCTTTACAATCTCATACAATTCAACTATAAGCCTTTTACGCAAAAGAGTACACGAAAAAAAATACCTCGAACATTTAAAATTTTCTCAGGAATTTGATCTTACACCTGAATTGACGGATGAAATTCATTTTAAAGAATTAAATGAAAAAATACAAAACCTTCTTGGGGAGTTGACCCCCCGACAAAGGGAAATATTTCTATTAAGCCGCGAAGAAGGTTTGACCCACGGACAAATTGCAAAAAAGCTGGGAATTTCAGTTCACACTGTTAAAAATCACATAGTCACAGTCCTTTCTTTATTAAAATCAAACGTTGATACTACATTGATAATTAATGCTTTATTCGTCTGTTTATTTTTGCAGTAAAAAAATATCAAATTTTATATAGTCGTAGTTTGAATGTTGAACGTACTACTTGTGCACTGTTTTGAAAATCCAGATGATTTTAATTCATAATTGAACCGGTCTTTTGATATTCTGACACAAGTGCCATAATGCCAAATTATATGACAAAGGAATTACTGATAAAGTTTATGTATAATCATTGTACGTCTAAAGAATTGGATGAAGTTGTACAATGGATTGATTCCGAAGCTTTTTCTGACGAAAGTAAAAGTCTGGCACATGATCATTGGAGATCTTTCAAGGAAATAGAATACACGGCTAATCAAAACGAGCGATTTAATTTGCTGCTTGACAAAATCCACCACAAAATAAATATTAGTAAGAGTACTGATCCGGGGGTTGGAAAAAGAATAACTCTTTCCATAATTACAACCTGGCTGACAAGAGCTGCTGCAATTCTTTTGATTCCAGTCCTTATGTTTCTCCTATACACCTATTCGAATAATGGATTTTTTTCGGTTGATCACTCCAGCATGGCTGTTGATTCAATTGAAATTATAGCCCCTGCTGGAGCAAGGACTGTAGTACAGTTGTCGGATGGCACAGAAGTTCATCTTAATTATGGAAGTAAGATAAAATATCCGAGAGATTTCAAAGGAAATACCAGAGAGCTAAAATTATCAGGCGAAGGTTTTTTTGATGTAGCCCATAATTCAAAGCGTCCATTTATAGTTAAAGCAAAGGGATTAAACATTAAAGCATTAGGAACTAAATTTAACGTTCTAGCATATCCTGACAATAATTTTGTTGGGACAACATTAATCGAAGGGAAAGTTGTTTTGGAACAATACACTGAAAATGAGCTTCCAAAGAATATTGGCTCATTGGTCCCTGGAGAGCATATTGATTACAATGTTAATACTGGAACAATCTCAATTACTAAAGGGAATGTTGAAAAATACATTGCATGGATAGATGGGTTACTTGTGTTTGACAATTCAAGTATCCAGGAGGTGGCAGAAAGGCTTGAGCGCATATTTAACGTTGATATTGTTGTTTCACCAGAAATAAAGGATTTTACCTATACTGTAAAATTCGTCGATGAATCCATTTCCCAGATTTTGGACCTTATTACCAAAGCGACCCCTGTTAAGTATAAAATATTTCCCCGTGAGAAGTTACCTGATGGGACATACTCAAAACAAAAAATAGTAATTGAAAGAAAGTAAAATTAAAAGAAACCTAACTTGAAACTTGAAAAAAATACGCCTATGATTCAAAACGAAGAGACAAAATAAAACAGGGAAATGTTGGTGCATTTCCCTGGAGAGTTTAAAATCAGCCCTGATGCAAACAGGGTAAATTCTAACAATAACAATACAAATGTATGAAAAAAAATTACTGTTTTGAATGGGGACAGAAGATTCCCATTGTAAAAAAATTATTAAGGATTATGAAACTAACTGCCTTTTTATTAATGATTTCAACCTTTGGTGTTTTGGCAAATAAATCATATTCTCAGTCCAAAGCAATTAGTCTCACAATGGAGGAGGTTACCATAAAAGAAGTACTTTCCCGAATCGAGGACCTGAGTGAGTATCATTTTATGTACAGCGAAAAATTTATTGATGTCACGAAACAAGTATCAATAAATGTTGAAAACAAAAGAGTTGAAGACGTATTGAATTTGTTGTTTGCGGGAGCGGATGTCAGTTTTGAAAGAAAAGATCGAATTATTATTCTTTCAAGGTCAAATGCATTTAATTCATCCTCCGCCCAGCAGCAAAAATCCATTTCCGGTAAAGTCACAGATTCTTCAGGGACTCCTATACCAGGTGTTTCAGTTCTTGTAAAAGGATCTACAACCGGGACAATTACTGATTCCAACGGAAATTATACACTTTCAGGTATTCCTGCGAATGCGACTTTGCATTTTTCATTTATTGGGATGGGAGCAGAGGAAGTTAATATAACTGGAAAATCAACAGTTGATGTGGTTATGTCTGAAGCAACTTTGGGCATTGATGAAGTAGTTGCAATTGGTTATGGTACAGTTAAAAAGCAGAATTTAACAAGCGCGATATCCAAAATTACAGATGATGCGATTAAGTTAAGAGCGATTCCAACTTTGAGTGAAGCTTTTGCCGGACAGTTGGCCGGTGTGAGGGCTCAGGCTACTTCTGGTCGACCTGGAGCTGAACTCCAGATAAGAATTAGGGGAATCAATACAATCAATGGGAATACCAATCCTTTGTACGTTGTTGATGGAATTGCGAGAGATGGAATCTCAAATATTAACCCGAATGATATTTCTACTATTCAGGTGCTAAAAGATGCTTCGGCAACTTCAATTTATGGGGCCCGCGGAGGAAATGGAGTTATTCTGATTGAAACTAAACAAGGAACTGGCAAGCCAACTTTCGAGTTTGAATCATTCTACGGATTACAAGAGGCGAGCAAGAAAATGCCAATGATGACTGGAAACGAGTATATTGCCTACATGAGCTGGGCAAGGAACGACACGTGGTTACAGCAGGGGCATTCAATGAACGATCCAATGACAGCCAGGCCGGTTTCCCTTCAAATTCCAAGCTCTTGGAACGATTTATTAAATAAAGGAACAGATTGGCAAGATGCCATTCTTAATACAGCCCCAATTCAAAGCTATCAGTTATCAGCCTCAACAAAAAGTGATTTAGGAAGTATTTTTATATCTGGAGGCTATTTTGATCAAGATGGTATTGTTGTCAATACCGTTTATAGACGTATGAATTTCAGGTTCAACGGTATCGTTAATGTTAGTGACCGCATTAAAATTGGGATGAATGTGGCGCCATCCTATTCAGAACAAGATGCCAGGGGGGCTGAAGGAAAAGAACTGGTAATCCATCATGCCTTAAACCAATCTCCATTGGCATCTCTTACTTCTGCAACGAGGGACTGGGGCTATCCGGCTGGCATTGGACAGGTATACCCTAACCCTCTGCAACAATTAAAAGAAACAACAGATAATTCCAAAGTAAGTACAGTCAATACTTCAGTATGGGGGCAATTTGAAATCATGAAGGGCCTCATATTTAAATCTCAATACAGTTATGATCATGGTAGTTCTGTTTATGAGTATTTTATGCCTGGGAATGTAACATACAGTAATGGAAATGTTTCAGTTGGAAATAGTAACTCAGCAACATCTGAAGACCGGTCGATCCAAAATACATTGTCGTTGGATAAAATATTTGGGCTACATACCCTGAATGTTATTGTCGGGCAGGGAGCGGAGACACACAAGGGGTATCTGATTTCAGCGATAGCCACAGGATGGCCCAATGACAATGTGACAACCTTGAATGTAGCACAGACACCAACGCGCGCTTCAACAAATAAGAGCCAAAATACTGGAACATCATTATTTGGAAGGGCAAGCTATGGCTTCAACGATAAATATTTACTGAATGCAAGTCTTCGCTACGATGGTTCTTCCAGATTTGGGGCAAATAACAAATGGGGACTCTTCCCTTCAGCATCTGCCGGATGGAAAATCAACAAGGAATCTTTTTTAAGCGATGCCAAATGGATTAATTTGTTAAAACTTAGGGCAGCATGGGGAAAAGCCGGAAATAACCGGATTGGAGATTATGATTTTATGGCTAAACTTGCCTTGGAAAGTGCCGTTTGGGGCAATAAAATTGTCAGCGGGATAGCTCCCAGCAATATCGCAAATCCGGATTTGAAATGGGAATCAACGGCAACAACTGATATTGGTTTCGATTTTACAGGCTTTAACAACCGGATACAGGTGAATCTTGATTACTATATTAATAAAACCAGTAATCTTCTTTTCAACGTTCCAATCCCCACCACAACAGGTTTTCCAAGTTTCAGGACCAATCTGGGATCAGTGCAGAACGCAGGATGGGAAATCGATTTAACCTCTTATAATACTACCGGAAATTTTAAATGGATCACATCTGTTAACCTTTCGCATGAAAAGAATAAGGTACTCGACATGGGCAATGTTACCCAGTTCATCAGTACTAACCTGGAAGGGCAGTTTATTACGCGTGTGGGTGGTCCTGTTTCACAGTACTATGTATATCAAACGAATGGCATTTTATTACCTTCTGATTTTGATAGTAATGGAACAGCGTTGGTTCCAGTTTTACCCGGGCAGGTAGTGGGTAACTACAAGTATGTGGATGTAGCTAATAAGGATGGGGTTAAGGATGGTGTGATCAATGCGTCAGATCTTGTTCCTTATGGCAATAATATCCCTTCTTTGATTTATGGTATGACAAACACGCTCCAATACAAAAATTTTGAAGTCAGTGTTTTATGTCAGGGACAGATCGGTGGTGATATTATGTTCCTTGGATCAAGGCATCTTGATGCCGGCGCTACCTGGGGAGTAAATCAATTCAATAGATGGCTGCATTCCTATAAACCTGATTATGGCGCTGCAGGAAATCCGGTTCCAAGTATTGCAGGAGTAGACTTATCCTGGGATGGCGAAACTCAGTATGCCAACGGCGGTAATTATTCAGACAATGACAACTCAAGAATTTATGATGGGACTTTTTTCAGGGTCAAAAACATCACCTTTAGCTACACCCTGCCCAAAAAGATTCTAAATAAGACCATCTTAAAAGCAGCAAAAATCTATACTTCAGCCGATAACCTGCTAACAATTGATAATTACCCTGGTTATGATCCGGAAACAAACAGTTTTGGGAATGCGACCACCATGCCCGGAGTTGACTATGTGACTTATCCTTTGTCAAGGAAATATACCTTGGGCGTTAAAATAACCTTTTAAAAACTAAGCGATGAAAAAATATTTGATATATCTGTTAATTGCCTTCCCCGGCGTTTTCCTGACTGGATGTGAAGATTTTCTAACGATTGTTCCTGATTCGGAATACAGTGTGGAAGGAGCTTATAAAACACAAATTGATTTCGAACAAGCTATTGCCGCAGTCTATTCACGACAACAAACACATTTCCAGTCGTCTGAGTGTTGGTTCCGGGGAATCATATCCAGAGGTGATGAAACAACCGGAAGTTGGGCCGGAAACCTTCCTGCGGAATATGTGTTTGGGCTGAATATTTTTACGGATACTCCGGTGAATGCGTGGTCTTACAGGGAATGGCAATCGTTTTGGAAAATTATTGCCCGATGCAATATTATCATTGACAAAATTGATCCGGTTACATTTCCAGACCCAGCCTTGAAGGATAACATCAAAGGGGAAGCTTATGTTCTGAGAGCCTGGGCTTTTCATTACCTTGCAATGCAGTTTGGTGGAATGCCATTGATTGCCACTTCGATGACTGCAGATGAGGCGAAAAAAATTGCCCGTTCAACGATGGATGAAACATTGGCTTTTGCTGCAGAAGACTATAAGAAAGCAGCAACATTGCTCCCGGAAGCCTGGCCCGCAGCCAAATTGGGCAGGGCAACCAAGTATGCCGCTGAAGGAATGCTGGCACGCCTCTATCTGTTCCAATCAAACTTTGCAGCGGCAAAGCCATTGTTAAGTGATGTGATCTCATCGGGCAAATATGCGATGGAAAGTAATTATAAGAATTGCTTTCTCGACTCAAAAGACAATGGTACTGAACGGGTCTGGGAAGTTCAGTTTACAGGAGGGCTCCTGGGTGAAGGACAGGGGTTTTCAAATGGATGCCTGCCCGAAGCATTTAAAGATTTAAGCATTATGCCATTCCCAGGAGGATCAACAGCTATGCCTGTTGCGAAAAGCTTTTATAAAGCTTATGAAACAGGGGATAAGCGCAGGGATATTTCAATATTAAAAGGGGTGAATCTTACCACAGGTCGAGATACTGCCATCAGTTATATTTTAAAATATGTACCTTATGATGCTTATACTCCGAGGTCTAAAGTTGATTGGGCTAATAATCTACCCATTCTCAGATACACCGACGTTAAAATGATGTATGCCGAAGCGCTGAATGAGACCGGATACGTTGCTAATGGAGAAGCATTCAGTATCCTGAATGAAGTTAGGACCAGGGCTGGGCTTCCTTCGCTTACAGCAACACAGT
Organism: Prolixibacteraceae bacterium; assembly: GCA_041652995.1. Classification (GTDB taxonomy): domain Bacteria; phylum Bacteroidota; class Bacteroidia; order Bacteroidales; family Prolixibacteraceae; genus Aquipluma. Next base: position 6,805 of record JBAZGO010000060.1, read on the forward strand.
TACCCGATCAGGCATCCTTTAGAAATGCGATCATCAAAGAGCGTAAGTTCGAATTCGCTTTTGAAGGGTTACGTTGGTTCGATTTGGTACGTTGGGGAATTGCGGAGAATGTAATGAATCAATTCTTTGCGCTACCGGAGCAGGGGAACGGATTGTATTCAATGAAACCTCATCAGACTATCTTCCCCATTCCTTTTCAGGAACTGGCGAATTACAATGATGATAAAATAATGTGGCAAAATCCGGGATATTAGTAGTCAATGAATGAATTTCTGATGGGGCTCATACATTTGGTTTCGGGATTCTTTATCGTATTTTCCGGAAACAATATTTGTAAAATGCCTCATCAGAAATTATTGTTTTAATTTCTTTCGTATTTAATTGCCAATAACTTGCAGTGTATATTTTACCCGTTTTTTAAGGTTGACACGCTGTTTAATAAACAGCTTAAATAAATCATGATGAATAAAAATGCATTATTATTACTTATTCTGGTCTTAACAATGCCCTTCAAACACTTTAAGGCGTATTCCGAAACTCCGGATAAGAATCCTAATTCAGAAATCGCTATAACAATTAATAATTTGGATAAGGCGGTTATCGTTAAGGGGCAGAACGCATCTCGGGAAGAATCAAATATTATTCATTTGTTCCAGCAGAAGATCCAGGAAAAAACAAAGATGTTTATTCAGATCGTTGATGAAAATGAATTTAGCTTTTCCGATTCCGGATTTAAAACAATAATAATCCCCGGCAGATCAAATAGCAGCAAATTATTGACAGGGATAATGAATAATTTAAAAATAAGTTTTCCTGAAAAGGAAGAGGGTTATAAATTATTAACAACAAGTTATCGTTCCAAAAATTTGGTGATCATAGCAGGTTCTGATGAACCTGGTGTCCTGTTTGGAGAAGGGAAATTATTGAGACTATCTGACTACAAGGAAGGGCAAATGAATATAGATCCTTTAAATATCAATGAATTCCCCCAAGATAATCAAAGGGGAATTTATTATGCCATTCATGATAACAATTGGTACGAGGATATTCCTGATACGGAGAAGATCAAAGATTTAATTAACGAACAAGGATTATGGGGCTCTAATATTTTATGGTTGTGGTTTGATTTATCGCAGTATCACAAGAGCCCTTTTGAAAACAACTCCGACAGCAGGATCAAGTGGGAAAGAATAAAACATGTTGCTAAGGCAGCCAATGAAATAGGAATGAAAGTAGGGTTTACCGAAGTAGCAAATGCAGCATATCTTGATCAGGTTAATGAAAAATTAAAAGCCACCGGAGGCGATCCGCCTGAAGGATTATTGTGCCCGCATGCAAATAACGATGAAGCAATGAAAATCATGGATGCTAATTACAGGGAACTATATCAGGACTTGAAGAAAAGCGGGATACTTGTTAATGCTTTTGATATAGGTTTTTACGACAGGGGAGGATGCCATTGTGATCTTTGTAAACCCTGGGTAGAAACGGGAATAACATTTATTGGGGTTCGTCACGCAAAAACCACAAAAGAGTATTTCCCTCAATCTGATTTTCATATCAACGATTGGCACTTCGATAATCATGATGGGGTCAACGAAGTTGAATGGACCAAAAACTATTTGAAATCTTCAAATCCGGATTGGATAAGGGGAATATACAGAAGTGACCGTAATGTTTGGGATAGATGGAATGGCCTGGACCCGAAATACGATGTGGCAACATTTTTTGATATTTCAATGATAGGAGGATGGGGTGGATTTGGTGCAAATGCCTTCCCAAATCGGCTCGATACCTTCTTCAAAGGTATGCGGACTAACGGTATAAAAGGAGGCATGGCCTATACCGAAGGCATATTTGACGACATAAATAAAGTATTAATCATTCAGCACCATTGGGGTGAATATTCTTCTAAAAATATATTAAAGGAGTATGCCAGGTGGTACTTTGATGCAGATGAAAAAGCACAGCAATCCTTCGCAGATATCTTATTCGACTTGGAGTCCGAATGGTCAGATATTTACGGAAACTGGTGGAGCCAATTTTTAAATGCAAAACCTCAATTAACCATTAAAAAGAGATTCGACGAGTTGGAAGCTTTGTTTTCAGGGGATATTAAAGATAAGTGGCGGTGGAAGTTAGTCCACGCCCGTGTAAATCTAGCACAAATAGGTATTGAAATTTCAGGGTTGGAAGGAAGCGGATTTGATGAATTTAGCTCTGAAGTAAACAGGTTGTTATCTCAGGATAAAGTAGATAAGGTCGCGGTAAAACAGATGATCAAAGAAAAAGAACTGTGGTTGGATCAAAAACTTAAGTTATTTGATTATGAATACAACCAGTTATATTATGGCATTTACGAAGGAACTAAAAATGGTATGTATGGTGCAGTAGCTCCTGATCCTGCCAAATTTATTAAAGGATTTAACAAGGGTGAAAAATGGAGAGATGTGTTTAATAAAAATATTGAACCTTAAGAGATTTCAGATTATCACAAATAATATATGTCCCTTACCATAATCAATAGATTGAATTGATCACTCAAATTACTTAGCATAACCCGTTGTGCGATTGAAAATAAGTAATAAAATTATGTCGAAAAAGTTGTGCAATATATTGATATTCAATATATTATTAGAAAATAAACGCCAATTCATTATTCTACTTATGCACAACCCGAAGACGAATTTCGACAAGTTTATTGGTATTACCAAATCGTTCTTTTCTGATCGAATTAATGGCTTTGACAACTTTCAAAGCTATCCAAGAAATCCAAAAATGTCAGATTGCCAAATAGTTGCTTTAGCACTTACTGCTGAATCTATTGGGATTGACTCTGAAAATTACTTTTTTGGTAAACTAAAACCGGATTATGCCAATGACTTCCCAAATCTTATTGATCGTTCCAATTTCAACCGCAGACGCAAACGTCTTTACCCAATAATTGACGAACTAGACATAGGTTTGGCAAACTTACTCAACCTGGGAGAAGATACTTATATCGTTGATTCTATTCCTGTTCCTGTTTGCCAGATCGCCCGGGAGAAACGCACCAAAATCTGTCGTGAAAACTTTGAAATAGCACCGGATAAGGGATATTCAGCCGTAAGTAAAGCCTATTATTACGGCTATAAACTTTATCTGGTAACTTCAGTTCGAGGTGCGTTCGCAAGCATGGATATGAGTAAGGCAAGCGTTCATGATATTTCCTATTTGACTGACATTAAGTACTCTAAATTAAGCAGTTGCAGGCTTATCGGAGATAAGGGGTGTCTGTCTAAAGCACATCAGGTAGACTTGTTCTCATCTAGCAATATTCGTTTAGAAACACCAAAAAGAAGTAATCAAAAGAAAAAGAACCTTTTGCTTATGGTTTTAATACTCGAGAAAACGAATTGAAACTTTATTCTCTCAACTTTGCGATCAGTTCATGCTCAAACGGAATTATTCAAAATCCAACTTAGGCATTTCAGTTCGCATTCTATCTAAAATTACTGCACTTACAGTACTACAGTATATTAACTTTTTAAATAACAAACCGTTGAATAACCTTAAGTATGCATTAGCCACTTAATCGCACAACGGGTTTAGTATAACTTAATCAATACACTTTTTCTTATAGGTTAGAGGAGTAAGACCAGTTATTTTTTTGAATTGTCGTATGAAATATGACTCGTTGCTATATCCGATGCTGTAACAGATTTCCGAAACAGGTAAATTTCCTTCAGCCAATAAGCGACAGGCATTCGAAATCCTTATTTCATTTAAAAGCTGAATAAACGTTTTATTAGTTCTTTTTTTGAAATAGCGGCAAAATGCAGAAGTTGAAAGATAGGCTATTGAAGCAACTTTTTCAAGAGTTATTTCTTGTTGAGAGTTATTAATTACATACATATAAACTCTGTTCAGCCTTTCGGAGTCGCTTTCATTAATTATGTTCTGAACAATTGGACTGGCCAGAAACTGATATTCTTTTTGCGAGGCTATTATTTCAAGCATTGAAAGGAGAAGGGTGATACGCTTGAACCCGGTTGAACTACTAATTGATCGCATTAATGAAGTCACCTCTTTACGGGTTTTGCCGGCGAGTTTTATACCCCTTTGGGATAGTTGAATTAATTTAAGGATGCTTTTTGATTCAGGTAATTGCCAGAATTGCTCTCCGAAGATTTCAGTTTTGAAGAGGATGTACACGACTTCAGAATAAAGATTGTTGCTCTCCACAGTGTATTTTTCATCGCTGTACCAAACGTGAGGAACATTCTGGCCAATCATAACCAGGTCACCCGGGCCAAAGCTACTGATTGAATCTCCGACAAACAATGTTCCGGTACCTTCAAGAATAAGTAAAATTTCAATATCGGGATGAAACTGAAGTGGATTTGTAAAGTGTGGAAATTTCACTTGCTCTACATAGAACGAAAGGTTGATATTGGCTTCTATTTTTTGAAAGACTGGCTGCATATCAAAATTGTGTTATTTATAGATAAAATATTTCTATGCATGTAGATCGTATTTAGTTAAACTTGATTGATATTTCAGCAGATAAGTAAATCTACATGTTTGTAAAAATAACAAATAAATGAACAAAGCTGAAAATAAAATAAAGGAGTTTCGCTTTTTGTTGTTTCCCCTTTTTTTGATTAAACAATGGTAGTACCCAATAATAATGAGTAGCTTCAAATTATTGTTTTTGTGAATTTACAAAAATCTAATATGTCTGAGAATATGAAGGGTTTTAAGTTGTTATTTATTCTGGCATTTATGCTATTGTGCAGTTTCAGTGAAAAATCAACTGCACCGGTCAATGAGAAAGCAATCGAAGAAAAGCCGGGCATCAAAGGCAGTTTTAGCCCAGGTTTAATAACGGATAGATATATTGAAACAAACCTGGACGAAACACCGGGCGATGGAGCCATTGGGCACGGGTCCGCAATCAATGTCCGCGACTTTGGAGCAAGCGGCTCAGAGTTCGAAACTACCACGGACACCAAAGCGGGTTCGAATATCATCGTACTTAACGATATCGGCGACTTTCAGGTAGGACAACAGGTGACGGTGTCGAAATGCAATCCTAACATGACTGACCTTATTCTGTGGCCCGGAAGGCAGTATAATCTTTCTCCGGCGGTTGTTGATTTGCGGGGTTATGACGGCAGCCTCGGTAACTGGACTGTTTACATGCTTGACTTTGCGGGCACCACCCCGGCCACCTTCCGTTGGAGCGATGATCTGGGACTTACCTGGAAAGGAACAGAGATTCCGGTTACCGGCGGATGGCAAAAACTAAACGGCGGGGTAGAAGTAAAACTCGGAAACAGGGATTGGACAAAGCCCTGCGGGATCTCCTTCAGCGGCCGCGACCAACTGATAAGCACCATCCGAAAGATTAAGGGTAACCAGGTGACACTGGCAGATACTATACCGTCCGCTGCAAAAGGATGCGTGGTGCGACACTCCGACAGTGGACCGCTTCAAACTGCCTTTGATAAGGCTGCGGCCGAAGGGAAGAATATTTTTATCCCTTCCGGGCGCTATCGCCTGACCAGCAGCATCAACCTGAACAATGCTGATGGCATCACGGTGGAAGGAGAAAATGAAGAACGCACGATATTGGACATCTCCAGCAGCCAGGAGAGACAAAAACCTCAGGAAGGCCACAACACCCAGGGCGCGTGTATTGCTGTTAATGGTGGTACCTCGGTTACAATCCGAAACATACGGTTCCAGGGCTTTAGCGGTTTTTCCGATAGTTGGGTCATGAACGGGCGACGATTTCCGGGGTTTGGTGGTTTTTTTGGCTTTTATGTCAGGTCGTGCCGCGCCGTTTACATTTGCGGCCCTGAACGTTTGCTTGTCGAAAATTGTCATGCGAGCGGCATGTCGGCCGAATGTTTTTATTCCGAAAGTATAAGCCGCAAAGGCAACGAGGATCCGCCACATTACACCAAATCAATTGTTTACCGCAACTGTACGATAATGGACTGTGCCCGTAACGGCTTCAATAACAACGATTATGCGGAGAATACCGCGATGCTCTACTGCCGTATTCAGGATGTAGGCGGATGCGCCTGGGAGGGTGCGTCCAGGTTCGTGCAGTTCGTGGGCAACTACGTCCGCAACGCGGGTTTTGTGTTGGTTGGCAGCATCGAATCCCGCGTTGAGTCTTTAGATATACTTCCCTCAGGTCAGCACATTGTGGCACACAACACGTTCGAGCAGCAAGCCGCGCTGGGTGGTATTCCAGGTGGCGGTGAATATGGTGTATTGGTTCGTGCCGGTGCCACACCTGTCCTCATCAAAGACAATATTTTTGTCAATTTCAACTCTTCGGCGATTGGGGCCATGGGTTCCACTACTTTTGGAAGAAGAGGCAGCCATCCTCCGTCTAATATTATCATCAGCGGGAACGCCATCGATCTGACCTGTGTTAGGGATAAATCCATTCCCCGCGCCGGGATCAATGTGTCTGTTGACAATACCATCGTGAGCGACAACCAGATCTATGTTCGTGGCGAGGTCGATCCCAATGTTAAAGGCATTGTGTTGAGTGAACCAGAGCGCAATATCGTGGTACACGACAATATCATCAGCGGATGTGCGATCGGATTGCAGGGCGTGAAACAAACCGGGTCCATTGTGGAAGTGATTGATTCGCACACGTTCAAGTCGGATGGGAACAAATGGAATACTATACCTTGGCCGCGCCGCCGTACCCACCTTTATCGCGATTGCCGGTTGGCTTGGCTTTCTGATGGAAATGCTGTGGCTGGTCCGGAAATAGAGACCTTCGATTCGGATCAACTTGTGTTCCGGCTGACCGGGGACAGTGAACTCAAACCTGAGGCGCGCTTTGGGCTTTATTCACCGCAGGGTTTCAACTGGAACCTGCACCACAACATGATCAGCAACTGTGATAAGCTGGTCGATCTGGACGTGTTCGGCGGACCGACTGCGGTGTTCAGCGATAATATCCTATCGCGCGGTGAAGTCAAAAATGTGGAGGTTGCCGTCTCTGTCCGGGGGGTTTTCAGTTTAACTGGAAATCGATTTGTTGGTTTTGACGGGCCAAATTCTACCGCGCTCCTGTTGCAGGGCGACCAGTTTGGCAAGGCGTCCCGTTCGGTTTGCAGGGACAATGTGTTCGATCAATGTACCAAGCCCGTCGGAGAAGGGATTCCCGGTGTGTGGGATGCTGCTATCAAAGGTGGCAATGTCTTCGGCGATCAAGCGGAAATATCCGTCAGCGAGTCTGGTAACACGAGTGTGCCTATGAGTGTTCCGTAGGTCAATATTGTGCTATTAATGGATAAAATATTCCTATGCGTGTAAATTACATTTAGATAATTTTGATTGGTTTGTATTTCGAACGTTATGCAGATTAAGAGTTGAAATTAAAGAAAATATATGCTCTGTTTAATGGTTCAATGGCCTATGCCATAAAGCGAGAACCCTTTTGTTTACGGCGCCTTTATGTTCTTTGAATATCCTTAATTGCCATACTATGCATTACAAATCTCGTATATCTCATTTATTAAAATTTATTGAATCAGACATCCGGATAGCGTAGCTAATTTTTACAAATATTTTAACATCAATCATATAAGTTCATCGCAAACTGTCAAAAAAATGGGGAAAAGGAATCTGGTCGTAATTCTTGTTCTGACGTTGGTTGTTGCATTTACCGGTTGTAAAAAAGACAATTCAGCAGCAAATACTTATGCCTTAAATGTATCTGCGACCAACGGAACTGTAATCAGAAATCCCGATCAGTCAACTTATATTGAAGGAACTACGGTGCAGCTTACTGCGATGCCAGGTTCAGGTTATAAATTTGCATCATGGAGTGGAGATGCAACAGGCTCTGCAAATACGATAACAGTTACCGTAACTTCAAATAAGAATATCACCGCAAATTTTACAAGCCTTACAGGACTGGTGGTCGATGCAAAAAGTAAGGGTGCAAAAGGCGATGGTGTTACCGATGATACGGCAGCCCTTCAGGCCGCGGTTGACCAGGTTGCTGGAACCGGAGGAATCGCATTTGTACCGGATGGTACCTATCTGATTAACCCAGCTAAACATCTTAATTTAAAAAGTAACATGACACTGAGCCTGTCGGCTGGCGCTTTGCTTAAAGCGATACCAGTCTCTACTGATGGTTCTGCCGTTGTTCAATTAAATAATATTCAAGATGTTACTATAACAGGAGGCACGATAGAAGGGGAAAGGAATGGCCACACAGGCGCCGCTGTTTCCGGAGACGGGCACGGACATGGTATAAATATTCAGGGCGCCGCCAATATCGTGGTAAAAGATTTAACAGCAAAGAACTGCTGGGGAGATGGAATCTATGTGGGAAAAGGAACAACGGTTGAGACAAAGAACGTGATTATTGATCATGTCATATCGGATAATAACCGCAGGCAAGGCTTGTCTGTTGTCATGGGAGATGGTATTGTAATAAGGAATTCAGTATTCAAAAATACGAATGGAACAGCGCCACAGGCTGGCATAGACCTGGAACCAAACGTCGGTTTCGCTGTCAGGAATGTACAGATTCTGAATTGTCAGGTTCTGAACAACACTGGAACAGGAATAATTTTATGGGTAGATCCCACTTTTACAAACACTATTTTGGACAATGTGACCGTCGATGGCAACACTGTTGCCGATAATGGGCTGGAAACCCCTCAAGGTATCGCGATGGTGTGCCGAACAGCCCAGAAGATTACCAACAATATCATCAGGAATAATTACAAGTACGGTATTTCGTTTGAAGGTACGTCGGGTGGTTTTATTACCGGCAATATCATTAGCAACACCAGGACCGATGCCGGAGCCGGAGTTGGCGGAATCTACTTTCGTCCCGGAACAGCGGCCCGCCCCGCGGCAACCAATTACGCTGTCACGGGGAATACGATCACTGGCCACACCCAAAACATGAGGGTAGGGGATGCCAGCAACATCGTTCATCCCAACACAGTTGGTACGATCTCACTTTCTGCTGCGGCTTACACAGTTGCAGAGAATGTGGCGTCAAAAACAGCTACGGTCACTGTCACGAGGATCGGCAGCGGCCCCGGTTACGGCGCTGCTACCGTGAAATACGCGACCAGCAACGGGACTGCGACAGCGGGTTCAGACTACACTGCAACATCCGGTACCATCAGTTGGGCGGACGGGGATGTGGCTGATAAAACATTCACCGTTACGATAACTAATGATACTCTTACAGAAGGACCCGAAACCGTAAATATAACTCTCAGCGATCTTGTCGGAGCGTTGGCAGGCGCCAACAAATCTGCAGTTCTTACGATCACGGAATGATAAGAGTATAAAAATAACAACAATGAAACAATGATGAGAAAGTTAATATCCATTTTCGTAACAATATTAATCTCTGCAACCATATGGGCGCAAAGTCCGCAGAAAATGAGCTATCAGGCGGTAATAACCCCAAATCAATACCTGAAAGGCTCAGACAGTGACCGGATAGAAGCAGCTATTGCAGATGCTTTAAAATCAGGAATTAATTCCATTGAGATTCCAAGATATAATAATGTTGGTAAAAAAGCCGAATGGCTCATCGACAGGGCTATTGTGGTTCCTTCAGATTTCACTTTGAATTTAAATGACTGCCTGGTCAGGTTGTCTCCCGGAACGAAGGACAATATCATTACCAATGCAGGGGCAAGGACTAGACCAATATCAGAAAATAAAAATATCCGGATACTAGGAAGAGGAAACGCCGTATTGAGTGGTGGTTTGGAAGCCCATTTTGACCCACCTGGTGATCGGAGCGGATTCAGGACCATTGGTATTTTGCTTTACAATACGAAGCATTTCACACTCGAAGGTTTTAAGATGGAAGAAACCCAGGCCTGGGCAATTTCAGTGGAAAACGGATGTGCTTACGGGCGGATTGCCAATATAGATTTTTATAACACGAATAAATATCCTAATCAGGACGGGGTTGATATACGCAAAGGTTGTCACGATATCGTTATTGAGAATATTACAGGGATGACCGGCGATGATACTGTTGCACTGACGGGTGTCAGGGGGGAAAAGGGAATGGAAGTTGGCAGCACGGAAGAGGGAGAGGATATCTACAACATCTCGATTAACAATATAAGGGCAAAAAGTGTCGGAGGTCACGGAATAATTCGACTATTAAATCAGGATGGAATAAAATTGTTTAACATCTTTATTTCGAATGTGATTGATACCTCAATTGATGGTGAGGTATTTGCAAATGCCAAAAGGAACAGGCATTATGCAGCAATCCGGATTGGAGATGTTCGATATTGGACAATAAGACCAAATATATTAGGAGAAACCTACAATATATTCATCGACAATGTTATTTCCCGTTCAGAAACCATTGTTCAGATCAGCGGGACTTTGAAAAATTCTGTTTTAAGAAATATTGTTGGATACGGAGGTAATTCTCAACTGGTTACATACGGTACCGCGCCAGTGGAGTCGGTTAGTGTTGATGCCAAGCAATTTTAAACAATTAAAATAATTAACCATAAGTAATAAGAACTATTTGTTGTCGTAATCATAGACGCTATAACCTTTATCCTTAAAGGAAGAGAGAAAAACAAAACACGACATTATTTCATTTTTTGTACTTAAATAATGGAGGAGGAATAAAATGGCAAAGTTAAAATCAATAATGGGTTTTATTTTATCGATTTTCGTTTCTATTGTCTTTACAAATTGTTCTGAAAATGAAAAATTCGAAGCTGGAGGCTTGCGGATCGGTTGGGCAATTGAAGATATCACTCCGGATGGGCCTGCATCTTTGTACGGACAGTATTACGAGAGGATATCAACTTATGTGCAAAGTCCGTTAAAAGCAACTGCATGTGCCATCGAATCTACAGACGAAAACGGCAAAAAAGAGCAGGCTATTATGGTATCGCTGGATTTAGCCCAATTTTACAGAGGATTGCAGGATACATTGAAGTTAATGGTTAAGGAGCAAATACCGGATTTCGATGTCAGAAAACTCTTTTTGAGTTCAACACATACACATTCCGCCCCCAATCCGAATGCTCCGGGCGAATATCGGAAATTGTTATTGGATAGGGCATGCAAAGCTATAATTGCGGCCTGGAATAACCGTAAACCGGCGGGTATCAGCAGAAATTTAGGATATGCAGTTGTGGGCCATAACCGGCGTGTGCAATATGCCAACGGGAAAACAGAAATGTATGGAAGGACTGACCGGGATGATTTTATCGGAATTGAAGGGCCAACCAATCCCGGCGTTGATATGCTTTTTTGCTGGGACCTGAATAAGAATTTAACCGGGATTATCATGAATGTTTCCTGCCCGTCGCAGGTCACTGAAGCGAAATACTATGTCTCGTCCGATTACTGGAGTGAGGTAAGAAAACAGCTTAAGGATAGATTTTCTGAAAATGTATATGTATTACCACAATGTGGTGCTGCAGGCGACATAGCGCCCCGCGACCTTCCCCGCGGTTACAAATCCAAAGAAGCCAATATGTGGGATGTGCCCGGAATTGTTGAAATAGGAAGAAGGCTGGGGCAGGTTATTGATGCAGCTTATCCTGAGGCAAAGGATTCAATTCAAACCAAAGTGGTCTTTAAACATTCGGTTAAGGATATTAATCTTCCGACCAGAAGGGTGAGTAAGGAAGAATATGAAAATGCACAAAAAATGGTGAATGAAATACGTTCAAGGGAGCCGGAAGATAAAAATTCTCCCAACACTGCATGGAACAGGTTTATCCAGGAAATGAAAGATAATGAAAAGGTCAAAGAATATGGCCCGTGGGATAGTAAAACCTCTGATTTTGGTTGGTTAAAACCAATGGAAAATGTATTAAAACAATATCAGAATCAGGACTCAGATACCATTTATAGTATGGAACTTCATGTCATGCGGTTAAACGACGTTGCATTCGCCACAAATCCTTTTGAACTCTATGTGGATTATGGATTCCGGATTATTGGCAGATGCAAAGCCAAACAAACATTTCTTGTCCAGTTATGTGGCGACACCGGAGGATATTTGCCTACAGAGAGGGCTCTTCCCGGAGGAGGGTACAGCGCTATGGCAAATCATGTTGGACCTGTCGGAGGCGCTGTGCTGGTTGAAGAAACTGTCGGTTTGATTAATGAAATGTGGGAATAATCCCGAAACACTATACATGGATGAAATTCATAGAAAGCAGCCATATTTTACCTGAAAACTGATGCATTTCAATCCGAGTTGAATTCAGGTCGGCGAAGAGATCAAAAAAGAGTAAAGGCGTAATTTTTATATAACCTAAAAATTTAAGTGATGAAAGAAATCGTATTGTTAGTAATTTGCCTGATAGCCGCAGGTCATGCTTTCTCGCAGGGAAAAGCTGGCGAGGCAAAAGGTCCGGTTAAGGTGCACCATGCCAAGTACGCCTTGTTTTACGATAATCATACCATGCCGGCATTGCCCGATGTAGGTGCGAATTTTGATGCTGAAGCATTCACAGACCGTATCAAACGTTGCGGTGTCGATCAACTAACATTTCATGCCCGCTGTAACTTGGGAATGGCATACTATGATACCAAAATTGGCATCAAACACCCTTCGCTTAAGTATGACCTTTTTGGTAAACTGGCTGATGCCTGTCAGCAAAAAGACATTGCCCTGATTGCTTATCTCAACGGAGGTATCAGCAGTCAGGAGGGCCTTCTCCACCGAGATTGGACAACACTCTATTTCGACGGTCGGGAATATCGTGAACCGCGCTTCACTCCATTTGTACGGACCATGTGCTATAACTCTCCTTATCGCGACCACCTTATCGCTATGGTCGAAGAAATTGCCGGTAATTATCCGGTTTCAGGATTTTTCATCGATTGCCTGGTGGGATACCCTTGTGTATGCCCGATTTGCGTGAAGGAAATGAAAGAAAAAGGAATTGACTGGAACAAACTTGAGCAGGTTACAAAGTTTTCTGAGTTTTCAGCGCTTCGTATGTCGAGGGATATTGCCAAGGCCGCAAAAGCTATCAATCCTGAATTTCAACTCTATTTCAACGGGGTATCCTTTGAAGATCAGTGGGACTTTGGCACATGGATGGAATGTGAGGACCTGCCAACTGCCGGATGGGGTTATGAATACTTGCCTGTATTGTCGCATTTTATGCGCACCCTGGGCGATAAACCAATCATGAACATGAATGGACGCTTCTACGACTGGGGCGATTTTGGGGGATTGCGTCCTGAAGCTGCAATTAAATCGGAGCTGTTGTATGGACTGGCCAATGGAATGCGCCCAAACATAGGTGGTCATTTCCATCCGCGCGGAGACCTTGAAAACGCTGTTTTGGATCGGATAGAAAAGATTTATAAAGAGCTGCAAACCATGGAACCCTGGTTCGACAATGCAAAAAACATCACAGAGATGGCCATTGTTTCTCCTGAGACATCAAATAAAATAGGCCGTAGCAAACAGATTAAAAGCGCCACGCGCATGCTTTCTGAAATGAAACAGCAATTCGATGTGGTTACAGAGTTTTCCGACTGGAGTAAATATAAGGTACTTGTGATCCCCGATGATGTCATTTTTAACGAAGAAATTACCCGTCGTATCAAAGCCCATGTTGATGAGGGAAAAGCTGTCATTTCAAGTGGTAGCTCCGGACTAAATCAGGAAAAGAAAGAATTTGCACTTGAAAAGGAATGGGGCATAAAATTTATCAAAGAATGTGATTTTGACCCTGCCTATTTTGCAGTTGGTAAGAATTTCAGCAAAGGATTGCCCGACATGCCATTGTCACTCTATTCATCCGGAATAGAAGTTGGACCATTGCCCGGAACCAGTGTGGAAGCCAGTCTTATTAATCCGTATTTTAATCGTGGTTGGGACGGAGAGTTTGCCTTTTATTACAACCCACCGGATAAAGTGACTGACAAACCGGCTCTGACCATTCATGGGAAAGTGGCCCACTTCAGCCATAGGATATTTAGCGGCTATGCTGATCAGGCTTCTGTTGAGTTGAGGACTGTATTTGGTAATGTACTCGATAAATTTCTGCCAGATCCGTTGGTTAAATACGAAAAACTGCCCTCATTCAGCAGGGTATTTGTCACAGAACAACCGGGGCGGAAAATGGTGCATCTTCTTTCCTACGTTCCTGAACTGAGGGGCTCGAAAACTCAAATCATTGAGGAACCGGTTGAACTGCATGATGTGAAAATTTCACTTCGCAATGATGGAAAAACACCTAAAAAAGTTTACCTGGCACCTGAAAGGAAGGCACTTCCATTCAAAATAGTTGACGGGTATGTCAATGTCACAATACCGGTTAATAATGGTTATTCGCTGGTGGTTTTTGAAGAATAATACAGGATTGTATTCTGACTGATAATTATTCTAACAAAAGGAATTGTTTCACATGGAAAGAAATCAGAAAATCGTAAAAATCGGGATCATAATTGCTGCCTTGAAAAAAGCAATATTCATAGGAATTTTTATTGCTGCCCCTTTCCTGTCCTATTCACAAGAGAAGGTGAATGCAATACCTGATTCGGAGATTTGGAACCTTGACGAACTTTATCGTATCCCCAATACTTTTTCTGCGGAAAAATATACAGAGTATAAAGTCTCCGGAGTTAGAGCACTGCTTTATGAGAGTGTTCCCTTTGGTGGAAAACCCACAAAAGTTTTCGCCTATTATAGCGCACCTTCAGGATCTATTCCTCAAGGTGGCTGGCCAGCAGTTGTATTGGTTCATGGAGGAGATGGTACTGCATATGCTAATTATGTCAAAATGTGGAATTCTTGGGGCTATGCGGCCATTTCGATGGATCTCTATGGCAATCTTCCCCTTCTGAGTGTAAAATGGAAAGAACGTCCACATCTTGACGGAGGTTGGACAATGGGTGAGAATTTTACAAACCGTGACGAATCGTGGCAATTTCACTCCATCGCCCAGATAGTGCTGGCACATTCACTGCTACGCTCTTTTCCTGAGGTCAATCCGGAAAAGACTGGCGTTGTTGGTACATCGTGGGGTGGAGTTCATGCCAGCGTCGTGGCGGCTATCGATAGTCGCTTCAAATTCGCAGTGATTGTTTACAGCTCAGTTTTTGAAACGTCCGAGACTAAAATGCGGTGGTGGGATCCAGGCAGATTTATAGCTTCGATAAGGATTCCAACCCTTTGGGTAAAAGGAACAACTGACATCCACTTTACGAACCGAAACTGGCAGTATTCGGTTAATATTTGCGGGAACAGTCCAATTTCAAGTCTTGTTGTTGGACTTGGACATAGCGACAATGGGCAGATTTATTCTCTCAATCGTCGTTTTGCAGACCAAATAATTAAAGGTGTCGAACCATTGCCAAAAGTTGGCAAAATTGAACGTCAAGGCAAGCGGGTTAGTGCATCTGTTATCTCTGCCCGTCGAATAATAAAGGCGGAGTTGTGCTATACGTGCGATGTCGGCCCCGACCCCAGGCAGATTTGGAAAACACTTCCCGCCTTATTTGAAGACGGAAAAGTTTCAGCAGAATTACCTGACGGTGTCACCTTTTATTTCCTGAATGTTTTTGACGAGCCAGTCTTCTCCGGAGAACAGGAATGGCCTGTCAGCTCTGAATTCATTCCGTATAAATCTGAGAAAAATTAGTAAAAGAGAATAAAGTAGGAGTGAAGGAAATGAGTGATTTCTTATATGAAATATAAAATAGATAATTGATATGCATAAGTTGGAAATACTGGTAATTTGTTTTGCAGCTTTTCTCCAGGCTTTTTCACAAGGAAAGCTTGAAATGAGAAAAGACATGCTTGTTGCACGGAAAGATTATAATGTGAGCAAGGATTGGCAGCCACGATTAATCATGGGCAAGGACTTCTGGCACCTGTTGCAAACCGACCGGATTGAACCATTATTTTTTGTGGATAATGACCAATCCGACCTACGGGAACTGGAGGCTACACCTTTGTTCAGGGAGAGCGGGGTGTTGTACTGGAATGAAAGTATAACTGTTCCAGGGTCCAACAAGGTGTCAATGGCGGCTATGGAGCCTGATGTTTTTACTAAATTAATCGAAAAGAGGCCCAATGCTCCATTTTTTATCATGCCAACCACCATACGCCCTTTCTACAGGCTGATAAAAAACTTTGAGTTTGACCTGGGAGCCTACAACACCTGGAAACAGGCTCATCCAAATTTCATGGGGTTCATCAACGCAGAGACGGACAATGGCTTTATTCAATATGCCCCTTGGCGCAGAAAGTATGAGAACCCAATAGACGGTGACAAGGAATTCATGAAAACCATTGAGAGGGAGTTCCCCAAACCTCAGAACAGGGAAGAATTGACTTCGCAGATGTTAAAAGTTTGCGATACGAGTGTAAAATATTTCTTCAATGATGCCGAAAAGGTAGGTTACATGAGCGAATCACATTTTCTGGACCATATTTTCGGTGAGGCCAGCAAAGGGGTGCTGACGAGGGAAACAACAAATACACGCGGCGGCGAAGATGGTCCACACTATCGCCATCAGATGGGGCTTTTCTCTGCAAGGGGAGCGTCCCGCCAATATCATCGGGATTGGATGTGGTACCTCGCGTTTTATTACAACGGATACGACGACCAGGGCAAGTTCACCAACAATAACTATTGCAGTTACCGGATTACCGAGCCGGTACAAAGTATGCCCGGAAAAAACATGGGTATGAAAGGCCCGGGTTATGGAATGTCCCCGTCACTGATCGCCAGGCGCCTGTACCTTGCTTACCTGAGTGGCTCGAGTTATGTATGTCTGGAGCAATGGTGGGATTATACGCATAAGTCCACGAAGGACGGGAAACCGATGTGGGATCTGTCCTCTCCTTATGGGAAGGTCTGGGAGAACTGGTTTGAGTTCACGAAGAAAAACCCTGAACGAGGCGCCAGTTATGCTCCGGTAGCGTTGCTTGTCCCGTTTGAACAAGGCTACCCGAACTACGGCGGAAAATCGTGGGAGATATTCAATTATGAGCGGCCCGACTGGATGATTGATGCCTTCATGTTCACCATCGTGCCTCATTCGCCCGTGAACAAAAAAGGCAACGAGGGTGCGCTCAGCAACAGCCCGTATGGCGACATTTTCGATGTAATAGAACCGAACACACCCCAAAAGCCGGTAGCCCTTAATGTGCTGAACAACTACAAGGTTGCCGTAATGTTGGGGAAATACCCAAAAAGTAAAGCCCTTGCCGATCGGCTAATGGAGTATGTGAAAAATGGAGGAACGCTACTACTCAATATCAAACAAGTCAACGAGTTTTTCCCTTCGGAATTTCTGGGCATTGAACGCGAAGGTAAAGTCCAAATAAATTTCTTTCAGGTGAAAAGCCCCGTCCGGTCGCTATCCGACAGTAAAACGTTCGGTCTTGCGGAGAACTACCAATGTGAGGCAGTTGTGCTAAAAGGTGCGGTTCCACTTTTGATGGACGCCGACGGAAACCTGCTTGCATGCAGGAAAAGTTATGGTAAGGGAAATGTGATCCTGTCCACTGTCGATTGCCTGGTCCCCGTCAACAACATGGAAAGTCAGGAAGGGAATGTATTGAGCAGCATGGTCTATGGGAAAAAATTTCCGTTCATCGAATACTTCCTCCAATCTATCGTTAGCGAGGTTTTGCCTTTGGAAGTTAAAGGAGACATTGAGTATGGACTCAACAAGATTTCCGACGGGTGGCTGCTTTATCTAATCAACAATAACGGGGTGACAAAATTCACCAATAAGGAACAGTCCTTTGACATGGCAAAAACCGCGAAGGTTGAGGTGTCTCTCAGAGAAATTAAGACATTGAAGATTACTGAACTGATAGGGATGACGGCGGTTTCGAAGAGCCTGACAAGCAATTCATTTACCGTAGATGTTCCTCCCGGCAGAGTAAAAATTATCAAAATTGAGGGAAAGGATCAGATGTCTCAATAAGACTATTCTTCCTTCATCCGACTTGCTGTCAGACTATAGAGAATAATTAATTCAGAATGAGTAAATAAAAAAACTAAAAAGTCAATTATGTACACAACAACAATTCCAAATCAAGAGTTTTATAACCGTATTGCAAAATTTCAGGCCAACATTAAAGCTGAAGGCCTTGATGCCTGCCTGGTTCATGCCAGCGAATCCGACATGGCCAATGTCAGGTACCTGAGTGAATATTGGCCAACCTTTGAGGCATCTGCAATATTTGTTCCGGCAGAAGGCGAATCTGTTCTTTTGGTAGGTCCTGAAAGTGAGATTTATGCCGCCCACCGCAGTGTTTTTAAGAACATTGAAAAGATGGTGGAATACCGTGAATCGGCAGAACCTGAATGTCCGGGAATGACATTTGCCACTTATAAAGATATTGTGGGCAAATACACACCAAAAGGCAGTATTAAAAAGCTGGGTATCGTTGGTTGGGCAATCACACCACTTCCGGTAGTTACGTCAATAAAAGAGCAATTTCCTGAAGTTGAACTGGTCAAAGCTGATTCAACGTTCCTTCCTCTGCGTTTTGTCAAAAGCGAAAATGAACTTGACTGCATGCGCAAGGCATATTCCATTGCAGAACTGGCTGTTGAAGCAATTATCAACGAGATAAAACCCGGGATGACTGAATTTCAGGTTATTGGGATTGCCCAGCGCGAGATCTACAAACATGGTGGCGAATACGAAGGCCATTCGTTGTATTGTTTCTGCGGCGCTTCAACCAACAATGCCATATCGAGACCGACCCATAACAAAATTATTCCGAACGAAGTGATCCAACTTAATATTGGGGCCCGTGTCAGCGGATATTCTTCGAGTGTTGGGCTGCCAATTTCAATTGGCCCGTTGCCTGAACGGAAGAAGAAACTGGTCGATTTTGGTTTGGAAGCGCATTTCAAGACGATTGAAATGATGGCTGCCGGTAAACCTGCCAGTGCGGTGGTAAAAGATTACGAAGCTTGGGTCAAATCGCGTGGTTTTGAAAAACAGATGCTCTATGGTCCATGTCACTCCATTGGAATGATGGAAGTGGAGCAACCCTGGATGGAATCTACATCGAACTACGAGTTGCAGAAGAACATGACCTTCCAGGTCGATACTTTTTTCTATGATCACGACTTCGGCCTTCGTTGGGAAAACGGGGTTATTGTGAAAGAAGGAGGGGTTGAAATGCTTTCTTCCAAATTCATGAAGATTATAGAAATTTGAAACAATTAAATAAAAAGAAAGGGAAAAATTATGCGTTACGAAATGATGTTTCCGGACCAGATCCGGGAGGCTATTGATAAAAATACGCCTGTTGCTTTGGCCCTGGGCGTTTTGGAATATCACGGCGAACACCTGAACACTGGTGTTGATACCCTGGTCGTCCAGGGGGCTTTGGAAATGCTTGAAAAAGAAATTGATTTAGTCATACTTCCACCGTTTTATTATGGCGCTGGTTCTTATGCTGTAGCCGGCCCTGAACGTAAAGGCGGTATGCATATTGATGCCGACATTTTAAACAAGTTTGCACGCCAGTTATTTTATAACCTATTGCGTATCGGTTTCCGCAATATATATGTATTCTTTCATCACCAGAGTGAAAATTTTGTAAGTGGCATGCCTACTGACCTTGCTTTCAGGTTGGCGGCCAAACAGGAAATATTTGCTTTCATTGAAAACCAAAAAGGCGATGGCTGGTGGGGGGAAGATACGGCATCGGCCAATTATTATGAAGAACACGAAGCCGGTTCCGATCCATTCAGTTGGATAAGGGTTGAACCTTTTATGAGTGGTGAAGCTCAGAAGCAATGGCCGATAGACCATGGAGGGGAACAGGAAACATCTTTAATGCTGGCATTTGCACCCGAAGGCGTGGACATGAAACGTTTTGACGGGAAACAATGGTATGCGCAATCTGCTGTTAAAGCCAATATGGATTATGCAAATAAAGCAAAAACATTCATTTTGGAAGATTTAAAAAAACGAATGGGCAAATAAGGGCAAGATGACAGGCAGGGAATTACAAGATTTGTTATCTCAATCTTATCGCCGTTCGCATTTGACCGGCACCCTTGAAAACGGGGTTATTGCTGCATTGGATATGGAAGGAAGACTTTTTACCGTTGTTAACGGCAGGGTACTTAACAGGGTTGTACCTGCGGCAATAATGAATCGCAGCAACAGGAATGCCTATCAGAATCCTGGAGGAGATGCCTTATGGCCTGCTCCTGAAGGTACCTGCCTTGGGTACGAATATGGCTCAGGGGAATGGAGGGTACCTCCTGCAATAACCGGGGCCGTTTGGGAAGTTGTGAAACAGGCAGAAAACAAGGCGGTGATAAAGGCTGAAATAGATTTGGTAAATAACCAACAGCTTGGTATCCCATGTGAATTTGAGCGGCATATCGAAATTGAACAGCATGAAAACTCACTAACCCTGGATGTCACGGAAATAATCCGGTATATCGGCGACAGGACATTGGAAAAGGGAAAATTCAGCCTGGCCCCCTGGTCGTTATGCCAGTTCGATTCGGGTCAGGGATGCAAGGTCATTATGCCGCCGCCATCGGATGAGGATATCCGTGATCTGTATGAACCGAGCCAGTCGCAGCGTGGAATGTCGGGTGATAAATACCTTGTGGACACGCATACCGATTTTCGTTTTCAACTGGGATTATCGGAAAACGTACCCTGGATTAAATTCATTAGTAACAATGATTTTCATGTAAAACGGCATGCCGGGAGTTTACCACGTGGACAACGATATATTGATATTTCTGATGCCAATCCCGAACAATTTCCTTCTGATCAGGGAGTCAAACTCAGTATTTACTGCGATCCTTCCGAATTTATGGAAATAGAAGCCTGTGGAGGTTGTCCTGATACCCTTATTCCGGGAACCGAACTTAGTGTTAAAATAACTACTGAATATGTGGTTGATGCAGACGATAGTTCGTTTGCCGATGATCGCGCGTTACTGCAATCAGTTGCCTATCTTCATTAGTCTGTTTTTGAATAAATGTTCATCTTTAAAGAACTAAATGCTTTTTATAAAACGATCTGACTATGACCAATAACAAAAAAACTTTGGTTGTTCCTATGATGTTAATAGGTTCAATGTTCGCAGTACTCGGCTTCGCTCTTGGGATCAATGCATTTTTTGTTCCTTTTGTGAAAGAGGCATTTCATATTTCAATAACCATGTCGTACCTGGTGATGACTGCGACTTTCTTATCTTTTGTGGTTTTTGGGCTCCCTTCCGGGGCAATTATTAAGAAGTTTGGGTATAAGGGAGGGATGATCATCGCATTCTTGATCATGGCTCTGGGTTTTTATTTAATCGCGCCTGCGGCAAAGCTTGTCAGTTTCCCATTGTTGTTGATGGCTTTATTTATTAGTGGCATGGGGCAAACCCTGCTGACCGGAGCAGTGAATACTTATGTCACCATTTTGGGGCCGCCTGAAAGCGCAGCCAAGCGTATCGCCATTATGGGCATCTGCAATAAAACTTTTTATGCGGTAGCCTCACTAATGCTTGCTGTTTTTATGGATTTGTCAAATGTACGGATTGAAGATACTATTCTACCGTTTTACATCATATCCGGTATCCTGGTAGTTATGGGGATTTTATATTATTTCGCCCCTCTTCCTGAAATTATGGCTATTGGCGAAGAAGAAGATGCCTCATCCGAATCATCTTATGCAGCTTCAAAAACAAGTATTTTTCAGTTTCCTCATTTGCTGTTGGGCGTTTTTGCAATATTTTTCGATATTGGGGTTGAGTATATTGCATTAGGGACAATCAATGATTATGCGACCATGTTGAATTTGCCTTCGCCGGAGAATTATGTCTGGTTTGTGTCGGCAGCTATGGTGGTTGGTTATTTATTTGGCGTAATGTTTATCCCGAAATTTGTGAGCCAGGGTAAAGCATTATTCCTGTCAACCTTGTCAGGCGTTTTGATAACAATCCTGATTGTGACGATCCCGGTTGGCATTTCCATCTATCTGGTATCACTTCTTGGTTTAGCCAACGCGTTGATGTGGCCTGCCATATGGCCTTTAGCCATTGCCGATCTGGGGAAATTTACGAAGATGGGATCTTCTTTCCTGGTTATGGGGATCATTGGCGGAGCATTCCTTCCCTTATTATTCGGGTATGTTGCTGATGTCGCCTCTCACCAGGTCGCTTATCTGGTTTGTCTTCCTGCCTATCTGTATATTATGTATTTCGCTTTTTCTGGTAGCAAAATCAGAACTAAGAAATGAAGTAATAATAAGCGATTATTTACACTATAAGGTTGCAGGCTATTCGCCAGTTACTATTACTCGTTTACTGAATTTCAAATTAGAGTATAACTAATTCGAATTTAGTTGCATATAAAACAGGATTCTGTTTTTCTGAAATTTCATTATTCGATTTATTTATGGGATGTTGTAAGATGTTTATATCCGCTATATTGATTTTAGTCGGATTTATAGGAAAGGCTCAAATTGAGGCAGTGGAGCTTAGATGCGAATATTTAAAAGATCCCCAGGGGATCGACATGCCCGATCCACGATTTTACTGGAAGTTACAATCCGATGAACCCGGTCAGTTTCAAACGGGATACCGGATCATCGTTGCATCCAGCAAGGAGAATATGGATAAGAACCTGGGGGATATGTTTGATTCGGGCAAAAAAAGTTCTTCCCAGAGTATTCATATTGTTTATAAAGGAAAACCACTGAAGGCAGCCTCCGATTATTTCTGGAAGGTGATGGTTTGGGATAGAAAGAAGATCGCTTCAGCCTGGAGCGAAACGTCAACTTTTTCTACGGGTCTTTTTGCTGTCAATGACTGGAACGGAGCCCAATGGATCGCCTGGAGAACCCAGAAAAAATGGGAAACCGACTGGTGGAAACGAAAAGAGGTTGAGCTGCAATGCACGGAATGGTATCTGCCAAGTTACTTTGGTGCACGGATGTCGATGTGGGAAAGGTACCATTTTCATGACAATCCTTACGATCCGGCTCCACTGTACCGGAAAGAATTCAGGGCAACCAAAGAAATAAAAAGCGCCAAAGCATTTATAAGCGGAATCGGATACAATGAGCTATTTGTTAATGGGCAGCGTATAGGGGATCATCAGCTTGATCCGGGTTGGACCAACTATAAAAAAACGATACTCTACACGGCTTATGATGTAACCAAGAATTTTCAAAAGGGTGAGAATACCATCGGGGTCATGTTGGGCCGCGGTAATTATGGCATGTTGGCCGTTGATCATTGGGGGTTTTACAAAAAGGAAGGTTACATCGGTCAGCCGAAACTTATGTGCCGGTTTAAGATTACTTATACCGATGGTTCCGAAGAAAATATGGTGAGTGATTTGAGTTGGAAAGTGACCGGAGGGCCAATTCTTTACGATTGTCCGCACATGGGTGAGTTGTATGATGCTACCAAAGAGATCCCTGACTGGAATAAGAACGGTTTCAACGATGCTTCGTGGGACAAGGTAGAATCGGCCCCTTCGCCTGGCGGAGCGTTGAAAGCCCAGCTTTGTGAACCAATAAGGATCGTGAAAAGGACTGGTCCTGTTAAGGTCGAAAGAAAAGACAGGGATACTTATTGGGCGGATGCCGGCACGAACATGGCAGGTTGGATCCGGTTGAGAGTAAACGCACCCAGAGGGACAAGAATTGGGATATATTATGGCGAGAACGAAGACCCGAGGGATCATGGCCAACCGGGAGGTTATCAGCAAATGGCATATGTTGCCAAAGGGGTGAAAGATGAAAT